>CAZFLD010000021.1:0-60454 GCA_964519835.1 uncultured Spirochaetales bacterium
TGCGGCGCACCGTATCCATGGCCTCGGACATCTTGGCGACGACGTGGAACTTATCAAAGACGACTACTGCGCTCGGACTGCGTTTCTTGAGAGCCGCCAGGTACGGTTTCCACATGTCCATCACGCAAAGCCGGATCAGTTTTGTCTTCTCCTCTCCCAACCAGGTGAAAAAGGCCTCAAAGCTCTTCTGCTTACGGTTCTGGCCGCCTATCCAGATGGGCCTGCGGGCGTCCAGGTCGCTTACCACGACGCGCCGGCCCATGGTGCCGAGCTTTACCTCGTCCACTCCGATGCGGATCGGTTGTGCCATGGGTGAATGCTCTTTTTTGCGGGCAAGATACGTTTTCTCGAATGCAAGGGCCGTCTTGTAATCCACATTGTAGTGGCGCGAGGCTTCCAGCACGCTCGTCCGGTCAGCGTATCGCCCAATGTCATCAGCCAGCGCTTCGGTAAACCGTCTGCTAACAAGATTGCCCGGGATTGGTTCTTTGGTGGCCTTGCCGGTTGTCGGGCACTTCACGCGCCATTCCTCGTACTCAAGCCAGATTTCCAGGCCCTGGCAGGAAAGCGCTCGAACCAGTACGTGCTTGTGATCATGTCGTCACCGGGTCGTTCTGTTACAGCAGGAGCAGATCCCTGATTTTTTTTAGCCGCCTCAAATGCACTACCAACGCATTCGGGCGGTTCGGATGAGCAGTTACGCTGGAGAGGGTTTGGAATCCCGGCAAGCGATACAGATCGGCAAGTCTGCGCTTGATCGTATGATCCAGCACTGAGGCTTTTGGTTCCATCTTGTATGACCATGGCTCGATAACGGGCTGACTGACAACAGGGCCCGATCTGACGTTTTCCTACGCATTCTGATTTCTGGGCACTCAGGCATCGGAACAGTCTTGTAGCTTATGGTACAGAAAGCAGTTGTCCCTCAAAAGCCAACCTACGGCGTCACTCAAAAAGCAGAAGCACCGAGTTTCTTTCTACGGTCGAACCGGAGAGGAAGCGAAACGACGCCATCAAGATAAGGGAAATGATGGAAGAAGCGGTAGGAGAGCCGGGAAAGATGTGGGGCGCCTCCATCGTCGGCTTTGGCCAATCCACCATTGCCTACGCCAACGGGTCCACCGCCGACTGGATGAAGATAGGCTTTTCGCCACGCAAGCAGAGCATCACGCTCTACCTAGACTACAACTACGCGGACGGCGAACCCCTGCTCGAAACGCTTGGAAAGCACAAAATCGGCAAGGGCTGCCTCTACATCAACAAGCTCGACGATGTCGATGTGGACATCTTGAGACAGCTCATCACAAAGATGGTGCACTAAGCGGGAGCGTCCCCAACGGACTCCCTGTTTTCGACAACCAAGCCGGAGACGCACTCAATCTCGACGCTGTTGGCCGTCACAAGTAGTTGATTCCTGCGGCCGACGACGCCGTCAGTCAAACTCGACGGCAGGCACCTCGCGAGCCTCGTCGGAGATCTCGAAGTACTCTTTCTCGTCCATGCCGGCGAGTCCTGCGGCGATACTCGTGGGGAAGAGCCTAATCGCCGTATTGAATTCCCGAACCGACTCATTGTAGCGGCGACGGGCAACGGCGATGCGGTTTTCCGTGCCCGCAAGCTCATCTTGAAGGCGGATGAAATTTTCGTTGGAGCGGAGCTGCGGATAGTTCTCCACCACGACCAACAGCCGCGACAGCGCCCCTTGCAGGGCCTCGTAGCTTTCCGCCGTGTCGCTCACCGATTCGGCGCCCGCCAACCGGGCACGAGCATCGGCGATCGCGCCGAACACCTCTTGTTCCTGATCCGCGATTCCTTGGACGGTTGCGACCAAATTCGGAATTAGGTCACTGCGCCGCTGTAGTTGGTTGTCGACCTCGCTCCAAGCAGCATCGACCTGCTCCTCCATCCTGATAAGCGCATTGTTGCGCCCCACAAACCAAAAGACCAAAATCAAGAGGATGATGATGATCACCGCCGCAGGGGCGATTTTCTTGGCTACTCCCGCCATTCGGCTCTCCTTTTTTGCTTAATTGACTGAGTCCATGTGCCTGAATTTCTGCATTGCTATGCCGCCACCGGAACGACGAGGCCGGGGGCAACGGTACCCGGCACGATGTTACCGCCAGCCGCTCAGAATCCGCGCGACGCTCCGCCGCCCCCGAAGCCGCCGCCCCCGAAGCCCCCGAAACCACCACCACCGCCGCGGGAGCCACCGGAACCACCGGCGCCAAAGCCCCCACCAAAAAAGCTCCTCCGGCGACCGGCGAATAGGAGCGGCCAAAGAAACCAACGGCCGCCTGCTAGGAATAAAAAGATAACAATATAGATGATTCGACTTAACGGAAGACCGCCGGACGACCCGCTTCTCTGTGGCTGCACCGCCTCCCGCACGTTTGACAGCTGAACACCGTACTCGTCGGCAATGATAGCGGCTACGGCGTTAACCCCATTCACAAGGCCGGTCCCGTAGTCGTTGTTTCGGAGATACGGAACCACATAGGTATCCAGGATAGAGCCGGCCCTACCGTCCGGGATTGCACCCTCGAGACCGTAGCCTACCTCCAAGCGCACTTGCCGTTCCCCAACGGAAACCACAAGAATTGCCCCATCGTCTTGTTCCCCGGAGCCGACGCCCCATTGCTCGGCCACGGCAATCGAGTACTGCTCGATGTCGGCGTAGGGCTCCATCGAGTCCACGGTGAGCACGGCAATCTCGGCTCCTGTCGCCTGCACTACCGATTGAATCGTAGAGCGCATTTCCGCCTCTTCAGACGACGAAATCACTCCGGCATAGTCGTTTACGTAGCCGTCCGGAGTCGGTATAGGCTGGGCAAACGCAAAGCCGACAACAAGCGACGTCAGAAAGAACGCAAGAATCCATTGTTTTCTCATCGTTTACCCTCCAGCTTGTCTACGATCGCGACAAGCTCCGCCAACCGTTCGAGGAGATTGTCCATAAGCGAAACAATGTCGGGACAATCGCCGCCACGACACTCGAGCAGCTGCAGGAGCGGCCCGCCCTCGAGCCCGAGCACGCCGTTCACCGCGTCAACCAACGCTTTGGGCTCAGACGGCACGTCGATGACGCCCTTTAGCCTGAGGAGCCCGCGAAGAATTGCGGAAAGCGACCCGTACCACTCCTCGAGTCGGCGGCGCAAGAGCACATCCCGGAAAGGTCGTTTTCGTGCCGAAGCGACGGCGAGTTGTCTTAGGGAAACGAGACTTCCGCGGAGCTGATGCTCGATTTCGTGCCGCAGGTTGGTGTTGTCGATATTGAGGCCGTTCGTAGGATCGTCGCCGTGAAGAACACGATGATGCTGAACGATATCGAGGTATTCCATCGGGAAGACATCGGCCGAAGTCAAAAACTCGTCCTTTGACAAGACAAGCGGCGTGATCCGTCCCCGCTTGATAAGCCGACGTCCCTCCGCGCCGAGCCGCCGAACCGCGCCCGGATCTACCTTGGACAGGGTAACCAGCACGTTTACATCCGAGACACCCGGATTAAATCGCTCTTTTACGAAGCTGCCGTACAGAGTAATTGAACCGAGGTTCGTTCCAAACACGGTCTTGATAAGCTGCACAAAATCTTTCTCTACGATGCTACGAATCTTCTCGATATTGGCCATGTTGCCTCCCGCCTTTCCGCCCCCAGAATGTGTAAAAAGACAAGTCAGTTTCTGTGCGGTTTGAGTACCAAGGTACCTCGCAGCCGCGTCCGCGACAAGCAAACAAACAGGGTCGCTTACCCATCGGGAGCGACCCTGTTCCTCGACGCGCTCGTCGCCACCCTCCAAGACCTCAGCCACATCCTATTTGGAAACATCTTAGGCGCTAGCTCCACGGAGTTCATTTGTATAATCGTCGTCGTCGTTATCGTGGGCTGTCCAGTCCGTAGCAGTCGTGCTTGTGTTGGCGCTGCTTGTCACGCCTGCCGCTCACCTGAAGTCTAGAAGCCGGGAGAATGCACCTTCTCCGGCATCAGCACCGGCGTTGTATCATTGTAGACAACAACATCGGGATTACCCAATTGTCCCCTGCTGTTATTGCCCCATGCCCAAAGGGTACCATCTTGAGCTTTGACCAGCGTGTGGTAGATCCCGGCCGAGAGCTCTTCGATAGGCGGAAGGCCGGTCATTCTGGCGGGTTCCGTCTCGGTTTGGGTATCCCAAACGTAAAGGTCACCGTTCTCGAAGAGGATTAGGATCTCGCTTTCCCGACGCCCGAATCCCGTGTCGACCTGTTTAATGTTTGAGAATCGATTTTCCTCCCGCCAGCCGTACGTCGACCCATCATGGCTGAAATGCCAGAAACTCGACGACGAGACCTGTACGACCGCATAGTAATTCATCGCGACCACATCGCTGGCATCCGGTATCTGCGTCAGCTCAATAGGTATATCGGAGGACTCTCCCGGCATCGTGGTTCCCCACCAATACGGCCGGCCTGAATCGGTCAGTGCAAGCATTCGCGTGACGCGCGGATCAGCAGATACCTTTTGAACATTGGCGATTCCGTCAATGGTAGTCGGTAGGTCGGTGCTTCCCCAGGCCCATGTCTTGATAGCCCCGTTACTCAGCACAGCGTAGAACCTGCTTTGGCCCGCGGAAACCGACGCAACGTCTGCAATGGTAGCCACTTGCACCGGTTCGGAACTCCGGGAGGTCCACACGTCTCCCGTATCCGCCAACGCGATGCTGTTGTAGTAGCCCATTTCGAGATCGACAATGGTGGCCGGTATGTCAACCTCAGACGACTCGGGAGTGGCCCAGTCGTCGGAGCCCCCCCACCGGTCATACGGTTGTCCCCAGCAGAATATGCCGCCGTTTACAACAACCGCGCTGCTCCTAGTATGCGTACTCAGGCATTGGACATCAGCCCTTCCGAGCCCGCGCTCGTTCCAGGAGCCATACAGACCGGTTCCGTGAACCGCACGTACGCGCCAATACCATTGGCCTTCGGGCAACGCGTCCATCGGAGACACCGTGTACTCATGAGTTCCCTGGGGTACCGTCGCCGAGAGGTGTTGGGTATCGAAGCTTGTGTCGCCACTCACCTCAATCTCATACTCCATCGCGCCAACAACCTCTTCCCACCGAAAGCGCGGTTGCTGGTGCCATACCAGAGCATCACTTGCCGGCGCGACAATCTTGGGTGCCGACACATCTAGTCGGAACCAGTCGAGGTCATTGAGGCTTAGATACGAGAGGACAGCCTCCTGGACTCCGACTACGGTGGATTGTTCGACATAGTCGTTCGGCTCAAGTGCAGTGGGCGAGATAAGACCGTCAACCGGAGGCGCCTCGTCCTCAAGCGAAAGCGAGTATTTCATCTCCGTGTCGGCCGATGATCCCGAGAGCACAAGAAGGTAGTCCGACTCGGACTTCGGAAGTCGGATCCGCCACACGTTGTGCGCAGATGCGGGCCGGCCATGCGTCGGGACCACGTTAACATACAAGTCGGACGTATCACTATTGACGTTTACAGAGATGAAGTCTCGATACGCCCTGAAAGAAACCGTATCTTCCCAGGCAAGGCCGTTGGAGTCGATGATTCGCACACCAACAACAAGATCCTGCTCCTGGTGGGACATGGAGTCGATACTGAAATCAAGGGGGATCGACCGCTGTCCGCCGGCCGGAATAGACTGAAGGTTGTTTGTGACCTCAGACGTTATCGTCATTCCGGCAGGCGCCGTGAGCTCGTAGAGGGGCGTGGCGCTTCCCTCGCTGCCGCAGTTCAAGATCAGTATCGCAGCGGAATACTCTGTGCCGTCTCCAATAAGATATGGCTCGGTGCCCGGATAACATGGCATTGCTTTGAACCGGTAGCCGGATTCCGACACGGGTACGGTACCAACGTCTTCGCCGTCGTGGACCGGCTTTACCAGGGTCCGGTCTGCCTCACCCGGTACATCGACTTCGTAAATAGTTTCGGGAACGGCGCCGGTCACAGTAAAGCGACCCGATAGATCAGTAGTGACGGTATGGACATCCGTTTGTATTCCTGGATTGCGGAGGGTGATCGACAGACCAGCAACTGCCGCCAGATCGCGAGATTGGGACTGGGGCGGGCTTCCAATCTGGAGCACGCGGCCTGAGAACGTGATCGGGCCCTCATAGCCGGAGTACAGATAGTAGGTCTCATCACCTTCGGTCACCTCCAACATGTTGGATGTCCGGAAAGAAACCGACCTATCGGGCAACTCTATTGTTTCCGGAGTCGCACTTCTGGGCACGATTCCGGCTCCCTCGACCGCTACCGATGAGTCACCCATGTACCACGACTCCGGCTGATCCAATCTGCGCCACGGGCCCCAGAACGAGCTGTCGATTTCCACGTCCTGAAGAGGGTCATCCGACGACGCGCCGTCTGGATCATAGACGAACTCAGCACTCGAAGGATCGCTTGTGACGTCGCCATGCGTAGCGACGGCAGTGATCGTCAGAGTAGCGTCCACCGTAATTGGCTCTGCATACAAGTAGGCATCCGCAGTTGGTATTGATCCGTCAAGCGTGTAGTAGATTGTGGTGTTTTCCGGCCCCGTAATGGTCACTTGTATGGCGGACGTGATTGTACCGCCTGGAGGCGAGATCATCGGTGAATCGATTGCGCCATGTTGCCCAGGATTGCCGGTGTCCGGGTCGTACGGGTCGGGACAGGAGGTAAGGACCAACGCCGTCACCGCCGACATAAAGGCTAAAGCGACCTGCCCGGGCGTCACGGTTGGCACCTTCTAGTATCCGGGACCATGAACGAGCCCCGGGGAGGTGACCTGTGGTCCGCCATCCGCGAGAGTGTTTGAATCGAGAGTCCCCCACGCATACACCTCCCCGTTTTCCAGCACAGCGATATTGTTCCAGAAACCAAAATGGACTTGCTCGACGTTTTCTAAGGCAGTATAGCGGACGGTGTCATTCACGCGGTCCCACATATACAACAAACCATCTGACCCCAGATACTTGAAACCACGTGCCGACGCATCGTAATTGCCGAAGCCGATATCTTCAATCGTAAAACCCTCGGTTTTCTCCTCCCATACATCGGTATCGTTCATCAAATAACGTATTTTCGAGTCTCCAAGCACAACGGTGACCACACCGAATTGCGCCGTGATATCTCTAGCCTGGCTAACCCCGGGAATCTCCACAGGCGAGGAATAAATGATCTGGTTTTGACCGTCATATCCACACCTACCCCACATGTAGGCCGTGCCATCTGCCGCAAGAGCCATATACGTCGCCCCATAGTGGTCGGCGGAAATCTTTACGATATTCGTCAGACCCGACACTTGCTCCGCATCATGACCGTCCGTATCAAAACCGAGGGACCAGACAGTTCCATCCTCCAGCAGGGCATAAGAATCCTCACTTCCTGCTGCAACTTGCCTGACGTTCGCCAAATCGTCTCTTTTTGTCGGAGTATTTGTGTAGCCAAACGGCAATGATCCCCACTGCCAAACGCTTTTATTGATATCAACGGCAAAACCAAAATCGAATCCCGCCGAGACATAAACGGCGTCGGGGACAAGTGTAACCTGTACGCCGGTGTCATCCGGGTCCATTTCCCAACTGCTGATTCCGATACCCATGGCTCCGTTTCCGTGAACCCCCCAAGTGTGCAACACTCCGTTCATTGCCAGAAAATAGGTGCCGTACCCGCTTGCGGTCGCCAAAGACTCGGCGACTCCCCTCGTGAATTGTCTCTGGTTCCATGAACCAAACTCGTTTCCGAGATCGGCCCGGACACGCCAGTAGTAGTCATCGGCGGGCAACAGGTCTTGAGCGGGAATCCGACAGTTGAGGACGTCTCTTCCCACTGATGTCGATACCGCGACTGTACCAAACTCTGGGTCCGAGCTCACTTGCACTTGGTAGCCCACCGCGCCCGGAAGTACGTTCCACTGTAGGTTCGGCGTGCCGTACCACAGCAGGTCATCCTTGCCGGGATACACGATGGCGGGCGCCGATGAGTCGATTCGGAAAAAGTCCAGGTCGTTGAAAGCCAAATACGAGGAGACTGCTTCCTGCATCCCAATCACTGCAGCTTCGGACTCGCGTCCGTTAGGTTCATGATTGTTGGGCAACACTAGCCCGGATACGTCTAGTGGTTCTTCCTCAAACGCAAGAGAGTACTTCATTTCGCTGTCCGCGGTCGCGCCTGAGAGTATAAGTCTGTAGTCGGCTACGGCACTCGGCACTCGAATTACCTCGGGATCTCCCAACAGCACGACCCTGTCTTCGGGAGTTAGTACCGCGATGTGATACCCCGCGTAATCCGTAGCCACATTCACATTCAGAGAGCTACGATAGACGCGGAATGAAACCTGATCCTCCCAGGTTCTCCCCTCTGTGTCTTCGAGAACAACGTCAACTAAAAAGTCCCTCCAAGCTTCGGTCAGATCCGCCACGGAAAAGCTAAACGGAATGAGCCGTTCGCCACCCGCGACGATTGTTTGCATGTTGTTGGACAGGGAAGTCGTGACCACCATCCCGGGTGGCGCGGTGAGCGTATAAACGGGGGACGGGCTCATGATCGTACCATTGTTCCGTATGCGGATACCGGCGTCGTATATTACCCCGTCCGCGAATAAGAACGGCACACCCTCCGGATACTCCGGCCGCGCCTTGAACTTGTAGCTCGCGTCCGTCACCGAAATCGTGCCCACGCTCTCACCATCGTTCACCGGTTCTACCTGCGTCGGAATTTCGTCGTCAGTAACGACCTCATAGGTGCTCCCCGGTATCGCGTCTTCAACGCTGAATCCACCCTCGCCGTCAGTTACGACTTCTCGTATGTCCTCGCTGTTTTTCAGGTTTTCGATGATCACGCTGATACCCGCAACGCCGGCGAGAGATCGAGAGGCCGAAGCTCCATCTACCGAGACCACTCGGCCGGTGAAGGCCATTCCGGGGTCTCCGTCCCGGTGCAGGTAGTAGACACGCCCACTTTCATCCACCTCAAGCATGCTGTCCGAGAATACAGCTACAGTGTGGCCGGGAAGCTCCATCTGTGATGATGTGCAGCTCTCCGGATCATGAATATCATCGTTGATATGGACCTGTGTGTTTCCAATGTACCAGATGTCGGGCTGATCAAGGCGGATCCAACTCCCCCAGAATGACGCGGCAATGGATAGGTCGGAACCACCATCTCCAGACAAAAAGCTAAACGAGGCGGTGACCGGCGCGCTTACCCTGCCGCCCATGGTGGCGATAGCCGTGACCGTGGCCGAGTCGTCGAGCGTGAAAGGGTCCGTGTAGGGCATCGATGACGTCGTGGGGGCTTCACCATCCACCGTGTAGTAGAGAGCGGCGCCGTCAGGTCCCGCAATGGTTACCTCCACCGATGATGTGAATGTGCCGCCTGGAGGCGAGATAGTGGGAGACTCAACGTAACCGCCGGAGGTGTAGGGGTCCGGGCACGAGGTCAGAAGGATTACGCCAAGGACAAGAGAAACTGCAAACGAAATCCGCTTGACATCCATGTACTGGCCCCCGTGTGCCTACTTGGAAAGACAATTACCAGGAGATGCCAAGCTACGATGATGTGTCTGTGACCGGTACCGCTTGAAACGGAGTGGCCTTTCCACCTTCTATTCTATCACCGACCGACGACATGCCACCAACGTTTTTTCTCCGGATTGAAGACCCGTTAATGACCGACATCGGCAACTACAGCATATCTACGGGGTTATCGGCGAGTTGTAGAGCGAGAGCTACGGCGCTATGACACCCTTCTTGAGAATCACATTCGCGTAGAGCGCCGACTCGCCGGTGGCGAGAATGGCATAGGCCTGTTTGGCACGGTCGTAGAAGGCAAAACGTTCGATGTGCTCGATCCTCGAAGATTCCGGCTCGTGTTTTTTGAGGATATCTCGATATGTTGCCCAGATCGGGGGTTCCTGACCGCCGCCGACCGCTTGCATTAGCCCCACCGGCGCATCCACAAATGTGTCCAGGGGGTAGAGGGCAAGGATCGCGTCGAGAAGCTCGGGCACGCCGTGGCCGTCGGCTCGAACCAGGCGCTGCGCCATCGAGGCCGCCGGGAAATTGCCGTCGCCGATAACCAACTCGTCTCCGTGTCCCATTTCCATGAGGATTTTCAAGAGCTCCGGACTGATTAGACTCGAAATGTTTTTGAGCATTGTTCGCCTCCGAGATCATGCTATCATTATTCTTCATGCAGATGCACCGGCACCTCGACCCGGCGGGCATGGAGCCCTACCATGCGATTCCACCGCTCAGCTCGCTCACGGAAGCACTAACAACGGAGCAATGGCAACCCGATCCCGAGGAATGGTCCGTCGCGCTCACCGATGTCATGAATTCGACGGAGGCGATCGAAGCGGGGAAGTACCGCGATGTGAATGTGGCAGGCGCCGTGGCCATTATGGCCTTAGGACGCGTTTTTGGCTCCTTGAGCGCTCCCTTTGTTTTTGGTGGAGACGGCATGACCTTTTTAGTGCCGCGATCGAGGATAGACGATGTTCGTGAGGCCCTTTCGCGTGTGGTCCGAGACGCACGCCAAGTAATGGGCCTCGAAATGAGGGCGGCAATCATCCCGCTGTCGTCGATTGTCAAAGACGGGGCTCACCTCGGGGTTTCGCGCCTGCGCGTGTCCAAGCTCTATAGCCAGGCGGTGTTCCACGGAACGGCACTATCCGTTGCCGACGACATGCTAAAGAGTCTGTACGGAACCGGTACACACATGGCCTGGTTTATCGCGGCCGCCGACCACAATGACCCCGGTGACTACGAAGGCTTTACCTGCCGGTGGCAGGACATCCCCTCGCCCAACGGCGCCACCATCGCCATGGTCTTGCGTCCCCGGGAGGGGCAACGCATGGAGGAGCTCCTGCCGCGGGTTGAAGAGATCCTCCGCGGCCGGGCGAACTACCACCCGCTCTCAGTCGCGGGCCTCAAGCCCGGAGGGAAGTCCAGCAATTTTCGGCTCGCGGCCCGGCTCGGTGCCGGCGGCCGACTTCTTTGTCGTTTTTTTCTTTCGCTCCGAGAGAGGATTGCTATTGCGGTTATAAAGCTCTCTTTGAAGTTTGGTCTGAGGCTTCGCCATGGACCCTACGAGCTGGACCGAATCCGTGAGCAGGACATGGAGTCCGCGGATTTTGAGAAGTTTGACGGCACACTCAAGATGGTGTTTTCCGCCTCTCCTGTGGAGATCGATGCGTTGGAAAAGCAGCTCGACGAGTGGCACGGCGAAGGGCGGGTGTACTATGGAATCCATCGAGCCAAAGCCGCGCACATGACCTGCATAGCGCATCTTCCATCCGGCGACGACATCCACTTCGTGGACGCCACCGACGGCGGCTACGCCATGGCCGCAAAGGCAATGAAGCAGCAGATGCGGGCGGCGGGCTTCCAAGGTTTCGGCGCGTAGCCGAACCGCTGCTTGGTGGACGACCATGGTCGGCGGGGTCTAGACTCACGACTTGGGTCTTGAGACGGCGCCGACATTGCGCGCGCCTCACGCTCGGGCTACAATCGCTGCATGCCCCAAAGAAATCCCAACATCGTCTACTTCCTTACCGACGACCTCGGCTACGGCGATGTCTCCTGCCTCAATCCGGACGGCAAGATCCCGACGCCGAACGTCGATCGCCTCGCCGCCGAGGGAGTGACGTTCACAGACGCCCACTCGACCTCGGCGGTCTGCAGCCCCTCGCGTTACAGCGTCTTGACGGGCCGCTACAATTGGCGGAGCACACTGCAGAGCTTTATTGTGCGCCAGTATGGCGATCCGCTTATCGACAAGAACAGGCTTACCGTCGCGGGCATGCTTCGGGAGGCAGGCTACTATACGGCGGCGGTGGGAAAGTGGCACCTCGGCCAGGGATGGGACTTCGAGGTAACGGACGAGTTTCTCCCCGCCGGCGACCACTTCAACAACCGCGAGTTCCCGGGAAACCCGCCGGTCACGGAGCAAACACGGGCACTCTGGCGCGAGGCGTTTTCCAAACCGACGACCGGCGGCCCGACTACGCGAGGCTTCGACTACTATTTTGGCGTGGACGTGCCGAACTGGCCGCCCTACTGCTACATAGAAAACGACAGGACCGTCGGCACCCCAAGCGAGTATCTTCCACCGCGCCTGCTGGGAAGCAACCAAGCCAGCAACCCAGGGCCGGCGATGCCGTATTGGCACTTCCAGCAACTGTTGCCCAAGTGGGCGGAAAAGGCCGAGGAAGTCATGGACAAGGCGATTGCCGCGGAAAAACCGTTTTTCCTCTACCTGCCCGTTACGTCTCCGCACACTCCCCTCTCGCCGAACGCAAAGTGGGTGGGTGCCTCCGGCCTGGACAGTCCGTACGCCGACTTGGTGATGGAAACCGACGCAATCTTTGGACAGGTCCTCGACGCCCTGGAGGCGCGCGGCCTTCGTGAGAACACACTGGTGGTCTTTGCAAGCGACAACGGCTTTGCGAAGTACGTCGGCGGGCCCCATTTAGAGGCGCAGGGCCACTTCCCGAGCGCGGGCTTCCGCGGCTACAAAAGCGATGCCTGGGACGGCGGCCACCGGATTCCCTTTATCGCGAGCCTTCCCGGCACCACGCCCGCCGGGTCCACCTGCAACGAGCTTGTGTGCTTAAGCGATCTGATGGCCACGTGCGCGGATTTGATTGACGTGGGGCTGCCGGAAAACGCCGGCGAGGACAGCGTCTCCTTACTGCCGCTTCTCCGCGGCGGACCGGGTCCCGTACGTGACTACGTGATACATCACTCTATCCAGGGCAAGTTTGCTATACGCGACGGCAAGTGGAAGCTTGTTCTCTGTCCCGGTTCGGGGGGATGGGAGCTCCCCGACACCGACGCCGCCGAGTCCGGACTCCCCCTCGTGCAACTCTACGACATGGAGGCCGATCCCGGCGAGCAGAATAACCTCGAGGCCACCGATCACGACCGCGTGCGACGGATGATCAATGTTTTGGAAGACATGGTCGCCCGGGGACGCAGCACTCCGGGCCCAGACCAAAGCAACGACGTCGAAATCGACATCTGGAAGTTCGAAACGATGCCGTCGGTGGACATCCGGCAACGCGACCGGTACCAGCTCGACGATTATTAGGCCGGCGCGGCCTACTCGGCCGCGGTCGGGCCAACCACCCTGTAGTCAAAGACGCCACTCTCGCCGGCGTCGGAGTCGTTCTGGCGGCTGAAGATAAAGTAGGCCACCGAGCCGCTGCTGAGGCTAAACGTTACCGGCGAAGTCGGCGTGGGGTTGGCGTTTGACGTGATGGTGTCCATCTCTTCGTCGGCAACGGTTACCACCACCGGCAAACGCGAAGTGCCGTCCGAAGAGATATCCCGGACGTAGAGGCTGTGGATGCCGCTTGTTTCGCCGATCACAAAGATGGCGGTCCAGATCTCACTTCCCGCCAAAAGGTTGGTTGACCAGGAGTCCTCGTCTGACGAAGAGTCCGTGGCCACGGGGAACGTTTTGGTGGCGGTGGCGGTCACCTGATCTTTGAAGGCGTCCTCGAGATCGATTATCATCCCGCAGGATGTGATCACAAGCACCGTGATCACCGGAAGAATCACTAAAATCAGTCGCCGTACCATGTTTCCTCTTTTTCGCGGCTGTAGGTTTTTTGCCAAGTTCAAGCTGTTATCACATCTCTGCCAATATCGGCATGAGCACAAACTCCATGCTAAACAATGGCGCCGCCATGTCAAACGGAGCCAAGTAGGCGGCGCCGCCGGCAACCCAAAACCGTGCAAAGGGCCAGTCCAACGGCATGTTTAAGTAAAACCCCACCAACGCATAGGGATCACGCAGAGGGTCATCGGGGAGTGTGACGTTTATGTAGTCGGAGATGCCGGAAAACGCGTGATCCGCGTATCGCGTGATGCCCGCCACAATCATCAGGCCAACCATATCGTCGACATCCTCCCCAAAACTAAGAAAGGCCGTCGCGTTAAGTGCATTAATAATGCCGCCTTCATCGTCAATCAGAAATCCAAACAAATTGAAGTTGGCGCCGATGGCAAACGAGAACTCGTAATTCACAATGCCGATGTACATCGGCGTGTAGAACGGGACGTCGGAGTTCGGCGGCGCCAGGTCGCCCATGCCCAGCCCAAAAGCAAACATGGCTTCCTGGGAATACGCCGGTGCCGCGGCGAGCAGCACAAGCAACAGAACAAGGGCGAGGACGAGCCCGCCCTTGTATGTGCTGCTTAGTACCATTCTACCTCCGATGCGTCACTGTAGGAGGAAATCCCATCGCCATCGTTAAACGCCTGGATCCGGACATACACCGCATCTCCGATGACAACACCACTCGGCGAGAAGCTTTCACTCGTCGCCGAATCATCGGCCCGCGTAACCTCGGTCCAGGTACCGGAGTTGTTGATGTCGTACTCAACAGTGTAGCCGGTCGCTCCACTAATCGGACCCCAATTCACCTCTATGTTGCTGTCGTTCTTGCTCGCGCTTATAATCGAGGGCTGCGACAGCGCATAGGTCGTGGCTTCGTGGGGATCCACATACGCGAGGCTCGTCTCGCGCTGGGGCGTTTCGTCGGTAACGGCGGTCACCTTGTAGTAATACGTGGTGCCGACTGAACGGCCCGTGTCCTCGAACTCGGTCGCCGTAACCACGTTGCCGCTATTCAGGGGCTGGTACCCGTCCTCTGCGCTGGTAGAGCGATAGATCTTTACACCCTTGGCGCCACTCGGCTGGTCGAACTCGAGGGTGATGCTGGTTGAGGAAACTTCCTTGGTCGACACCGTGGGTGTGGCGGGAAGCGTCTGGGCGGATACCGTCGCAGATAGCTCGGACTCGAGTGTGCCGTCATCGCCCGACTCCTTGGCCAAAACCTTGAACTGATAGGTGGTTCCCGCCACCAGGCTGGTAACAATCGCCGAATTGCCGGTACGGTTTACTGCGTTTGTAACAACGTACTCCGCACCGTCAAAGCGGTACACGTCGTAGCGGATATCGTCGGCATCGAGGTAGCTGGTCGGAGCAACCCAACTCACGGTAATCGCCGTATCGGCCAACGCCGTGGCGTTGAGACCGGTGGGCGGGTCGAGCAAGAAGCTCACCGTCACAACAAGCGTTTCCGAGAAGGCACTCTCGGCGCCGGCGGCGGCGATCGCCGTCACTCGATAGTAGTACGTCAAACCGTGCTTGAGGTTGTTGTTGTCGCTGTAGCTTGTTGTGTTCGAGCTGGTGGTGTGAATGGCCTCGTAGCCGTACGTCGCGTAGTTTGACCGATAGACACGGTAGGTGTCTGCCCCGGCAACACCGGTCCAGGTCAAGTCCATCGTACCGTCGGTTTCGTCGGATTGGCCCTGGACGCCGGTGGGCGCGTCGATCGCGGTGCTTCCCAAGACGTAGGCAATGTCGTCGAGGTAGTTCTGAACGATATCGGTGTTGTCGTTGGGTCCGTAGGTCTCACTGACCGAGACAACTTTGTAGTAGTAGGTGCTCGAGGTATCTACCGAAGTGTCTGTGTACTCCGTCTCGCCCGTTGCGGCTTCACCGAGCTTGCTGTAGGGACCGCCCGATGATGTGGCCCGGTAGACCCAGTAACCGTCGGCGAACCCTACGGCGCTCCAGCTGAGCCGTAATGAATCGCTTGCCTCTACGATGGAGACCTCGACGTCCGTGGGAGCCTGAGGCGCCCCCGGGGTGTCGAAGTAGGCCTCGGTGCGGGAGTACTCGGACTCACCTTCGACCGAGTTGGAAGCGGTTACGTAAAAGTAGTAGCGAGTACTGTCGGCGAAGGTTACGTCGGAGCTTTTGATGGTGAGTGAGGTGCCCGACGTGACACTTTCGACGTCCGTGAAGTTTGAGTCATCTTCGTAGAAGGCGTCGTTGGTCTCGTACGAGGTGCTGAAGTAGACGGTGTACGAAGTGGCCGCTCCAACGGCCTCCCATGTGACGATGACGTCGTAGGCTCCTCCTTCCCCCCCGACATACTCGGCTTCGACTCCGGTGGGCGCCTCGAGGCCTGCGCTTGTGGTCGCGCTCCGCGGATTGCCCGAGTTGAGCTCTACCGCGTCGCTACCCGGATCAAAGACGATGCTAACCTTGTAGAAGTACTCCGTATCGGGCTCGAGACCGTCATCTTCGTAGCCGTCGCCGTTGTACGCGCCGCTGTATAGCTCGCTGTACTCGCCGTCGGATGTCAGCGCCCGGGAAATAGTCCAGGAGCTTATGCCGATGTCGTCTCCGGTAATCGTAATAGCCGTGGAGTATGCGCCGGACGCTTGCACGGCAAAGTTGGTGGGCGTTGTGGGCAAACAACCCGGAAAGCTCGACAGCAGGAGCACAACAAGTGATATGCCTGCAATCACCACTCCGCGGGTAAGGAACAACGACGTTGACGTCTTTCTCATAGTACTCTCCCCCAATTGCGCCCGACGGTCGGTCGGCCGCTACACAAAATTAATAAACCCGTATCTGGAACGACCCCGAAGACGGAGTTCCGTTTTGCTCAACCAGTATGTAGTGATAGCCCGTGAAGCTTGCGGTGAGCGTCGGCGCCGGATCATAGGCGTCGTCGTACCGGTATATGCCTCCGACCACGTTCGATTGATCGGTGTCGTCGTAAACCGTGAGCCGCATATTGGCGGTCATCCCGTCAACTCCGTCGTCTGCCATCTGCACAGCGTAGGTGCTACCGGAGTACAGGTAGACCCGATACCAGTAGACGTCGCCGGCAGAGACTGTAGTTACCTGGGTCCAGGACGAAGAGACGTTTATGGTTGTGACCCCCTGGATATCGACCGTGATGGCGGCCGCATCGGTGTTGCCCACCTTGTCGGTCGCCCGCACTTCGATATCGTGTTCTCCCGAGCTCAGGCTGATATTGGCCGTCCAGCTTGCCGTGCCGCTTGCCGCGGTCCACGAGCCGCCGTCAACACGGTACTCGACCGTATCAATGTTCGTGTCCGACACGCTGCCTGAAACTGTCAGGCTGTACGGGGTCGACGTTGCCACGACAACCGACCCATCATCCGGCGAGGAGATTGTGACGGCGGGGCTCGCGGTATCCAGGATAACCGTTACCGAGTCGAAGCTGCTCTCAAAGCCCGCGTCGTCGGTAGCCTTAACCTCAACGAGGTAGCTTCCGTCTCCCGAAGAAAGCGCGACATCGTGGCTCCACGACGCCGGCGTTCCCGCTGTAAAGGTGTCCACCGACTGCCACGTTCCGCCGTCGACACGGACTTGGACGCCGGATACCGAGCCAAAGTCGTCTGTGGCGCTGCCACTTATCGAATATGGAGACGAGGAGGTATAGACCTGCGAAACAGCGGGTGTATCTATGCTTACCGTTGGTCTGGTTTCTTTGGCAAAGCTAATAGAGGCTGCCGTGGCGCTCTCATTTCCGGCCGCGTCGAGCGCGGTAACGTCGACCGTGTGGCTTCCGGTAGCAAGGGCATCGATATTCAAATCGTAGGAGTAGGAGTAGCTCGTAGAGCCGTTTGCATCCACGTTGTAGGTGGTGGCTGAATCAACAACAATCTTGACGGTCTCGACACCAAGATTGTCGGTTGCGGTGCCGCTGATCGTTACAACAGAGTCGGCTACCGTAGCGCCGTCGGACGGACTGGCGATAGTAGGCGTGCCGGGGGCGGTGGTGTCGACACGAACTTCGACCGTGTAATCGTCCGACAGATTGCCGCGTACGTCCTTGGCGTAGACTCGAATGGTGTTGTTGCCGTTGCTTTGCGGAAGCGTAATCGTGTCGCTCCAGCTTGTACTGGCCACGCCGCCGGTGTTCCACATCGGAACCGCGCTTCCCCCGTTAATACGACGGTAGACTTCGACCAGCCCCTCGTTGTCGTCGGCGGACCCGGAAATGGAGAAGCTGGTACTCGCCACGTTGACGACCGCATCGTCGGCGTAGCCGCTCACGGATACCGTTGGTTTGTCGTCACGGACAAAGCTTCGGCTGACGGTAGTAGAGACGTTTTCAGCATTGTCGAACGACTGAGCGTTTACTTCTCGGTCTCCGTAGGCGATTGACGTAAACTCGTAGGTCCATCGATCGATGTCGCTGTTATAGGTGGTCTGTCGCCACGTACCGCCGTCGAGATTGACCCGAACCGAGCCTATGCCCGAACCGCCTGCGACGTCCGCCGCCTCTACCTCCACGGTGAGGGATGACTCGAACACGGTGGGATTGCCCGAAGCCGGCACGTGGATAATGGGATCTATGGGTGGAGTGGTATCGAGGTATACGGTGATGCTCTCCTCTTTCTGACGGCCGTCTACGTCTTCAACACGCACCGTGATAATGTGCGTGCCCCCGGCCAACCCCTCTATCTCGTAGGTCCAGATATCGAAGTTGCCCGAAACGCTTTGAGCATAGTCCCCGGAAGCCGAATCAACAAAGACAAAGACCGCCTCAATGTCGGACCATCCACCACTCGCCGTGCCGTTGACGTCAAAGGGCTGGCTCGCTATTGAGGAGCCATCGGACGGACTTGTTATGTTCACATCCAACGCATTCTCCACCGTCACCGAAAACTCCGCTTCGGCGGTGAGGCCGGCGGTGTCCGTGGCGGTGACGATGATGTCGTAGGTTCCCTCTGAGAGCTCGGTAAGGTCGTAACTGTAGTTGTAGGATGTTGTGACGGGATCGACGTCGAGGACCTCTTCAGTCCCGTTGACATCAAAGGTGATGGAAACCACGCCGTTGTTGTCCGTCGCCGTGCCGGAGACGGTAAAAAATGGGTCGGTAATGGTGTCCCCGTCCGAGGGGCTCGAGACGGAAATGCTCGGCGCCGTGCCGTCTACGCTGACGTTTCTGCCGACCGAGCTCGACACATTGCCGGCCGCGTCGACGGCCCGAATCTCCAAATAGCGGGAGCCGGAATTTGTGAAGGTAACGGAGATAACATCGGTGACGGTGGTCCCACTCAGGCCGTCGAGGCCCTCGGCGACGGTCCATTCCGAGGGCATATCCCAGTAAGCCGAACCCACACGGTACTCGATACGCTCCACACCACCGCTGTCGGTGGCGGTGAAACCAAAGTCACGGGGAGTATCTAAGCCCGCCGAGGTAGGTGCACCGGCAGAGAATCGGATCGTTGGAGCGCCACTATCCACATAGACGGTAACGGAGTCGAAAGCTCGCGCCAAGTCCCGATCGAGGGTTGCCGGGGTGACCGTTACAACGGCCTCGGAGACGGAAGAGCCGACGGACACTTGCGCCGAAAAGGTGTTGTCGGACCGTATCCCGGGCCACGACTGGGCTCCGTTTACATCGATCTGGACAAACTCGTATTGATCGACGGCGCCGCCGACCTCACCCGCCACCGTGAAGGTTCGGCCGACCGAGGAACCGTCCTCGGGAGATGTGATCGCGATGGTGACCTGGCCCGTAATCGGAAAACAATCGGCAGCCAAGGTAAGGACCGCGAATGACAGAATCAAAGCGCCATAAAGGCCGGACCGTCGCATATTTCTCACTCTCCCCATGGTGATTACTCAAGCGAATAGCATGAGTTCATGATCCTAAACATATACCGGTTAAACGGCCATTTCAAGGTGAGCTTGCCGGTATTCCCATCGGTCTATAGAGTAAGCGGCATGGCGACAGCCCCACTCCCGCCGCAACTCTATGCCAAGATTCTCAAGGCTCAGCGAAACGAAATGACGCAGGCGACTATCTACCGACGTCTTGCGAAAAATCAGAAAGACGGCAAAAACGCCTCTATTCTGAGAAAAATCGGTGAAGACGAGGAGCGCCACGCCCGGTTCCTGTCGAAATACACCGGAAAGGCGGCAGAGCCGTATCGATTGCGGATGTGGCGCTGCTTTTGGCTGACGCGTATCCTCGGTCTGGTCTTTGGGATCAAGCTTATGGAGCGGGCCGAGGATGCCGCCCAAATCGACTACGACGCGATGGCCGGTTCCGTGCCTGAGAGCAAAACAATCCAAAAGGAAGAGGAAGAACACGAGCGTCAGCTCATTGGAATGCTCGAGGAAGAGCGTCTCAACTACATGGGTTCGGTTGTGCTCGGCCTCAACGATGCCCTTGTGGAACTGACCGGGGCGCTTGCGGGCCTGACATTTGCACTGCGTGATCCGCGGCTCATCGCAATCGCGGGCCTTATTACCGGCATCGCGGCGAGCTTTTCCATGGCCGCCAGCGAATACCTCTCCCAAAAGTCCGAGGGTCAGCCGGGTCGCGCTCCCAAATCCGCGCTGTACACCGGCATCGCCTACATCGTTACCGTTTTCGCCTTGATTTTGCCCTATTTACTGCTGAAAAATCCTTTTATTGCGCTGCCGATCTCCTTGGGCGTCGCCATCCTAATTATCGGTGGATTCAACTACTACATTTCGGTGGCTCAAGACCTGTCGTTTGGCAAGCGCTTTTGGGAGATGACTCTCCTATCGATGGGCGTTGCGGCCATCAGTTTCCTCGTCGGAATCCTCATTCGGTCGGTATTTGGCATAGACGTTTAGATTTTTTCCTCCTTGATGCAACCGGCCGCCGTTCACGGCGGTAGGAGGGGTATCAATATCGGGCGGATCACGATACCCGCCACTATGGAGGAAACTATGGAAACACGCACATTGCGAATTGGAACATCGATTGTTGTGGCTGTCGCTACGGCGCTCCTCTTGTTCGCGTGCTCCGGTGTTGGCCCCGGCGACCAAACGGAGGACGGAACCATCTCCCTCAGCCTCACCGATGCCCCGCTGGACGACACCGATGTTACGGGTGTCTACATCACGATCAGCGAGATCCAGTACGGTGGCGACGAGACGGGTTGGACCACGATGGAGGAATTCGATCCGGAAGCCAACAACCCGTACAACTTGCTGGACCTAACGGGCGGAACAAGCACTCTACTCGGCGAGCTGTCGCTCCCATCAGGAACCTACTCTCAGATTCGATTTGTCTTGGATGCTCCTGAACGAGGCCAGGAAACCCCGTCGAACCCGGGCACGTACATTGAGTACACGGACGGCAGCACCGCGTTACTGTTTGTTCCCAGCGGCGCCGAGCGCGGGTACGCGGCCGTTTCCGAGGAATCCTTTACCGTACCGTCCAATGGAAGCGTCTCCCTCACCGCGGACTTTGACGCACGACGGTCGGTGGTGGAGGCAGGCGCCTCAGGTATTATCATTCTCAAGCCTACTCTTCGCCTTCTGGTGGATGATCAGGCAGGCGAGATCACCGGCACGCTTACAAACATGGACGGGTCTACGCGGTACACCGTGCTTGCCTACGAAGACGACACGTACGACTCGACGGAAGCGGACGATCCGGCCGTGGAAGAATCACGGTTTCCAACTGCGGTATCGAGCTTTACGCCGGTCGACGAAGATGACGACGGCGCAACGGACGGCAGTGCGGACTACACAATCGCGTACCTGGCAGCCGGCACCTACGATTTGTACATCGCGAAATACACCGATGACAACGGCGACGGTGCGTTTGAGTTCTCGGGCGAAGCCCCACTAACAGGCCCCCAAAACCTCGAGGTCACGGCATCTTATTCAACCACCGCAGCGGACACAGACGTGTCCCTGTAGCGAACTCGAGGTTTAGTGTCCCCCTGGGGCTGCCTCCACAAGGAGGCAGCCCCTTTTTTGCCGCCGTCTTCGAGGCTCGCGCCGCTTACGCGCTATAATCGGCGGAACACCATGTCCCCCATGTCGAGTGACAATCACGATCAAACCGCGGCAATTGCCGTTCAAAACGGCGACAACAACGCGTTCGCGACAATCGTAGAAGCGTACCGTCGGCCCCTTTTTCGTATCGCTTGGCGATACCTCGGATCACGAGCGGCCGCCGAGGACGCCCTGCAGGACATATTCCTCAAGGCTTATCGATTAATCGGCAACTACGATACAACGCGCCCGTTCTCGCCGTGGTTGTATCGCCTGGCATCAAATCTTCTGAAGTCAAAACAGGGGCGCGCGGTTCGCCGCGCGGAAGTGACTCAGGACGAGATCGATGAACCGACCATCGACGGCTCCGCGACCGGCGGCGAGGACCCCGCCGACCTGGCTACCCGCTCGTGGGAGATGGGCGTGGTACGCAGTGCCGTGGACGGCCTGCCCGCGCGACTCCGGGAGGTGGTGATGCTGTACTACCTCGATGAGCGGACGATTGATGAGACGGCGGAAGCTCTTGGATTAGGTCGGGAAAACGTAAAATCGCGGCTGCACCGCGCACGAAAGCTGCTGCGTAGCCGACTCGACGGAATGTTGTGACATCGGCGCAACCGAGCGGCCTTATGCGCGGTATACTCTGGTAGGACGGATGAGCATGAAGCGATCGTTTGATCGGATTCTGGCCCGATGGCAAAAGACCGGGCGTATCGAAAACAGCGAATTGGAAACCCTCGAACGTCTGTCGTCCCGGTACGAGGATCTTGCCGTGAGGCTCTTTCGTCTCCGCCCTTTCCTCGAGCGTGATGCGGGCAGGCCCGTTTCCTTTACCGCCGACGAGGGCGAGCCGACTCCTCCGTCGGTCGACAGTTTGATGGAGCACATTGGTCGCGAGAAGACGGCACCGTCGGCCGATACAACGGTCACGGATTTCCCAGGCGCCCGGCGGTCGCCGAGCAATGCGCGGCCGTGGCAAATGGCAACGGCGGCGTCTGTGTTGGTCTCGTTAGGACTCCTACTGCTCTTTTTTGTCAGACAGCCCACACAACAGCATGCCGAGAGCGACGTTGTGACCGTTCGGTTTGTGTTGGCCGCCCCGGAAGCCGGCGGGGTAGCGGTCGTGGGCGACTTCAACGCATGGGATCGTGCTCGCCACACCATGAATGATTCAGACGCGGACGGGGTCTGGGAGATCGAGATTCCCCTGGAAAAGGGCAGAAGGTACACCTACAATTTCCTTGTGGACGGCGAGGAGTGGGTTGTTGATCCCGAAGCCCCTGATGTCATGCAAGATCCCTTCGGCGGCGAAAAGGCACTGTTATCCTTATGAGTAGTACGATTATAATCGGGCATTCCGGAAAAACCCTTTTGTTCCTTGCGACACTGCTCGTCGCTTGCGCTGCGACGGTGTCGGCAGCGGGAGCCGGCGAGACCACTCGGATTCGCCTTCCGGAGGAGCTGCGGGAAACGCTGGGAGACAGGGCGGACCAAGTAGAAGCCCAACTGGAAGAGGAGCTTGTATCCCGGTCCTTTGGTCCCCGCGCAGTGGCCATAGTTATGTCCGCCGTGGATCCCGAGTCCCTTCAGAGATCGCTGGATAATGGCACGGGCCGTTCGGCCGTTCGCGCGCTCGCCGCACTTATCCGTGAAACCGACGTGGCATTACGCCGAGGAGCGCTACCGACCCGACTTGCGGCAACTGCGCCCGAGCAGGCCCGGCGGGCGTTGGCCCGGGCCGAACACGCCGGGCCGCAGGGGTCCGGGGGCGGACGGACCAATACGGCCGGAGGCGGGCGCGCGGAGCAAGCCCTCGAGCGAGCGGAGGACGCGGCGCGGGGCGCGCCACCGACCAACAGGCCCGGCGGGCCTCCCACCGACACCGGTCCGCCGGAGGACTTGCCAAACGACTCGCCAGACGACGACTCGCCGGAGGATTCGCCGGACGGTCCGGGCGA
The DNA here is from genome assembly GCA_964519835.1 of uncultured Spirochaetales bacterium. Lineage (GTDB taxonomy): Bacteria > Spirochaetota > Spirochaetia > DSM-27196 > CAZFLD01 > CAZFLD01. The sequence goes on from CAZFLD010000021.1 coordinate 23,562, forward strand.
TAACCCCGGCGACAATCCAGACGACAATCCGGAGGGACCGCCGGACAACCCGGGTCGATGAAGCTCGTGCGCAGACTAACAGGCTGTGTTTTTCTTCTTTTTTGTGTGGCTTTCCAGGCCGTCGCATCGGGATCCAACGAAGAGGCAGGTGCGCCGCCGGAGTTTTCCGGCAGATATGCGGCTTTGGAGGACGATGCAAACGACCTATTTGCGGGCCTCGAAACATCAGGTGCGCCGGTCGAAAAGCTTATGCTTTTGTATAAAGAGGGCATAAGCAAATCGGTCTTGCCCGACACCTTGCAGGAAGCCGCACGGCGCGAATACGATAGGCTCCGGTTCGCCGCGGAATTGTTTAGCGAGTACTATCCACATGAAGAACATCCTCGAGAAGCCTTTGAGGCGCTGGTCCTCGGGATGCAATCAGGCATTGCTACCGAGCTCGTAGAGTCGATGGCGCCGGCAGCGGACACGCCGACTCGCCTCGGCGATCTTATTGCAGCACTGGGGCGGATCCGTCGTTGGGATGTGATTAATGCTGATACACTGGGACAATTGGGGAACGCCCTACTGGAATCGGAGCTGAACCGGCAGGCGTATAAAGCGGTGGCGACCATACTGGTTCGTGCGATGGCTCAAGGCGAACCGGCGGAGATCATCGATCGAGTGGTTCGAATCTTGCAAAACGGTGGTGGACTAGTGCAGATTTCACGGGAGATAGATAGCCGGAGGACGCCATGACCCATCGAAGTCGAACGGCGATTGCTCTGCTATTGTTAACGGTTGGTACCGGGCCGTTTCTGTGTGCTCTCGAGGGCAGCGTCCAATTCGGGCTCTATGGCGAATACGAGTCGGATATGTCGCCCGCATTTAGTGCCGGCCCGGAGAGCGCGGTTTCTATCTCTACGCTTTGGTTCCCAGACCGGATCGTCGGCGTTTTTTTCGACGCCGCCGTGTCGGCCTACTACGACCCTCTTGCCAACGAGTTCGGGACCGCGATCCTGATTGAACCGGCATTGAGCCTGCGTGGGACCGTTCTCACCGTGGTCCTGGATGCGCGGACTTTTTTTGGCGCACGGAGCAGCTCCACATCAGCCACGCTTTTGTTTACTCCGCGTATGTCTCTCTCGGTGGGCTCCGTGGACTGGGCATTGGAGCTTGCGCCCTCCGCCACCCTGGACGTGACGGCAGGCAGCGGCAACCTCGGCGCCGACCTGACAGGGTCGTTGCTGATAGGGGCCGTGTGGACCTTAGATACAAGATTCGGCGTCTACTACCTCTACGGAACCAACCCCGGTGTTGAGTTGTCCGGGGGGGCGCACACAACCTACTTTGCGCCGGGTGGCGCTGAGCTTGACGGCCGGGCGGATATCTATCGCACCCTGTATGAATCATCACCGTCAACCACGGCCGTCTCCGCTCGTGTCGGCGTCGCGGTGCCCACCGACGCGCTTGTGATCTCCTCTACGGTACCGGTGGCGCTTGTGTGGACCGATGGAACCGCTCCGGCATCGACAGTTGTCACGGTCGAACCAACCGTCGCTTTGTCGGTGGGGCTTTCGGAGGGCATCTCACTCGTTTCCGAGCTGAGCTCGAGCCTACGCTTTTTCGGCGCGAACCTTGATCGATGGTCACTTGCTTTGTCCGCCGACATCCGTTTTCGCCTGGGCGAATAGCTTCACGAGATGCGCGGAATCCGCTTGACACAAACCACGCTCCCGGAGTACCTAAGAGCATCATGACCCGTCGCAGCTTTTGTGACATCACGATTATCTCCACCAAGCAGCTACCGGTAGCCGGTAGTGGGGGTGTCGTTTAGGGTCGTCGTAGGCTTGAAGTGTTCAAGAGCCCGCGGGTGAGCCCGCGGGCTCTTTTTTTTTGCGCGCGGCACGCCGGTGGTTGTGGCGCGGCAACGCCCGGACGGGGAGGACAAGATGGAGACAGCGGTACAAACGGAGAATCTCACAAAGCGATTTCGAACGCGGCTAAAAACCCCGGGCCTTGGCCAGGCGGTCAAGGGCGTATTCCGCCCGACGTACAAGACCGTCGACGCTGTTTGCCAAATGAGCTTCGAGATCGCCTCCGGCGATCTGGTGGCCTTTATCGGCCCAAACGGTGCCGGCAAGTCAACGACAATCAAGCTTATCTCCGGCATCCTGCATCCGGACTCGGGCTCGGTCGAGGTTCTGGGCCTCAATCCCCACAAAGCTCGTAAGGCCCTGTCGCGTCGGATCGGTACCGTCTTTGGCCAAAAGAGCCAGCTTTGGTACCACCTTCCGCCGGCCGACTCGTTTCGCCTTCTCGGTGCAATTTACGACCTCTCCGACAAGGTGGCGGACGATCGCGTCACGGAACTCGCGGAGGTCTTTGAGATAGCGGACCTTCTTTCAACGCCTGTGCGCAAATTGAGCTTGGGCCAACGCATTCGCTGTGAGATAGCCGCGTCGCTCCTCCATCGACCGGAGATACTGTTCCTCGATGAGCCAAGCATCGGCCTTGATGTTGTGGTAAAACAGCGCATCCGCGACCTGATCCAACGCATAAATCAGGAACAGGGCGTAACGATTTTTTTGACCTCCCACGACGCGGGCGACATCGAGAAGATTTGCCGCCGGGCGATTGTGATCAACCACGGCGCCATCGTGTGGGACGGGAGTATCAAAGAGATGAAGTACTCGTTTTTGAACCGCCGCATCCTCGACCTCAAGCTCGACGGCCCGATCGATATCGAAATGCCGGGCGTAGAGATTGTAAAGACCAAGGATTACTCGGCGAAGCTCGAGGTGGACCTCGCGCTCACGAAGATCGAGGCGGTGATCTCAGAGCTTATGAAACGCCGCAGCATCGTCGACATAACAATAGCCTCGACACCGATGGAGGAAGTCATCGCGCACATCTACGCCGGGAAAGAGCGCGCCGGCGACGAACCAAGCGGCGGGCCGGAGGAAAGAGGCGGACCCGGCCATGCGTAAGTACGGTGTTATTTTCCGGATGGCGGCACGGGACCAGCTCGCCTATCTGCCGTCGTTTGTATTTCGGAACCTCTTTTTTGTGGTGGTCCTCTTTATCTTCCACTCGCTGTGGCGTGTTGTGTTTGGTGAGCAACCCACTGTTGCGGGTTTTTCCATGAGGCAGGCGCTGTGGTACCTCACGTTCACCGAGGCAATCGAGCTCTCTCAGTCCCGCATTTTCCGGCCCATCTCCAACGAGGTGAAGGACGGCACGGTGGCCTACGCGTTGGTGCGGCCCTACTCCTACGGCGTCTACTGGCTCGTGCGGGGTCTTGGGGAGTCGGTGGTAAAGCTGGCGCCGATTCTGGTGGTGGGCTTTCTGTTCGCAACACTCTTTGTAGGTCCGTTGCCGGGCTACGTGGCCGCCTTGCCGGCCGGGCTTGTCGTGATGCTCTTGGGGCTTGCGCAGGGACTGCTGCTCCAGACCGTTATTGGACTGTTGGCGTTTTGGTTTGAAGAGGTAAGCCCGTTTTTCTGGATACTGCAGAAGCTGGTGTTTGTGCTCGGTGGTATGTTCTTCCCGATCGACTTTTTCCCTGAGTGGATTCAAGCGTTTGCCAAGCTCTCACCCTTTGCATTTAGCGCCTACTGGCCGGCAACGACGATGGTGGCGTTTAGTGCCGAAAGGTTTTTCACTACACTGGCCGGGCAGCTCGCGTACATCGGTCTCTTTGCGGCGGTGGCGGTGGCAGTCTACTCGGGCGCCGTTCGGCGGGTGCACGCCCACGGAGGATAGTCATGATCAAGATACTCCGCCTTGCCCGGCGCTACGTCGCATTCAACTTGAGCGCGGGCATGGCCTATACAACGAGCTTCCTGATCCAGGTGTTTGGCATGGCCTTGAACAACGGCGCGTTTATTATCTTTTGGGCGTTTTTGTTCGAGCGCGTCGGCGGCCGTATTGCCGGCTACAACATGACAGACGTGATGTTCCTGTGGGCAATGACCGCCACGGGATTCGGCGTAAGCGTCGTTGTGTTTGGTAACGCGATGTTTATCTCCCGGCTGATCTACTCCGGCGAGTTGGACGTGTACCTGCTTCAGCCGAAGCCGGTGCTTGTAAACGTCCTGATGTCGCGGATGATCGTTTCCGGTTGGGGCGACATTGCGTACGGGCTGATACTCTTCGCGGCGACCCAAACGATGACGGTGCTAAACTGGCTTCTCTTTCTATTGTTCGCGGTTCTGATGGCCCTCGTGGTTACGGCAATTCGGGTGATCTACCACAGCGTGACGTTTTTTCTCGGCAACGCCGAGGACTTTGCGATGATGGCAAGTGAGCTGGTCATCAGCTTTACGCTCTATCCCGGCGCGATCTTCAAGGGTCCCGTCCTGATCGCTCTCTACACCCTGGTGCCGGCGGCCCTTGTGGCCTATATTCCCGTTGAGCTGTTTCGCGACGTTGATCTGCCGCGTTTGCTGCTCGTGACGGCGGCGGACATGGCGATTCTGCTTGTCGCGGTCGGTGTATTCCGCCTGGGACTCAGACGCTACGAGAGCGGCAATCGTATTGGGACACGGCTGTAGGGACGGACGGCACGCCGGCGGCGGCGCGACTCTATGCGGCGGCGCGGCGGCGCGGCGGCCGCAAAAAACGGACGGCCGCCGCCGGAACTGGTGCGCGGTCCAAAGCGCCGCAACCCGCCTTTAGTACGGGTTCGCCCCACGGACCGTCGGCCCGTCCTTGTGCACCCACTCGGTAAAGGAGCCCTCGTAGACCCGGACATTTGGGTAGCCCAAGTACCACTTAAAAAACATAAAGGCCGCCGTGGCCTCTCGGGCGGTTCCGCAGGAGCAGATTATCGTCTTGTTTGGTGACGCTCCCACGCGGTCGGCGATCTCGTGGAGCTCTTTGTCGTCCTTGAGAAGCCGAGAGTTCTCCGGCGTCATAAGGTCGCGCCACGGCAGATTGACTGCTCCGGGGATGTGTCCCTGCTTAGGCCACGGTCCTTTGCCCTTGTAGATGCCCGACGGTCTGTTGTCCAAGAGCAGGACATCGTCGCGATCCTTGATCTCGACCAGCTCGTCGTAGTCGACCACATATTCCGAACGCACGCCGAGCTTGAAATCCGCGTCGCCCCCGTGAGGATACTCTTGGGAGATGGGCCTGCCCTCGGCCTTCCATTTCTCGAGGCCGCCGTCGAGAATACGGACGTCGTTGTGGCCAAAGCGGGCAAAGGTGTAGGCGAGCATCGTCTGTTCGAGGCCGTCGCCGTAGCCGCTGAACACACCCGCCGCCGTGTACACGACGGTGGTTTTGGTGCCGTCGATCCCGACTCTATCGAGGATCTGCTTCATGGCATTATCGGGGATGTAGGTTGCCGGCAGGCCGTCTTTGGGCACGCGGAGCGCCTTATCATTTAAATAGTACGCGCCGGGAATGTGCTCGGTGAAGTAGTCGTGGACGTCGGGTTGGCTATCTACGATGTGGATCTCGTCGCTGCCGAGCCGATCCGCGAGCCACTGTGTATCCACCACCGATACGATGGTCCTGTCACCGGAATTCTCCGGACTATGTGTATGCGCCATGGGCGCCTCCTTAGTATTGGGGTATGGGTTCTCAGGTACAAGCTACTGCCGCCGCCGCGAATCGTCGAGCGGCGATTGCGCCGTGGGTCCCTTGCCACGGGATCGGCGCCGTGGTCCAATCACCGTCATGAGTGATTCTGGGCAAGCGACTCGTCAAAGGTGGTATGAGATCGAGGACGCGGGGACCACAGCCTCCCCAACGCTTCTTGTGTACAGGAATCGAGTCATTTCAAACATCGAGACGGCAATTTCGCTCGTGGGATCGCCCGATCGCCTTCGACCCCACGTCAAGACCCACAAGAGTGCGGAGGTTGTGCGCCTCCACATCGATCGTGGTGTGTCCCACTTCAAGTGCGCTACGGTGGTCGAGGCACAAATGCTGGCTGAGGCTGGGGCGTCCGACGTACTTCTGGCCTATCAGCCGGTCGGACCGACCATCCGCGCCTTCCTCGAGTTGGCGGGAACGATGCGAGGCACGCGGTTCTCCTGTCTTGTGGACGAACCCGCGGTTTTGGACAGTATAGATTTGCTGGCTGAGCGCACCGGGGCGAACGTTTGTGTATACCTCGACTTGGACGTGGGCATGCATCGTACCGGAATCGCGCAGCGAGAACGCGCGGTCGCGCTATACAAACGGATCGCCGGCGCGCGCTGGGTTACAGTGGGCGGCGTGCATGCATACGACGGCCATACCACGGCCCGGGACATTGAAGGGCGTAACAAACAGGCGAGACAGGCGCGCGAGGACGTGTTTGCGCTGGTTGCGGAGCTGGGGACCGCGGGCGTGCAGGTGCCGGAGGTGATCTTCAGCGGCACACCCGGATTTCCGTGCCATGCGGCGGCCCTGGGCGGGGCCGACGCTCCTGGCGAACGCGGAGCCGGCGGCACGACCACCGTTCGCCTGTCGCCCGGCACATATGCCTACTTCGATTGGGGCTATGCCGAGGCGTACCCGGACCTCCCCTTTGTGCCTGCGGCCCTTGTATTGGGTCGGGTCATCAGCGTGCGCGAAGCCGGGCAATTTACCATCGATGTGGGCAGCAAGTCGATCTGTGCCGATCCGCCGGGGGACCGCGGCATGATTCTCAACCTAAACGGCGCCCGGCCGGGCAGGCAAAGCGAGGAGCACTGGGAGATCTCTATCGAGCCGTCGCGGACCCCAACCGTCGGGCAGGTGATCTATGTGTGGCCGCGTCACATTTGTACAAGTGTGGAGCACTACGACACGGTGACGGTTGTAGAGGACGCCCGACGGCTTACGTCGTGGCCCGTGAACGCCCGCGGTCACCTGAAGACCTAAACCGCCCGTTTCCGACACGATTTATTGTCATGGCTCGAACGTCCTCGAGCCAAAACCTGCTCAGCAGCCTTGCGCCCTATCGGAGAGCGTCGTAAGCTGAAGGTCATGGCAAAATCAGCCCCTGCCTCGCCTGACGTTCCCGATCAGTTTTTGTTCCGAGATGCCTTTAACACCGACGTTGTCGACTACATTGCAGACGGCTTGGCCAATGCGCGCCCGGTGGTGGACGCGGACGGCTTTCGGCGAAAGGCCCTGTGCGGCCTGGAAGACTTAAACTACCTAGACAGAGCACGACACATTGTTGTGGCGCTGGAATCGGTCTTGCCCACGGATTTTCCAAAGGCCTCGCGCGTCCTCATCTCCTCACTTGGCCCGGAGCCGAATACGGAGCAGCTCCAGGGATTCGACGGCTTTTACGTGATGCCGCTATGTATGTACGTCTCGCGCCACGGAATGGATCATCCGGACATAAGCTTGAATACACTCTACGAGATGACCAAGCGATTCTCGGCTGAGTCCGACATTCGCCCATTTATTGAGCGCTACCCCGAAAAGACGTTACGCTTCCTCGCGGAGCTAACCGAGGATCCCAGCCCATTCGCTCGCCGGCTTGCATCCGAGGGAACCCGCCCGCGTTTGCCCCTTGCGCCACGCCTGCCGCGGTTCCAGGAGGATCCGACCCAGGTGATTCGCCTCCTCGACCGGCTCTACACCGACGGCAACCAAATGGTACGAAGGTCGGTGGCAAATTGCATTAACGACATCAGCAAAGACAATCCCGAGATTGCGGTGGAAACCGTTGCCCGCTGGCAAGCAGAGAATCCAGGGCCGCGCACGGAGTGGATTGTCCGGCACGGACTCCGCACTCTTATCAAGGCGGGCCATACCGGCGCGCTCGAAACCCTCGGCTACCGGTACACGGATCTGGCGGTAAGCAAGCTGTCGCTTTCGAACACCGGCGTCACGCTTGGCGACAACCTTACGTTTAGCTTCGCGATTGGCCATAACCTATCAGAGGAGGTTCGGGTTGCGCTGAACTACGTCATCCACTTTGTAAAGGCCAACGGCAAGCAAAAGCCAAAAGTATTTCGTCTGCCGGATAAGGTCGTGGACCCCGATACAAAGCAAAAAATCTCCAAGACCCACAAGTTCCTCCCGTACAAAAACCAGAGCTTTTACCCCGGAACTCACAAAATCGAGATCGTGGCCAACGGCAAATCCGTCGCGTGCGCGGATTTCGAGCTGCGTGTGCCGGCGGACGGACAATAAACATGCGTCGCCACGTCTTGGTCCAAATGCTTCAACTCGGCTTGGCGGGAATCCCAACGGACATCGGGAAGCTCGAGAAGGAGTTCGAGGTCTTTTTTGGGGTGCCTCCGGACAAGGGAGAACCTTCTCGCTCGATCGAGGGGCTCATCGGCGAGGGCCTGGTAGAGAAGGACAAGCACGGGACCTTGTCGCTCAGCGCCTCGGGGCGCCAAGCGGCACATGGAGAGATGATTGAATTTGGGTTCGAAGAAGGCTACAAGCGCCTTGCCACAGGCGAGGTCGATCGGGCCTATCGAAAGGCGGTGGAAGACCGAACCGGCTCGGTCGGCATGGCGTCCGCCACGGAGCTCGAGACTATCGCCCGCGAGGTAGGACGGCTCGCAGGGCCGGTGGTCGACATCGGTTGCGGCGACGGGCGTACCACCCGGTACCTCGCGAAGGCCGCCGGCACCCGATTCATCGGCGTCGATCGCTCCGCGGACGTCATCGACCTGGCACGTAGGGGCACGCCCGAGACCGGGCCGGAATTCTTTGTGCACGACATGAACGATGTCGCGGGCATCTGGGCGCTCGCGTCGGCGGGTCCGGCCTCCGCCGTAATGATCGACTCCATCTACTTCGCCGGCGATACGCCCAAGGAAGAGGCCAAAGAAGAGGCCAAGGAAGAGGCCAGAGAAGAGGCCGCACAAGAGAGGCTTGCCACGGCGGTTTACGAGCATTGCCGTCCACGCGGCGGGCTGGTGGCGACCTACAGCGTCTTTGCCTCGGGCGACGAGTCCCCGGGGCTCAGGAGCGACGCTACACCCCTCGCACGCGTTGCCAACGAGGCCGGCATCGAGGCGACCTGTCACGACGTAACCGCCCCACAGGCGGACCTGTGGGCCAAAAAAGTCGAGATCATCGATAGCTTTCGAGATCGGTACTACGCCGAGAAGTCGGCATATCTGTACTGGGAAGCACGAAACGAGCATGCCATGATTGCGAAGCTCTGCGCCGCGGGTCGCTCCGCTCGTTTTGTGTACGTGCTCCCCCGGAGGTAGCGAATAGGGGCCGGCGAGGTTTCTCCCCGGGGAGGTGGCGGACAATCGCCTTGGGCGCTTTCAAAGGCCTTTCTTCGCTCGGCCACCAACGCTCGCTGTCGCGGGATTGTCCGGTAGTCCTCGTCCCGAACGGGCTCCCAGGGCGCCAGGTGCTCCCGGTTCACCGTGTAGTAGCGAAGAAGCAAGGAGACGTCGTCGGGTTCCGCGATATCGATTAGGCTTTGTGTGGTCTGGATCATTGGCCGGTCAACCCGGGAAGCGGCTTGGCCTTTGGGTCATCCTTTGGCCGAATCATACCACGGGGCGGTGTTCAAGACGACGAACTCACCGTTGAGGAGTCCGTCGATCTGGGAGCCGAGCGCCGGCACAGGGCTTGCAACGCCTAACGGCAGGAGATGCGGGTGCCGGTTGCGTTTCGGGAGCAGGCGATTGTCGGCGACCGATACAGCATCCGTCCCCTCGTCGAACCCGCGACGAGCAATATCCGGTACGCGATTCTTGTTAACTGTCATCAACCCTGGTGCTGTGCAATCATTATCTCCCGGCGCCGCAAGCGTTTGGAGTGCCTATGCAGTCCGAGTCGCGCAAGCTGTACACCGCTACCCGTAACTCCTTGACAGACAGTCAGCTTGTATTCTGTCCAGCACCAGGGTTAGTGACACATCCCGATTCTTGCGCTGTCGGAGGGAGGAGTTGCGTTCTATGAAGCTGACAATTCTCACCTGCAACCCATCGACGTGCCGGACCTCCCGGAGGACCTGTGCACCGTTCTTCGTTTTGACGATTTTGAGAAGTCCCTGCAGCCGCACCAAACGGAAGCGGGGGGAGCACGACCTATTCCTCAAACGATTTGTTGATGCCGTTGCGCCTGCCGTTGACAGGCTCCTAGCTGGAAAGCCTATTCCGTTGGTGTTGGTGGGCGCAGAGGACGTCATCGGACGCGTTGCCGATGCGCTTAGCTACCGCCACCTTCTTCCCGATCGACTGGTCAAAGACCCCCACTCCATCTCCGCCGACGAATTGTTGCAGGTCGGCCGGCGATTAGTCGAGCGCGAGGTTGAACGAAGGAAGTCGGCACTCCTCGAGCGTGCGGAGTCGGCACAACTGGTCAAAAATCCCCATGCGGCGGTGGAGGCCGCGGTGGAGACTCGGGTGGACGTGCTGATTGCCGACCGTGACGCGGACGTTCGTGGCCGGTGGATTCCGTCGGAAGGAGTGCATGTAGAGGCCGACCCAAATGTGGCGGCCGCGGCCGACGACTTGGTAGCCGGTTAGCTCATGCCGGTTTGGCCATCGCGCCAAGTCGACCGTGCGCACGTGTGCCGGCCGTACGGACTCACCACGACGATAGAGGCCCGTTTCTATCTGCGGCGGACTCCATGAATCCGACGCTCGAGGCGCCTTGCCCAGACCGCCGCGAACGCAAGCACAAGGCGCGGCACCGTGACCCAAAACGCCGACACGCCAAGCGCAACGAAGAGCAGGGTGTCCTCGAGCAGCGAATGAGAAATGGCAATGTGGTGATTGAGGAGGTCTCCATCTTCGCGGGACAACCGCCCTTCCGCCACCTCCCTACGGAGCACACCGGCTCCGTAGGCAAGGCCTAAGGTGTTGGACACAACCCACAAAAACGCCGTCTCCCGCGGCAACCCAAACACCCGCACAACAGGGCCCAAGCGCTTTCCCAGCCATCTTGTTGCGCCCAGCTCCTGCAAGACGTGCTCCACTATCATCAACGCCACGAGAATAAGTGCGACGCGGACGATAAGCAGCAGGCTCGAAACCGCCCACGCCCCGAGCGCGGGCAAAAAACCTTCGCCGCTTTCGGCAGACTCAACAACGGTCACCAGAAAAGCAGGAGTTTTGCTTGCGAGCTCGGTCGGCAACAATAGGCTTAGGGCAAAACCCGCCGCAAGTCCGGAGAGCAGACGAAGGAGAATCATCCGAATGGGTTTGCTCCCCGTCGAGCTCAAGACCGCAATCTCCACAAGAAAGTTATGCGCGATCAGACCCACTATGGCCAGAATCGTCACTTCTCTGAGATTTAGTGCCAGCTCCGCCATAACTGCAATCGCCGAGTAGAGATTGATAAGCAAAGAGGAGAGAAATACCAGTGCCGCCGAACCGGGGAGGTCGAGGGCGGTGAACAGCGGCGACAGCCACGAGCCGAGCACGTCAAGCGCACCACTCCATCGAAGGAGCAGCACCACAAAGGAGACCGGCAGCATTATCGATAGCAACCAGGCAGTGGTCTTGAGACCTACCCGAACTCCGGCGCGAACCGCGCGGAGCAGCCGGCGTCGCAGGCCTTTTAGTTTGTCCGCTTCCATGGGAGTTGTATACTCCGCTGCGCGGGGGCACTTTGTCAAAACCGGAGGAGGCCTATGGGAAAGCACGTCCGAGCTTCCTCGGATGCTTGCGCCGGCGAGTTTATTGGATTCTATCCGCCGTGGCTTTAGATTCCGGCAAGGTACGTGAATCGCAGCAAAAACACGGCATACCATCCGAGCAGAATATGGCTGACACTCACTCCCAGCAGTGTCTTGTTGCGAGAGTACAGGTAGCCCCACAAAAGCCCGGGGAGAAACACGATGGCGGCAAACGCGGCTGATAGGTGTACGTGGGCGGCACTAAAAAGGGCGTTCGCAACGATGTTCGCGACCAGGGGGCCCCGACGCCCGGCATAAAAGCGCTCAAAGCTCGATTGCAGCACGCCTCGGGCAATAAACTCCTGTACCGGCGCCAAAAGGCCGTAAATGGTAAGCGCCCACACGGAAAGAGTGCCTTCGAACGGACCAAGGACCGGTACGCCGGCGTACCGAGGAACCGTCGACACGAGTATCCACTTGCCAATCGTGAGAACGATTGCGACGGCGAGCGTCCACCATAACGATTCTCGGAGTGACGCGCGCCAACGGCGGAGGTTTATGCCATATTCACTCCAGGGGTAACCGGCCTGCCGAGCAAGGGCAACCAGCGCGACGCCAAAAACCGTCACGATCGCAAAGCTGATGACATTGGCCCAGAACGGATCGGTAGACAGCCGCATGGTCGCTTGAAGGGTGAGGTTGTAACCAAAAAGAAGCAGAATCACGTAGGTGATAAGCCGCCCCATCATCGCTCGCTCTTTCTGGGACCTCACCTCGAGCTCAAGACGAGTCACCGTATCGGCGTTTAGACTGCGAACGCGATCGCTTACTCGACGAGCGATGTTAACCATGATCCGTTGCGCGGCCCGGCTGTTTGCCTCGCCAAAGCTCTCGAACGAATCCCATGACAATACAAGCACGCGAATCTGCGTATCTGCTTGTATCGTAGCCGAGCGAGCCTGCCCCTCCACGACAACAAGCAGATTTCGCCCTTCGGCCTCCTCCTCGATCAAGAGATCTCCGTTGTCAAACGATGCCTGGGTCAGAAACGGCACGAGCGCAGAGAGATCCTCATCGTTGAGTGAATCGAATAGGGGCGCAGCGCGGAGAGCCTCGACGAGTCTGCTGGAGTGAGTGATATCCATCTGTTAGGCGTCGAGCCTACGCCACACGTCTTGCAAATCCACGAAGGTGCTTGCGAAGGTAATGCCCTTGGTGTGGCGCGTGGGATCACGATATCGCGGGACAGCATCGGACTCCGGCAGGGCTGCCGTGGCGACGCTCCGGTTGCGGCCGCCCGCCCCCTCGAGAGCGTAGCGATCCACCCAGCAATCGCCCGCGTCAACGACCAAGTACTCCGGTACACCGATGCGCCCGTACAATTCCCGCTTCACGCCCTTGTCGCGACTTGAAGTTGAGGGAGAGAGAGTTTGGACCACAAGATCAGGAACCACAACATTTGTGTCGTCCAATTCCAAGTCCACGGGCGCGTCATACACTTTGCCAAGACCATTCAGTTCGATCTGTCGGTACAGGGTATACTGAATGTGACGAGAAGCATCCTGGTGTCGCAGAATCGGCGACGGCAAAGCGACGTGCGTACCGTCCATGACTTCGTGCCGCCGTCCATCCTCCGGCACGGCGAGCAGATCTTGGTAGGTGAGTTTTTGAACTCCGTCGTGGACCACGGGCATACGGCTACAGTACGCCAAAACCGCGACTTTGTCGCCTCACGGTGCCGCGCGTGCTCCGGCCTGCCGCGATTCAGGAGGTCGACGCGGACGCCGTTGTTTGCTGCAGTGGTTCGCTTGGCGACGGTGGCGCCCGGCTTTTGCGGTGTGGGAATTGTTTAATGGCGTAGACGAAGAGGAGGAGAATAGCTAAGGAAGAAGCCTCCCCCATGCGATTGAGGATCCCTGCTTTGGCCGTTGTGCTCGAGTTGGTCGCGTTCTCCGCCTCGAGACAACCTACAGTCGTATGGTCCAGGAGGCACTCGGCGTCGAGAACGCCGTCGACGGAACCTGGCAGGGAACTTCACACCAAGGCGGCTGTCTCGACGAGTCGCTGCTCGTCGATTGGATGTCGGTCGAGCGGCTGGAGGCCGTGCCCCACTTCATGGAGTTTCGACGCGACGGTACCTTCACTGTTGGGTGCTTCGCCAACTATTCGATGCGCGGTACCTGTTGGATGGAGGGCCCGATGCTGTTTTGGGAGGCCGATCGGATCGATGACGCCCCGGGTCCGGCGACCGCCCGAACGGTTCGTGTCATGGGCGTATCCAAGGCTCTTCGTGCGATCAGAACATCCTCTACCTCAGAACGATCTCGGGCAACGAACCTTGTTGCAGGGTTTTTTGTTGCCGCTAAGTAGCCAAAGCCGCTAAGATTCAGCCGTGCCGATAAGACAACCAGACTTTCGTGTTGCCGCGTTTTCTGATGTTCACGGAAACATCCACGGGCTTCGCTCGGTTTTGGCTGCGATTCAGACCGTGGGGGCAGACGTTGTTGTGTGTTGTGGGGATATGCTTGGTGGGGGTGGCGGTGCTCAGGATGTGATCGACCTGCTCCACGAGAACAAAGTGATCGTGGTGCGCGGTAATCACGAAGAGGACGGCAGGGACTTCGAGAAGACCCTAATGACGATCCCGGAGACCCATCGAGATTGGGCGAAGGCGACGGTTGAGTGGTTGGTAACACACCTCGACCCCGGAACACTCGAGGCGATGTGTGATCTGCCGCTCACCCATGTGATCGAGGCCGGCATCGGACACTCGATCATTGCTTGTCACGCGGGACCGGACAACAACCGGGCGTGGGTCACCGGTCCAGACGTGGATTCGGCAGGCCTCGAGAGGACGTTCGGCTCGCTGCCCCAGGAGATCGTCGTGCACGGGCACTTTCACCAGCATCACGTCCAGTTCGCGGCCGGCAAGTTGCTTGTCAACGTTGCCTGCGTCGGCATGCGCTACGACGGACTCGCGTCCTTTACCCTCCTGGATCTGATCGGTGGGCGCTGGATAATCGGACAGCACCACGCCACCTACGACGTAGACGGCGAGTGGCGCCTGATCAAAAAACGGCGCGCACCGCTGCCCAATTTCGATTTCCTCTACTTCCCACTGGTTTTCGGCGGAGAGCGCCGACTCCAATAGTGTAAACCGCCCCCTCCTGCAGTCGGCCGGCACGGTCTGTGCAAGCCAAGGTACCACGACGACTACGCAACGCGGCTCGCGGAAGGAGGCGTTATGCCTGGGTTACAAAAAAAAACCCGAGTAGCACCGTTGGCGATAGCACTAACTCTGTTTATCACAGTAAGCTGTGCCGCCGGCGGATCGAATGAATCTTACAACAACGGCAATCGAGGTGACGGCGTTTCAACGGGCCAAACGGCCCCGATGCAGCAGACGGCTCCGCCGGATGCCGAGCCACCGGCCGGATCAGGCGCAAGAGCGATTCAAGAGGCCTTCCGGAGAGTATCCCGAGATGTGCTGCCGGTGGTGGTTGAGATTAACGTTGTTCAAACCGTTACACAAAGCGGCGGCTCGCCCCTGAGCGAGCTGTTTGGCAATCCGGACGGCGGCAACCAGCAAGAGTTCCAGCGACCGGGCCTCGGGTCCGGCGTAATCATGCGCCGCAACGGCAACGAGGTCTATGTCGTTACCAACGCGCATGTTGTAAGGAACGCCGATCAAATACAAGTTGTGCTCTATGACGAGCGGGAGTTCTCGGCGGACTTCGTGGGAGGCGATCCTCGCACCGACCTTGCCGTTGTCAAGTTCACCTCCTCCACCGACATTCCGATTGCCGAATTTGGCGACGCCTCCTCTATGTATATAGGCGATTGGGTGCTTGCGATCGGAAATCCGTTTGGCTTCGAATCGACGGTAACGGCCGGCATCATCAGCGCCGTTAGCCGGCGTCCGGGTCCCGGTCAGCCCGTCAGCTCCTATACCGACTTTATCCAAACCGATGCGGCAATCAACCCCGGCAACTCCGGCGGCGCATTGGTCAACCTCGATGGACAGGTAGTCGGCATCAACACGTGGATCGCCTCACAGAGCGGTAGCTCCGCGGGAATAGGCTTTGCTGTTCCGGCTGGGGTAGTCGAGCGGGTAACCGACGACATCATCGACCATGGGCGCGTCATCTACGGTTGGCTGGGCGTAGGCATCCAGGACGTAGATCCGGCTATTCTCCCGGGTGTCCGGTCCTCCCTCGACCTCGGCAACCAAGAAGGTGCACTAATTGTCAATGTCCATCAGGCGTCTCCTGCGGAGGGCAAGCTACAGCCGGGCGACTTAGTGACCCGCATCAACGGAAATGACGTCACCGACGCCACGACTCTGACGCGGGCAGTGGGGGAGCTATCTCCCGGCACCACTACAACCTTTGAGGTCACGCGGTTCGGCGAGGAGATGTCCTTCGAAATAGGCCTTGCCGAACGAGCGCCCGAGGAAGAAGTTCAAACTGCTTCCAATCTCTGGCCGGGCGCGGTCGCCGTCGCCTTGGTCGAGGAAGTCCGGGAGCAACTCGGTACTCCAAACGAGCTCTCCGGCGTCCTGTTGATCGGCGTTATCGCAGACTCGCCCTTCGCGAATGCGGGACTCCAGAACGGAGACCTTGTGAGCTCCATCGGTGGCGAGTCAATCGAGTCACCGGCGGACTTCTACCGGGCGATCACCGACGGTTCGTTCCGCTACACATTCACGGTCTTCCGCCGCGGCCGGCAGGGCGAGGTCACGGTCCAGCGGCCGTAGTGCAGGCCCTACCGGGGCGCCCCGGGTGCCATAGATGGCGTGGTGTGCCGCGGGGCCGGGGCTCCCGCCGATAGGCCGGGCGTCAAACGCCCCGCACGGCGCAAAACTTTCGGCGCAGCTATTGAATTGCCGCGTCGACAACACTATTATGTTGTCCATCTGAGCGCCCGGGCCACCAAACCCGCTCCCTCGATACCATCTTAATTGATGTTACAAGGGGGCCACGTGGACCAGGTAGAACCCTTCGACAGTTACCAGCACTTCGATCCTAAAGAGTATCTCGACGCATACTACTCCCCGTTGGGATACGAAGCCGACGGACTGTTGCGCTTTCTGACGTCGTTGTTCGCCCATGAGCACGCGCGGCGTGGACCTAATGGGCAGCCCCGTCTGGCCGTCCTGGAGTTCGGCTCCGGACCCACGGTCGTCGGCATGCTTTGCGCCGCGCCCTTCGCCACGGTTTTGGACGTCTGCGACTACGTGCCTGCCAATCGCTCCTATGTCGACCGGTGGTTGGCCGGGGAGAGTGTCGGTTTTGATTGGACGCCCTACGTCGAGCGGACCCTGTCCTACGAGCGAGGGGCTTCACCAACTCCCGATGCGGTCGCGGAGCGGAAAGCGCTGGTCAGGAGCCTTGTTCGTCACGTGCTGCCGTGCGACATCTATGAGGCGCCACCTGTGGCGACCGGTCGCCGTTACGACGTGATCATCAGCAACTATTGCCTAGATGCGGTAACGGCCGACAAGGAAGAGTGGCACCGCCACATAAAAAACCTGTCCGCGCTCCTCAAACCAAACGGAACACTAATGCTCTCTTCTCTCCTTGGGGCAGAGTACTCCGAATTTGGAGAGACTCGATTTCCCAACGTCCTCTTGGGCCAAGACGATGTGCGATCGGGCCTCGAGGCTTCCAGTTTCGACCCCGCGACGATATATATCGCGACCGCGCCGGCCGATCACGGGGCGCGGGAATACTCCGGAGTGATCTTCTCTTCCGCACGCCGGGCACCAAATCGCGCCAAGGCGGACCGCTACAAGCGACTCGAGGTGGACGGCGTCTTCTACTACGGAAAACATCTTATCATCTCCGCCGCCGGCTGCAACAAACGCCTGCTCGAAGTGGAGACAATGCGGGATTTCCTGAAGTCCCTCGTCACTCAAATCGATATGGTCGCCTATGGCGAGCCGGTAGTGGCTCGATTTGGAAGAGGCATCGAGGTCGGGATAAGCGGCGTACAGCTCATCGAGACGAGCGCCATAACCATCCACACGAACGACCTTGCTCGCGACTTGTACCTCGATGTGTTCAGCTGCAAAGGCTTTGATGAGACACGCGTAATGGACTACGTCCGCGAGGTGTTCTCTCCGAAATCGACCAACCATCAGACCCTGTTGAGGCGATAGATATGGATGCAACCGCTACAAAGACCGGGAGGTTCTACCCGGACGACATCGCGCCGTTCGCCAGAGAACCGAACAACGTCGATTTCTCCATCGACTTTATCGGGCCCGAAGTCGGGTACGGCGTGGTCGCACATCGCAGTTTCGCCCCTGGAGAAGCGGTGTTCGCTTTCTCCGGCGTGGTGGTGGACAGCCCGACTCAGTTCTCTCTCCAACTCCCCGAAGGCGGGCATCTTCACGACCCGTGGTTTATGGGGAAGGTGCTCCACCACTGCGACCCAAACTCAGTGGTCGACATGTCCCGCCGAGTCTTTATCGCCCGGCGGCCGGTAATGCCCGGGGACTGCGTCACGATGGACTACGCGCAGACCGAGGACTACCTGTTCCGTGTATTCGAGTGTGAATGCGACGCGGAGGTGTGCCGCGGGTCTATCAAGGGACGCCTACAGTAGCATCGCGCGGCGCACCCAACGGCGGCCCGCGACGGGGCGGCCTGCGGCGACGGCCGGCGGGGGCAGGGGACGTCGGCGGCGGCGATGGCCGGCGGGGGCAGGGGACGTCGGCGGCGGCGATGGCCGACGGCATGGGTCGCCGCCGAGGATGAGTTCCCACTTTTTTTCGCGGTTTCTTCGAAACGGTATTGCCTCTTGTTTCCAATCGGGGATAGGCTCTCCTGCGGCAAGGGCAATCGCCCGAGGGAGTCCACTACCATGCACATCAACAAGCTTGCTCGTTTTGTTCGGCCACACGCGGGCTGGTTTGTGCTCGCGCTTGTCTTTACTCTTTCCGGAGTCGGGTCGGCACTGATTCCGCCGGCTCTTGCACGGCAGGTGGTGGACAATGTGTTTGTTGTTGCGGTTGAGGAGGGAGACTTCGAGGGGAAGACATCTCTCCTCATCACCTTGATTTTTGGCATTATGCTGGCCACCGCAGGACGGGCCCTTTCGATCTTCCTGCGAAACAGCCTTGTTGAATCGGCAAGCCAAAAGGTGATTCGAGACATCAAACAAACGATGTACGATCACATACAAAGCCTGTCGTTTCATTTTTTCCATACACACCGCACCGGCGAGCTTATGGCCCGCATGACAAACGACGTCGAGATGGTTCGTGGTATTCTGGTCATGGGCGTCATGCATGGTGCAACAGGCATCTTCTACGTCCTCTCGAGCGCGGTCGTACTCTTTACGCTCAATTGGCAGCTTGCGCTTGTATCGGTGGTTGCCTCTCCTTTTTTGTTTCTGGCCACATATCGGCTGCGAAAGGAGATCTTTCCGAAGTTCCAGCAAGTCAGGACGCAATACTCGAATCTCAACGCATCCGTACAGGAAAACATCTCCGGCATTCGCATGGTCAAGTCGCTTATGCGTTACGACCACGAGCTTGAGAAATTCCGTGAGCAGAACGAAGGGCTAACCGGCGTTCGTGACGACGCGCTCAAAGTTTGGGCGCGATGGATGCCGCTTATCGAGTTTTTGTCGGGCTTTGCGAGCGTGTTGGTTCTCCTGATCGGCGGCGTAATGGTGATCAACGGTTCGATGACCCTTGGTCTCTGGGTGCAGTTCAACAGCTACCTGTGGATGCTGGTCACGCCGATGCGCATGCTTGGCGAGGTGGTGAACCAGATTGCGCTGGCGGGTAGCTCAGCCGAACGGCTGGCGGAGATTCTCGAGACCGAACCCCATATCAAGAATCCACCCAACGCAATCCACCTTCCCAGGATTCGGGGCGGGGTTGTGTTCGACAACGTGGATTGGAGCGCCGACGGGAAGAGTATCCTCGAGGGAATCAGCTTCGAGGCAAAGCCCGGTAGTACTATCGCGATCATGGGCCCCACCGGCAGCGGGAAAAGCTCCCTGGTTCACCTTATTCCGCGATTCTATGACCCCGACTCAGGCCGAGTCCTGATTGACGGCGTCGACACGCGCGAGCTGGACTTGGAGCAGCTCCGCTCGCAGGTCGGACTTGTGGCACAGGAGACGTTTTTGTTCTCCGAGACCATGTACAACAACCTAACCTATGGCCGCCGTAGTGCTCCCCAGGAGTTTGTCCGGCGCGTAGCGGTGCAAACACAAGCGCATTTTTTTATTCAGTCCATGGCGGACGGTTACGATACGGTTGTGGGTGAACGGGGTGTGGGTCTCTCGGGAGGGCAAAAACAGCGAGCGAGCATCGCGCGGGCCCTGCTCAAGCAAGCCCCAATCCTGATACTGGACGACAGTACGAGCTCGGTGGACATGGAAACCGAAGCCATGATTCAGCAGGCTCTGCGCAATCTGGAGCACAACGTTACAACCTTTATCATCGCCCATCGGATCTCCAGCGTAAAACACGCCGACGAGATACTGGTACTCGACCACGGGCGCATCGTGGAGCGTGGAACCCACGACGAGCTTTTGAAGACCGACGGCATGTACGCTGAGTACTTCCACGTCCAGTACGCCGATGCCGGCGTGTTCGGCGGGGGAAAATAATGGCACGCAACAGATATTTCGAAGACGAGGAAGTTCAGGAAATCTCGAGTCGGACGCTCCGTAGGATTCTTGTGTACCTCAAGCCCTACAAGTGGAAAGTGATCTTGGCCATCGGTCTGGTATTGGTTGCGGCGGTAGCCTCGCAAATCGGTCCGCTCCTGGTTCGGACCGCGATCGACGTGCACATGCCCTCCGGAAACGTCGGCGGGATTGTGTTTGTATCCGCAGTGTTTGCGGCACTGCTGATCGGAAGCGCCTACGCCCTACGCCACCGCCTGCTCATAATGATCCCCCTTGGCAACATCGTCATTCAGCAGATCAGAGAGCAGGTGTTCTCACATGTAAATCGCCTGAGCTTTAAGTTCTTCGACGACCGCCCCGCCGGTAAGATCATTCACCGGATCATGGTCTACGTCGACCGACTACAAATGCTTATTAAGCACGGCGTGGTAAACATTGTTGCCGATATTTTCCGCCTGCTTGTGATCCTTGTCTTTATGGCCTACACGTCGCCCAGGCTGACTCTGATCGCCCTTACCGTCACTCCCTTTATGGCGGTGTTTGTCTTTTTTATTAAGAACCGTATACGCAAGCGCTGGGACGTGTACCAGGCGAAGTCTTCCAATCTCAACGCGTATGCTCACGAGAGTTTTGTCGGCATCAAGGTAACACAGAGTTTTGTCCGCGAAGCACAAAACAGCGACATCATGCGGAACCAGCTCTCAGAAAACTACCGGAGCTGGATGCGCGCCGTAAACCTTTCAAACATCTTATTTCCGGCCGTATTGATGTTCAATACTATCGCCGTTGCTCTGGTATATTGGTTTGGATACCGGTTTCTCGGCGCTGGAGTGACCACCCTGGGAACTCTGGTGGCATTTAGCTACTACATCTGGATGATCACCGAGCCGATCGTCAACTTGAGCACGTTCTACAATGAAGTGCTGGTCTCCCTTGCCGCAGCCGAACGTGTGTTTGAGTACATCGATACGCCGTTCGAAATCGAGAATAAAAAAGAGGCATACGCGCTACCGCGGATCGAGGGCCGGGTTGAGTTCAAGAACGTTGTGTTCGGATACGAGCCGAACCGCAAGGTCTTTAACGGCGTGAGTTTTCACGTAGAGCCCGGAGAAACCGTCGCGCTGGTCGGCGAGACCGGCGCGGGAAAGAGCACCATTATCAACCTGCTGACCCGATTCTACGACATCCAGAGTGGGAAGATCCTTGTTGACGGTCACGATATCCAAAAGGTGACCTTGGAGAGCCTGCGAGGCCAGGTCGGCGTGATGCTCCAAGACAGCTTTGTGTTCTCAGGCACCATCGCGGACAATATCCGCTACGGCCGCCTCGATGCAACGCGCCAAGAGATCGAAGAGGCGGCCCGCGCGGTCCATGCCCATGAATTTATCGCCGAGCTTCCCGATGGCTACGACGCACCGGTCTACGAGGGAGGGAGCAACTTGTCAATCGGCCAACGGCAGCTTTTGAGCTTCGCGCGAATCCTGCTCTACAACCCACGCATACTCATTCTAGACGAGGCAACGGCGAGCATAGACACACATACCGAACGATTGCTGCAACAGGCGATCGCCCGGGTTCTCAAAGGCCGAACCAGCTTTGTGGTGGCGCACAGGCTGTCGACAATCCGCAACGCCGATCGGATTATGGTCATCGACCAGGGCGAAATCATCGAGTCCGGCACCCACGACGAGCTCATCGACGCCGGCGGCAAGTACGAGCAGCTCCACAAGAGCCAGTACGCGCTGGTGGAGTGACGCGGACCGCACCGTCGGCTTGTGTGTACGCGAGATACAACGGATACTAGGGTATGCAAAAACCACGAGGCCGTAGATGGGTTCGATTCGCGATCGTCTTTGCCGGCATGCTGGGCATCCTGTTCCTGTTGTGGATGCTCGGACCCCGCGTGAGCTTTTCGCCGACGGGTGATCTGTCCTTGCCGGAGGAAACCCCCGCCGGTCTTGCAAATTGGATCGCGGCAGCGGAAGCCTCGATTGGAGACATAGTGCCCGGCGCGGAAAAGTCGTTCACCTGGGCCGGCCCGGACGTTCCGAGCCGGCAGGAATACTCGGTCGTGTATCTCCACGGCTTTTCCGCAACACGGCAGGAGACTTATCCCTTTGCCGACCTGCTTGCCGCCAAGCTTGGTGGAAACGCCTTTCACACACGCCTCGCCGGCCATGGACGAACCGATGTCGACGCGCTCGGCGACGTCGATGCCCAGGATTGGTACGCCGACGCCCTGGAAGCCTTGGCAATCGGCCGGCACATCGGCCGTCGTGTTGTAATTGTCGGCACGTCGACCGGAGCGAGCCTCGCGGCCGTCCTCGCCGAAAACCATTCGGCGGCAATCCACGCGATTGTTGCAATCAGTCCTAACTACGGCCCGGTGAACCGTGCCGGCTGGCTGACCGCGGGGCCGTGGGGACGGCAGATCGGACGCCTGGTGATGGGCGAGTACCGGAGCTGGGAGCCGCAAAACGATCTTCACCGTCGGTACTGGACCTCACGGTATCCGAGTAGCGCCATCCCCGCGATGATGAGTCTTGTATCGTACGCGGTCGCCGTCGATCACGATCGACTTGACGTGCCCTTGATGACCATCGCATCACCCGACGACACGGTCGTTGACTACCAAGAGGTCAGGCGGGTTCACGACAGGTGGGGCTCCGCGTTTGATCCGCCGCCGGAGAAAGAACTCGTTCTTGTAGAAGACGCGCCGGATCCCGGCCACCACGTCATTGCGGGGGACATTCTCTCGCCCAACACCACCGAACGCCTCGCTTCGGCGGCCGCTCAATTTGTGGGCGAGTTGACCGGCCGGCGATAGCACAGCCGAATAAAGGCGGACCTCCTGGAGAAAACGCGCGCACCATCGCTCTCTCACCTCGGCAGATCTCTTGATTAGGGAGCTCCGGCGATCTGAGATCGAGCGATCCTTCGAGCCCGCAGCCTGTGCGGTGATTAGGGTGAGGACGGTGGTTAAAACGTCGGATGTGATCAGTCCCGACGCGCCTTAAGCGCCTTCTTCCCCGGAAGTATCTCCGAACAATAGAGCGCGACGGGGTCGCGCTTAGGTCTCCGTGGCCTAATCGTAGCGATGTGGACGGTAACCCCAATCCCGACTGCCGCAAGCAGGATCAAGACCCAGGTACTCTCCCACACGAGAATCGCGGAGATTGTCAAACCGATCCACAAAAAAACGACGGCACCAACCTTCCTCCGATGGCTCAAGCCACTTCCCTCGGCATAGGCCCGTAGGTATGGACCGGTCAGCCGGTTCTTGAGCAGCCCGCGATGGAGCCGGGGGCTTGATTTGAGAAACAGGGCGCTTGCGAGGAGGAGAAAGACCGTAGTCGGGAGCAGCGGTACAAAGATGCCGATTATTCCGAGGCCTGCGAAAAAGAGCCCCAGCGTTAAGCTTATCCAGCGTTTGCCTCGGCGCATGTGCGATTTGAAGCTACAGGCGTCGGAGCGGGGGGTCAAGCCCCGATCTACAGCACTATGGATTGCCGGCGTTGGTCAGACGTTCCATCTGCCCCACGCTCAGGTTGACGTCAACGGCTGCCAGGTTTTCCTCGAGTTGCTCCATCGACGTCGGTGCGGTGAGGGGAATCACCGCCGGGGTGCCGGCGAGCATCCAGGCGTAGATGACCTGGTTCGGCGTCGCACCGAGCTCACTAGCCACCTCTCGGAGAACCAATAGTCGGTCGTCAGTTTCCGCACCGAGGTACTGTGGCCGGATCTCGCGATCGGCTCGCGTGTACGCACCGTTCAAGAGCGGACTGTAGGCCAACATACGTAACTCGGGGTACTCACGGCAGTAGTCCAACAGCTCCTCGTCAGAGCTCAGCTGGGGCGAAAAGCTCGCGCCCGGTCGGGGCCGAAGGTAGGTGTGCCGTTGTTGAACACAGCAGTACTCGGCAAAACCCTCGGTCCGGTTTACGGCTCGTGCTTCCGCGATTCGCCACGTCCTGTAGTTCGAACATCCGACTGCCCGAGCTTTCCCTCCGCGCACCAAGGCATTAAATGCCGCGAGTGTCTCCTGTAAGGGATCGCTCCGAATGTCGGTATGAGCGTAGTAGAGATCGATTCGTTCTATGCCAAGGCGCTCGTGGCTCCCAGCTGCCTCTTCGTCAATGGTGGCCTTGGAGAGGCTGGGACCTCGGTCGTCACGGTTGAAGCCCACCTTGGTTGCAATAACAAGTTCGTCCCGACCGGAACCGGAGGCCCTACCACGCTCCTCGAGCCACTCGCCGAGGACAGTCTCGCTTTCGGTACCAGTGCCGCCGGCGTGCCACTTCGAGTAGTTGTTTGCCGTGTCGATAAAGCGACCACCGGTCTCGTAGTAGGCGTCGAGGAGGGCAAAGCTCGTGTCCCGGTCGACCTTGGTGCCGAAGGGCAGAATGCCGAGGCAGAGACGGCTGACGTCGATGCCGCTATGGCCGAGCTTTAGGGTTTTCATACACTTCCTCCATAGATCGTTAGCTCGCGAGCCTATGGCTTGCGGCGTCGGCTCGAAGCAACAGGTTTCCGTGCGCGAGGGGCGGATCGGCTACCATCGCTGGTGGACGAGTCCGCGAATCCGCTTGTCATACATCAGATCGACCGCCGCCCGCGCCTCGTGAGAAAGTGGCGAAAGCTCCGAGGTGGCCACGTTGTCGACAAGCTGCTCCGGGCGGGAGGCGCCGGGAATGACACAGCTCACGGCCGCGTGATCGAGTATCCAGCGCAGGGCCGATTGCGCCTGACTGCGGTCGCCCGGCAATGCCGGCGCAAGCTCCGAAACCGCCGCCAATGCCGCTTCGTAGTCCACACCGCCGAAGGTCTCCCCTCGGTCGAAGGCTTCGCCGTTGCGAATAAACTTTCTGTGATCGCCTTCCTCGAACCTCGGAATGTGTCACAAACCCTGGTGCTGGACAGACAAACAGCCGCCTGTCTGTCAAGGAGTTACGCGTAGCCTTTACGGCTTGCGGGACTCGGACTGTATAGGCGCTCCAAACAACTGCCAAACAAGGAAATATTCGTTCTTCAGCACCAGGGTTTGTGACACTTCACGAACCTCGAGTCCTTCGTGAGCTTTCCGGTAAGCAGACCGCCCGCAAGCGGCACGCGAACAATAATTCCGACGTCACGCCCGACGGCCTGGGGGAAAAACCGTTCCCGTGGTCGTTGGCGAAACATGTTGAAGATGATCTGCACGGTGGATACGTTGTCGTACTCAATGGCCTTTATCGCCTCTTCGACCTTCTCCACCGAGACGCCGAGGTTCGCGATCTTTCCTTCCTCTTTGAGGCGGTCGAACAGCTCAAAGATCTCCGGCCGGTAGTAGACGTCGGTTGGAGGGCAGTGGAGCTGAATCAGATCCAGGCGGTCCAGTCCGGTGTTGGAAAGTGAGTTTTCTACAAACCCGCGTAGGGCCTCAACCGTGTATCCCTCGGCTACATGAGGCGAGATCCGGCGGCCACACTTCGTGGCGACAAAGACTTCCTCCGACCGGGCGCGAGCAACTCGGCCAACCGCGGCTTCGCTCTGTCCGTCCGCGTATACGTCGGCGGTGTCGAAGAAGTTCACGCCCGCATCCACCGCCTCGTTGATCATACGCTCGGCCACCCCGTCGTCGAAGGGTTTTCCCCAGCCACCACCAACCTGCCAGGTTCCCAGGGATACTTCGGATACCTTTATGCTTGTCTTGCCTAATCGCCTGTAGTTCATGTTTCTGCTCCGGAAAACGTGCTTTTCATCTCAGTTGCTCTATGGAACACTCCAACTGTGAACGAAAAGGGAGGTGAGCACAATGGAACAGCTTGATCTGACGGCGTTTCCCCCGGGCTCGAATGCGCGACCACTGCGGCACGAGGATATTCCGGCCCTGACTCGTGCTCGGAACGCGTACTCACGCCGGCTTATTGGCGTAGAGCCGGATACAGAGGATGGATGGAAGGCACGCTTCAACCGCCCCGGAATCGAATTGAACCGGGACACTGCCGGTGTGTTTGCGCAAGATGGGGCGTTTCTGGCCGCCGCCGTTGCAGCAAACCTGTCGCAACCGCATAACGAGTCCCACAACTCGTTTATCGTGGATGACGACGCGCTCGGACACACGCACCCCGAGAAACCTCACGGAGGGGAGACGGCTCTTTTGGAGTGGGCCATTCGTGTACAGCGGACGCGACTGCCGGAGGCGCCCGAGGGGATTACGGTGGTAGCCGGTGTTGCTGCACTCGCGCAGGATATTCGAACCAAGGCGGTTGCTGAGTCCCTCGGCTTCCAGCCGGTGCGCCTCTTTCAGCGGATGACGATCGAGATGGCGGAGGCCCCGCAGGAGCCCGACTTTCCCGCCGGGGTCGCCATAACCACCTTGGGCGAAACCAACGACCTGGACGCGGTTGCCCGGGCAATGGACGAGGCGTTTGCCGACCACTTTGGTTACACCAGACAGCCCGAGGACGAGTTACTCGAAGAGTGGCGGTACTGGACACAAAACGACCCGCACCATGATCCAAACCTCTGGTTTCTGGCGGTGGAGGATGGAGAGATCGCGGGCATGTGCATCAACGAACTCGAAATGGACGAGGACCCGGCGGTCTCCTACGTCGGCGTCCTCGGCGTCAGAAAGCGGTGGCGCAAACGGGGCCTGGGGACCGCACTGCTTCGCCACGCCTTTTGTGAGTTTTACAAACGCGGCAAACGAAAGGCGTCGCTCGACGTGGACTCAGAGAGCCTAACAGGCGCAACTCGACTCTACGAAAAGGCCGGCATGAAAGAAACCCGGCGGTTTGTATGGCGGGAGCTCGTGCTTCGTGAGGGCAAAGACGTACGGCGCTTGCAGGCGGACGAGGAGGAAGCCACGGTGTAGGGCGCCTGCGCGTATCGCCCCCCACCTCGCCACCGAAGGGCCGAACCCGCGGTCGCATCCAAAAAGCTAGGCCCCGCGGGCGGCCGTCTCGTGGTACCATGGCAAGCCATGTACAACTTCCCAGACAAACTCTACACGGATGTTCGTATCGAGGAGGTGTATGAAACGCTTGTTGCATACACCTTCGACACCCTCGACCAAGCCCGGGAACGGCGGTATCGCGCGGCGTTTGTTCGTATCTATGACGGCGATCGGTGGTACTATGCCGCCACGACAAATCCCGATGAGGTGCAATCGGAAATAAACCGACTCGCGGGCTACGCGACGCCCAACGATGGGGTGGCGCGCGATCCGGTGGTTGCCTGCTTAACCGCGGACCAAAACGATCAAGAGGATTTTGCTTCCGCCCGCGTAGACCGGATAGACCTGGCGGAAAAAGACGATGCGCTTCGAAGCCACTTTGCACCGTTTCAAGACGGGAGCGTTGCAAGCTGGTCGCCGTTCTACAAAGACGGCTACGTTCGCAAGTCGTTTTTCAGCAGCAAGGGCGCTCGATTGTCATGGGATTACCAAAAGGCGGGTCTCGGCGTTGGATTTTCTCTTGCGGGAGAGGGGGACAGGCGCTTCAGCGAGGCCTACCAGAACGGCGCAACGCGGTTCGAGGATATTGTCGGCCACGAAGATGATTCGCGCCTGCGCCTCGAAAGAGCAAAGGCCTTTATGGGCGAGGCCGATCCTCTCGGAGAGGCCACTCTGCCCATGGTGCTGTCGCCGATGGTGGCGGGCGTGTTCGCGCACGAGAGCTTCGGCCACAAGAGCGAAGCCGACTTTATGATCGGCGACAAAACAATGCGCCGCGAATGGGCAATCGGTTCGAGCGTCGGGGCATCGATCCTCTCGATCGTGGACGACGGCTTGGTGGACGGTATCGGCTACACTCCGTACGACGATGAAGGTACTCCAGCCTCCAAGACCTACCTGATCAGAGACGGCAAGCTCGCCGGCAGACTGCACAGCTGCTCGACCGCCGCGGATATTAAAGAGAAGCCGACCGGGAACGCTCGGGCCGTGAGCTTCGAGTACCAGCCGATAGTGCGCATGACCACAACCTACATCGACGCCGGCACCCAATCAAAGGACGAGCTTATCGCAGGGGTGGAGGACGGTCTTCTTGTGGACGGGCTGCTTCACGGCTCGGGCCTGTCGACCTTCACGATCGCACCGACCTTTGTGTATCGCATCAGAAACGGGGAAGTAGCCGAGCCGGTGCAGGTATCGGTTATTACCGGAAGTGTTTTTGAGACGCTTGGCAAGATCGATGGGGTGTCCGATACCGTGGAGCTGCTGTCCTTTGTACGGGGGGGCTGCGGGAAGGGCGAGCAATTTCCGCTTCCCGTCGGGTTCGGCGGCCCTTGGGTCCGCGTGAGCGAGCTCAACGCGCATTAGGCAAGAGCTCCGCCGCCCGGCCCAGGCCGTCTTGGGCCAACAGAGCCCCTACCACAAACAGCAAACCGCAGATAGGAGGTATACGCAATGACACGTGAAACCTACACCACGACCACGGACGAGACGTCCGTAACGGTAAGCCGCAGTCGAGTCGATGCCGTGCGTCGCCGATCGGTAACCACCGCCGGTGTCCGGCTCTATGACAACGGCACGATCGGCGTTGCGGGGGGACTCGGCACGGTAGATCCCGCCGAACTGGAGACGGCCGCCGCAGCCGCACTCGATCGGCGTGTGCCGTACGCCGGGCAACCCACGGCAGATGTGCGGCGCCACGACGAGGAGCGTGAATCGCACGTTCCGGAGCCGGATGCGTTTGTGGACGAGTACGATGGAATGCTCGGCGAGTTGCGAAAGCGGTTTCCGGAATACATCTTGTCGGACACCGCAAAACGGCGAATGATCACAACCAAGCTGGCAAATGACGCCGGCACGGACCTGTCCCACAGTGAAGCACGTGTGGAAGCTGTCCTGATGTTCAAAAAAGAGTCGAGCACGAGTATTATCGACGGCGGTGTATTCGTGAGCGACCGGCGCTTCGACGTTGCTTCCTTTCTTGACTTTGCGACGATGCAGCTCGAGGCCTATGGAACACAAGTAGCGCTCCCCAAAGGTCGGATACCGGTCGGGTTCTTCGGCCACGACACGTTGCCGGTGATGAAGCTCGCCGAGGATCTGCACGGTCTCCGGTTTGGTTCGGGCGCCTCGTCCCTGTCCGGCAAGCAGGGCCGGCAACTCTTCTCCAAAGAGCTCACCGTCTATCAGTCGCGAAACCGAGAAGACGTACTGGGGCCGTTTTTTGATGTGGAAGGCACGGTAAACGACAACGATCGGTTTGCATTGATCGACAAGGGAGTTGTTGTCGCACCATACACGGACAAAAAGATCGCGACGAGGTTTTCCCTGCCCGTGACCGGCGCGGCGACGGGGGAATACGATGAAGTGCCCCACCTGGAGTTCCCGGGACTCACCATCCCGCACACGTGCAAAACGGCGGCGGAGATCTTGGACGGGCGGCCGGCCATTCTTGTTGCCATCGCATCGGGCGGTGACTTCACTCCCTCGGGTGACTTTGGAACTCCGGTTCAGCTCTCCTATTTATACGACGGTACAAAGCTCCTCGGGCGGCTGCCGGAATTCCATCTGTCCGGAAATCAGTATCAGATGTTTGGCGACGGGTTCCTCGGCGTGAGTACGGATACGGTGCATCCCGCATCTCGCGACCATGTGATGTTTTTGGAGATGGAGCTTACATGATCGTCTGCACCGGCGAGGCGCTTATCGACTTTGTCCCGGCGCAACAATCGCCAGAGATCGACGCCGCCCTTCCGGTCTACCATCCTGTCGTCGGCGGAAGCCCATTCAACTGTGTCATTGCGGTGGCGCGGCTCGGAGCAAAAGCCGCGTTTATCGGCGCCGTCTCCGAGGACTTTTTCGGCGATGAAATCGTGCGGCGTCTCTTGGAAGACGGTGTTGCCGAGACCTATCTCCGTCGTGTACCAAACCCAACAACCCTTGCCTTTGTGAAACGAGCGGCGGACGGGTCCGCGTCGTATGCGTTCTACACCAATGACTCGGCGGACCGCGCACTATCTGTCGATGCACTCCCACGAGCACTGCCGGAGGGGGCCATCCTTCAGCTCGGCTCGATCTCGCTTATTCCCGACGGAGAGGGAGAGGCGGTGGCCCATCTGGCCGAGCGCGAGGCGGACCGCCGTGTCATCTTATACGATCCAAACATCCGGCCGTCGGTGATTGAATCGGAGACGCGTTATCGTCGACGAGTCCATCGTGTTCTTCGCTCCGCAACGATTCTCAAAACAAGCAACGAAGACTTGGGGTGGCTCTACCCGGGCACGGAAACTGACCAAGCTGCGGCACAGGCACTTGGAGCCGGCGCCGCAGCGGTAGTTGTTACCGCCGGAAACAGAGGCAGTACCGTGTACACGGCGGCCGACACGGGCACACATGCAGGAACGGGCGGGACCAACGCTTCAGGCCTGCGCCCGGCGGTTACGGTACCGGCGGAACAGGTACAGGTCGTGGACACAATCGGTGCAGGCGATTCGTTTATGGCAGCGTTGATGGTGTGGCTCGATGAGAACCATGTGCGAAGCCGGTCCGCCGTTTCCAACCTCACAAAGGAGCAGTGGACGTCCGCCCTGGAGTTTGCTACGAAGGTCTCCGGCGTGGTCTGCACACGACAGGGTGCAGACCCCCCGTACCGCGCCGAGCTCGACGCCGGGTAGCCGCATTGCGGGCACCGTGACCGATTCTGGAGGCTACCACCGAGTGCCGAGTGGAGCGTCGCCGATAAGCTCCCGAGTTTTTACCGGACGCGACTCGTCGATGCTGATTCCCGCGGCCACGCCCACCAGGATCGAGTAGGTGCCGTCCACCTGGTTGGCCCGCCGTCGAAGCGAGTCGACTTCGTCGCCGGATCGAGCAAAGATGTCGTGCAGCAACACGGGGTCTCCGCCGCCGTGACCGCCGGTGCCTGTCTCCGGCTCAATGATACGAGGCCGGGAGAACTCGGGGATATGCGTGATTCCCAGCTTGCCCTTCTCGAGCTCGCCGGGCACCGACCCGTCGCCGCTGATGTAGGTATTCTCGCTCGCAAAGTGCTCGATTCTGCCCTTTGCTCCATTAAACGCAATCCTGTAGCCCTCGATGGGAGAGTAGGCGTGGAGCATGTAGCTCAATAGCGCGCCTTTGCTGTAGCGAACGGAGACGCTCATCGTATCCCAGATATCGATCTCTTTGGCAAACACACAGCGGTCGCGGTAGTATCCGTCGTGCGCCTCGTTTGCTTGGTATAGTTCCTTAAGGGACTCCGTCTTACTTATATCGAGGAAAAACGGACACTTGGCCGCTACGGGGCACCCGGAACAACGGTCGCCGCGACCGGTGAGGCCGAGCTCCTCGGCACGCTCAGGCGTGTAATACCGAAGCGTGCCGTGCGCAAAAACCTCCTCGGGAACGTCGTCTATCCACCAGTTCACGAGGTCAAAGTGGTGTGTCGACTTGTGGACGAGAAGCGAGCCGGAGTTCTCGCGGTGCCGGTGCCACCGCCGGAAGTAGTCGGCTCCGTGACGGGTATCGAGGTGCCAGCTGAAGTCGACGCTTAGCACGTCGCCGATTTCACCCTCGGCAATCATTTTGCGGATCTGGCTGCGCGGCGGTGAGTAGCGATAATTAAAGGTCACCTGCAGCTCTCGGCCGGTCTTTTCCCGCGCGTGCAAGATCTTTCGGCAGAGCTCGGCCGACGTGGTCATAGGCTTCTCAGTAACCACATCGAGCCCGGCCTCCATACCACGGACGATGTACTCCGCGTGCGTGTGGTCGGGCCCGGTCGTGACAATAAGGCGGTCCGGCTTCTCCTTCTCGATCATCGCTTCGAACTGATCGGCCGTGTACGCCGGGACGTCCTTGCCCGTTTTCTCCTTGACACGCGCCTGATAGTAGGCGGCACGGCCGGGATTGCGGTCGCAGAGCGCAACAAGCTCGGCGTGATCGGAAAAGGCGTCGGCGATTGCATCGATGTACATGGCCGACCGGCCACCGGTCCCAACAACTGCGTACTTTTTCATGGGCAACCTCCCAAGGTCATCTAAAAAGGCAAAAAAACCCAGCCGATACGTCGTCCCCGCACCACGGTATAGAAGAGATTGGACCACAACGATAGGCGCGGCAGCAACAATCCTCGGAGAAGCACAAACGGCTTTCGAACTGTTTCGGTGAACAAAACTACACAAAACCCCTCTGCCCCGCAAGGGATAGTGCGTTCCCGGCGCCGCGTGGTGGCGTTGCCCGCCGCGTGGTCGCAGTGCTTGCCGCTACAATCGCTTCTCGCCCTCGAGGGCACGGATATCGGTGATATCTTGGGTAATCTCGACGGTGCCAAGATAGGTGCCGTCGCCGTCGCGGACGGCAAAATAGCGGATGTAGACAAAGCGTCCCTCGATGGTAAGCCAAAACTCCGCCACGTCCCGCTCGCCGGACTTGAAGTCGCTTACTATGCTCATGACCGCATCCAGGCTCTTCGGCGGGTGGCAGTTTTGCACTTTCCGGCCCAGGACCGATCGAGGGCGCATAAATATCCTGTCGCCACCTTCCGTGAAAAACGCGACACGATCGTCGGCATCGACAAAGGTAATGTCCAACGGAAGGGCGTTGAGAAGTGGCCCGAGCTGCGCAACCGACAGACGGCCGGAGGGAAACACGAGCTCTCCGTCACCGACGGTTGCACGCGAGGCGGCGCCGGGCTCCGGCTCGCGACCGGCCGGTCGTTCAAACGCGGCCCCGCTTTCGTCCACAGCGATGGAGGCCTGGGCCCACTCTTCAGAATCAAGTCGATCGAGGCAGGCCGGAAACAGAATGTCTTGTTCCTTGTCGACCATTCCGTCAATCTCATCGAGCAAGGGATACAAATCGCCGTCGCGGAAACCGCGCCAGGTCTCTTCGGTTTCTACCGATCGGATAGCCGACAAAGCCGTCTTTGTCATGGACCGAATCTCATCATCCTTCGCCCACATGACCTGTGATGGTCCGGAAAACCCATGCAGCTCGAGATAGGGGAAGAGAGTGTTTTCCTTTACCGCGTAGTGGTGTCCAACCTTTTTGAGTTGTGCCAGTTCGTCCTCGACCTCGCCGAGGACTTCATTTAACGGTCGGCCATGGTCGGCACGTTCGGCGATAAGACGCACCTTGCCCGTAAGCCCGCGGATCACCGCATTCTCCGACCGCAACGCAACTATGGCCGGCGGCTCCGCTGTCTTGTCGACCACCTTCTCGAGCGAGTCTTGAACAAGCTGCACGTGAACATTGCAGAATCGAGTGACCTCCTCCGGCGTCAGCCCCTCTTCGATAAGCGCCTGTTCGATGCTCACGAGCTCGGCGGTATCCACGGTGCCGACCTCGGCGGCAAAGCGTCGCTTGGCGTTTTCTATGGTCGCGCCCTCGTGGAGCGAACGAATTATCTGTTTGAGTGCTTCTTTTTTGTCAGGCATGGGTCCTCCTCACTGTTGTGGAGCGCCGTTGGCGACGCATGACGTTCAAAACCGAAAGGTCTGAATATTTTGCTGGGCCAAGGAACGGACGCGGCGTTCCCGGCCTCTACCGGCAAAGTGCGGACAAAGAACACTGTACAATCGTTTTGTACCGCGAATACCGTCCCATGCATAGCGTTGTTGTTCAAGGCGGGGTCGAATATTAGGTCGACTCACAGTGCGTTGCGGCCCGACACCCGAGTGTTTTCCACATCAACTACCGTAAACTCGCCGCCCGGGATCGGGCTTTTGTGCACCAACTCGTTGACCTGTTTTTTGGACTTGCTCCGGATTATCCGACTCAAATCCCGGGGCCGTGTTGTCGGAGTTATCAGGCCCTTCAGAGACGGCCCTTCAGAGACGGCCCTTCAGAGACGGAACCATAAACTGAACGGCAACTGCCCCGTCCTCCGCATATCGCTCGTACCTACCGTCGGCAACCCAAATCGACACCTCCGGCAACGGAATCCCCATGGCGGTGAGTCCCTCCGGCACTTGTACTGTGTAGCCAACATCTCTGTTAGTGTAGATGCCGGGTTCGAAAGTCGGAGCCCCGAGTCCACCGACCCGGTCGCCGCCAAATATGCCGTTGAGCCCGCCCGCCTGAGCGAAACTCGAGGAAGCGGCGACGGCCTCAAGCAGAGCAGCCGTCAAGATCGTTCTGATGTATGTTCTCACCGATTACTCCTGCTGCAACGTTCCGTTCGGCGAATGCAGAACGATAAACTGGAGGACGGTACCCCCCCGCGTGAAGGCTCCATGCCCTCGTCTTCTACGACCCATATCGAGTTGACGGCCGATGGCAGACTCATGCCCGTGAATCCTTCGAAAACCCGAATGGAGTAACAGGCCTCGTGGTTGCCGTAGGTACCCGGATTGAGCATTTGCATGCCAAAACCGCTCATGCCGTCGCGACCGAGACCAGCGCCGTCCTGACCGCTGGGAAGATCACCCATATCCATCTGCGGAAAGGACAGGGCCGTCACCGATACGGCAATCACAAGGGTCATCAGTGTTCTTTTGTTGTGCTGTCGAATTATGTTGCCTCCCTGTTTCAAGCGCTACCAACAAGTCTCCAACGGCCCGACGACGAAGCCCATGTTGCCATTGGCTTGGACGGCCTCGCAGTTCACACGATCGCAACGGATCCACTCCGCCCAATCCGCGTGTCGTACTACGCTCGCTTTGGGCCGCCGCGTGGGCGTGCCCCTACTGCAGCGTCGCCATAAGGCCAGTCTCCGTTCCCGCCAGAGCCTTGGAAACTGGACACGCTTTCCGGGTGGCCTCTGCTATTTGCATAAATGCGTCCCGATCGATGCCGAGAACATCAGCGGTAGTTTTCAGGTCTATCTTTGTGATCGCGAAACCGCAACCCTGAGGCTCAATGGAAACATCGGGGAAACATCGGCCTCGGTTTGGATGCTCTTGGGCTTGTAGCCCTTCTCTCCAAGCTCGAGGGCAAAGGCCATTGAAGACAACCGGCCTCCGCGCCGCCGATCAGCTCTTCCGGATTGGTACCCGTGCCGGCCATCGCGGACTGCCCCGCGCGCGGCCGGAGATGTTCGGGACCGGCAACGGCGGCGGCAGCGGCCGCGACAACAAACCCGGAGCTTTTTGGCCAACGGAACCATCCGCGCTGTGTTTGCAGCATGCCCGGGCGGCCAAACCAAGAGGTTCACCGCCACTACCCTGACGCAACCTTATTGCGGTGGAGGTTCTGCCGCCCAAGGCGCGAATTAGGAAATCATCCACCTGTCCCTCGGGCAGTCGGCGCAAGCGAAATCGCTCTATGCAAAACGGAACAACTGCGAGCCGTTCCACGCGGCACCCCTCGAATTCCGCAACATAGAGAAGCACGATGTCGGGCCTGTACTGCTCGTGGCCGACAATTCCCTCGTAATCGTTAATTAAGTCTCCCGCACCATAGATGACCGGGACGCCGTCGATCACCTCTACTCCTTTGGCGTGGTGGGAGGAGTGGTCGAAAATCAGATCCACGAGGCCTTCTTCCACTAGGGCTTTGGCGGCGTTCCGGTGCGCCCACGGGATGTCGTAACCCCAGTTGCTTCCCCAGTGAACGGACAAAACAATCGGCATCGACCGGTCCTTCCGCATTGGCGCCACGGCTCCAACCTCCAAGGAGGCACGCACGGCCGCGGGAAGCGCTTCGGGCCGCGGGGCCCAGTAGACGCCCGATGTCCCGCCGCCCGGCGACGTTTCGGTCGCCCGCCATGCCTCCGGCGCCCCTGCGTCCGGGAGCACAATCGAAACGACGGTGCAAGCTCCACCAACGGTCGCGGGTAGCATGGCGGTGCGCAGGTCTGGTCCCGCCCCGGACGCAGCAATGCCTGCCCCCGTCAGATGCCCGAGGGTGTGGCTCAGCCCCATAGGACCAAAGTCCAGTACGTGATTGTTGGCGAGGCCGACACAGTCGACACGTCCGGCGGGGAGGATGGCGATGTTGTCGGGATGCATTCGATAGTGGATGGATTTTTCGCGGGCAAACTCGCCGCCGGCCGTGATGCTCGTCTCCAGATTGACCACACAGAGATCGACGTCCCGGCAGTCAAGTAGCTCCCGCGCGTCACCCCAGACGTATTCCGGAGGCACTCGCCTGGGAATCGGCCCAGTTTTTCTCTCGGCAAGCTCCACATGGCGTTCGGCGTGGGTTACCACAGGCTCCCGGAGCTCCGAGGGGGCCGAGGTCCGTTGAATGCGGTCTACGCCGCGGGCGAGCATCAGGTCACCGGCGAGGGCCAAACGGAGCATACGACCCACCATCGCACGGGCCGACGGTGGGTCGAGGGTGCGGCACAGAGTGGTCAAAGGCCTCCGACCAACAAGGATATAAGGCCGGTTGTCTGAACGAGAAGAGCGATGACCACAGCAACAGGAGCCGCCACCAATCGCTCGAAAACCCGGTGCGGAACAATAAGCCAAAGCAGAACCGCCAAGAGTAGATCAAAAGCGTGGACAAGCGATGCGGTGTAAAACGCCGCGCTTCCCTGCTGGACCAAGAATCCGACCGGAATAGCAACAAGAATCGACGCAATAATTCCGCGGCCCCCGCCAAACCAAAGCATGTATGCCGGAAACGGTGATAGTATCGCAAGTAACCCCCATGCCAACGCAACCCGTCGAGGGAAGAATCCAAAAAGCACCGTCGAGTAGAGATAATAGCCGACCAAGACTCCGGCTAAAAAGAAGAATACAAAGACCGCGCCTCGCTCCGGTGTGTGGGCTTTTGTAGCAAGGATACTACAGCCTGAATCCGTATAAAAAAGAGGCAACCCAAACCCAACTCACTGAGGTATAATGG
>CAZFLD010000022.1:0-48443 GCA_964519835.1 uncultured Spirochaetales bacterium
CGAGAGCCCGGACGCCGTGGTGATGGACATCGCGCTTTCCGGTTCGATCTCAGGTATTGAGCTTGCCCACCGCCTGCGCGATCACCTGGCGGTGCCGATTCTTTTCTTATCCGGCTATCCACGGTCGGAGTTCGCCGACGAGCTCGCGCACTTGCCCGGGGTACGCTACCTCACAAAGCCTGCCACGGTGGAAGCCGTCGCAACCGAACTGCACAGACTCCTCGCCGGCGATTGAGCCTCAGCCGCCGCGCCGCAGACCTGCCGTTTCGGCGGCCACAACAACCGTGGTGTCGGGGTCGCCGCCCGGCGCCGCCATGGCTCGGCGCCGCCGCAGACCTGCCGCTACCGCGGGCGGCCGAAATTCTGGGTGAAATAGAACTTGTCCATGTTGTAGAAGCTTGTATCCTGATAGTGGGCGCCGCCGGCGCCCAGGTGAGTGAAGTTTCCGTTGAGGATATTGGCGCGATGTCCGGGACTGTTCATCCACTGGTCGAGCACCGCCTGCGCTACGCCGAGGTAGGTGTGATTCTCGATCGGGTCCCCTCGATACTCGTAGCTGAAATAGCCGCCGTTTTGGTCGGGGTTGAACACACCTCTGCCCGCCTCATACTCGACGCCGAAGGTAATGGAAATGTTCTCGCCAATGCTACCGTATCGAAAACCAACCAGACCAACGCGTTCTGCGAGGGTGCGTTTGCCCGGAACCGGACTCGTGTGGGAAAAGAAGCTGCGGTCCCTCATGTCGACGCTGTGGCCAAATGCCGCTTCTTCGAGTGCTGGATTGTGCTGTACCGCGGGCAGACCCTGCGCCACACGGTTTCGATTCGTTTCAAAAAAGACCGCGGCGTGGAGCAGACCGTAGTCGATGTTGGTAAAATCGATGCGTGTGTTCGCGAGATCGGAGGCGGCGAAGCTGTGATAGTCATGCCGCGCGTAATCCGAAGCGGACCATCTGCTCGCCGGCGCCGGACGCTCACCGGATTCCCCCCGGCCACTGGAGCTACCGGCCCGGCTCGATCCCTCGAACCGGATGGTCAACGATGCCTGGCCATCGGACTCGAGCCAAGTGCCTACCCATATGTCGTATTGTCCCGTCCGGGCCCCTCGAAACGAGATCTGTGGGTTCAGGCCGTTGTGATCATCGTTGGCATGCCAAGAAACATCCGGCGCGTTCACAAGGAGCGTCGTGTCGGCGCGCGAAGACACACTTAGCACCAGGTCGCCCTCGACCTCGAGGAAGAGGCGCACTGACGGAGCGTCCGTCACCCAACCGATACCGCCGACGGCCGCGGCGCTCGTCGGCCCTCCCGCCGCCAGGTCGATGGTCCGTGTACCCGACTCTTCGATACGGAATGAACCAAACACGGGCGATTTGTTGTAATCCACGGCGTGGACGGCAACAACACACAAAACCAGAAGCGCGGCGATGCTCGCTCGTTTCATAACGACCTCCAGAAAATCTTCGTCAGCTCGACACCGACGAAGGGTAGCCAATAGCCTATCGCAGAATCAAGCACCTTCGACAATCGGCCACGGGCGCTCAGGGTACCCACCGGACACTTGGACAAACGACGCCCCGTGCCATCCAGGTGGTCTTCGTGGTAACGGCTGTCCGGCGCTTCTTTCTTGACAGCCATGCGGGGCTCGGTCATAGTGCCGAGATGGACGATCGAGAGCTCGAAACCACCGTCCAGCTTGCTCAACTCGAACCCAGCGACGACGAACGCGCCGAGCTCGGCCGCGCCGTGGCGGTGATGCTCGAGCATTTTGATACAATGGCCGAGGCTCCCGTAGACACGCTACCGCCGGTCGCCCATGTGGGAGACGCCTCACACGGGCTGCGAGCGGACACGCCGGACGGGGACGGCTTCGCACACCTCGACATCGACCCCGACGGCCTTGTCTCCGCAGGCGAGGACTCGGAGGACGGCTACTTCACCGTTCCAAACGTATTGTAAACCATGGCCGGCCACCTTCTCTGGCGGGACGCGTCGGGTCCCGACTACCGCCGATTTATCGAAAAGCGAAACGCCGCCACCGGCGCATTCTTGAGCATCGATCCAAGCATTGACGCCACGCCGGCAACCGATTCCGCTGCGGCTATCGATGCCGATCCTCACACTCACAAAGTGCCGGGCGCCGGGAGCGTCCGCGAACACAGCGGCGCGGCGGGTGCGGTCGCCCTTGCGGGCGTACCCTTTGCAATAAAAGACAACATCGCCCTTGCCGAGAGGCCGCTCACCTGTGGCTCCAAGCTTCTGGAAAGCTTTGTATCGCCGTACACCGCCACGGCTGTGCAGCGGCTTATGGATGCCGGAGCTCGGCCGGTTGGTAAGACCAACCTCGACGAGTTCGGGATGGGGTCGTCGACGGAGAACTCCGCTCTGGGCGCCACCCACAACCCGTGGAATCTTGACCACGTACCGGGAGGCTCGAGCGGCGGTTCGGCGACAGCGGTGGCCGCCGGGATGGTTCCCTTTGCCCTTGGCAGCGACACGGGCGGCTCCGTCCGTCAGCCGGCGGCGTTCTGCGGCGTGTATGGCCTCAAGCCGACATACGGGTCGGTCTCACGCCACGGCCTTGTCGCCTACGCCTCGTCCCTCGACGTTATCGGCGTTCTTGCGACCGGGACGAACCTAGTCCGGTCGGTCTTTACAACAATTCGTGGAATTGACTCCTTTGACCAAAGCTCCGTCCGGCTTCCGGAGAATCACCCAACAAAAGATGACCCGCGTAGAAAGGCGGCGACCATTGCGGTTATTGATCCACCCGCGGACCTGTCGTCCGCCGTGGCGGACTCGTATCGTGCCGCGGTGAGCGCACTCCAAAACCTCGGGATCAAAACCGTAACGGTGGAGCTCCAAGGCCTGGATTACGCGGTGGCGGCCTACTATACAATCGCAACGGCGGAGGCAGCGGCGAACCTTGCCCGCTTTACCGGCATTCGCTACGGCGCGCGCCCCGCCTTCGCGGAGAACCCGGAGGAGCTTGTGCGCGCCGCGCGCACCGAGGGCTTTGGGCGGGAAGTCAAGCTTCGGATACTGCTCGGCACATACGTTCTTCGTTCGGGATTTCAGGACCGGTACTACATTCGCGCTTTGCGGATACAAAACCTCCTCAGAGCCCAGCTCTCCGAGATTTTTGCCGGCGCCAACGCGCTTTTGCTTCCAACCTACCCGAGCCAGGCGTTTGCCCGCGGTGGCGCACTAACCCCCATGCAGCAAAAACTCGGAGACAAGTACACCACGATCGCCAATCTATCCGGTTTCCCGGCGCTGGCCTTCCCGGTGGGAACTACCGACGGACTGCCCCTCGGTCACCAGCTTATGGGTCCCGCCTTTTCCGAGCTCGAGCTCCTCTCAATCGCCGACGAGCTCGCGGAGGTATTTCCGGCCGAGTCGCCGGCGGATTTCCCGCCGGTCTACAAGATGCCGGAGGAGGCGGAATAGTGGCGCTTCGTAGCTTTGTCGGCCTCGAAATACACGTTCAGCTCCTCACTCACACAAAGATCTTCTGCGGTTGCCGGGCATCCTTCGGGGATGAGGCGAATACCAACGTCTGTCCCGTCTGCCTCGGCTATCCCGGGGTGCTTCCGGTACTCAATAGAGACGCGCTCCAAAAGGCCTACGTAATCGCCAAGGCTCTCAACTGCACGCCGGCGGAATTTGTGCAATTCGATCGGAAGAACTACTTCTACCCCGACCTACCTAAGAACTACCAGATCAGCCAATTTGATAAGCCGGTTGGGCGTAACGGCTACATCGACATCGAGTTTCACAGCAAAAAGCGCCGGGTCCGAATCCACGAATGCCACCTCGAAGAGGATGCCGGCAAGATGATCCACGCCGGCGATATCTCGCTCTTAGACTACAACCGGGCAGGGACGCCCCTCGTAGAGATTGTGACCGAGCCCGATCTCGAATTGGGTGAAGAGGCCGAGGTGCTCATACGGGAGCTGCGTCGAATTGTCCGCTACCTCGGCGTTTCCGACGGCAACATGGAAGAGGCCTCCCTGCGGTGCGACGCGAACGTGTCGGTAAGCCTAACGGACGAGCTCGGAAGCAAGGTTGAAATCAAAAACCTCAACTCCTCCCGCTTTGTGCGCAAAGCCCTCAACTATGAGATCGAGCGACAGCGAGAGATCGTGGAGCGCGGTGGCGGTATTCGGCAGGAAACACGCCTCTGGAACGAAAACCGCGACGTTACCGAGACGATGCGTGTCAAGGAGAGCGCTCAAGACTATCGGTATTTTCCCGAACCGGACATGCCGCGTTTCGACCTGCCGGACGCTTTTTTTCGCCGGGTCGAGGACCAGCTCGTGGAGCTGCCCGCCGCCGGACGTGCTCGTTTTGTGGGCGAGTTTGGGCTAAGCGGGGCGGACGCCGACTTTGTGTGCGAAGAAAAGAGCTTGGCGGACTACTTCGAAGAGGCAGTGGCCGCGGGCGGAGAAGCGTCGGAGGTTGTTACGTGGCTTCGGGGCGACATTCGGAAGTTGCTCAATCGATTGGATGTGTCACTCTCTGATTCACCGGTGAGCCCAAAGCGCCTCGCGGAGCTCTTGACGCTTCTCCGGACAGGCAGAATACACGGCAAGATCGCCAAACAGGTCCTCGCGGTTGTCTTTGAGGAGGATATGGATCCTGTCCGGATCATCAAAGAGAAGAACTGGGAGCAGATAATCGACGAGTCGGAGCTTGCCCCGATTGTTGCCGGGATCGTCGAGGCTCACCCGAGAGAAGCCGACACGATTCGTGCCGGCGACTCGAGACCCATGGGCTACCTGGTGGGTCAGATCATGCGGAAAACCGGAGGACGTGCCGAGCCGCGGACCGTCCAGCGGCTCTTGAGCGACCACTTCAACGTAAAAGTGGTGCACGTGCTTGCCTTCGGCGGGGCAATTTCCGGCATCCGCGACGACACCGGCCTCGTGGCGGCGGGAAAGCGGGCCCCGCTGTCTCAGCTTCTCGGCCGGGAAAGGGCCGGACCGGAGGGTGTTGCCTTCCACGATATTGATCTGGGAAGTTTCTTGAGTGAAGAGGTCACCCCTGCCGACTGGGCGACGCTGTTGCATACCGTTGCCACATATCGAGCACACGGTGAGACGGCGGGTATCGTAGTGGCGCACGGCACCGACACCCTGGCCTATACGGCGGCGCTTCTCTACTGGGCGTTTAACAGGAGTCCTATGCCCATCGTCCTAACCGCCTCACAGACCTCCCCGGATGCGGGACCGGAGGCCGCTGACAACATTCGCGCCTCGATAGCCCACGTGGCTCAAATGGCCGAAGCCGAAGCGCACTCCCGGCCGAAGGTCCGCGCCGGCGTTCACGTGGCATACGGCGACAAGCTCTTCTCCGGCTTGAACCTTCGCTTTTCGGGGGTTTCGGAGG
The DNA here is from genome assembly GCA_964519835.1 of uncultured Spirochaetales bacterium. GTDB lineage: Bacteria > Spirochaetota > Spirochaetia > DSM-27196 > CAZFLD01 > CAZFLD01. The sequence goes on from CAZFLD010000022.1 coordinate 5,391, forward strand.
GCCGGGCGCACTTTGCGACGTGGAACGGTGAATTGTGGGATGTGGTAGCGTCCCGGCACAAACACGCGGTTTTGAGCCCGGAGGAGGCGGACGGGTTGTTCGGGAACCGAGAAACCCTGACGGACGCAATCGAACGGGCCATCTCTTCCGCGGCGGTTATTAAAGTCTACCCCGGAATTCGTAGCGACTTCCTGATTCGCCTCATCAACGACGGAGTCCGTTACTTTGTCCTCGAGCTCTACGACAGCGGCACGGCGGCGGTATCCCGATCGCCCTTTTCCCTTCGAGCCGCCCTCGAGCACGGACAAAGGGCCGGCGCCCAATTCTACTGCACCTCTCAGCAAGCCGGTAACGTCGACTTCTCCGAGTACGTCACGAGTCACGAGTTGTGGCGCAGCGGCGCCGTGCCTATGGGGCTGTTGTCTACGGAGTCCGTGTTTACCCGCCTTGTGCTGGGCCTCCTCGCCTGCGAATCCGACGACGAGCTTGCCCGATTTATGGAGATTCGGTAGGGTTGCGTGATGCGAACCCTCGTCAGAGAACTCCTTGACCCAACGCCGGTAACGGGGAGTGCGAACAGAGGCGCCGTACGTATGGCCGGGTGGGTCACCCGCATACGAGAGCTCGGAGCCATTTCTTTTGTACTTCTTCGTGATCGAAGTGGCGAGCTACAGCTCGTTTTGGACGGCAAGGCCGATTTTACGGTCGGGTCGGTCATCGAGATCCACGGCTTGGTCCAAGAAAACGAGAAGGCGCCCGGCGGAATAGAAGTTGCCGTTCAAGACGTGACGGTGCTGGGCCCTGCATCAGGTGATCCGCCCGTTTCTTACTACCAGAGCCTCGATGCCGTCTCCATCGACACGGTATTGGATCATCGGCACCTTTCTTTGCGGAACGAGCGCTACCAGGCGCTGGTGCGCATCCAGTCGGTCATTCTCGACGCCTTTGCCTGCTATCTTCGCTCCCAGGATTTTACCGAGATAAAAACAAGCAAGCTCGTCGCCACGGGAACGGAAGGCGGAACCGGCTTGTTCAAGGTCGACTACTTCGAAGACTCGGTCTTTCTGGCCCAGTCCCCGCAGTTCTACAAGCAGGCCCTTGTAGCGTCCGGGCTGGAGCGGGTTTTCGAGATTGGAAACGCCTATCGTGCGGAAAAACACGACACGCCGCGCCACCTCAACGAGTACGTCTCCCTCGACGTAGAGACCGCCTTTATCGAGTCCGAGCACGATTTGATCGCCCTGGAAAAGGAAATCATAAAGGCGGTTTTTAGGGATCTCGCCGAACGGGTATCCCGCGACCTCGAGCTCTGGGGCGCAGAGCTTCCGGGGCCGGAGACGATAGACGCGGCGCCGGTGCTCGAGTACGACGAAGCCAAGGCCGTGGTCTCGAAAGAGGGTGGAAAGAAAGTCTTCGACATCAACCCCGAGGCCGAGCGGCTCCTCAACACCTGGGCGGTACGAGAGCACGGCAGCGAGTTTGTGTTTGTGACCGAGTTTCCCCGCCGTAAACGTCCCTTTTACACCTACCCCAAGGGCAACAAGACTCATAGCTTTGATCTGTTGTTCCGGGGGCTCGAGATCACAACCGGGGGGCGTCGCCTGAGTCGCACCGACGAGCTTGTCGCGGCGCTTCCGAAGTTCGGCCTGACGGAAGAGGGCATGGCCGACTACCTGGAGATTTTTCGCTTTGGGTGCCCGCCCCACGGCGGCTTTGCAATCGGCCTGGAGCGCCTCACACAGCAAATTCTCGGCATAGACAACGTAAAGCTCGCCTCACTGTACCCCCGCGATAGGAAGCGGATGCGCCCATGATCAAACGGCACAAGCGTCGATATGTGTTTCGCCTTTTCCTGGCGGCAATCGTCGTGAGTGCCTGTGTAACCCCTTACGGAGAACAAACGCAGGACCCCACGGTGGGAACCGACGCGGATACCGACCTCGATGCGTTGGCCGCGGACCTCGCCGCAGTCGGTGTGGCGCCCAACCCACCGGAAGATGGTAACGAAATTCCACCGCCGGAATCCGGCCCCCCGTCCCGGTTTCGCCTTCGGCGATATGACGTCTCGGACGTGCTTGAATCCATGAGCCTGCGCGACAAGATCGGTCAGCGATTTGCGGCATACCTACGGGGAAGACCCACGCGCACCCAGATCGAAGCCCTTGCCTCCACCGCCGCGCCGGCGGGCTTTATTCTTTACCCTTGGAACTACGGCTCGGCGCCGGACGTGCGCCGCCTCACAAACACCGCCGATCAGATCATCGATGAAGCAACCGCCGGTATCCGGCCTCTGATCATGGTGGATCAGGAGGGCGGCCGAGTACGAGCCCTGCGTTTTGACTCGATGGTCCAGCTCCCCAGTGCCTTTGAGCTCGGCCGCCTTGCGGACCCGGAGTTTATGCGGTCGGTGGCATTTGTAAACGGTGTGCATCTCCTAGAGCTCGGCGTCAACATGAACCTGGCTCCGGTCCTCGATCTCTACGGGCGACCGGACGCGACCATCATCGGCGACCGCGCCATGGGTAACGATCCCGCAATCGTCTCGGACCTGGCGCGGGCATATGTCGAGGGAGCACGCGCGGCGGGTCTTATTGTTACCGGAAAGCACTTTCCCGGCCACGGCGTCTCCCAGGTAGATTCACACGGGAGTCTCCCGATTGTTGACCTGACGCTCGACGACCTCAGGCGGCGCGAGCTTCTTCCGTTTCAAGCCGCCGTAGACGCGGGCGTTGACGTGATCATGACGGCCCACATTCTGTTCCGCAGCATCGACGCCCAACTTCCCGTGACACTGTCCCCCGTGTTTATCAAAGACCTCTTGCGGGACGAAATGGGATTCGAGGGTGTGGTCATGACCGACGGCCTTGAGATGGGCGCAATCTCCCGCAACTTCGGCGTGCGGGAGACGCTCGAGCTTACGCTCCGGGCCGGGGTCGATTTGGTGCTGCTGTACAGCAGCTACGACTACGTCGAGATGGTGGACATGGTGGAGGAGATGGTAAACCGGGGCGTTCTGCCGGAGGCTCTTATCGACGAAGGCGCTGCGCGCGTCTTGGAACTAAAGGCGCGCTACGGTCTCGTAGACGGAGTCGGTAGCCCCCGCGAAGCGGTTAGTGCCCCCCTCGAGAGTCCCGTACCAGCAGGATCGTTGCCGTAAGGGCCACGGCCCCCATTCCCACCGCCGCCGAAACGGAGACGTAGACCTGTGTCGCGTTTCCCGCGAGCACCCCGGCCAGCACCAAAAAGAGGGTGGCGGCAAAAACGACGTCCCGACGAACGACCGTTAGAAACACGGCCAGACCCGTCATAAGCGTCAGCGATACAACGGCCCAGGCGTGGTCGGCGGCGCCGAATCCCGTCCATCCGTAGACGTACAGGACCAACGACACGGTTAGTATCACCTGCGCGCACGATAGAGCCAAAAAGGCGGACACGGGATAATCGACCAAAAACCGCTCGCGCCCGGCAAACACGCCGGTGGAAATCGCAAGGCGCAGGTACACGATGATCAAGAAAACCGGCACAATCAGAGCCGATATCAGCGAAAGGATGTACCAGCGGTAATAAACGCTCACGACGCGCAGGGCCTCCATCAAAAACGCGGCGCCGAAGAGCATGCCGCCTTGGTCCAAGACGTCCTCGTCCCGCCACTTCCAACTCGACTGATACACGGCAAATACCGGCACAACCAGGTAGAAGACCCACCATAGGATACGAGTGATCGGGGCGGGCTCGACCAAGTAGGCGAAGCCTTCCGTGGTTGCCGCGTAGCTTAGGCCGTTTAGCCGCAACGCCTCGCCCAGGACCGCCACAGCCACCAGAACGGCCGCGCCAAACACGTTTATGGCTGCGTCGGGTCTCATACCAGGAGCCTGTCCACCTCGGCGCAGCTGCGAAAGAACCGGTCCGAATCACGACCGTCTACGTGGGTGATGTGGCGCCCCGTCACCCCCAACTCCTGATACAGGTGATTGGCGCCGTCGCTTTGGTGCAGGTCTCCGGAGAAGATAAGCAGGTCGTAGCGGCGGTGGCGGGCGTCGAGTCCGGGCCGTCCGTGTGGCTCGAAAAAGAGCTCGGGCCGCACGGCGCAAAAGACCAGGCGGTTACACTGCCGGACCAAGGCGTCTTCCGCCGCAAACTGCGCCTGCCGCATCAAGAGCTCGTCCTGGGACTCCGTGCCGACGGCTCCGTCGTAGTGCGCCTTGTAGTCCGAGACGTAGACCGTCTCGTAGTGGCTTGCGAGTCGGTGGAGCAGCGCCGGTGAGTTCTCTACATCGACAATTCCTACTCGCTTTGCGAAGTAGGGCCGTACCGGCTCCGGAATATAGCGCCAGTAGGCAAGGGGTGACTCCCGCAAGACGGTACCGGAGACGGGAAACTGTTTTCGTTGGGTGTCGACGGGCACAAACGTCGCACCGATTAGTTCCGCAAGCTTCCAGCCGTACTCCTCAGAGGCAAACAAGTAGTCGATCTGATTGCCGGCGTAGCGTCTAAGCGCATCCGCCCACACGCGTTGGTGGTTTGGGTGGTTTCGGCTCCCCTCGGGGTTTTGTTCGGTCATGTGCATCACACGCACGTTGGGGAACATCTCTTTCATCCACGCAAAGCGCCGCTCGCCGGAAATGGGATCGGTGGGCAGCGTGCAGACCAAGACCACCAACTCGTCCACGAGGGAGCGTCCAAAATCTATCAAATATTTGTGGCCGGCGTGAGGAGGCAAAAACCGACCGAGAATGGCCCCACGGGTCATCGAGTTAGTCTATCGAAACGGGACTTTGAGTGAAAGCCCAAAACCAATAGACTGTAATCATGAGCAACTCACTCTTGGTCGCCATAGACCTGGGCGGAACAAAAATGCTGGCCACCGTTCTGGATACATCGCTCAACGAAGTGGCGTCGAAGAAAAACAAGACCCCGATCGGCGGCAGCCAAGAGGATGTGTACAAAGCGATTTTGGACACGGTCAACTCCGCATGCGAGAAGGCGGACACAAAGCCACAGGATACCGCCGGCGTCGCGGTTGCGGTTCCGGGACCCGTGGACATCGATAACGGGATCGTCCTTACAACGCCGAACATGGCGCTCGAAAATCTGCCGCTCCGCGACAGGCTTGCCGAGGACCTCGGCGTACGTGTCCTGCTCGAAAACGACGTTAGCGCGGGAACATACGGCGAGTACTATGCCGGCGCAGCCAAAGGCTATAACCACGTCGTGGGCCTTTTTCCGGGCACGGGCGTAGGAGGGGGCCTTGTGCTCGACGGTCGGCTATACCGCGGTCGTCGCGGCGGAGCCGGCGAGCTCGGCCACATCATCGTGCAGTACGCCGGTCCACGATGCGGCTGCGGTCAATACGGCTGCCTGGAGGCCGTCGCGTCAAAAACGGCCATCGCCAAGGAGCTGGTGGCCTTGGCCGACGCCGGCGGCGCGCCCACCGTCTTTAAAGAGGCAGGCACGTCAATTGCAGCAATCAAGAGCAGCGTGATTGAAAAGGCCCTCGACGCCGGAGAAAAACCCGTGATCGAAGTGGTACGGCGCGCCGGGCACTTCCTCGGAGTGGGGATGGCGGCGTTTGTGAATATTTTCAACCCCGAGCTTATTGTTGTCGGCGGGGGGCTAGTTGAAAAGCTGGGCCGGCGTATCTACCTTGACGCTGCGGTTACCTCAATGAAGGACCACGCGATGGCACATTTGGTCGCGGACGTAGAGGTCAAGGAGGCAGCGCTCGGCGACGACGCGGTGGTTCTGGGGGCGGCCGCCCTCCTTCTGACGGAAGGCGAATAGGGTGAGTAAGACTACGGACTCTACCGACCAAGGCAATCACCGGCTGGTAGCCGTCATCGACATCGGGGCGTCTGCAATCCGTATTGTTGTTGCCGAGATCGGCTCGGACGGCGAGTGGCGCCGTCTCGACCGCGCGGCCCGGCCCGTCTTCCTTGGTCGCGACGTTTTTTTGACCGGGTTTATCGGCCGCGAGAGTCTCCTGCAGGCGGTCCGCATCCTTCGAGGATACCGGGAGATGCTCGACGGGTGGAAGATCGATGACAAAGACGTCCGCGTAATCGCCACCAGTGCCATTCGCGAAGCAAAAAACCGAGACATATTCCTTGACCGCGTTCGCATCCAAACGGGATTACATGTCAACGTTGTAGAGGGCATCGAGGAGAATCACCTCACGTACATGGCCGTTCAGCACGCCATTGGCTCGATGCGACCGCAATTTGCTCGCTCGAGCGCGATTATCCTCGAGGTCGGTGGGGGAACCACCGAGTTGATGCTCCTTCGCCGTGGGAAGATGGCGGCGGCCCACTCACTTCGGTTGGGTACGATTCGTTTAGAGCAGCAGGTCAACCCAAGCTGGGAATCATCCTCCCGGATAGAGGAGTACCTGCGCGAAAACATTCGCGTAACCAAAGAGATGCTCGATGCCGAGCTCGAGCTGGACAAAGTTCGATACTACGTGGCCGTTGGCGGCGATGCGCGACTCGCCGCCAACAACGTGGGACGACAGGAGGAGGAGCACTTTCGGGTAATCGAGCGGAGCGAATTCAACGAGTTTGTGAAGCGGCTACAACGACTTACGGTGGACGAGATAGTTCGCGATTTGGGAGTGACCTACAATGAGGCCGAGGGGCTGGTGCCGGCGCTTCTGGTCTACAAGGTTTTTCTTGATGCCACCTCTGCCGACCAGCTTATTGTGCCCGATGTTTCCATTCGCGAGGGCGTGCTTCTCGGCTTGGCCGACGCGGGAACCGCACGACTCGAGGAGCAATTCTACAATCAGGTCGTCGCTTCCGCGCACAGTATCGGAAAGAAATTCCACTACGATGAGACCCATGCACGCCACGTGACAATGCTCGCCCTCTCGCTCTTTGATCAGCTGCAGGACGAGCACGGTTTGGACAGCAAACAGCGAATCCTGTTTGAGGTTGCGTGTCTGCTCCACGACATCGGCACGTTTGTTCGCACAAGCGGACACCATAAGCACGGCCAGTACATCATTCAAAATTCGGAAATCTTCGGCTTGAGCAACGACGATTTGAAGATTGTGTCGAACGTGGTGCGCTACCACCGGAAGGCGGCTCCGATGCCGTCGCACGGAGCCTATACCAGCCTCCGCAGAGATCAGCGTATGGCGGTCCTCAAGCTGTCCGCCATCCTGCGCATCGCCGACGCCTTGGATCGGGGGCACATGCAGCGAGTCTCGTCAGTCCGCGTGGAACACCGGGAGGACGAGGTGCTTATCCACTGCGAAAGGACCGGCGACATTTCCGTAGAGAAATATGGAATGGCGCTCAAAGGTCAAATGTTCGAAGAAGTTTTCGGATATCGCGTGCTGGTCATCTAGAGGAGTTTTGGTATGTCGCAGAAACCGGCGGGACAGTTTCGGTCCACAATCGATTCGCGATTAAAAAAGGGGGACTCCGTTTTTTTTAATCGCGACTTGAGCGCACTCGAGTTCAACGCACGAGTTCTGTCCGAGGGCCTAAATCCGGGCAATCCATTACTCGAGCGGCTCAAATTTTGCTGTATCGTGGCCTCGAATCTGGACGAGTTTTTTATGGTGCGCATGGCCTCACTCAAGCGCCAAGCACGGACCGTGAGTTACACGCCCTGTCCGTCGGGCCTCTCCGTCCCCGAACAGATCGAACGCTGCGGCAAGCGGGTGCGTGAGCTTGTTGAGGCGAAGTACGATGCACTGAACAACGAGATTTTTCCCGGTCTCGCGGAACAAGGCTTGGTCCTGCGTACTCCGGAAACGTACTCCGCCATGCAATCCCAATTCCTGCGATCCCGGTTTCTCGGCGACATCTTCCCAACCTTGACGCCGCTTCGAATCGGCGGCGACACCGGTCTTCCCTTTTCCGGCAACCTGAGCTTGTTTGCGGCATTTCGTCTGCGAAACGAAAGCGAGAAAAGCTCGCCCTACGAGCGCGAAGACGAGGACACCATCGCGGTGGTTCAGATGCCTCACGGGTTGGACCGGATTATCTATCTGCCGGATTCGAACAACAAGACCGAGTTTGCCCTTTTGGAGCACGTCGTTCTCGAATACGCCCGCGATCTGTTTCCCGGCTACGACGTAACTGAAAAGTGCCTGTTCCGGATCACGCGCGACGCGGACCTCGGCGTGGACGAGGAACGTGACGAAAACTTTGTGCAGGCAATGGAGCAGATCGTCGAGGCACGACGGACCAGCGCCGCCGTTCGCCTTGCCTTAGGACCAGGAGGCGAAAGGCTCGCGGAGGTTTTGCGACAAAAACTCGAGCTCGAGCACAACGACGTATATTTCAAGCCCGACCCCTTGGACATCGGTAGCCTTGTGGAGCTTGTTGGCACTCCGAGTTTCGACCACCTGCGCGATGAACGGTGGCCTGCGATCGACAGCCCGGCCGTTCCCAAGGAGGAGCCGATCTGGGAGACGGTCAAGAGCGGCGACGTATTGCTCCACCATCCCTACGAGTCCTTCGCACCTGTGGTGGGCATGGTCAAAGACGCATCGGAGGATCCCGACGTCCTCGCCGTAAAAATGACGCTGTACCGAACCAGCGGGGACTCACCCATTATTAGTGCCCTGGAAACGGCAGCCAAAAACGGCAAGCAGGTGACGGTGTTGGTGGAGCTCAAAGCCCGTTTCGACGAGGAGCAGAACATCGGCTGGGCCTCGCGCCTCGAGGACGCGGGCGTGATTGTCGTCTATGGAATTGCTCGATTAAAAGTCCACTCCAAAGCGCTCTTGATAGTTCGTCGTGAGGAGCGGGGCATTCGGCGCTACCTGCACCTCGGCACCGGCAACTACAACGACAAGACGGCCAAGTTGTACACCGACTACGGGCTTATCACGGCCCGAGAAGACCTGACGTACGAGGCCGGACTCTTTTTTAATGCCATAACCGGCTACTCGGCGATTCCGGCCCTTAAGAAGCTTGTTATGGCGCCGTCCGCCCTCAAGTCGCGGCTCCTTCAGTTAATTGAACGGGAAGCAATGAAGTCGAGTCCCGACAGTCCCGGCCGCATCAGGGCAAAAATGAACAGCCTCTCCCATCCCGACGTGATCGAGGCCTTGTACAAGGCTTCTCAGGCCGGGGTGAAGATCGAGCTAAACGTGCGTGGCATTTGTATGTTGATTCCCGGCGTGCCGGGGCTCAGCACAAACATCACCGTAGTAAGTATCGTCGGCCGCTACCTCGAACACGCCCGGCTATTCTTTTTTGCCAACGGCGGCGCCGACGAGACCTACTGCGCGAGCGCCGACTGGATGCCGCGGAATCTCGAGCGACGTGTGGAGCTGATGTTTCCGGTAGAAGACAAACGCCTCAAGAAACGGCTTATCAAAAGCCTGGACACCTACTTTGCCGACACAACCAATGCCCACAAGCTCGAGCCCGACGGCAGCTACACACGCATCCCGGCCAAGTCCCGTACCAAAGCCTTCTCGAGTCAACGCGTGTTCTACGAAATGGCCAAGAAGCGCGCGGAAACGGACACGATGGAGTCGCGGAAGGTATTTAACGTGCGCCGAAAACCCCCCGGGGAGGCGTAGGAACCTGCCGCTGATCAATCGAGCGCTATCCAACCGGCGCATGGATCGAGGCGAATGGATCGAGCCATGCCGTAATGCTATGGGCTCGCGGGGCGTGTTTAGTAATCTCGGTTGAGGAGTTTTTCCGTGACGGCTTCGAGGGTCGAACGGGCCGACCCCGCCGGTAGGCGTGCGATTTCGCGCCGCGCGCGATTGGTGTAATAACCGGCCCACGTTGCCGCCTTAGTAAATCCGTTGTAGTGGTCGATAAGAGCCATGGCCTGTTTGGTGTTGCCGTCGTAGTCCGCGATCAGACCACGAAGGCTCGCGACCTCGGCCGTAGTCACGCCGGGTGAGACGATGGAGCCGCCTATTTGCGACCGTAACGGGGTTGCCCGCGGCGGTTCCTGTCGCCGCCGAGCGGCGGCCGCCGGTGAATGGGAGCGCTCCGCTCGGAGCGCCAAGATCACCGGTAGCGTCACAACGCCCGCCGCCAGATCGGTCCCCACGGGCTTCCCGAGCGCCGATTGTGAGCTCCGGAAGTCCAGAATGTCGTCCATAATCTGGAAGCCCATGCCGATGTTGTACCCCGCGCGCCGGAGTGGGGCGACAATACCTTCCTTCCCTCCTGCCTCCGCGGCGCCGACGTGAAAACACGCCGAAAAAAGAAGCGCCGTCTTGGCGATAATCCGTCTGAGGTAGTCACGAACGCTCAGGCGATCGAGGTCGTAGGTCTCCGCCTGGGCAATCTCGCCGGTCAAGATGCGAGAGACACCGCCCGCGATAAGACGCGCGTTTTCCATTGTCGTATCCTGCACCACAAGCGAAAAACAGCGACTGAAAAGGATGTCTCCCATCAATACCGCGTTCCGCACGCCGTGGCTCTTGTGCAGCGTTGCTTCGCCCCTGCGTGTATCGGCATCGTCGATCACGTCGTCGTGGATGAGAGTGGCGATGTGCAGCATCTCCATCGCGGCGGCGATCCGGTAAAACTTTGTCGGGATCTTATACTTCTTGCGGCGACGGCCGGACTCGAGCTGCGCTCGCGCGGCAAGAACAACAAAGGCCGGGCGCAGCATCTTGCCCGGTCGGAGCACGTAGTCGGTGAGGGCACCCGCGACGGTTGTGTTTGTAGATTGGACCGCATCGAGAATGACCCGACGCACCTGGGCCAGGTCATCATAGACACGGGGAAACTCGGACCAAAACGAACTCATATCACCCCCGGACCCGCCGCCACACACGTCCGGGGGCGTCGTGTCACGGTGGGTGGGTTGGCCGGCCGCAGCCGGCATCTAGCATTCGCTACTTGTTCTTCCGTCCGAAGCGGGTGCGCGGCTCGCCGGTGTACAGGTACGTGCGCTTTGCAATACCCGTTCCGTTCCACCAATTCTTCAAGCCCGGCATCGCCCAGTGATCCAAGCCAAAACCGCGGCCGGCGCCGCCAAGCATCACGATAGAGGCCGCTATGTACCAGAGCAGCTCGGGATTTCCCCATCCGGAAATGATAAACACAATAGCCATCCCGATCGATGCCACGGCGGCAGGGAAAACAAACAGACCACCGATAAGGGCAAGACCCACGGCAACCTGAGCCAGCACAACCGCCGATTGCAACAGAAACGCCAGGGGCGGGACCGCGCTTAACACGTCCTCCGCAAACCAGGTGTAAATGCCGAGCGCCTCGATTAACGGCTCACCATACTCGGTTGCCTGCGCTGCGCCTTCGGCGGCGGCCTCACCCCACTCCGGAGAGGCCGACGATGCCGCGTCGGCCAGTTCTATGCCCGGCAGCCGGATTGCATCGGCGGCGGGATCTGCTATCCCACCCACGCCGGCGTTGAGCCAGCCTTCCCGGATATGCTTGATGCCTTCTGTAAGCCATTTGGCACCGAGCCAGATGCGCAACGGGAGAGCCCAGTACACCGGAATTTTTGCAGACAGATGGGCACCCACCATGGACCGCCCATCGTTGACGCGGAAGAACTCCTCCTGCAGGTAGTCCCAGACCGCCGTAAGACCGGCGAGGCCCCAAAGGTAGTGAAGGTTGATGAGGTGCTTGATCGCCAGAGCAAAAAAGCCGCTCAGGGACATGCCCATGACGTGCGCCACGCCGTATCGACTGCCCACCGAGACCATAAAACCGTGGTAGTTCGACTTGAACTCGTGCATCTTTTTGTCTTCGATGGTGGCGATGACGTTTTTGGCGGCAACTTCGCCGGTCTGCAACGCCGTCTCGACAATCTGCGGCACAACCTTCTCGTGTTCAAGGAACCAGATCATATCGCCGCACAAAAAGACGTTTTCCGCGTCAACGGACTGCATGTACTTGTTGACCAGGATACGGCCCCGCTGACCGACCACGTAGCGCTCATCATCGTCGAAGCTACAACCGGCCATGCCGTGGATACCTTCAACGGAAGCCACCGAACACTCATCGTTGGAGGATCGACCCTTGGTAAGGGGAATTCGCGCGGTAAACTCACTGCCCTGCACACCGGCGGTCCAGATAAAGGTGTCCGTCTCGATCACCGTCTCGCCGTCGCCGATAATGACCTTGCCCTCTTCGGCGGAGGTAATCGCCGAGTCAAGCATGATTTCCACGCCGTGTTTGGTTAGGTGTTTTTGCGCTTTTTTGCGGGGCTTCTCCGGAAAGATCGGCAGGATCGAATCCTTCATCTCAATGATAACAATCCGAACCTCGTCGGGGTTGATGTGATACTTCCGGCACAATACATCGCGACGCTCGTAGAACTCGCCGGCGAGCTCTACGCCGGTAAAGCCCGCACCGGCTATGGCAAAGGTCAGGTAGCGTCGTCGTTTGGCCTCGTCGGGCTCACGGGCCGCCTCTCGGAACCGATCCTCGACGTGCGTGCGAACTCGGATGGCATCTTGAAGAGACCAGCAGGTAAACGAGTGTTCCTGCACCCCCGGGATGCCGAAAAACTCCGGTTTGGCGCCGGAGCCAAGGACCAGATAGTCGTACTTGTACTCGGCGGTGTCCGACTTGAGAAGATTGGCCTCTATGTCGATGCCGGTGATCTCATCGATCACCATGTTAACCTTCTTGCCGCCGAAGATCTTTTTGAAGCTAACCTGCACGGCTTCCGGCTCTGTTCGACTACCGGCAACCTCGTGCAGCTCGGTCATAAGCGTGTGGTAGAAGTTCCGGTCGATGAGTGTTATCTCGACGTCTTTGCTTTTTTTGTAGCGCTTATACAGAGACTTCGCCGCTGCGACGCCGCCGTAGCCGCCGCCGAGGACAATTATTCTGGTGGGATCCGACATATGAGGGTTCCTCCTTGCTCTCCGTTGTTTCGGAAAGTGGGATTGGTGAGCAGACCCCTTCGTTGCATGTCCGACCCAAGTATGTTAGTACTTGCCAAAATGCTACGACGACGAAGCCTGATACCGTTGATAATCTTTATGATTTCAATCGGTATTGTAATACCGATTAGCTGTTCAAATCAACCCAACGTTGCGGAACCTGAGTCACAAAGAAAGCTATTACTTGGTACAACTATCGGCGTCTCGATCTACGACGACATTCCGGCCGGCATATTCGATGAGATATTCAACCGCGTTGAAGAGATTCAGTGGCGGATGACGGTGGACGAGGACGACAGCGAGGCTTCCGCCGTCAACCAGGCCGCCGGCATCGAACCGATTGCCGTTTCCCCGGACACATTCGCGGTCGTGGATGCAGCGGTGGCGGCGTCCGAGCGCTCGGCGGGAGCGTTCGACGTGACAATCGGACCGCTTGTGAAGCTGTGGGACATCGGGTCTGAAACAACTTCACGCCCGCCCCCGGACGACGCAATTCGGAGTCTGCTCCCGCTTATTGACTTCAACGGCGTCCGCCTCGACTACCTCGGGGGAACCGTGTATCTGGAGCGATCAGGCATGGCAATCGACCTAGGCGGTATCGCCAAGGGATTCGCCGCCGACGAGGCGGCACGGATACTCCGGGAGGCCGGAGTTCAGCACGCGTTGATGGATTTTGGGGGCAACATCTTGACCGTGGGCCACAAACCGGACGGCTCACCCTGGCGAATCGGTATCCAACGACCAAACGACGCGCGCGGCCGCTATATCGGCATTTTAAAGACCACGGACCGCGCAGTGGTGACCTCGGGCCCGTATGAGCGCTTTTTTGTCGGACCGGACGGCACACGCTACCACCATATCATCGACCCGGACACCGGCTACCCAGCCCGGCCCGACGTCGAGAGTGTCACGGTGGTCTCCGAGAATTCCATGCTCGCGGATGCTCTTTCGACGTCGTTGTATGTCATGGGGCTCGAGCGCGGTATGCAGCTTGTAGAGTCGAGCTACGAAGTTGAGGCGATTATGCTCACCGAGGACGGTGTGGTCCACCTCTCTTCCGGCATCGGTGACGCCTTCGAGCTCACAAGTGACGACTACCGCCTTGTCGTCGAACCCAGAGCCGATTCTCGATAGCGTCGAGAACCAGGAAAAGAAACAGCCCGAGAAGTGATATGCCGAGGATGCCGGCAAACATCTCGACAGCGTCGAATTGCATCCATCGATCCATAATAAAGTAGCCGAGGCCTTGGTCGGTGAAAAAAGTCTCGGCGAAAAAAAGAACGGCGAGGGCCGTGGCAATACCGACTCGCATCGCCGTCATCAAGCGCGGGAGCACCGCCGGCACGAGGACCGTGGTGGCAACGCCCCAGCTACCTGCCCCGAGCGCTTTTACGACGGTCACGTAGCCTTCATCCAGATCGAGGGCGGCATCTCTGATCGCAACCAAGATCTGAAAGAACAATACCAACCACAAGAGCAGGATTCGCGAAGCTTCGCCACCGCCGAAGACCCAGAGGAGCACGGGCAGGAGCGCGATTTTTGGGACCGGATACGCCAGGTAGGTAAGCGGCGCAAGGATGCGGTCGAGGGTTCGGATACGGGCCATGGCCAATGCGAGCGGAAACGCGGTCACAAGCGCCGCTCCCACCGCCGCCAGGACACGGGCAAGGCTGACAAAAAGATGCGTCGCGAGGCCGTCGCCCAAGAGAACAAAAAACCGCCCCAACACGTGCGTCGGAAACGGAAGCACGTCGGGTAGGAGCACTGACGCAATTACCCACAGCAGAAGCGCGGTGGCGGCGGCCTGCAACACAACAAGTGTCCGTCTCACCGTTCCACCGGCCTTGCCGCAATCTCGAGATTCGCTCGAATGAGGCGACAGCGCTCGAAGTAGGCGTCGGTCCGTCGAAACAACGCCGACCGCGCCACTTCGGCATGGTCCTCAAAGCTGATGTCGGCCACGATTGCCGCCGGCCGACCGTCCTCCTGGTTGGCGGCGGCGTCGCGGTGTGCCGGCCGGGCGAGCACCACCACACGGTCGGCAAGAAACGCGGCCTCTTCCACGCTGTGAGTCACAAGTACCGTGAGGTCCGCGCGGTCGACGACGGTCGCGGACACGAGTTCCTGCAGGGATTCCCGGGTAAGGGTGTCCACCGCCGCAAACGGCTCGTCGAGCAGTAGAATCTCCGGCTCCAGGACAAGCGTTCGCGCCAGTGCAACCCTCTGCCGCTGGCCGCCGGACAATTGGGAAGGAAATCGCCCCCCCATGCCGGCCAGACCAACCTCGCGCAGCGCCACACCGGCACGATCACGTGCCTGGTGTCGCGTGGCGCCGCCAAAACGCAGTCCGAGGGCCACATTTTTCGTGACACTAAACCACGGCAGAAGGGCATTTTGTTGAAACATAACAACAAGTCTCGGCCGGGACTGTCGGCTGGGCGACGTGGCCTGCGGGACAGGCGCCCCTCCCCGACGGCTAGCCGAACGGTCCGCACGGCCGTCCGGCACCCCGCCAATAACAATGCTCCCTGCGGTCGGCGTGAGAATGCCGGCGACGAGGTGCAGCAGGCTGGTCTTTCCTGTACCCGAGGCGCCCACCACCGCCAATGTCTGTCGCCCTGGAATTTCGAGGTTCAGTCCGGCAAAAAGCTCGGCGGAATCGTAGGCGAAGTGGAGGCCCGACAGGCTTATCTGGACAGGCCGTCCCATACCACGTCTTGGTACTCCGGCGCCTCGTCCAAAAGACCGTTGTTGCGCATCCACGCCGCTACGTCGGAAACAAGCGCGCGGGACGGCGGTTGGGCCTCATCAAAGTGCGGAATACGCATTCGTTCCACGACAAAGTCGGGAAACGAGGAAGCTTCGGCTATGTAGTTTCGGTAGGAGTCGGGGTCGGCATTGACCGCCGCCGCACCACGCTCATAGGCGCGGGCCAAGGCGAGCACGGCCTCCGGTTTTGCTTCCAAGATCTCGTTCCGGAATACGAGCACGCCCGGAGTCTCGTCTAGGAGTTTGGTGTTCAGGAAGTCGATCGCGCCGGCCCTTACCGCCACCCAGGTCAGCGGCTCGGGCAAAACCGCCGCCTCCAGACGCCCCGCGCCCACCATCTCGACGCGATTTGGCAGTTGCACGACCGGTACGATATCGACGGAATCCTTTTTGCCGCCGGCCGCCTCGAGCATTCGCTCGGCAACGTAGAAGACTATGCTGTCCGCAATTAATCCGGTCTCTATCGAGCTGCGGGCGTTCCAGTCGGAGACGTCCACAATGCCGCTCTCTTGGGATGTGACCAGCGAGAATAGGCCTTCCGTCCGGAGTACCGCCTTCACCCCGAGGTTGTTCTCCCAGGCGTTTAGGACGTTGACCAGGTCGGATATGGTACCGTCAATCTCGCCGGCTTGGAGCGCGCTCTCGCGGTAGAGCTGACTACGGAACACTTCGAGCTCCACCCGGAGGTCCTCGTCCACAAAATAGCCCTCTCGCTCGGCAACCAAAAGCGGCACAGAGTCCATGGCAGGCATAAGTCCGACCCGAAGAAGGGTCGCCGCGGGGCGTCCGGAGGCCCCGGTCTCCCCGGCTCCTCCCGTCGCGGACAGGTATCCTGCCGGCACCAACAGGACGATGATCGCCCACAGGACACCAATCGACCAGAGGTCGACGCCGAGGCGAAGCTCACGCCTACAAGCCTTAGAAGGTCTGGCCGTCGACACGCCGGTCCTCCTCGTCCCCGCGAACGCGAACAAAGACCCGGTTTGGGAGACAGGCTATCCAGTCTCCCGTGAATTGCGCATGGCCCATCGCAATACAAATCTTGTCACGGCACGGCGACGCGTCAACGTGCACTCGTTCGTTTTTGATAACGATGTGGGTTTTTCCAAGGGGACCTTCTACGTCGATCTCCCGATCCTCCGAAAGGGGGTAGATAAACCGTTCTTCGTCGGCATCGACGTAGACCTCGGACGGTTCGCCCCTGCCCGAAAGGGCATATGTGGAAAAGCCTATCATTACGCCCAGGGCTATGGCAAAGGCGAGGAAGTCAAAGGGCTTAAGACGCATGGGAGCGCTCCACCGCGCGGGCAATGGCCTGAAGGTCCGATCCGCTCGGCTCCTGATACACGCGCAAGCCGAACTCAGGTATGACCGACAGCAGGTGGTCGAAGATATCCGCCTGAATGCCTTCGTAATTGGCCCACGCTTGATCCGAGCTAAACACGTAGATTTCGATGGGCAATCCGGTCGGGCCGGGGGGCAGGTGTCGTACCAAAAACGTCATGCCAAGATGGATTTTTGGATGATTGTGGAGGTAGGCGGCGATGTAAGCCCGAAAGGTTCCCAGGTTTGTCAACGCCCGTCCGCTTACCACGTCGTCCTGGGTAATACCGTGACTCTGATTGTACTCGGCAACCTCGGCGCGCTTCTGTTTTAGGTAGTCCCGGAGCAGGTGGAACCGCTCGAAACGATCGAGCATCTCGGAACTGCAAAACCGAACGGATTGCATATCGATGCTCACCGATCGCTTGATTCGACGCCCGCCCGAGTCTTGCATGCCACGCCAGTTTTTGAACGAGTCTGAGACAAGGGCGTAGATAGGGATGGTAGTGATCGTTTTGTCCCAGTTTTGCACCTTGATGGACTGCAACGTGATGTCTACAACATCGCCGTCGGCCCCGTACTTCGGCATCTCGATCCAGTCGCCCAAGTGCACCATGTTGTTGCCGGCCAGCTGCAAGCTCGAGACAAACCCCAGGATCGAGTCCTTGAACACCAGGAGTAGCACGGCGCTCATGGCGCCGAGGCCGCTCAGAATTCCGACCGGGGACACCTGCATAATCGCGGTGATAACCAGAATGGCGCCGACGATATAGACGATGATCTTGACGAGTTGTACGTAGCCCTTTATCGGCCGGCGCCGAGACCTCTCGAAGGAGTTGTAGATATCGTTTCCCGCCTCGAGACCTGCGTCAATAACAAGAACGGCCACGGCGATCATGTATGCGATTGCGAGTCGTGTTATGATGTCCGCCACGATTGCCGTTTCCGGAAAGATCAGCGGAGACAGCACGTAGATTACAACGGCGGGCACCAGGTGACTAAGGCGGTTTAGTACGCCCCGGTCGTAAATCGCATCGTCCCATTGGGTCTTGGTTCGGCGCACCAGACGCCGCACCACCGACTTCATAATAAGCTTGCCCACGAGGTTGCCCGCGACCGCGAGTAGGAGTATCGCTACAACCACGGTCAAGCGGGAGGCCGCAAAGACAAGCTGTTCGCCGAGCCCAAGCGAGGCAAACGCACCGTCGAGAATCTCTATCATTTTGGTGGGCGTCTCCGTTTGTCGCGGATGTAGATAATCCGGCCGGGTGAGTTGTCACCGGATCGCTCGTCGATCTCGAAGAGATCGGAGGCCTGTACGAGCTCGCCGAGTTTGCGGTATCCGTAGATTCTAGGATCGAATTCGGGAGACTGATTCGCGATGTTGAGACCAACGGCACCCAGATGGGCCCAGCCGTTCTCGTCCGCCGAGTCCTCCACGGCATTGCGAAGCAGATTGACCAGCCGTGAGTCGCTCTTGAGCTGTCGGGAGGATTTTTTGTCCGGCTCACGCTCTTCGTCGGGCTTTTTCCGAAGAATCTCAGTGTAGATAAATCTATCACAAGCACCGACAAAGGGTTTTGGCGTTTTTTGCTCGCCAAACCCGTACACGGTAAGGCCGGCCTCACGAATACGCGCGGAGAGACGGGTGAAATCGCTATCGCTCGATACGATACAAAACCCGTCCATCGTATCCTGGTAGAGGACGTCCATGGCATCGATGATCATGGCGCTGTCGGTGGCGTTTTTGCCGGTTGTGTAGCGGAACTGTTGAATCGGCTGAATCGAGTGCTCGAGGAGAACCTCTTTCCACCCACGAAGATCGGGACTGGTCCAGTCTCCGTAGATGCGTTTTACGCTGGCTACGCCATAGTTGGCTATTTCCTGAAGAAGTCCGTCCACGATAGACGGGGGGGTATTGTCGGCATCGATGAGGACGGCGAGGCGTTTTTGACGTTCATTGGATTCCATGTGTCTCCGAGTGTACCCCGATTGTCGCTCCATCTTCAATTCGCGATTTTACGCTAGGGGAGGATAAAACCCGTACGGGGCAAGGAAGAGATGAGCGAAATTGTAGGCGTTATTGTATCAACAGGTTTTGTCTTTCTCGTAATCATCGTGGCGCAACTCCTCGTACGGTCCGGGACGCTCGATCCACCGGTGACCCGCAAGATCGTGCACATCTCTCTGGCCCACTGGTGGCTGATAGCAATGACACTCAATCGGACAATCGCAGGCGCTCTGGTAGGGCCGATCTTTTTTGTGGTCTTCAATTTTGTTTCCAAAAAGCTCGGTCTACTAAAGGCTCTCGAACCCGAAGGCGAGACAGGGTACGGAACAGTGTACTTCCCCGTCTCCCTGGTCGTGTTGGTCCTCCTTACCTACGGCGGCCCCTTGCCGCTCTTTGTCGGTGCCGCGGCATCCTTGGTCATGGGATACGGCGATGGGCTGGCGACGTTGGCAGGAAAGGCGCTACCGGGACCATCGGTGCGGTTGTTCGGCGGCCACAAGAGTCTGGCCGGATCGGCTACGATGTTTGGTGCCGCGGCGGTTGTGCTGTTTTTGGTGTCGACAACAAGCGGCTTTCCGATCGAAACCGCGATAGCCGCAGCAGCCGCCGTTTCAGCCGTGGCGACCATTGCCGAGCTATTTGCGCCCTTTGGGTTGGACAACATCACCGTGCCGATTTCGACGGCGGTGTTCTACGGCTTTGTATTTGTACCGATGGCCGGCGGCGGCGCGTGATACTGGGCATCATTCCGTGGTACGAGGTGCCCGTAGCCTTCCTTATGACCGGCGTGGCGGCGGGCGGGGCCTTTGTGCTCAAAAAGGTGACTGCCGGTGGCGCCCTCGCCGGCTTGGCCGTGGGCGTCGCGCTCTTTTTGTTTGCCGGACCGGCGGCGTTTGTGATTCTCATGACGTTTTTTATCTCGTCCGTTTTTGCGGGACGCGCCGGCGGCGACCGCAAGTTGGAGCTCGAACGGATGTGGGAAAAGGGCGGCCGGCGCGACCAGTGGCAGGCGCTTGCCAACACCGGCCCGCAAGCCGCGGTAGCGGTGGCGGCTTTGGTGGCGGGAAGCTCGGCGCGCACGGACCCCGCCGCCTTTGTGGCAATCGCCGGCGGCTTCGCCGCCGCCACGGCGGACACCTGGGCGAGCGAGTTGGGGTCGGTGTTTGGCGGCCGGCCGGTAAGTCTGCGGAGCCTTCGCGCCACGCGACCGGGTGAATCAGGCGCCGTCTCGGCAGCCGGCACTGCATTTGGGCTGGCCGGCGCGCTGCTTGTCGGCGCGTTAGGTCTGTTTCTGGTACGGGGAGTTGTGCGCGAGTCGCAGTCGCAGCCGATCGAAGCCGGCCTTATCATTTTTCTGTCCGGCGCCGTGGGTTTTTTCCTGGACAGCCTGCTGGGGGCGTTTGTTCAGGTGCAGTTTATCACGAGCTCCGGCGCGCTCGTAGAAAAAAGAAGCCCCGAAGCAAGGCGTGCCCGTGGACTCCCTTTTGTCGGCAACGACATGGTGAACTTTGTGTCCACAACGGTGGCAACCCTTGGCGCTTGGGCCGTAGCCGCCATGTAGCCGACGGACCGGCCTACTCCTCGTCGCCTCGGGCGCGGACTTGGCCGGAGCCGGTGACATTCGCGGTGAGGCGCGCCGCCCCCGTGTAGAGGACCGTGCCACTTCCGGATATCTCCACGTTGAGGCTACGCGACGCATCGACTTCCACTCGACCGCTGCCTCCCATGTCCACTTCGGAGCGCTCGGTAGCCAGTTCGCCGGCCATAATCGATCCGGATCCCGAGACGTCGCCCCGAAAGCTCACGGCTGCTCCCCGCAGAACCACGGATCCCGAGCCGGTCACCTCCACGTCGACGGTTTGTGCCTCGACATCGAGAATGATATCTCCGCTGCCGCCGAGGTCGATGTCGAGGCGATCGGTGGCAAAGTCACCGCTGCCGCGAATCGATCCGGACCCTGAATTTGCGATGCTCTCTATTGTTGGCGTCTCGACCGTTATGTCCAGGCTCGTCACCTCTCGAGTCCCCTGCGAGAAGTAGATGGTCAGCGCCTTTCCCCGCATCTCGGTTTGAAGCCTGTCCAGCAGATTATCGTCGGTTGTGACCTGGATGGACTGATCCGCACCGGCGACCAAAGAGACCGACCCGATACCCTTGAGGTCGATTCCGCTAAACACATCTACGTTGCGTGTCTCCGTCGCAAGCTCTCCGGACCCACGCTCTCCAAAGACCCCACAGGAGACAAGCCCCCAAGAGAGCCAAAAGCACCAAAAGGATAAAAGGAACACACGCGCGCCTCTTAGACGCGGCGATACCGATTTGTTTGTACCGTTCATACGGACCTCCCTAACTCCTTTAGTTCGACGCCGACCAAAAACGCCTCCATTGACTCGCTTCTCGAAGCCTTTGGCCGATACAGCGCGGCACGCGCAAAGGCGACGCGAAGCCTGTCGAGGTACGCCTTCTCTCCCCCGCCGGCGAATATCTTGGCCACGACACACCCGCCGTGACCGAGCAAATCGCTCGCAAGCCGGAACACGGCCTCCACGAGCTCCTCCGACCGGCCGGTATCAACCAGCCGGTTGCCGGTTGTTGCGGGCGCGGCGTCGCTTATTACCAAATCAAACGGACCGTACCGGCGCAGGTGCTGTGCAACGGCGGGATCGAGGATGTCCGCTTGCACAACGGTCGTCTGCTCGTCCGCCTCGAAGGCGGAAAGATCAACTGCAACGATGCTGCCGTTCCGGCCCACCCGCCGGCGACTCCACCGTGTCCAACTCCCCGGCGCCGCGCCGAGATCCAGCACTGAGACACCCGGCCGAAACAAACGGTATTTCTCATCGATTTCTTGCAATTTGTAGACCGACCGCGCCGGATAGCCCTCCGACTTTGCCTTTTTTGTCAGATGGTCCTGCTTCCGCACGGTGCTCGTTCCTTATGCTCCCCGTGTTCGCCGCTATTCTTTACGTCCGCAAGAGGAACCGGAAAAGCCTGTCGTCGCTACCCGGCAAACGTTCGTGCTTGAAGTCCGGGTACACAAGTTTTGCCTTTTTGGACGATATCGCGTTATACGCGGCAAACTGTGTGGACGGCGGGCAGACATCGTCCATCAGAGTGATCGACATCAGCACTTCGGCCCTGATGCGCGGGGCCAGATGGTGCACATCGATGTAGCCGAGACGATTGAACATCTCATCCACCCGCTCGTGAAGTGGATCGTAGGCTCGTAGGTACTCACGGATCTCCGCGTACGCGCGTTCGGCAAGGTCCATCTCCCAGACACGCCGGTAGTCCGACAAAAACGGACAGACGGGCGCCACGAGTTTTATGCTCGGGAATAGCGCGGCGCATGCCAGCGTAAGTCCACCGCCCTGGGACGCACCGGAGGCGGAGATCCGGTTGGGATCGACCGCCGGCAGCTTCGAGACGATACGCGCCAGCTGGGCCGCATCGAGGAATATGGAGCGAAACAACAGCTTATCTGCGCCCTCGCTCAAACCGCGGATGATGTGGCCACGAAACGTCGTTCCGCGCACCGCTGCGCTGTCTTCAGAGATGCCCCCCTGTCCCCGGCAGTCCAATGCGGCAACGGTAAATCCCGCCGCGACGTACGGAAGCTTGTCGAACCAATCTCCCGAGCTTCCCGTGTAGCCGTGGAATCTCAGGAGCGCGGGACCGGGTTCCGGCGACGGCTCCTTGGGCTCCAGCAGCTTTGCGTGAACTCGCGCACCTCGAACGCCGGAGAAAAAAAGGTGCCGGCAGCGCGCGAACGGGGAGTCGAAGTCCGCGTTGATCAACTCGACGTTGTCCGGCTGAGCCTCCAACTCGGCAAGGGCGTTATCCCAGTACGCATCAAAGTCTGCGGGACGAGGAGTAATGCCCGTGTACGTCTCCAGTTGTTCAAGCGGCATATCGACCAACGGCATCGTTGCTCCCTCGCGAGTGGTTTAACGGTCATGCTACCCCAAGGGCGGGCGGGCAACAAGGGAGCTGGGAACCGGCAACTCCGGGGGCTACACGGTTGACCGGCGCAGGCCGCCGCCGTACCTTCTGGGACATGGCTCAGTCCATCATCCGGCGACCTTTTCGCTATAGACACTTCAACGCCGCGTTTATACTCATCGGCATCAACGTGCTTGTGCTGTTTGTCACGGAGCTGACCGGTCCACGCGTTCTTTCCTACCTGGCAATGAATCCGGTCCTCGTGGCTCGTGAGGGGTTTTTGTGGCAGTTGCTCTCGTACATGTTTGTGCACGACGGCATTAGCCACATTCTGTTCAACATGCTCGGACTTCTGTTCTTTGGGACTCAGCTCGAGCGACGAATCGGGAGCAGCGAGTTTTTGTTGTTCTACTTGCTAACCGGATTCTTGGCGGGACTATTCTCTTTTGCGGTTTGGTGGTTCACAGGGAACCTACAGATCTTTTTGGTGGGTGCCTCAGGTGCGATTTACGGCGTGCTCCTTGGCTTTGCCACCTATTTCCCTTTCGCCACGATCTACGTATTTGGGATCCTGCCGGTCAAGGCGCCCATTCTGGTGCTGGCATTCACGGCAATCGAGCTTTTCTCCCAACTCACACGTCTTGGCGGTCGGGTGGCGCACCTCACGCACTTGGCTGGTTTTGCCGCGGCCTACCTCTATTTAATGATCCGATTGGGCATGAACCCGATAAAGATCTTCCTGCAGAACAGACGATAATCAAACCATGAGTACCTCAGCACCAGAGGCGCGCCTCGTAGTCGGGGCGCTGCTCCTGTGCGTGGCGGTTGGTCCTTTGGCCGCGCAGCCGCAAATCATTACCGGTGTATTCACCGTGGACCTTCGTCCGGCGGTGCATGAGGTTGATCCGGACGTCGATCGGGAGGAGGTGGCCCTCCGCGGGCTTTTCGACCTAGCCCGCTACTCGTTCGGCGGAATGGTTTTTGGCTTTCGCTTTGACTACGATCCGGGGGAGCTTGCCCGGCAAAACCCGGAAGAGTTTTATCTCGAGCCTCTTGGGTCTATTCCGTGGGGGGACTCCGCCCTTCGTGTCCGCGAGACGGAGCGGGTGGATACCATCATCAGCACAATTGTCGACTTCACGGTAGGGGATGCACGGTCGCCGTGGTTCGAGGGCTGGCGCCGCTCGGGGTTTCCGTCGGCCGGCGGGCAAGGATTTGCCTCCACTTCGGAAGGGCCGCCGGGAATGATATCCGCGGTGGAGGACGCAATGCGCGCGGCGCTGAGGTCTTATCTTCGCGCAACCGTGCCCGATCGGCCCGAGCGCGTCCGAGGCCGCCTGGCACTCGATGCGGTGCCGAGGGTCTCCATAAGCCGCGGCGAGTACGTGGCGGTGGTCCGCATCCGCATACAGGTCACCGACGTGCGGACCCGCCGGGTGTTCTAAGGCCCGACTACACGAGAGGCCGACTACACGAGGCGGTTGCGGATCTCGGCGCTTACGTAGTCCAAGATCGCAACGGTCAGGGCGATAAACCACACCGCGATGCCGGCATCCTCATAACGCAATAGGCGGATATACTGGATCAGCAAAAACCCGATACCACCACCACCAACCAGACCGATAATCGTCGACATACGCACGTTGATGTCCCATCGGTAGATCGAAAACGACACAAACGGTGAGATCATCTGCGGGATAACCGCGTAGATAATCGTTTGCAGCTTTGTTGCGCCGGTCGCCTGGATTGCCTCGATAGGCCCGGCGTCGATACCTTCGATCGCCTCGGAATAGAGCTTCCCCAGAGCCGCTATCGAGTGAATTGTAAGCGCGAGAATACCGGCGAAGGGGCCCAAGCCCACCCAGACAACGGCGATGAGCACCCAGATAAGCGGCTCGATTGAACGAATGATGTTCAGGATAGTCCTGGTCAAGTAGTAGATGATCTTGGTAATGACGGAGCCGTACATGATGTTTCGGGCCGCAAGGAAGCTAATTGGTATCGAGAAAATGATGCCGAAAAACGTCGCCATTAACCCCATGATAATCGTCTCTACCATACGTCCGACGGTTAGGCGAAGCGGCTCGCTCGGGAGCGGAGGGCCGACCTCGGTGACCTGTCGGGCCTCTATCCGGTGATACTGCGGGCCGGACGCGCTTGGTGGTACCAGGCGATACGGCATGTTCATCGTGAAGGAGAAAGAACCGTTGTCGTCGGTGGTAACCCGAATGTAATCGCCGCCGGCACGAGGGCGAAACTCGCCGCCTATCGGATCCCTCCACCAGATGTCCGTGAGTTTGTTGGGCTCGAAGTTGCCCCCGACGATCCTGATCTCGGTTCCGGCCACCGAGTCTCCGCCGCTATCTTGTGTCGAGAGGCGGCCGTAAGTCGGTTCGGTGTACAGGTACGGTTCGTCCGCCTCGGCGTCGGCTCGGTCCGGGGGTTCTACATCCTCGCCTATCTCAACGTCTGCCGTCTCTATGAGTATGCGTTGGCCGGCCGACAAGATGTCCGTATCGTAGGTGATGGCCGCTTCCCAGGGCCAGATGACCTGTTGCAGCTTGCCCCACGCCTCGGGGAAGTCGGTGATCATACGACCGACGTTGATGTTGCTGATTTGCCACCCGAGGACAAAGTACGCAACGGTTATGGCCACAAAGAGCCAAGTACTGCCGCGCCGTTTGGTCTTGGCCGAGCGATAGGCGTCCCACGCGGTTAGGAGCCACATGGCGCCGAACGCAACAAAAACCAGCACAAAAAACCCCGTGCGCCTTTCGACTGCGTGGGCGAAAATTTGCAGGACCTCGTCTTGCACCCGGCCGAGATCCGCCGCACGCCATACGATAATCGCGCCCACGGAAACAAACGCGGCCAATAGCAACAGTCCACGACGGACCTGTCGGTTTAGGATCTGGCCGAGTCCGGGGATAATCAGTGACAGAATCCCGGCAACAATGGGAGGAGCAATAGGGTGGATGGTCTGCCTCGTTTGGACACTTTGGCTAGTCTTGGTCTCCGTTGCCAGATCGCTCATTGCTGTCCCCCAAGCATTGACGGGGCCACGCTCACGCGCTCGGCCTCCTCTCCGTAGATGTCTTTGAACTGCTGGTCGGTCATCGCTCGTATCTCTTCACGTGTCCCGCGGTACACGACCCGTCCATCCCGTAATCCGATCACCCGTGTTGCGTAGCGCTGCACCAGGTCCAAGTAGTGGAGGCTGCAGATAACCGTGATCTTGTCTTCTTGGTTGAGGCGCTCGAGATTGCCGAGAACACCGTGAGCCAACACCGGGTCCAGACTGGCAACCGGCTCGTCGGCAAGGAGCACTTCGGGCTGTTGCATAAGCGCCCGGGCAATCCCGACGCGTTGCTGCTGGCCGCCGGAAAGCTCGGAAGCACGCTTGCCGATTTGATCCATTAGGCCGACGCGCTCGAGGGCCCTCCGAGCCATCTGCCTGTCTGAGGCGGGGAAGCGGCCTATAAGCGACCGCCATCCGGACACGTAGCCGAGTCGGCCGGAAAGCACGTTTGTCATGACATTCGATCGTTTAACAAGATTAAAATGCTGAAAGATCATGCCGATTTGTCGGCGAAAAAGCCTCAGATCGTGGCCCGACGCGGCGGTTACGTCGTTCCCGTCCCAGAGAACCGTGCCCGACGTTGGGTCCACAAGCCGGTTGATACATCGAAGAAGCGTCGACTTGCCTGATCCGGAAAGACCGATCACGACGAGAAACTCTCCCGGGTCCACCCGGAAGCTTACATCTTTTAGGGCCTGTGTCCCGTCGTCATAGGTCTTGGAGAGGTTTTTGATCTCTAATACGGCCATTGATTCTCCTTTACTACGGCCACCTGCCGACCGGCGCGGCGATGTCGTCCGGCGGCCCGGTACCACTACTCGGCCGTCGAGCCGAGGGGCACAAAAAAGCGAGAGCCACGACTCTGCCGTGACTCTCGCTGATTGCGTTGGAGTGGGGTTTCTACTCCATCAAGGTTACGGGATCGACGCCCGCTGCCTGGAGAATCTGACGGAAGGGATCGTAGAAGTCGTCACCGCGTCGGGTAAGCTCGGTCCACGAGTAGGCTGCCTGCAGGGCCTCGACACCCTCTTCGGTTTCCGCAAGGTCTAGGAGCGCCTGCACGATTTCCTCGCGCATGTCATCGGGAACCACCGGGCTGAACTGCACACCGTCGTTTGGAATGTCGGGCGAGATGGAAATAACATTTACCTTGTCCATCACGTCGGGATTGTCGTCCTCGATGGTGGTTCGCGCGTCAACATAGCTGGCTCCCGCGTCCACGTCACCATTGTAGACGGCCGCGATAACTGCCGGGTGTCCGCCCGCATCAACAACCTCGATGTCCTGGTCGACGTTGATCCCCGCCGCGCGCATGGTGATCATCGGAATAATCCAACCCGATGTGGAGAGGGGGTCCACGCGTGCAAACGTACGACCGGCGAGGTCTTCGACTTGCGTGATGCCTGTGTCCGCGCCGGCCACGATCTGGCCGTTGTAGAAGGGATTGCCAAACCGAACGGCAACAAGCGCCGCCTCGGCAACACCACGATCGGCGGCAACGATGTAGCCAAACGTATTGAGCGATGCCATGTGGGCGGACGGCGGATCCGTGGAGAGGGCCTCCACAACACCGGCGTATTCCGTTGCGACGTTGGTCTCGAAGAAGTAGCCGGTGGCATCGTACAGAAGGTCGGCCATTTCATCGGCGCCTGAGGCAACCGCTTCCATCTCGCCGGACGGAACAAACGACCAGATGATCGGGTTCTCCTCGCTCCCGAGGGGCGCCTGTTCGGCGTCACCCTCCGGCGAACCACCGGCGAAGACGGAAAAGACCATCGCTATCATCAGCAACAAGACAAAAGTCTTTCTCATGATGTCCTCCTTAGACATTGTTGGTGCTACCTTAACTGCCGATTATTAGAAGTTTGTTAGCGTCACTCCTCCTCCGTCGGCCAAATAAACGGAATTGACACATCCGCGCCGGATGCGCGTGCTGTGCTGTCGCGCTCCACCATATACGAGTACCGCTCGGCCAGAGCCGGGGCGCGGTTGGACACAAGCTCATAGTACTCGGCACCCTCCGCGGGCTCCCCGAGCTCGTAATACACCCGCGTCAAAAGCAGGTTAACCAGCACCGACCGAGGCCGCTTGTCGTAGCCGTTCTCCAGCGCCGCCAACGCCTCGTCCAACTGATTATCATCGATAAGAAGATTCGCGAGGTTGATATAGCTTGACACGTAGTCTTCGTCTTCCTCGATGGCGTCGCGAAACGTTTCCTCCGCCAGGTCAAAACGTCCGAATCGGGCGTGCAAGATGCCGATCCTGTTGAGATACGCCATACGGCGGCGTCCGAGGCCGGACTCAAACTCGTCCTGCAGGCTCGCAAGGCGCGCGTCATACATGCCCCGGGACATGGCGTCGATCGTCTGTCCAAAAAGCGACGCAATAAGGGGAGCCGCCGGCTCAACAATCTCCGTGGTTGCCGGAGGCAACGGCAGCGCAGGGTAGTCGTTGCGTTGGTCCGAAACGGGCAAAAACTCAACCTCGCCGGCGTCTTGGTGCCGAATAAGCAGCAGAGAAGCTTCCTCCCAAGCGCGCCAAAAGCCCTCCTGCAGGATTGTCGTTTCCACCGGAATCCACACGGTGCCGTTGTGGGTAACCGTCCGGAGCCCCTCGATCTCGAACATCCATGAGTTTTCCTCAGGCTCTTCCGTATCAAAAGCCAAAAAAACGTGGCCCGGGGATGTCATAATCGCGGTTCGTATTCCGGCGGCCTCGTAAAGGGAACCCAAGAGAGCGGTAGTGTCGTCGCAATCGCCGGCACGGTATAAGAGCGTCGTGCGGGGAAAGCTCACCGTATCCACGAACTCCGCTGCGCCATGCACAACCGTAAACGGCGACTCGGGATCTTCGATGTAGTTGATGCCAAACGTTCCCACTGCATCCGCAATCTTGGCCGCCCGAAAAAACTTCGCCGAAATCGAGAAGTTCGACACCGCCTCTCCGGGCTCGGCGACCCGCCGCGCGAATCGCGCGATTGTCTCTTCATTGGGCATAATAAAGACCGCGAGCTTCCCCGAATCATCCCAGGAAAGGGCGGTACGCTTGTAGAGCATGACGGATTGGTTGCGCGTGAACTCGTTGACCTCGTCGTTTTGTTCATAGCGAACAACGATCTGAGATTGCAGAAGTAAATCCTCTTCGAGGCTAAAGACTTCTCCGTTGAGTATTACGGTCAACGGGAGCTCCGCGGACTCTCCCGGCGCCAGCCGTGAGATCGCGGCGCCCTCGGCTGGGAAGTCCATGTATTTTCTGACAAAAAACTCGGTACGCACGTTCTCGATGGGCTCATCAAACGGATTGGTAACCGTTATCGTACCGGCCGGATTGACCCGGTAGTACTGCATAAGGGAAGGAAAGATGTTCCGCAGATCGACCGACGCCACGGTGAGGGGTCTGGGGCGTTGCCCAGGAGTTCCCTCGGCCTGGTTAAAGGCCTGTTGCAGCCGCTGAAGCGCCACACGCGAATCGGAATCGTCGGGGGACAGGGCGAGAATTTGCTCATAGGCCTGGACCGCCTGACTATAGGTTTGCCGGGCCGATTCAACGCCGATCTCCTCGAGAGTCCGTATCGTTTGCTCGTGCAGGAGCGTTGCCCGGCTACGGAGCCGATTTAGCTCGATGGCATCCAAGGCGTCCAACGCCTCCGCACTAAACGGATCGACGTTGGTTACTTCCTGCCACATGGATTCGGCAACCGCAAAGGCGCCGTTTGCCTCGTGTATGCGCGCCATGGCAGAGAGAGCGTCCGTGTCGTACGTGTCCCGCGCAAAGCGCGAATAGAGCTCCGCCAGCTCTAGATCAGCCGAGACATCTATACCGACCTCGTTCGCGTATGCAGTATCAACGAGTTTGATCAACCGAGAGTTGACGCTGGTAACGAGGTAGATAATGCCCGTTTGTGAATCAACCTCGATATCTCGTACGTACGTAAAGTCGTCCCCAAAGTCGTTTATGGCTTCCATTCGCCACACGGGTTCCCCGGTTCTTCTAAACCGATTGAGGCTCCGAGGCGTCATGACCAGAAAGTCCCCGTTCTCATAGGTTGCCATCGCGGAGACTTGAAACCGCTCTTCGGACGGAAGCAGTGGGATGATCGAATCCACCTTTTCTCCCCGTGACGTCAGGACGTTGATACGGGTGGCGACAGGATCGAACACCCAGAGATTGCCGTCGGGACCATCGGCAATCACTTGAATCCAAGAGTGCTCGTCTGAGTAGATGTCGATCGGCTCCACACGGCGATCCCGGATCCTCACAGTTTCGCGCTGGGTTCCGTTGACGATTATCGCCGTCCCGTCGCGCAAAACACTAAAGGCGATTGGAGTAGAGACCCCGGTCCGTATGCGTTGGGCCCGAGGAAAGCCCTCCGGAAGGCTATAGAGGTCACCTGAGAGGGAAAGGAAGTAGAGCGTTCCGCTTGGGGTGATCCCAACGTTTCCCGCGTAGCTATATTCGTCCTGGCTAATGGGAGCGCTGGGGGCCGGTCCGAGTATTCTGAGATTCTTGTCGAGTTCCAGACCGGTCCCGCCCGCGAGGACGACGTTGCCGTCGGGTGTTGTCTCAACGCCGAGAATCACGTTGAACGTTTGCATTCCCTGAGGTACAAATTCGCCGACAAAGGCCGGCGGCTCCGCGAAGTCAAACGCCTCGAAGTCGTTTATTGATGCCCAGATGTAATAGATTGTTTCCGAAACATCGCCTGCAAGGTCGGGAGTCCACGGCGCAAACGAGTTAAAGGGATCTCCCATCCGTCCGTCACGGGCACGCATCAGCGTCAGAACAAGGACGTTTGTACCCTCGGATGATACCGCATTGACGGTGATAGTGTAGTCCGCGCTTTGTTCTACGCCGTCGGTTTGAAAACCAAAGCCGTTATATTCGACCTGGATGTGCTCACCGTACAGGCGATTTGCCAAAAAAGCGGCTTGGCCGAAGATGGCGTCTACGGTCTTGGTCGTCTCCTCCGTTTGGGGAAAGAGCGTGGGTCGTTCTATACGGATTGTCTCCGCGGCAAGAGGAGCGGCAATCCATGCCACGACAAATGCGAAGACTACGATCGATTTTCTCATTTCTGACTTCCTCCCTCGGCCTTCCAACTATAGCACGAGGACAGGGCAGGGCAACGCAAAACTGTCTGGACCTAGTTTCGGTCTCCCCCCAATGGGTGGATCTTGAATGGGTGGATTTTGGAACCTGCTCCGGATCGGAAGGTGGGGGCGCGGGAGAGGCGTGGTGCTCGGTCATTGGCCACCATGCCCAATCGGTCGTTGGGGGATCGACCGCTATTGGGTACCGATCGACGTAAGTCGGAGTTGCAACAGAGACCACGATGAGTATTGCGTCGGAAAGGGTAAGGACTAAAGCGAGCGTGGGATTCACAAGACCGCGACAGGTTCGGAGTATATCGGAGTATAGTAGACGGAGGTGAAGGAGCTGCAGATGGACCACGTCGCACGATACGTTCCCGGGGCGGGGTTTGTTGAGACCGGGGAGGTGGATATACACGTCTCCGATCCGGTCCTGGTGAGCGGCTTTGGTGTATACGAGACCCTAAAACGGCGCGGCGGCGTCTTGTACTTTCCCGAACGTCACCTGGCGCGGCTTGGCTCGTCGGCGCGGATCATCGGCATTTCTTTCCCCTACGATAGCCGCGTTCTCGCCCGCGATTTAGTGTCTTTTTCCGGCCACGCAGGCGGCGAGGACCTTAACGTTCGGCTCCTGTATTTCGGTACTCGGGGGGAAAGGGCATCTGAGCTTTTGGCGTTTCCCACACGCCCGCCGGTCATAGACAAAAAGCTCTACCATTCCGGCTGCCGGGTAATCAGCTTCGCCGGGGAGCGCTCCTTCCCCGCCGCCAAGACCCTGGGAACCGTTCTAGGCACCGTGGCATTTACACGTGCACGAGCCGCCGGAGCGTACGAGGCCCTCTTTGTAAACCACGTCGGGGAAATCACCGAGGGAACGCGGTCCAATGCCGGTTTTTTGAAGGGGAGAAGACTCTATACGGCGCCCGATGATGTGGTGCTGGCGGGGGTGACCCGCGAAACGGTCCTCGAAACCGCACGCGCAATCGGGATGGAAGTGGTCAAGGAGGCGGTTTCCTTGGCGGACGTCGGGGCTTACGACGCCGCCTTTGTGTGTTCCACGTCGGCGGCGGTCATCCCCGTAGCACACATCGACGGCGTTTCCTTCAACAGATCAAAGCGCACCGTCCTGGACGAGTTGTGTGCCGCCTACCGGGAGTTCTTGCGCGACTACGCTGCGGCAAAACCCAAGGGCGCCACCTAAGACTCTCCAGAAGCGACCGACGGCAACGTATAATCCAACGGACAAACAATCCGACGGCCCAACTACGAGCGACAGATCAACGGGCTTTGGATCAGTTCAGACGCGCCCCCGGCCGTGGGCGGCGGCTCTTACTCGACGTACCGATATCTAACGCTTGTTTCCACCGACGACCGCGAGGCCCCGGGGACCGGGCGGAGTACCGATAAAAATACCTCGGTTGCCGCGGGTACTTCCACGGAAATTGGCAATCGGGACGTCGATGTCATGCCGCGGAGCGTCATGCGGACCGTCGCGTCGACGGCACGATCATTGCCGTTTTGCAAGTACAAAAGCATTGTGTGGTCGATCGACTCCGTCCGAATCTCGACATCGCCGGTGACCGGGATACTCCGAGAATAGTCGACGTAGTCTTCGGCCTCGACCAGCCTTCCGAGACGGACCGCGTACGATGGTTCGCCCGGATGAGTCGCATAATAGAAGAGCCCATTGCGAACCTCCACCGGGTCGCCGTCATAATTGAGGAAGCGAGTAGGTATGGACATCATCGTGCCGTCGAGCTGTGGGAGCCGAACGTCGAAATGCAGGTGGGGCCCCGAGGACCTCCCGGTGTTCCCGCTGTAGCCGATGTGTTCACCGGCCGCCACTCGGTCGCCGGGTTCAACAACTGCGCCGTCTTGCCGCAGGTGCACATAGTTTCCAAACGAGCCGTCGTCGTGGGCCACCAGGATGTAGTTGCCGTCGCGATTGTAGCGGGCGGATGGTCCACCAACACGTGAGTCCTCTTTCACCTCGATAACAAGACCTCGCCGCGCCGCGTGGATTGGAGTTCCGATGGGCATATTAAAATCCAAAGCGTATTGGTTTTCTCCGAAGTGGGTGGCGTTGCCGTTGTAACCCTGTCCGACATAGTGCTTTGTGCCGTGCTCGAAGGGAAACAGATAAAGGTGATCGTTGTTGTGGTCCGCCGTCGACGGATCGCCGCGGCTGTAGATAAACTCCAACGAAAATCCGACCCGCCGGGCGCCGCTTGCCGGCGTCATCGATACAAGCAGCCACCGATCCGTGTCCGGCGGGATCGCCACTCGAATCGGCAACTCGGCGTCGTAGTCGAGACCGACAATCTCCGTGAACCGTACAACAAGCCACACCGGAAAAATGTGGTCCGAGGCCGCGTAGAAATTGTATCCCCCGTCCTCCCGCGCCTCTTCGAACACGCGGACAAGACTTCCTTGCCCATTTTGCGCGTGGATCACTGGAACGTCCCAAAAAAAGAGTATCAGAACGGCTGTGATTGTAACGGCGCACCAACGTCCTATCGCCCAACCTCGCATCAAACGAACTATACGAACTGGTACGAGGAGTGTGAACCACGACCGTGGTAGACGGAGGGGCGCCCCTCGCGTAGATTATGGCCTTGATGGAGTCTACGGTCAGGCGAGTTCCAAGACCCGGCGCGGCGTGTGTCTTTTTCGCGGCAGGCATACTCGCGATTTTTGCCTCTTGCAGCGAGCCGGAAACAACCCTTGCGTTCCGCGAACCGCCGGCGGTTACCTACCAAGATGCCGTGGAGCAGAACAGACGGCTGCGGCTAACGTTTTCGGGCGACCTCATGGCGCACAACGTCAACTTCAACATGGACGACTACGCGATGATCTACGAAGACATTCGCGACATTCTGCAGTCGGACGACTTGAGCTTCACAAACCTCGAGTTTTCAATCGACCCGCTCTCGCCGTATGCCACCTGGCCACGATTCAACGTCCACGACGACTACGTCGAAGCGGCGGTTGATGCCGGGTTCGACGTGTTCTCGCTGGCCAACAACCATACAACGGACATGTTTATGGGTGGCACCGTCCGTACCTACGAGACCATGCAGGCAATAGTGGACGACGCAGACCGGCCGATTTATTTCTCCGGCCTCTCATCGCAGGCCTTTGACCTAAGGACCACCGAGATTCGTCGCCGGGGGCTGAGGATCGGCTTCACGGCAATTACCGGATTTTTGAACCTTCGGGAGAGCAGTCACGGGGCGGATTTCGTCTACCTCTATCCCTTTCATCTCGAAGAGGTCCAGGATCGCCTTATTGAGTGGCTCGAGGAAGAGGCCGCCAAGTACGACTTGTACGTGCTGTCCGCCCACCACGGCATCGAATATCGCCAAGAACCCGCGTCGTACAAGGTCTCGTTTTTTAATCGAGCAATCGAGGCCGGAGTAGACATCGTCTGGTCCCACCATCCCCACGTGCTGCAGCCCATCACGTTTGCACGCCGCTCCGATGGGACACGCGGGTTGATTATGTATTCGCTCGGTAACCTGATCTCGGGCCAGACATGGTACCTGACGCCCGATGAATGGTACACCGATCGAGCCGGCACGGGAGATGCGGCCCTCGTGCGTGTCGCGGTGGAGTTTGACGAGACGGGAGCACACATCACCGCCGCCTATCCCGAGCTGATAACCCACTACATCGACCCCGCCAAGGACATAACCGCACGACGCATGCGCAATATCATCGACACTCCGTTACCGGAGGATTGGAACCGATACTACGACGTCCGCACCGGTGTTATGAGCAGATTTGTCCGCCCCGCCGACGACCCGTACCTGGCTCCGCCGGAGGTTCGCTATTCCGGCTGGTTTGCGGATTCAGAAAACCGGGACGACTCTCGCGTGGTGTCCGGGTCAGGAGAGTAAGATGGCCCATTCAACGGTTCCCGCCGCGGAGGAGGTCCTGGACAAGGCGTTTCCCGTCCTAGACCACGGCTTCGTCCGCCTTGTGGACTACTTGGGCTCGGACCAGCGGATCGTTCAGTCGGCCCGAGTGTCATACGGCGAGGGAACCAAAACGGTCCGCCGCGACCGTGGCCTCATCCGCTATCTGCTTCGGAACGAACACACCTCGCCGTTCGAGCAGGTCGTGTATACGTTTCACGCCAAGATGCCGATTTTTGTCGCACGCCAATGGGTTCGTCACCGGACGGCCCGTCTTAACGAGATATCGGGCCGATACAGCATACTCTCCGATGAGTTTTACGTGCCCGAAGCGGATCAAGTGGCTCTCCAGAGCACCGACAATAAGCAGGGTAGATCGGCGGAGGCCGTAGATCCGGCCCTTGCCGAGGAGGTACGGAATCACCTTCGCCGTGGCCAAAAGCGCGCGTACGACGAGTATGCCGAGCTTCTCGACAAAGGCATCGCCCGGGAGCTGGCGCGAGTGAACCTGCCGGTATCCGTCTACACCGAGTGGTACTGGCAAATCGACTTGCATAACCTCTTCCGGTTTCTCCGGCTCCGGCTCGACAGCCATGCCCAAGCGGAGATTCGCGCGTACGCCTCCGCCATTCGAGATCTGGCGGCACGGGTTTGCCCCATCGCGTTTGAGGCGTTTGAAGACTACGTGCTCGGTGGCGCATCACTGTCACGGATGGAACTCGACGCCCTCAGGCGCGTGGCCGAATTTTGCGGAGCCGGCGTCGTAGAAAAAGCCGGCGGCGATGCCGGCCTGTCCGAAAAAGAGATTCAACAGTTGGTCGGGAAACTCGGGCTCTAGCTCTCGGCTTCCTGTTCCAGGAGATCCGCCGCCCCGTTGAACACACGACGGACCTGCCTTCGGGAAACGAGAAACTCAGCAAGATCGCCCTGGAAAACCGCGTAGAAGTTTTCGTCGTAAGGAACAAGCTGGATAGACCGTGTTGTTCCATCCGTCATCTCGTAGGAGATAGCCACCTCGGGATCAAACTCCACCGGCTCGCGTAACTCGGCGTCAAACAACAGGCCGATAGTCACCTGGTAGAAGTCCTTGAACGCATCCTCGGGAATCTGCTGACCGTTGAGGAAGTAGGTAGCCTGTGGGTCTTCCTCCTCGTTGTCACTCGCTTCGCGTTCTATCGACCCCAGGTAGACGTCCTCGGGGCCTTCAATCCGAAAGGCACTTACATTCTCGATGTTTGGAATCAGCGCAAACTTGTCCATGAGAGTAAAGGCCTCCGCCTCTACAAACTCAAAAGACCCTTGCACGGTGTAGACCGCCGGCTCATCCGGCTGTTTTACGTACCGGCCTCCCGTCTCGCTCTCGACACCTATCAAGTAGTGGATCGAATCCTCATCATTGGACAAAAACAACTCCGCGCGAGGCGGATCAAGGCCGTAGACGGCGAGGTCTGCCGGCTCCTCGGCAACAAACTCATCCACACTGAACTGGGGCAAGGACTGAAGAAGCTCCTGAAAGCGGTCGGAAGCGACGCCGCGCCGCCGATCGTAGGGTTGATTCATAACAAGTCCGGAAAACTCCGAGATAAAGGGATCGGTTTCGGTCTGGATTTGGCTCCTTCGTGAAATTTCGATCGTGGGGTCATTCAAACGGTCGAGGAGAAAATACGTGACGCTCTCGATGGGGATGTTTGGCAAGCTTCGATCCCGCAAGTCGTCCGCTCGCAACAGAAACGGCTCGATGTAGAAATCGGTGGCAACATACACCGTCGGGTCGCCGGCGACGCGAATGTAGTAGCCCGTGCGATTGGGGGTTTCGTTGCCGATCTCGATCGCTTCGTGGGTACCGTCCGCCAACGTGTAGGAGGCGGTCGCTTGAGCGGGTTCAAAGCCGAATTCCTCGGGAGACTCGGGGTCTTCCGCCACGATTCTGTTTGCCACCAGCCGGGAGAAGGCGGCCGACACGCGATCTACCGATGCCGACCGGAACGCCACGTCAAAGGGATACTCCACCGCAAACCCGACCTCGCCACGGTTGAGCACCAGGTCTGAACCCCGGCCTTCCAACTCGATGCGAACGATGTCCGGTTGATCCACCTCGATCGGTCTTATGCGCTCAGCTATCGGACCGGGGGTCCGGTCATCCTCTTGCGATGAGAGACCGCGAACGAGGAAATAGACGGCTACCATCGCGGCGACGGCGGCTATAGCGATGATGATTCGAACTGAGCGTTTAGTCACAGAATCCTCCGGAGTCCGTAGAATATATCGTGAGTCGCCCAACGGCAGCAACCGGATTTCAGGCCGGCAGCACCGCCGCCAGTACGCGGGTGAGATTTTCGCCAAGGATCTTGCGAACCTCTTCGCGGCGGAATCCCCGCCGCAGAAGCGCCTGCGCCAGGACCGGTAGCTTCGAGGCATCCTCGAGCCCCGTGACTCTCCCCGCAAAACCGTCCCAGTCCGATCCGACCCCCACATGGTCGACACCGCAGATCTCCACGGCATGTTCAAACACTGTGGCGAGCTCGTCGACGGTGACGTCTCCGTTTCTGCCGGCTCCCTTCCGTAGAAGCTCAGGTACAAAAAACACACAAACAACGCCATCGGTTTCGGCGACGCGCCTGGCCTGTTCGTCGGCGAGATTCCGCGGATGGTCGAAAAAGCGATGGAAGCCGGTATGGCTGTCAACCACGGGCCCTTTGGCAATCGTCAGGACGTCGTCCAAGACGTCGGGATTTGCGTGGGCTACATCGATAAGCATGCCCAGGTCGTCGGCACGGCGGACCACTTCGATGCCAAAAGGTGTAAGCCCACGATCGCGCTCGGTGGAAAAACAACCACGCGCCGCCTCGTTGTCGTGGTTGTGGGTAAGGATGATCGATCGGACGCCTGCTTCGAACAAGCGGTCAAGCTCGGTTAGGTCGCCGACCATCGGGGAGACGCCTTCTACCGAAACCAGGATCGCACCGGCGCGATCCGGAGCCTCCGGCAGGTCGTCACGGCCGCAAACACGGTAGAACGGGGCAGACCGTGTGATATTTTCCGCCCTCCCTAAGATGCCGTCAATGCCGGAAACAAAGTCCCACGCGAAGCTCCTCGCGGCCTCTCCACGCCGGTCCGGCGGTGTGAAGATGGCCATAAACTGCACGGACTGCGTTATCTGATCCATCCGTGGCGCATCCATACGTCCCTCAGGATCTCCCTCGTAAAAGCGTCCGGGATTGCCGAGAAATCGACCAAGCGTGTCGGCGTGTCCGTCTACAGTGATGGTTTTGGCGAGGAGCGCTTCGTCCGTCGAATTACTCATTGACCGGAATCGTCCGGCGAACGCTTTTCACGGAGGCGATGAGCAATACTGTTTAATCGTTCCGACAATGCCCCCGCGACTCGGTTGTCCGGGTAGAGCTTTGTGAGGTTGCCGATATAGTCGAACGCGCCGACCAACCGGCCCTGGGATACCGGCTGATCATGGGACGGCGCCGGTCCGCGGGTGTGCAGGCCGCGATGGCCGCGCAGACGCGCGCGAATCGTTTCCAACTTGAGAATCGCTTCGCTGTGCTCGAACTCACCTCGCCGATCCGACGGCAGCGCGCCCGCGAGGTTTCGCAAATAGTCAAACAGCTTAATGCGCGCAACCAACTCCGCATAATCCCGCCGCTCTTGCGCTTTGCGAAGCAGCGACGGCTTTTCTCCAGACCTCGGTGGATGAAAACTGCTCGGTGGCGGCAACTCCTCGGAAAACGGATACGCCGGTTCGTCCTCGACTTCCGGTTTCTCAGGTTCCCCCGGCTCCTCGGACCGCTCCGCGTCTTCCGGTTCCTCTTCGCTTTCCGGCTCATCGCCGTAGAACGTCTCGGCCTCATCGAGATCCTCGTCCTGCGGAAGGTCCTCGTCCTCCGGTAGCTCCTCATCCTCCGGGGGCTCCTCGTGGCCCGGTAGGTCGGCGTCCTCCTCGCCGAGGTCGTCCGCCTGGAACTCTTCCGGCTCAGGCTCCTCGGCCTCACCCTCAAACGCCCCGTCTAAGAGGTCCTCCTCGCCCATCTCCGGCTCTTCCGGCTCGGGTTCCTCGGGTTCGGGCTCCTTTTCGACGTCTAGGTCCGATTCGTCGTCGGCTTCACCGTCAATCTCGGGTTCCTCGTCTATATACTCAGGTGCTTCCGCCTCGGATTCGGGCTCCTCCGGCTGCTCATCGTCGTCCGGAAGCTCCGGGAGTTCCTCGTCCTGCGGAAGGTCGTCGTCCTCCGGAAGCTCCACGTCCTCCTCGCCGAGGTCGTCCGCCTGGTCCTCTTCGGACTCGGGTTCCTCGGGTTCCGGCTCTTCCGGCTCGGGTTCCTCGGGTTCGGACTCGGGTTCCTCGGGTTCGGGCTCCGAGTCCGGCTGAGGCGAAGCAGCAAACACTCCGGTGGACCCTGACTCCGGTGCCTGGTCCGGAAATCCGTCGTCCTCACCCGGTAAGTACGGAGGCGGCTTGTATGAGGTGGGATCCGGCGGCGGCACCGTTTTATCCGGGGCCTCCTTCTGAGTTTGTTGGTCCTCGGTTTTTGACTCCGCACGGCCCGCTTGCTCGGAGACGTTCGTTGGGGTCTGGGATGTCGGTGTTTGGGGCGGCGACTGTTGTGATGCGCCGGGCGGAGGACCTTGCTGGGCCGAAGACTGTTGCGGAGGCGGAGGCGCCTGGGCCGCGGGCGCGGATGGTGGAGGGGCGGGCGCTTGCGCCGGGGCTGCGGAGGGGGGAGCTTGCGCCGGGGACTGGGATGGTGGAAAAGGAGGCGCTTGCGCCGGGGCTGCGGGAGAGGCGTCGGGACGGCTGGTTCCTTCCATTTGGCCCGCTTGAATCAGTGTTCTCGGGACCGGGTCCTCTTCTTCCTCTTCCTCTTCTTCCTCTTCTTCTTCCTCGGGCTCCTCTTCCTCGGGCGCTAGAAACTCGGTCTCGAAGTCCAAGATCGGGATGGATTCCTCGTCGAGATTCTGTGCGCCCTCGACCTGCAGCGTGGACTCCGCTTCCGCCGGCGCCTGCGCCGGAGTGGTAAGCCGCGCGAGCTTATCGAGATTGCGCCTCCACCTTTCGCCGCTCTCATCCTCGAAACCGGCGACGATCTGCTCGTACAACGCTAGGCTTTCGTTGAGGCCGCTGATGTCGTCGGGACTGGCCCGATCGCCTTGGAGAGAGACCAGCGCGTCGGCGGTCTTGATTGCGTCCTGTTTTCGCCCGGTATCGCGATACAGCTGGGCCAAGTACACGAGGATCTCGCCGTTTTCCGGATTGTTCTTGCTCAGAGACTCCAGTAGCTCGATCGCCGTCTTCGGATCACCCGATGCATCGTAGAATCTTGCAAGAGTCAGGTTGGCTCGGAGATCTTCAGGCCGACTCTCGAGGTATTCGTGGACGGTGGCAAGAGCCTCTTCTAAGCGCCCCGCCGTCCGGAGTGCTTCCGCAATGTCGACGACGTACTCTGGATCATCAGTCACTAACTCCAAGTAGCGCGCTCGACTCGCCTGAAACTCCTGTTCGTTTCCGAGCTTGAGGTGGATAAGGCTGACCGACTTGGCGGCGTCCGCATCGTCCGGGGCCGTCTGTAACAGCAGATCGAACTGCTCAACGGCCGCTTCGAGCTTGCCGGACTGTTCGAGGGTTCGCGCAAGGGTTCGTCGCAGCTCGATGTTTTCCGGGTCGCGCTCAACCATCGTGGCCAGCTCATCCATGGAGACCGTCGTGTCGCGGTTGGATTGGAGCAGTTGCCCAAGGTTCGAGGCGGCCTTTCTATATCCGGGGTTTTGCTCCAGAGCATCGCGATAGAATTTCACCGCCTGTTCCACGTTGCCCTGGCGAGCGTAAATGGTAGCGATATTGTTGCGTGCCGTTGAGCTGGAGTCGTCGAAGGACAGGACTTCGTTGAACGCCTTGAGTGACTCATCGTATCGCTCGAGCTTCTGCAGGACTATCCCAAGGTTGTTGAGACTGTCCGTCCAGCCCGGTTTGGAGACCAACGATTGCTGGTATTGCTCTTGGGCTTCCTCGAGACGACCCATGGCTTGTAGCGCGATGCCCAGGTTGTAGCGGAGTGTCGGATGGTTGGGATCGTACTCGAGACCCGACTGGAAGACCTCCGCCGCTTCTTCGTACTTGTCCTCGGCCTCGAAGAGTGTGCCCAAGTTGTTGTACGCAAGGACCATCTTTGGATCGAGCTCGATAC
This sequence comes from uncultured Spirochaetales bacterium, assembly GCA_964519835.1. GTDB lineage: Bacteria > Spirochaetota > Spirochaetia > DSM-27196 > CAZFLD01 > CAZFLD01. The sequence continues at coordinate 46,560 of CAZFLD010000022.1, forward strand.
AGCGCCGATACGCCTCCATCGCTTGCTCGTGTTCCCCTTGCGCCTTGAGGATATTGCCGAGGTTGTAGTGGGCCTCAGCGCGGTTCGGATCGATGTCGATCGCGCGCCGAACGGCCGGCAGAGCCTGATCGAGCTTACCCTGGGAGCGATAGATAACCCCGAGGTTGTTGTGGGGCTCCGGGTTTTCCGGATCTAGGCCAATTGCTTGCTCAAACGCCTCGACGGCAGCATCGACGTTTCCCTGCCTACTGTGAATTGCACCCAGGAGGATTAGTGCGGATACTGAGTCGGGATCCTGTTTGGCGATTTGGACCGCAAAGCGTTCCGCCGTGTCATAGTCGCCTGTTCGGTAGGAGTTACGAGCGCGGTTGAGAAGCGGGTTGGTGTTCATGGCGGCGCATCATATAAGCCGAGTGGCCTCGCGTGGACTTCTTGTGAGAGCACCAAATCCGCGCGTTCCGGCGCCATATCATACGCACTGACCGCAAAATAGTAAAGAACGCCGTTTTCCAGGCCGTGCAGGGTCATTGACGTGCTGTTTCCAACGTCGATGGGTGACTCCATACCGGCAAATCCGGCGTACCGAGCCGACGACGTGCCGAAGTACAGGTAATAGCCCCTCACGTCCGCCTCCGGAACAGGCGACCAGTCGATGCGCACTGCTTCGTCGTACGGCGTTGCGGCTACGCGGGCCGGAGGAACCGGCGCGAGATTGGGCTCGTAGCTCAGTCGCAGCGAAGCAATCCGGGGCGTTTGGGTAAGCGACCCGTCGGGGTATGCTTGAAACCGGAATTGGACGTACCGACCTCGCACTTCGTCACCCTCGGAGTCCAACGGTAAATCGTCGTCGACCAAGTATCTCCACTCGGGACTCTCGGCACGCGGGTCGAATCGCCGCGACGAGATTCGGTACGAGACAACCAATTCGGAATTGCCCGGTCGCCGGGCGTCCAAGTCGACCCTTAGGAGCTGTGACTGGGGCATGCCCAGGTCAAACACCTCGGAGAGCGCAACACCGGGATGGGCGGAGTAGGAGCCCGGCCGATACACACTTCGTTCCGCCGAGATGATCTCGAACTCGTCGAGTAGCCCAACAAAACTCGGCGCTATTTCCACAAACGGATCGGATAGCGGTCCAAGGCTCGGATAGAGGATAGTCGGCGTCTCTCGTCCGGTAGGGGTGGTATGCGTGAGGTCTTCGGGTACGCCGTCCACGAGGTACTCGATGAGCCCGACGTCCGCGTCAAACTGAAGGCTGTGGTGCGTCCATGTGCCGGGAACCAATCGGGATCGCCCCGTCAGACGAACGTCCAAGGGCCGATCGTTGGACGAAAAGACGCCGTCCAGTATCCAAGCCAAGCGGCCGGCTACGATTTCGGCGCGGATCTCCGAATCACGCGACGGACGAAAGGTCGGCAAACGGCCGTCGCCGGTCCCCCGCCGCCGGAACACAATCTCACCGTCCGTAACAAGGCTCGGCTTGATCCAAAATGATATCGAGAAGCTCCCCCAGGACGATCCCGGTGCGAGCATGGCGCCGGGCAGCGCCTCCAGCGTGATTCCACCCGATATTGGATGAAAGTAGGCAGCGCCGTCGCCAAGCCTTGCGAGCTGCGCAGGAGCGGTCTGAACCCTCTCTGCTTGACGCAACGCATAGTTACCGTGAAGATCGTCCGGCGATGGACCGTCAAACGACAGGTACAGGTCCACCGTCCTATCAATGTTGCGCCTCGAGTCTTCCAAAATCAGGTCCGTGGAGCTCCGTACGCCAAGTACCCGGGCAACCCCGTCAAGAGACGCCATACGGGTCCACTCATCCTCCTCGCCCAGAACAAGAACCTCCTGCGCAATAGCGAGGCCCGGAACGAGGAGGAGAACGAGGAG
>CAZFLD010000022.1:48543-59988 GCA_964519835.1 uncultured Spirochaetales bacterium
GAACGAGGAGGAGAACGAGGAGAGTCAGCCATGTGTTTGTCGTTTTCTTTGAGAGCATACCTACGTAGATTAGTATCGGCAAAGATGAAGGAATCAGTAAAAGAGAGCCGCGCTGCCCTCGCGCACGGCGTTAAGGACTTTCCGACCGAACCCGGCGTCTACCTGATGAAAGATCAGCACGGCAAGACGATTTACGTGGGAAAAGCAAAGAGCCTACGAAATCGAGTGCGGTCCTACTTTACCGGCGAAAAAGACGTAAAAACCGCGATTCTGATGCGACGCGTACGCTCGATCGACTACATCGTCACCAGTACTGAGTACGAGGCGCTGCTGCTCGAAAACAACCTGATCAAGGAGTCGACGCCTCGCTACAACATAAACCTCAAAGACGGAAAGACCTATCCGGTCATACGAGTTACCGCGGACGACTTTCCGCGGGTGTTTCGGACACGACGGGTTATCCAGGACGGATCAGAGTACTTCGGACCCTACCCCGACGTCCGCACGATCGATCAATACCTCGAGATTATCGACCGGCTCTTTCCGTTACGAAAGTGCCGTGGACCGCTCAAGAAGCGTGATAAGCCCTGCCTCTACTACCACATCGGGCGCTGCGCCGCACCGTGTGCCGGAAAAACCGACAAGGAACACTACAACAAACGGGTAGACGCCGTGCGAAAGCTGCTTCGCGGCGAGTCGGCCGAGTTGGTGCGGGATCTGAGAGCAAAGATGGACCAAGCGGTAATGGAGCTCCGCTTCGAGGAGGCGGCAAAGCTCCGCGACGATATAGGGGCGATAACCACCGCGGACTCGGAACAGCAGGTAGTCGATTTCGATCCGAATACTCGCGACTACATCGGCTTTGCCCGCGAAGTCGAGGCGGTATCGTTTGTCGTGTTCCAGATGCGCTCCGGCAAACTCACGGGCACCGATGTGTTTCGCGAATCCACCCCCGACGCCGAAACCGAAGACCTCGAGCAGTTTTTTCTGCAGTACTACGGCGGCGTCCGGAGCCTGCCGTCGCGAGTGGTGGTACCGGTGCTCCCCGACGACAAAGAGTTCGCCACAGCGGCCCAAGAACTCCTCGGGAGGGCAGTTCCCCTATCGCTACCGGAAACCGACCACGACATCGCCGTCCTCAACATGGTAACCGAGAACGCCAAGCAGGATCTGTACAAGAGGCTACGTGAGCGGGGAAACACTCCCGCGCTCGAGGAGTTACAGTCGGTCTTAGGGTTGTCGTCGCTTCCGCGGCGCATCGAAGGATTCGACATTGCACAACTCGGCGGCCGCTACCCCGTTGCATCAATGGTGTCCTTTCTCAACGGCATTCCGGACAAGTCTTCCTACCGACGGTTTCACCTAAAGAGCCTCGGAGGCCAAGTCGACGACTTCGAGTCGATGCGCGAAGCGGTAGCCCGGCGCTATCAGCGACTACTCAATGAAGAACAGCCGCTTCCGGACCTGATTTTGGTGGATGGAGGCAAAGGACAGGTGAGTGCCGCTACGGGGATTCTCGAGGCACTGGAGCTGCAGGCAATTCCCGTGGTGGGCCTCGCTAAGCGCGAGGAGGAGATATTCCTTGCCAATCGTCATGAGCCAATTAGTCTGCCCGAAGGGTCGCCGCCGCTCAAAGTGCTGCAGTACGTGCGCGACGAGGCCCATCGGTTTGCCACCAGCCTGAGCAGAAAGATGCGAAGCAAGAACTTGTCGTTTTCCGTCTTGGAATCCGCGCCCGGCATCGGTCCAAAACGAAGCAAGCTTGTTATGGATTTCTACGGGTCCATCGACGCAGTCAGGACCGCCGACGCTGAAGAGCTCGCATCCGTCGGCAAAATGGGAGTTACCACCGCTGAAGCACTTAAGGCGTTTTTGGACAAGCAAAGGCCGGTGTAGCCCGTTGTCACCGAATCGGCTATTCTAAGATCGTGATCGGCAAAAAGACGTACCACTACATTGTCGACGGACTGACTGCGGACAAGGCCGTAGAGATCAGGCGTAACTTGCGCGTGGTCCCGGATATTGTAAAGTCCCAGGTCGACCCCGGACGTGGCACCGTGTCCGTCGTCGCGCGACGCAACGTCGAGGATTCCGTCAAGCTCGCCTGCGAAGCCGCCGGTTGCACCTTTCGAACAAGGTTGCAACGCAACATCTAACCTCGATGAGCACTCTGAGCTTTCGCGACAAACTGATTCTCGTGACAGGTGCCTCGAGCGGCCTTGGCCGTCACCTCGCGCAACGCTTTGCCCTGCACGAAGGGGCGCACTTGGTAGTCGCCGCGCGACGCCTCGAGCGGCTGCACGAGCTGAAAGACGAAATAGAGTCCCAATGCCAATCACGAGTAACGCCCGTTGAAGTGGACCTGTCTGCTCCGGAGGCGCCGCGCTACCTGATCGAACGCGCGGAGCAAGCGGGGGAGTTGTTCGCGGTTGTAAACAATGCCGGGGTCACCCGGTGGGGACCCACCGAGGCGTTCTCCTGGGAAGATTACGCGGTGCTGTTTCGAATCAACGCGCTTGCCCCCATAGAGATCATCCATACGCTCCTGCCACGCTTCTTGGCAAGAGGTAGCGGTGCGTTTCTCTCGATTACGAGCGAGGCGGCGCTTTTTCCGCTGCCGTATCAAAACGCATACGCAGCTTCCAAGCACGCAATCCACGTCTTCACGGAGGCCCTTGCGACCGAAGTTCGCGGTAGCGGCGTCTATGTCACGGCTTTTGCCCCGGGCGGAATCAGGACCGAGATGGTGGAAAAGTCCGGCCTGGTTGCCAAGTTTCCCATGCACAGCCCGGTTCTTATGGACCCCGACGTGGTTGCCGCCCAAGCGATAAGGGCCCTAAAGCGGCGACGTGTCTCCGCGATACCGGGACTTGCCAACCGGATACAGGCGTCGATTCTGAAGATGCTACCGCGTCCGGTCCGACGCGCCATCATCGCGGGCTTCTACAAGCCGCGGTAGGTGTTCCGGACAGGGTGACCAAAAGCGAGCCAAATAGCATGGGTGGGGAGACAGCACGTGTCGGCTCGAGACTCCGCCACAACGGCCGACCGAGAGCCGGTGCGGTTTGCCCGCAACCCAAACCGCTGTATAAAGCGCCTGTGGGTGCGCCATACCGGTACAACTACAACAAGAGGCACCGTATCAACCAACGGACAAACGATCCGACGACCCAACTACGAGCGCCAGATCAACGGGCTTTGGATCAGTTCAGATAGTGTTCGGCTTCGAGCGCCGCCATACACCCACTGCCGGCAGCGGTGACGGCCTGCCGGTAGACACGATCTTTTACGTCGCCGCAGGCGAACACCCCAGGAACGTTGGTCACGGTAGAGTCCGGCTTAGTTAGGACATAGCCCGTTTTATCGGTTTCGAGGGACCCTTCGAGAAACTGGGTATTCGGCGTATGCCCAATCGCATAGAAGAGCCCGGATGCATCGATGACCTGTTCCTCGCCGGTGTGGTTGTTTTTGATCCGCACGCCGGTGAGCAGCTTCTCACCAATCGCTTCCACGGCGTTGGACATCCACATAATCGCGATTTTTGGGTTGTCCATTACGCGCTTTTGCATGGCTTTGGAAGCGCGAAGTACGTCTCTACGAACGATCATGTACACCTTGCTGCCGAACTTCGAAAGGAAAGACGCCTCCTCACACGCCGAGTCGCCGCCGCCGATGACCACAAGCGGTTTTTCGCGAAAGATGGGGAGCGCGCCGTCGCACACCGCGCACGCGGAAATCCCCTTTTGCCAGTAGCTCTGCTCACCCGGAAGATCGAGGCGCTTGGCGGTAGCACCGGTCGCGACAATAACGGCGTGGGCCGCGTACTCGTCGGTTGCGGTGAATAAGCGATGAGGCGCGGCCGAAAAATCCACACGCTCGATCGTTTTGGTCTTTATTCTGGTCCCGTACCGGATACTCTGTTGCCGCATGCGGTCCATGAGCTCGGGTCCCATTATGCCTTCAGGGAAGCCTGGGTAGTTTTCGACGTCGGTGGTGGTCGTCAGTTGACCGCCGGCCGCGACTCCGCCGGCCATAAAACCTTCAAAAAGAAGCGGCTGTAGCTCCGCCCGCGCGGCATAGATGGCTGCGGTATGGGCGGCCGGTCCCGAGCCTACGATAATCAGCTTTTCGCTTACCATACGTCTGTTCTCCTCATGTACCTATTGTCTCTGTAGAAGCCGCTGCAGCCACCAGGTTGCGCCAGCTCTTCCTAACGCCTGAGATTTGATCGCGGGCGGCAATTACAACCAAACCAGTGGCCACCCCAACAGGCTCAACCGCTAAAGACACAGCTACGGTGTCGGTAACGTCGACGTCGACGCGGCCTTCGCCTGCATCGATACTGCCCTTAATCCGAAGTACCTTTGCAGCGTTGCTCTCGAGGAAATTCCGGAGTTCGTCTTGTCGGACGGGCCGGTCGGGCACATCCAACATAGCCGCCTCCGGGCGTCCCAAATCTCCCCAGCCGAGGAAACAAGCCTCCGACGCGGGAACCGTACCAACTTCAGCCGAACCGGCGAAAAAGGCTTCGTCGACAACGCAGTAACTGGTCTTGGCCACCGCCGCCGATGGGTGCACGGCGCGGATGTCCGACTCGATTGCCTGGACCGTCTCGGCGGTAACTCTGTCCATCTTGTTGATGACAAAACGGTCGCTGTACCTGACCTGTTCCGACACGGCGTTGACTGTCCGGGACAGGGCGTGGTACCGCTCGGCATCGATCACGCAGGTCATGCCCGCGTAGTCGAAGCTTGGTCCGCGGTCGGTAATCACCTGAAGAATGCTGCCGAGACTCGAAGGCTTTGCGAGGCCCGATGTCTCAACCAGCACGACGGCCGGTTCGCGCTGTAGGATGGTCAGCATTGCGTCGACGAACTGCCCTGCGAGGCAGCTGCAGAAAATCTGGCCGTTGTTTAGTTCGGTTACGGCGGGCGAATCGATGCGACGCGCATCCACGCCGGTCTCGCCGAACTCATTTACCAGCACCGCAACTCGCTTGTCGCGATACAGGCCGAGCATGGAGTTGACAAGTGTCGTTTTGCCGGTCCCCAGAAAACCGGTGAGGAAATGGACACGAGGCTTCATTGAGGGTACTCCGAATCACTTGTAACATAGCGAAAGAATGGGCAGACGGAAAGGGAGGCATGCAGTGATCGTTCGTATTATTACCATTCGGGTCCTGGCGGACCACGTCGAGGCATTCGAGGCCGCAACCACAAAAAACCACCAAGGCTCGGTTCGGGAGGCCGGTATTCTGCGGTTTGACGTTCTGAGAAACAGCGAAGAGCCGGGCAACTATGTGCTGTACGAAGTGTACAAAGACCACGCGGCCACACTCGCGCACAAAGAAACTTCTCACTACAAGGAGTGGCGAGAGCGGGTTGGCCCGATGATGGCCGGGGACCGGGCCTCCGAAACGTTCGAGGTTGTTGCCCCTGCGGATGAGGCGGCCTGGTAGGGGCACAAAACGGTCGGCTGTGGCCTGCCGTCGCCTACTGTGGCGTGCTATGGAAACTCGTAGATCCGCTCTTCGGGGACCAGGTTTGTGTCCGACGGTAGTCGCATTACCGCCAAACCCGGGTACGACGCTTGAAGATGATCGACGTAGGAATCCCAGCGTTTGTCACGATGTGTTGAAAAAAGCAGGACTCGCTCTGGAAGCCGATCAACTACAAGCGTGGAGCTCTTGAGATACCGAATTTCCGCCTTTAGGAATCGGTCGAGCTCGACGTCGTCGGCAAATCCGGCGACGGTGAAGGTCATTTTAGAACCCGGAAGCCGGCGGATAGGCCCGTCAATCGCTTTCCGTTACGGTTCTGGCATCGCCTGATTCAGCGTGCTCCTGTTCGGCCAGCGCCCTCTCTACACAGGCAAGAAGCTCGGTGGGCGTAAACGGCTTCGCCAAGATACAGTGGGCGCCGAGTTGTTCCGCCAGATTCTGAACAGGATCGGTGTTTACGGGGATTCGTCCGGAGATGATAATTGTTCTTAAATCCGGCCGGTCCGCACGGAGCTTGACCAGGGCCTCGATTCCGCCGCCGGCCGGCATGACGACATCCGCAATAACAAGGTCGAACCTTTCGTTTGCCGCCTTTGAAACAGCCTCGCGCCCACCCGAGCTGGTAACCACCTCATAGCCCGCGCGGTCGAGGATAGAGCGAACAAGTTCCAGGATGTCCGGATCGTCGTCGGCAATTAGGATTCGCGGCATAGGTTGTTATTATATCACGCGACCGCAGTGCTCCACCGCGAGACGCCACGACCGACCATTCTAAACACCAAGTTGACCTAGAAGAGTGTTCGTTGTAGTTTTGGCGCTCGCCGACAGCGACTATGCGAGGATTATGAGCGAACGTTTGGGGTTGGAGAGTTGGTGAAGCGCGAGTTCCCGACCATTCATTTTTACGACCAAGACTTTGTAGCGATCTATGACCAAACCTGGGCATGGATGGGCGACCTTTGGCACAAAGGTACTCAGCGGAACAAGCTCGAGGCGAAGTACTTCAATTACAACAGCAACACCAGCATCGATCAATTCGAGGCGGTGTTTTCGACGTTCTATCTCGTCTACAGCAACCGCATCCATCCTGCGGCCCCACAACTCGACAATTTCTACGCTCGCCAGGAAAAAGACGGCGCAATCCGATGGCAATACGACGTGAAAACGGGAAAGCCGGTGTTCACCGACGACAACCCCGAGGGCGTGGGACCGCCGCTTTTTGCTTGGGCCGAGTACAACATGTACCACAAGATCGGCAACAAAAAGCGTATCCGCGACGTGTTGCCGATCCTCGAGGCGTACTACAAGTGGCTCGACGAGACCTTCAAGCGAGAGAACGGCCTTTACGAGGTGCCCGCCGCCGCCACAATGATGTACAACAGTCCCCGCAAGGGGATGCACTATCCCGTTGACTTCAACACACAGCAGGCACTGTCCGCGCTGTATATCTCTGAGCTTGCCGACATTCTCAACGACAAAGAGCTCGGTTTTCGCTTCAAGCGACACTATTTTTCCTTGAAGACACGAATCAACTCACTTATGTGGAACGAGGACGACGGCGTCTACTACGATTTGGACGCCAAAGAACAACAGATTGGTGTCAAGACAATCGCTACATTTTGGCCTCTGCTGGCGGAGCTGGTTAACGAGGCCAAGCTCGAGAAGCTCGAGGCGCACCTGAAGAATCCCGAAACCTTTGGCACCGAACACCCGTTCCCGAGTCTTGCCGCCGACGAACCACAGTTCGACGAGCGCGGAAAAGCGTTCCAGGGCTCCGTGTTTCCGCCCTTTACGTTTATGGTGGTCAAGGGCCTCGAAAAATACGCCAAGTTCGATTTTGCACGCCAAGCGGCCATTAGGCATCTATATTACATGCTCGACACGCTCCACCCCGACGGGAAAAACAAGGGTGAGGTTTGGGAGGCTTACGCCCCCAGAAAAGACGGACCCGCTCAGTGGCCCGGAAACAAGCGTGGCTTTCCACGTCCCGGGTTTGTCACGTACACGGCCCTGTCGAGCGTCGCGCTGATGATCGAGAATATCGTGGGGCTATACATCAGCCTTCCGCGCAAGACAGTGGACTGGATTATTCCAACGCTGGAAATCATGGGCATCGAGAATCTGGCGCTCAAGAGAAACATGATCACCATTCTCAGCAACAAGAGCGGCAGGGGTTGGGAGATTCGGCTCGAGTCCGAGAAGCTCTACTACTTTACCATCGACATTCTCGGCAGAAAGAAAAAGACACTGCCCATCCCTTCGGGCAAGTGCTCCATGCTTATCGACAAACTGTAGAAGCGTAGACCGCGCGTGGATCGTATTGGGGAACTCGCAGCACTAGGGACCGCCTTCTGCTGGACCGTAACTGCCTTGTCGTTCGAGTCCGCCGGAAAGCGGGTCGGTTCGCTCAACGTAAACCTGATCCGGCTTGTGATCTCCCTGCTTTTTTTCTTCGCATATCAGCTCGTGCGTTTTGGGCGGCCCCTTCCACTTGATGCGCCGCCCTCGGTGTGGTTGTACCTGAGCCTCTCCGGTCTGATCGGATTTGTCATAGGCGACCTTTTTCTTTTCCAGGCTTTTGTGGTAGTCGGCGCCCGTATTGCCATGCTGATCTACTCGTTGGTGCCCATTCTGACCACGCTGATAGCATGGTTTGTGCTCGGGGAGCTACCAAGCATTCTGCAATTTGTGGGGATGCTCGTGACCGTCACGGGAATCGGTGTGGTTGTCTTGACTCGACAGGCAAACGCGGGTTTTCGCACACGACACCCTATTCGCGGGATTGCTTTCGCACTGGCCGCATCCGTAGCGCAGGCCGCGGGTTTGGTGCTGGGGCGCTACGGTGCGCCTGCATACAACGCCGTGGGCGCAACGCAAATCCGCGCGCTCGCCGGAACCGCCGGTTTTATGCTGATCATTAGCGTCGCCCGCGGATGGCGGCCGACCTTTCGCGCACTCAGCGACGGTCGTGCGATGGCGCTCACTTCCAACGGAGCGTTTTTTGGCCCGTTTGTTGGGGTCTCACTTGGATTGTTCGCCGCGCAGAACACAAAAACCGGGATAGCCGCCACCATCATCGCTCTGGTACCGGTGCTGATCCTGCCTTGGTCACGCTGGGTGCTCAAAGAAAAGGTGGGGATTCGTGACGCGGCTGGTGCCGTTCTCGCCTGCGCCGGCGTAGCACTGTTATTCTTGGTGCCCTGACGGGCCACACTGCCTACCTCTGCTCCCATCCGGTTTACTATGAAGTGGTTACGACCGCCAGCGCGAGATCTATCATGTCTCGAAAGGTGCGCTCCCTCTCCTCGGCAGTGGTTATCTCACCCGTAACAATCTGATCACTCACCGTAAGGATCGAAAGAGCCCGAGCACCATGTTTTGCGGCAAGGGTATAAAGCGCGGTCGTCTCCATTTCGATAGCCAACACGCCGTGGGCGGCAAAGACTCTCCAGTAGTCCAGGTCATCCTGATAGAACTCATCCGTCGAGAATACTCCGCCGGCGAAGCATCTTATGTTCCGGGACTTGGCCTCGGCGTAGGCTCGGGCGAAGAGCTCCGAATCGGCCGTCGGTGCATAATCCTTGCCGGCAAACCGGGACCTGTTTACGGATGAGTCTGTCGATGAGCTCATTGCGATTACGAGGTCTCGCACTCGCAAATGAGGTTGAATTGCACCACAAGATCCGACTCGTACCAACGTCTTTGCGCCGTAATCATGTATCAACTCGTGGACGTAGATCGAATGTGACGGCAAGCCCATACCGGTCCCTTGGACGGAAATCGGCATGCCGGAAAAGCTCCCCGTGTACCCGTACATACCTCGAACCTTGTTGTAGAGCTGTGGCGAGTCCAAGAACTCCTCGGCTATGAACTTTGCTCTCAGCGGATCACCCGGCAGCAACACGGTCTCCGCGATTTGGCCCTTTTCTGCTCCAATGTGTACGCTCATGACAGACCATTATGAACGATACCCTCCCCGTGTAAAGCGTAGAACTGGTCCAAGGTCCGCGGAGTAGAGGCAGCGTCTTGTTTCAGTTGAAAACTCATCGGAACGGGAAAAACAACACTCTTTGGATCAGTTCGTGTAGGCTGGCCCGGTGCCCAAACGATTACTAGCGTTCCTCGGAAACCCCGGCCGTGACTACCAACAAACCCGCCACAACGCCGGGGCGATTGTGTTTGATCTCGCGTGTGAGGATCGCGCCTGGTCTGTCTCCACACGGTTTTCGGGTCGCATCGCGGTGCACGGAGAGTGCGCCTTTTTCAGACCCTTTACGTTTATGAACAAATCGGGCGACGCGGTGTCTCGTGCGCTGAGCTTTTACAAGCTACCTCCAAGCTCGCTTGTCGTGGTACACGACGACACGGAGCTTGCGTTCGGGAATGTCCAGAATCGGTTTGGTGGTGGTCTGGCCGGGCACAACGGGCTGCGCTCGATCAGGGAACGAGTGGGAACGGCGGATTTCGGTCGAATTCGCATCGGGATCGGCCGGCCGGTTCACGGTAAGCTTCAGAGTCACGTGCTTGGCCGATTTGCCCCCGACGAGGTGGCAGAGCTCGCTGGGATCGCTCATCGCTTCCTTGTAATCATCGAAGACATATGCCGGTGATTAACCAAGACTTAACATAGGCCTCGTAGTGTTGGGCAGTAGGATGCCGCAACTCTGCGATCGGCGAGCAACTTTGGCGGTGAGCACTTGAGCACACAAACAAGACGACTGCGGGAATCGATACTGCGCCGTTATGATCGGCCCCCCATTCGAAACCAAATGGTACACATGTTGGCGACGGAGTTTTGCTATGTCGCTGCGTCGGAGAAGATTGTCAACGTCGCCGATGAGCTGACCCAAAGGCCGGACATTGCAGCACTGGGCGTGGTCGATGACGGGGACAACGTCGTTGGTGTTATCGTCCGCAAAGAGTTTTTCACACTCCTGATGCGACCATATGGTCGCGACGTGTTTCAGAATCGGGACATCACCGAAATCATGGCGGAGCCGCGGAGTTTCCTCTTCGACACAAACCTCTTTACGATTGCGGACGAGATTGACGAGGACATGAAGCGCCCGGGCATCTCGTACTATGTGCTGACAAATGCCAAGCGCGAGTTCAAGGGCATTTTCTCAACGCAAGACATGCTCATCCACTTGTCAAACATGACACAGATGGACATTGCGCTTGCACGGAAACTTCAACGGCGAATGGTCAAGGAGCGCGAGCTCGTGGTTGGCTCAAACTTCGAGTTTGTTTCTTCTTCCACGACGGCAAAAGGGGTCGGCGGCGATTTCTACAGCGTCAAACAGTACAAAGACAAGCATTGGGTGTTTTCCGTCTGCGACGTTTCCGGAAAAGGGGTCGCCGCGTCGGTCATTACAAGCGTTCTTTGGGGCATGATGAATTTCTTTGACTTCGACAAAGGCCTAGGCGCCTTTGTAAAGGACATGAACGAGTACATCGTTCGTAGCTTCGAAGGCGAAAAGTTTGTGACCGGCCTTTTTTTGCAGTACGATGAGACGACCCAGGACATCGCGCTGTGCGACATGGGTCATTCCTACATCTACGTGTTTCGAGACGGCAAGCTCCATCGGCTGAAGAACAACCAGAATAATCCGCCGATCGGGGTAGTGCCCGACTTCGAACCCTCGCTGAGCACATTCCGTCCCCGTCGTGGTGACACGTTACTCCTCACAACCGACGGACTTGTGGAACAAGTCAACATGGAAGGAATCGAGTACTCCGTTGAGCGCGTCGCCGATATTCTCGAGGCGGACCCGGAGCTACCCGTCGAATCGTTGTGTGACAAACTGAACAAGGACTTTGAGCGCTTCCGCGGTCAACGTCACCTCCACGACGACGTCACATTCTCGCTTATCCGGTTTGTCGAACAGGATGTTCGCCTGTAGCAGAACAGGATGTTCGCCTGTAGCAGAACAGGATGTTCGCCT
>CAZFLD010000023.1:0-59032 GCA_964519835.1 uncultured Spirochaetales bacterium
GGAACGGGATGTAGGCAACGTCGTTGAGGTCCGGCGTGTCGGCCGTCGCGCCGTACGGTACCTCCCGGAGGACACCGATGACGGTGTAGTCGCGCACGCCGTCGGTGAGTACCCGGCCCATAGGATCATCGCCACCAAAGACACGCTCGGCGATGGCGCTTCCAAGAACAATCACCGATGCGGCCCGGCGGTTCTCTTCTTCGCTAAACACGGAACCGTCGCTTGTCGTGAGGTCGTAGGCCGGAAAAAAACTCGGTGTGACACGCACGACGGTATAGTTGTCAAGCAAGGCACCCGCAGCCTCCTGGCGTCGACGTTGAACCTCCTGGAGTTGGCCGCGCAGCTCCTCGATCTGCGACGGATCGATTTGCGCGCCGCCGTCGTCGGTCGGACTCTCGCCGGGGCCACCACCGGGCGCCCCGGGCGCGTTTGTGTCGCGGTTTCCTGCCTGGCCTGCCGCCGCGCCCCCGAGGACCAGGCCGATCCGACTGCCTGCGCCGCCGACGCCGGCAACAATCGCCTGGCGGCCGAACTGCTGTCGTTGTGCCAGATAACCGAGTTGTACCTCGTCTACCTCGGCTGCCGCGTCTACGAGGTCGGCCTCGCTGAACCGAGCAGTTGCTCGAGCGCGTTCGTCGAGAAGCTCAACGGCGCCGGTGACCGCCGTACTGCCGTCCGAGGGCCGCACCACTATTTCTCGAAACGAGGGGTGATTGAGGAGTCGTTCCGTTTCTTGGTTGTAGTTCACGATAAACACCGCCACGGCGGTAGTAATGCCGACCGCCAACGCCACGGCGGCTACGATCAGCAGAGACTCGACGGGCCGCGTCCTGCTGTGGCGAAACGCCGAGGCAAGGGTGTCACGCAGCGTCATTCCCCGCTCCCTCGTCCGACTCGACGTTTCCGTCTGCAAGCCGAATCCGCCGGCGACCGCGTACGCCAAGCCGTTCGTCGTGAGTCACCATAACCACTGTGACCTGCCGTTCGATATTGAGGTGCTCGAGGATCTGAAGAATTTCCTCACCTTTGTCGGAGGGCAAGTTGCCCGTCGGCTCGTCGGCGAGAATAAGCGTGGGGTCGTTGGCCAGCGCCCGTGCTATGGCAACCCGCTGTTGCTCGCCGCCGGAAAGCATGTTTGGGTAGTGGTGCAGGCGATGGTCCAGACCGACCTCGGTCAGTAACTCCGTTGCACGCTTTCTCCGATCGGCTGGACTTTTGCCGGCGTATACCAACGGCATCATCACGTTTTCAACGGCGTTGTATTCAGGTAAGAGGTTAAAGCTCTGGAAAATAAAGCCAAAGTGACGATTGCGAATCCGAGACAACTCTTGGTCCGGAAGGTTTGTAATCTCGTGGCCCTCCAGGGTGTAGCTGCCCTTTGTGGGCGAGTCAAGGATGCCGAGAATGTGGAGCAGTGTCGACTTCCCCGAACCGGATGGTCCCATGATTGTAATCAGCTCACCTCGTTCGAGCGTAAGGCTCACGTCGCGAAGAGCATGAACTCGCGCCGATCCAAGATCGTATTCACGACCGATTCCCGTCAACGTAATCATCCTAATCCTCCAGAATGACCTCGTCCTCTTCGATAAAGGACTGGTAGCCACTTGTCACAACAATCTCGCCTTCCGCCAGGCCGGACCGAACTTCCACCATGTTGTCTTGGACCGACCCGAATACAACTTCCCGCTTGTACGCCCGGTTACCGGACACCACGTAGACGTAGCGTTGTTCGCCGGTTGACAGGTAGGCACCGCGGGGAAGCACAAGCGCGTTCTCCACGGTGCCCAAAACAATGTCCGCCACGGCGCTTGTGCCGGGAACGATGGTGCCGGGCTGTTCGATAAATTGCACGTCGATGGGAAGGACCGCGCCGCTGCCGTCGGTGGCCTGCTGCGCCACTAGTCCGATGCGAGTGACGTTAGCCGGGAAGAGTCCTCCGCCCACTGATACGATAAGCTCCTGACCCACCGAGATTTGGTTCACGTACGCCTCGGGGATTTGGAACTGGACAAGTGGCGACGATGTATCGGCGATTTGCACGACGGCTTGGTACTGATTCACGACGGACCCGAGTACCTTCGCGACATTCGCTACCTCCATGACCTGACCGGAGATCGGCGCCCGGACCAGCCCGGAAGCGATCCGGTCGTTTATTCGCTCGAGGTCCACTTCCAACCCGGCGACGTCGTCTTCGATCCCGGACACGGCAAAATCGTGTAGTGCCGCCGCCTCTTCTCGCGCAATCTCGTGGTCTTCACGGGCATCCTGAGCGTCGGCAACCCTGTCTCGAGCCGTCTCCAGCTCCGCAGCGGTAGCAATGTCCAACTCGTACCGCTGCCGGGCCTCCTCGAGATCGTCTTGGGCGTCGGTCACGTTTCTCTCGAGATGTTGTTGTTGCCTCTCCGCCGCGGTGAGGTCGTACTGGAACTGGAGCTCGGTCCGCTCCAGGTCCCGACGCCGCGAGGTCAGAGCCGACGCTAAACTGTCCCGGCTCTGCTCCAAATCGCTCATGGTCAAAAGCAGCAGGGGATCACCCTCCTGGACCGCATCGCCTTCAGATACGTAAAGCTCCGCGACGATGCCTCGTTCAGGCGCGGCTACACTGCGTTCAGTAGCGACCGTAACTGCGCCGGAGAGCTGAATCCTCTCGGCCAGATCCTGGCGGGATGCGGGAGCAGTCCGGTAGTTCGAGACGCGAGGCGGCCCCTGTGGGCGCAAAAAGACAACGTACACAACCGCCATGAGGGCGAAGAGACCGACCACAACAAACAAGGCGGTTCGTCCTTGCCGTTTTGCCCCGCTGCGCCGGACCCGACCTTCCTTGACGATGGGCTCAAACTCCACGTTTACTCTGCTCCTCGCGCCGGCCGGGCTCTGGTCCTGTGGACCGGCCCGCGCCTCGTCTCGATCCGATTGCATTTCCATGACAAACCGTAAGATACACGCCCAACGCTCCGCCGGGGTTAAGGCCGTGTAAAATTGCTTGTTACCACTGTAAACTCGTTGTTAAGAATGTAAAACTGGTGGGGGGATGCACTTGTGCCGCAAGCCATTGTATTAGTATACGGGGCCGGTGAGACCTAAGAGAGTACACGTCGTAGCCATCGTTCTTATCATCCTCCTCGCGGCACTGCCGCTGTTGGCCGTCCTTCAGTATCAGTGGCTGGGTCACGTGCAACGCGCTGAGCGCACGCGACTCGAGCAGGCGGCGCGGCGGGCGGCGCTACAGTTTGCCGCCGACCTCGCCGGCGAGTTCTCGGTAGTGCGGAGCCTCTTTTCCATCGGTCACGAGGAAATCGATAACGAGGATTGGACCGGACTAACACGCCGCTACCAGTTTTGGCTCGACAACACACGGTTCCCGGGTTTAGTCGACGGCATCTATCTCTCCGATGCCGATGGAGAGCAGTTCCGGGAGTTTGGGATTTCAGATGGCTTCTCCCAAGCAACGATGAGCCTCGATGAAGTACTCGGCGGGCAGTCGGCAAGCTACCTGTTGCCCGCGCAGCGATTCGGAAAGACGCTTCTTGTCTTGCGAGTCGACAAAGTGTATCTCCGACAGGAGGTCGTTCCTTTTTTAGCCGCCGAGCACTTTGGCTCCGGCAGCGCTCACCGCGATTTCGCGCTCCAAATCCGTGATCACGAGGAGGTCATCTACCAAAGCGATAATTATCCCACGGAAGCGAAGCCGCTCCACGTCGTCGGAAGGTTCGACGGCTTCCGTGACGTTACCTCACCACCGATCACCGCGCTTCGCGGTCGCCTGTCCGCGGCCGAAGGTGACAACACGGCCAGTCTCTCGGTTTCCGGTATCGCGGCCGAGGATCTTCCGCCGGGCGTTGACACACCCGCGGTGCGGGAGTGGATAACCACAGCCAGGCCCGCCGAGGAAAACCTCAACGCCGCAGTCGGGGGCTTGAGCATCCGGGTGACTCACGTAGCCGGTTCCCTCGAAGCGGCCGTGTCACAGACCCAGACACGAAACCTAGCCTTGAGTTTTGGCATCTTGGCCGTCCTGGGCGCAGGGCTCTTGGTCCTGTTTTTTCTGTATAGACGCGCGGAGACCCTGGCCCGCCGAGAGCGCGAGTTCCTTGCCTCCGTTACCCACGAGTTGCGAACGCCCATTGCAGCGCTGTATTCCGCCGGCGAGAATCTCGAGGCCGGTGTTGTGGTGGATCACCCGTCGGTCCGCAGCTACGGCAGCTTGATAAAAAAGCAGGGGGCCCGCCTCCGGGGAATGATCGATCGCGTCTTGGGATACGCGACGCTTGTCGCGACACCGGGGCGGCAGAGGGCGCCGGCGGCCTGCGAGCCGGTGAACCTCAACGCCTTGGTCGAGCGCATAGTCGATGCTCACCGGCACGAGGCGGATGCGAAGCACATCGACCTCAGCGTTTATGGCACGACCCGTGCTCTTCCTGTCGATGCAAGCGCCGTTGAGATTATCGTCAACAATCTCGTGGGCAACTCCTTGCGCCACGCCCGCGGTGCAACCGTTGTGTTGGTGGCGATAGGCGAATCCGTCTTCGGTGCGACCATATCTGTCGAGGATGACGGTCCGGGAATCGACCAAAGGGAGCTCCGGTCCGTCTTCGAGCCCTTCTACCGAGGTCGCCGATCGGTCGCGGACCAGGTACCGGGAACCGGTGTCGGCTTGAGTCTGGTAAAGCGTGTTGTCGAATACCACGGAGGAACCGTCGCATACAATCCCGGCGAAAAAGGCGGGGCGCGTTTTGTCGTAACGCTTCCCGTAGGCGACGCCCCGAACGCCCCCAACAGCTCTGACGCCAATTCCGACAGCGTCGGCAATCCCGGCGCGGAAACCGCCACCGACCGCGACGAGGTGATCGGCCCGTCTTATGCCCCACCCCAGGGTGACAAGCAGTGAAGTATCGAGTTCTTCTGGTTGAAGACGACGAGGCCATAGCGTTGACCGTCGGCGATAGGTTGCGAAGCGAAGGCTACGAGGTCGACCACGCGGGCGACGGCGACTCGGCGTATTCGATGGGTCTCCAGGGTGCCTACGACGCGATTATCCTCGACATCATGTTGCCCGGGCGGGACGGTTTTGCCGTATGCCGCGACCTTCGTGCCCACGGAGTATCGACCGCGATTCTTATGCTCACCGCCCGTAGTGAGGTGGTCGACCGCGTTGTGGGACTCAAGATCGGAGGAGACGACTATCTTGGAAAGCCCTTTGAAATGGCCGAACTGTCGGCGCGTGTGGAAGCCCTGATCCGGCGGACACATAAGAGCGGTTCCGCCGGGATCTCCGATGCGTTTGTGTTCGGAGAGCACCGTCTTGATTTTCGGAAGCAAGAGCTCCTCAAGGACGGGCGGACCGTGGAGCTTGCCGCACAGGAGTACAAGCTTCTTGTGTACCTCGTTCAGCACCGGGGACAGGTCCTGGATCGAAACAATCTCCTCGACGCGGTTTGGGGCTATGACGCCACGCCGACAACGCGGACGGTCGACGTCCACATCGCCTGGCTCAGGCAAAAACTGGGCGAATCCGCGATGCCCCGGCACATTCTGACGGTCCGCGGTCGTGGCTACAAGTTTGTTGCCTAACTCGCTCTTCGATTGCCGAACCGCGACTGTCGCGATAGACTCACGAAGCCGTGAGCATTCGAGATTACAACCACCAACTGGATCACATGGAGGCGCTGCGCATCTGGCGCGAAGTCGGATGGATTTCTTCCGATTGGGAAGAGGCTCCGTTCGAGGATTTTATCTCCGCCGCACGGGCCTACGTCGGTGAGCTGCGCGGCCGGCCCGAATGCCTGGTTGCCACGCATCCGGGAACGGTCAACTATCACGGTAGGGAGCTCGATCTCTGCGCCGTGACGGCGGTCACGACGGGCAGGATCGCGCGCAGACAGGGCATCGCAACCAGGCTCACCGCGCAGGCAATCGCTCGTGCCGCAGAATCCGGCGCCCACGTGGCCGGCCTTGGAGTTTTTGATCAGGGCTTCTACAACCGCGTGGGATTCGGCACCGGAAGCCCGGTACGAATCCTCACCTTTGATCCTGCATCAATCAAAAAAGGACCGAGGCCACGGCTGCCCTATCAGCTTACCGTAGAGGACGCGGCGGCGGTACACAAGTCACGCTGGGCCTCGCGCCTAACTCATGGAAACTGTCGGCTCACGCCGGTGGAGATAACACGAGCTGAGATGCGCTGGACGGAAAGCGGTTTTGGCCTGGGCTACTTCGACGACAGCGGCGACCTAACCCATCACATCTGGGTCTATCCGAAGGGAGAGCACGGGCCTCACAGCATTTGGTGGCTATCGTACCAAACGGGCGAACAATTCAAGGAGCTGATGCAGCTGGTGCGGACGCTGGGCGATCAGGTGCACGCCGTTTCTATCGATGAACCTGCCGGCATAGCGTTGGACGACCTGATCGAGCAGCCGTTTAAGCAGCTGCGGCTCACGCGCCAGTCAAAGTTTGAAGCTAAGTCCCTGTCGTACGCATATTGGCAGGTGCGCATTCTCGATCTGGAGACCTGTATCTCCGCGGTAACAACCACGGAAGAAGTCCGGTTTAATCTCGTGCTGGACGACCCGGTTACGGAGCTTGTAGGCTCCGAGTCCGGCTGGCAGGGACTGTCCGGCGAGTACACGGTGAGTCTTGGAGCTCGCTCGACGGTTGCCCGCGGGTCCGTGACCGGCCTGCCCAGCCTAAAGGCGGGTATCGGCGCGTTTTCGCGTTTGTGGTTTGGTGTTCGGTCCGCTGCGAGTCTTTCCGTGACGGACACGCTCAACGGTGACCCGGAGTTGATGGACAGGTTGGACGCTTTGCTTCCGGCGCGAGTTCCGCACTTTGCGTGGCCCTACTAAAAGCACCCATGTCCGACGGACGGGCGCGACTTGAGCGCGTTAAGAAACGCTACAACTTTTTGAGAGAGGAGCGACAGCGCCTTATGGCCGAACTCGCCGGAGCAAAAGAACGGTCCGCCACCTTGGAAGAGCGTGTCCTCGAGCTGGAGAACCTGGTCTATCATGACCCGGACACCGGCCTCCCGATCCGGCGCACCTTCTACACGGCACTTCGAGACGCGGTCCAAGACGCTGATCCGACCAGTGGTACCCGAAAACTCGCGGTTGGCATCCTGCGCTTGGACCGTGCCTACCAGCGTATACGTAACACCCGCGATAGAAACAAGGTGCTTTTGTACAGAACCGCGGCCATCATGACCGGCTTGCTTGGCGACGTGGTGTATCAATCGGACCGACACGACGAGTTTCTGATAATGATCAAAAGCGCGCCCGGCTTAGACAGCGTCGAAGTCCTGATGGACCGTGTGATAGACGAGATTTCAAAGCCCCACGAACCTCCCGCGGACGATATAGCCTACTCATGCCACATCGGTCTGGCCGTATTCCCGGAGCACGGTGGTGAGCCCGACGACCTCATTGGGAGCGCGAGGATCGCCCTGGACAGTTGTGAGGTTCTCGGGCTGACAAAACTCTTCTATACCAAACAAATGGGTGCCGAGATTCGGCAGAACGAGGTCATCGAGCACGAGATATCGCGCATCTCCCAGACCGGTTTCGATTCGTTTGCCCTGGTGTTCCAGCCGTTCTGTGACACTGCCGGTCACATTGTGGGTGCCGAAGCGCTTATCCGGTGGCAAAGTCCCTCCTTGGGGCGTGTATCGCCGGCTCGCTTTATCCCGATTGCCGAAGACACCGGCGAAATCCGCCACATCGGTCATTGGACCCTGTTTCATGCCCTACGAAGCCTCAAGCGTTTTGTCGACATGGGTTTCCCCGACCTGCACGTGTCGGTGAACCTGAGTCCGGCGCAGTTCAAACAGCACGACCTCGTTGACCGCATAAGCGACGTCGTAAGCGCGGTCGGACTGAGCGGCAAGAGCTTAAAGCTCGAGCTTACTGAGGGGTCGGTCATGGACGATCCGGATGCGGCAGTTCGGATTATGGAGAAGATACGCACGTTGGGTATCCGCCTTTCAATCGACGATTTCGGCACCGGGTACTCCTCCCTCAACTACCTGGCGTCATTTCCCATAGACACTCTCAAGATCGACAAGTCGTTTATCGACGGCGTCACCAACCATGAAAACGCGCGGCAGATAGTGCGGGCGATCATTTCTCTTGCTCACAACATCCGCCTTGAAAGCTTGGCCGAAGGTGTCGAAACTAAAGAACAGCTTGATTTCTTGACGGGCGAGGGATGCGCGTACATTCAGGGCTATTACTTCTCCGCGCCGGTGGACGCGGACACATTTGCCGGCTATCTGCAGGACGGGGCAAAGCTGCCCAAACAGGCGGCGAAGGTGCCGTTGTCCTGACACTGTCTTTTCTCCTGCTTCTCATCGGGGCGCCGGTCTGGGCCTTCGAGGATCCGGCACAGCACCTCGGTGCGGATCTCGACTCCGTGTTTGACACCTTCGGCCGGCCCGAGGCGGTGTATTCGAGCCGCGGTCCGAGCCCCGTGTTTGACGACGTAGTATTCGAGTACGAGAACTCGATGTCGGTCTTTTGGTATCACAATCGTGTGTGGATGCTCCGCTTCTCCCCCGGCTTTGCCGGAAGTGTGTACGGTGTGGCCCTGGGCGAAAACCGACAAGAGGTGACCGACACGCTTGGGCGCCCGGATTTTGCGCAAGGCGAATCGCTCTTCTACGATCTTCCGTTCCGTGGTTTCCCCGTACGGCTACGCTTGGTGTTGGAACAAGACTCTGTGTCCGATTTGTACTTGTACAGGAGCGATTTCTAGTGGCCCGACGCACCTGTCTGGTCCTCGCGGCCAGCACTATCGAAGAGAATCTCGCGAATCTAACGGCCGAGCGATACGCACCGGACTTGGTAGAGCTCCGCGCCGACTACCTCAGCACGGCATCGTCGGTTGCCGCGCTCGACCTGCTTGCAAAGCGCCTGCGAGAGGTGGCCCGCAGGATCACGCAGCCTACGATACTCACGATTCGGCGGCCCGCCGACGGTGGTGCCTTCGCCGGGTCCGAGGCGGACCGCCTAGAGCTGGTCAGGCAGGCGGGGACGGCTTTTGACTACGTGGACCTCGAGGTCGAGATTCTGCGCGTCGAAGAGGGCAATCGTCTGGCCAAGACCCTGCGCGACGCCGGTGTAGTGGTCATTTGCTCCCACCACGACTTTGCAGGCATGCCGGAGCGGCCGATTGCCGAGGTGTGCCGCGAGCTGCTCGGCTATGGTGATATCGCCAAGCTCGCCGTTACTCCACGGTCCACCACCGACCTTCTCGCCCTGCACCGCGCGGCCGACGCCGTCGGCGCTTCCGACCGGGAGTTTGTGCTTCTGGGGATGGGCAGCTCAGGGTTGGTGACGCGGGTTCTTCCCGAGCGATTTGGATCGATGTGGACCTATGCCGCGCCACCCGGCGGTGCGGTGGCACCTGGTCAGGTCTCACTCTCGGACCTCAATGAGCTGTACCGATTTTCCGACATCAAAGTCACGACGCCGACATTTGCCGTGGTCGCGGACCCGGTCATGCACTCCCGGTCGCCCCACTATCACAACCCTGCGTTTCGCGCGGCCGGCGTGGATGCGGTCTATGTTCCTCTCCACGTCGACGAGTTTGGTTTGTTCCCGCAGCTCGCGGAGCGCCTCGACCTTATCGGCGCCTCCGTCACGGTGCCCCATAAGCCGGCAGCGGCCCAACTGGCGAGCCGGGAAGCCTCGGACGCGGTGCGGGCGTTAGGTGTTGCCAACACACTGCTTCGAAACTGGAGCACCGGCGACTGGCGGGCGGAGAACACCGACGTTGCGGGCTTTCTTGCCGGGCTGGCCGACGTGCCGACCCATGCAACGGTGCTTGGGGCCGGCGGGTCCACACGCGCGGTTGTCTATGCGCTTTTGTCTCGCGGCGTCGCGTTGAGGATCGTGAACCGGACCTTCGCCAAGGCACAGGCTATTGCTGCGGACGCCGCCCTGTGGTTTGCAGACCCCAAGCCCCGGATCGAGGTGGACCCTATGCCGGAGCAGGGCGGCGCGCAGACCGCCGACCTCGGCCCTTACCGACAACTTATCGTCAACACTACAAGCTTGGGCATGGCAGGAGGGGCCGCCGAGTCGGCCGACCCGGCCGCGTGGTACAGCTACCGTGGCGATGAAACATGCTACGACATCGTCTACACTCCGGCGGTTACGCCGTTCCTCGATCGTGCGCAACAAGCCGGTTGCACAACGATCGGCGGCGCCACGATGTTCGACGCGCAAGCCGCGGCCCAGCAAGAGTTATTTCGACAGGTTTACGCCGCGCGACCACGATCGTAGCGTGCGCCGACCCGCTTCCTAACTCTCGCCGCCGAGGAGCGTCCCCACCATTCGCCGTACCAGGTAGACCTTGCTTACCGTCACGATGTGTTGGTCCCCCGACGGCAGCTTGCTGCCTACAGCCAACACTCTATCGTGGTCTCGTTTGACGACCATAGGCCGAAAGAGGTAGCGCTGGGGGTTGCCCGCGGCGTCGCGCTGCACGATTTCCAGGATCTCGTGGCCACGACGCGAGGCCTGCTCGAAGAGACGAATCTTGCCGACCAAGTCGACGCCTCTGGCCTCGTTGTTCTGGGATCTCCCGATGGAGTAGTGGAGCTGTTCGGAGGTCAGGATGAGTTTTTGTTCGATCCGGAGCAATGCCTCCTCGCGGGTCGTGCCGTCCAGGTCCGCCTCGTCGACGGATCGGCGAAAGGATGCAACGAGGTCAGGGTCGCCTCCCGTCTTGGTGGTGGCGGCCGTGGACGCCTCCATCGTGGCGAGGCCGACCCGGATGGTACTCCGGGCCCCAAATCCGCCAACCTGCTCGAAGGCAAACACGGCCTCGCCGCAATTTGTCGGCTGCCATGGCGACACCAGTATTCCGGCGGCGCTTTCCGGCAATCCGGCGCGGCCCAGTAGAGTCCCAAGCGCATCCTCGTCCCTCACGAGGTAGACGCCTTCCGCCGGTCGCGCGCGAATAAGGTCGTCGACGTTCTCTCCATGCTCCACCAGATAGCGGTACTCCTCATCGACCACAAGAATAATTCCCCGATGGATGCGGATGCCGTTCCGACGGCTAAGCCATTGATCGACCGAAAACCGGATGTTCTGTGGCGTCCCGCCGTCGGTGATCCGCTCCAGCCGTTCGGGGATGCCGGCCAATCCAAGCGCCGCCGCCGTCATCACGCTCCGTTCGGTGATCTCGTAGCGGGCGGAAACGTCCAGTCGCAGCGGCTCGCAGATCAACGCCAGAGCAAGCGCGTCCTCGCCCACCAAACGGCCCGACACCAGCACCTCATAGTTGGCTTGAGTCAGGACCGAGGCGGCGGCGCCCCCAGGAACGTCTGCAGCCGACGGGGGCGAAGACAGAACGAGGTCGCCGTCGTGCTCCCGGAACAATCCGATGCGCAGCAGTGCAAACGCGGTCAACTCGTCCACTTCCATGCCCCCGGCGGTGGACAAAAACCGGGACGCGGAGGCGGATGGATAGCTGCGATCAGGTGGAAAGTACTCCACGACTGCGCGCACGATCTCAAATGCGGTTGATAGCGGGACATCGTCCTCAACCGAGAGCATGCCCGCCGCAATAAGCAGTCGCCTCCGTTCGGAGTCCAGCTTTGCAAACGCCTCGAGCGCCTCGAGGGAGAGGCTGATCCGCCCGGCATCCAGCGAACCCAAGCCAAGGCGTGTGGCCGATTCCGGTATCAGAGACAGCCTGGCCTCGGGTTGCGGCCCAAGGGCGAGGAGCGGAAAACGTTCCTCGACCTCCGAAAGAAATCGCCGCGTCGGGGCACCATCCGCCCGCAAGACCTTTCCCGAGAGTGCACAAAAACTCAAGACTGAGAAATAGACCTGATCCTCCAAAACCGACGCGACGGCACGGGTGTCTTGGGAGCCGTCTACGGGTTCGGATGGGAAGAGGAGCTCCAGTCGGGTCGACGGACCTGCGAGCTCCTCGCCGAGTTCCGGGTTGATTGAGTACCGGCCGGTCCGTCTATCCCGGAGAAGCAGCAGTCGATCCTGAAGGTTGATAAGCCGCTCTTGCACCGGGCCAAAATCCGTGCCGAGAATTCGTTCCAGGTCCGCGTCCGCCGGGCTCCCCAGCAGGCGAACGGCGGTCAACACGGCGGCGTCGTGTTCGTCGAGGAGCGCCTGAATGCGCTGTACTATTTCCCGGGTCTTGAGGAATCGCCGTAGGCTCTCGATTAAGTCGTGTTTGTTGTACGGAGTCTTAACCTCGCCCAGGTAGTTGCGCACCACGCGGAAGAATGCCTCGTCGGATAACCCGAGCATAAACGTGGAAAAGTCCGGGCCCGCTTCACCATACCTCGATGTGATACTTGTACCCCTGTTCGGTGAGAAACTTCTGTCGGTTTGCGCTGAAGTGTTCCTCCACCGTGTGTCTACTTACGATACTGTAAAAAAACGAGCTTCGCTTCTTTGGTCGAAGAATCCGACCCAGGCGCTGGGCTTCTTCTTGCCTAGATCCAAAGGATCCGGATATCTGAATCGCGACCGAGGCGTCCGGCAGGTCTATTGCGAAGTTTGCAACCTTCGAAACGATTATTACACGCTCCTCACCTCTTCGGAATCGATCGTAGATCTCCTCTCGTTCTTCGTTTTTTGTCTTTCCCGTGATAAGCGGGACGTGCAGGAGGTCCGCAACCTCGTCGAGTTGCGCCAGGTACTGGCCGATCACCAGAACCGGATCTTCGCGATGATTCTCTACGAGCTGTTTGACGATGTCGAGCTTGAGACCGTTCTCGCTCGCGATCCGGAACTTCGCGCGCTTGTCGGCAACCGCGTATTTGATCTTCTCCTCGGGTCGCAGCTCGACGCGAATCTCAAAGCACTCCGCGGTCGCGATAAAGCCCTTTGCCTCGAGCTCTTTCCACGGTACGTCGTACCGCTTTGGTCCCACAAGCGTAAAAACGTCTTCCTCCCGACCGTCTTCGCGAACCAGCGTCGCCGTCAGGCCGAGGCGCCGAATCGCCTGCAGCTCAGCGGTCACCCGAAAAATGGGCGCAGGCAACAGATGCACCTCGTCGTAGATGATTAACCCCCACGCGCGCTCCCGAAACAGCTTGAAGTGGGGGAAGTCGTCGCTCGACTTGTCTGCGCGCCACACGAGGATCTGGTAGGTGGTGATGGTTATCGGCTTGATTTCCTTTTTGGAGCCCGTATACTCGCCAATCGCGTCCCTGGGAACGTCGGTCTTATCGCACAGCTCATCGATCCACTGGTGGACCGCCGCCACGTTTGTGGTCAGGACAAGCGTATTTGTGGCGAGGCTTGCCATGGTGGCCATGCCGACTATCGTCTTCCCGGCGCCGCAGGGCAGTACCACCGTTCCGAAACCCGTACCGGCTCTTTGATCGCCGACAAAACTCTGCACCGCTTCCTGCTGATAGCTCCGCACCGTAAAGTCGGCGCCGTCCGAATCCGTACTCCGGAGCGACATCGGAAACGTCTCACCTTCGCGGAGCGGGGCCTCGTCCACCACCGGATAGCCGATGCGGATGAGCTCGAGCTTAATGGTGCCACGCAGGTGCAGCGGGACCAGGAAGTCGTCGCCGTGCGGTTGGAGGTGTTTCGCAACGGGTCGTGTTGCCTCGATTTCCGCCCGTGCGGCCTCGTCCGGAACCTCGAGGACCAGCACGTCCTCCGTGTCCGTCGGCTTGAGGCGGATCATCCCGTAGCGCCCCATCTGTTCCGATATCGTAAATGCGACGTTGTCCGGGATGGGAAACCGCGACCGCTTCCGGAGCGTTTCCAGGATGCCTTCAGACGACAACCCCGCCGAGGCGGCATTCCACAGAGAGAGGGGGCTTATTTGGTAGGTGTGAACGTGCTCCGGTGACTTGATCAGTTCGGCGAACGGGGCAATCTCGCTCCGCGTATTGTCCACACCCTCGCCGTGGACGTCGAGAAGAACGCTACCGTCGCTTTGAACGATTAATGGCGTGCCTGGAGTCTCCGAAGCAGCCTCCGGGTGCCGAGAAGGCATATTCCACGTACGATAGCGTGTTGCCGTGGCGAGTTACAAGCCTCCCCCGAGCCCAAAAACGCGTTGGCCGGCCGCTGCCGGTTCACAGGCATCATGGCTTTGTGTATCCTTGGCCTGTGGATAGACAGGATCTCCCCGAAGAGGCGCGCAGGTTTTGGGATGATACGGAAGAGCTGTTGGGTGAGCGCGTAGAGGTCTTCGCGATGGCCCGTTGTGACCACGGGTGCGATCCTACGCGAACCGATCTCTGGGGCTTGCTCTTTTTCACCTCGCAGGCTGTCTATTTTCGCCACTTTCCGCAACAATCGTTCCTGCGAAATCTTGTTCGCTCGGGCAAGATCGGCGAAAGAGTCGCGGACGCACCCCTCTTTCTCCGGGTCGAGTACATCACGCTGGCATCCGTGGAGGTTGTCCGCGATGTTCGTTTAACCAAGCGGTTGTTCGGGCGAAACCAGTACCGCTTGATTATCAGACATACCGCGGTGGCAGAGTCACCGGCTCACGCCGGCCGGCCGGAAATCGCGTCGCTCGGCGCTCGCGGCGGCGAGCCGGTACCTACGGCGGAAGGTGTGTCCGACGTGATCCACATAAGCGTGGAGCAGCACGCTTTTGAGGTGCTCGACTTCCTCCGCCACAACGACGCCTTCTCGGGCCTGGTCACCGAGCGGCGCGGCCACCTGTAGTCGGGATCGGCCCTCGTGTGGTCCCGCCCCTACAACGCCGAGGCCGCCCGGTGCAGCTCCCGGTACGCGAGCCACGCCATAAAGCCCGGTCCGAGGCGCAGCGCCTCTTCGTCGGCGCGGAATGTTGGCGAGTGCACCGGCGAGGCCCAGCCCAATCCGCTGTTCATGACGCCGATGTTGTAGAAACAGGCCGGCGCTTCCCGGGCGAAGTACGAGAAATCCTCCGCCCACATGGCGGTTTGCATTTGGCATACCTTATCTTCGCCGAAGTACTCGTGGCCTGCCTGGGCAACGCGGAGGGCCAGCTCCTCGTTGTTCTCCATCGCCGGATATCCAACCTGGACTTCGACGTCACAAGCGGCGCCGAGACCTTCGGCAACGTGGCGCGCAATGGACCGGATGGAGTCGTGAGCGCGCTTTCTCCATTCCTCGTCAACGGTGCGGAAGGTGCCCTCGATAGTAACGGTGTCCGGGATGACGTTGCGCGCGCCGTTACCCTCGATCCGGCCAAAGGTGAGCACCGACGGCGTTACCGGGTCGGCCGCGCGCGAGACGACTTGCTGAAGTGACACCAGTACCTGGGCCGCAATGCTGATGGGATCTATGCACTGCTGAGGCTTTGCTGCGTGACCACCTTTCCCGTGGATCGTGATATACACGTCGTCGGCAGAGGCCATAAAGAGGCCGGGCTTCACACCAATTGACCCCACCTCGATTTCGGGATTGACATGTTGTCCGAGGATCACAGCGGGCTTTTTGTCGTGGAACACACCTTCTTTGATCATCGCCTGAGCCCCGCCGGGAAGCTGCTCCTCCGCGGGCTGGAACATCAGGCGAATTGTTCCGGGAAGCGAGTCGGCCATGCCGGACAGAATGTGTGCAACTCCGAGGAGGGTAGAGGTGTGGACGTCGTGGCCGCAGGCGTGCATCACGCCCGGCTTCTGCGATGAAAAGGAGAGGCCCGAGTCTTCAGTGATCGGCAGCGCGTCCATGTCCGCCCGGAGCGCCACCATAGGACCGGAGTCCGATCCGATGTCCGTGCTAAGGGCGTACCCTGCGAAGGGACCGCGAACCGACAGGCCCAGGGACTCGAGCTCGGCCTTGACAAATGCGCTGGTTTCCTTCTCCTCGAAGGAAAGCTCAGGATTTTGATGAATCCGGCGCCTCAACAAACGTACGTGATCAAATGCGTTTTCGGCGGCGGCTCGAAACTCCGCTGCGTCACGGTAACCGGCGGTGCTGCTCATGGCCACAATGTAACACTTATCACCTTTACAAGGGCACATGGCGCCTGTACTGTTAGGGTCAATGAGCGAGAGCAAGCCGAGCAAGACCTTTGTTATTGATACAAACGTCTTTATTCATCGGCCTGATGCAATCTTGAGCTTTCGCGACAGCGACATAGTTGTTCCCCTCTGGGTTCTCGAAGAGCTCGACCACCTCAAGACTTTTAGCGACGAACGGGGCCGAAACGCCCGCCATGCCATCCGATTTATGGACGCGGTAGGGCGCCACGGCAACCTCAGCGAAGGCGTAAAGATGGAGAACGGCTCCGTGCTTCGCGTCGCCCTGTCGCACTCCCACGATCTGCCTCACGGCAATCTCGAAGACAAACCGGACAACAAGATAATCCTGACCGCTTACCAGCTGCAGCAGCAGGGACACACAGTATTCTTTGTATCAAAAGACATTAACGCCAGAGTCAAGGCGACGGCGCTTGGTATTCGGGCGGTAGACTACGAGAAGCAAAAGGTCAACATCGAGCGACTGTACCCGGGTTATAGTGAGCTCGATGCGTCGTCGGAAACGGTGGAAACGCTCAGGCGTGACGGCGCGGTGCCTTGGAACGAAAATCCGCCCCCCAACCACTACATCATCCACAACGCAAAGAGCAGCGAGCCCGTATTGAGCCGGTATCGACCTGATGACGGCAATCTTCACTTTGTGGACCACAAGATGCCGTCGGTCTGTGGCATTCGACCGCTGAATCACCAGCAACGAATCGCTCTCGACCTATTACTCGACCGCTCGGTAGAACTGGTTACCCTTGTGGGAAAGGCGGGCACCGGTAAGACACTTATGGCCATTGCCGCCGGCCTGCGGCAGACCCTCGAGGACAAGCACTACACCCGTGTCTTGGTCAGCAGGCCCGTTATTCCCCTGGGGAAGGACATCGGGTATCTGCCCGGCGCGAAAAACGAAAAACTCTCCCACTGGATGCAGCCGCTTTTTGACAACCTCGAGTACATCCTCAATGTGTACAAGCGGCCGAATATCAAGTCGACCGAGCAGCTTATGAACAACCGAGTCATCGAGCTCGAGGCGCTCAGCTACATCCGGGGCCGGTCGTTGCCCAAGCAGTTTATTATCATCGACGAGGCGCAGAACCTGTCGCCTCACGAAATCAAAACGATTGTGAGTCGCGCGGGAGAGGGTTCTAAGGTTGTCCTAACGGGAGACCCGTACCAAATCGACAGCCCCTACCTGGATGCGAACTCGAACGGCCTCTCGTACTTAGTGGAAACCTTCAAGGGCAGAAAAATCTTTGGCCACGTTACCCTGCAGAAAAGCGAACGGAGCATGCTTGCCGAGCTGGCGGCGGAGCTCCTCTAGCTTCGCGCCGGTCCCCGCCCGTCAGTCGGCTCTGTTGCGGCGGCTGCCGGAGCGATACGCATCGATGTTTTTTGCCACCTCGCCGATGAGCCGGCGCCTGGAGGCCAGACCGGCCCATGCGATGTGGGGGGTAAAAAGCAGTCTGCTGGGCTCCCGTACGGAGAACAGTGGGTTTTCGGGTGCCGGGGGCTCCGGCGCAAACACGTCCAGCGCGGCACCACCGACGAGCCCTTCGTTTAGGGCCTTGGAGAGGTCATGTTCGTTCACGATGCCTCCGCGGCCAACGTTAACCAGCACCGCGGTGGGCTTCATAGACGATAACTCATTGTAAGAAATAAGGTTGCGCGTCTTTTCCGTGATCGGCGCGTGAATCGATACAACGTCGCACTCCTCTAGTAACTCATAAAGCGCCACTCGACGGGGTGCCGATCGCCCCGGTGCCGTGTCGAAGGCGTCCGCTTGGTCGGGAGGAGCGCCTTCGCGGGGGCTGTAGTGAAGCACCTCGCAGCCAAATGCCGTGGCGATCTCGGCGACCCGTGTGCCGATGGCGCCCATGCCGATGATTCCCCACGTGGAGCCTGCCAACTCGAAAAACGGCCGGTGGAAGATCGTAAATCCGTCGCGATAGTCCCGTGTGCGAACGTGACGATCGTAGTAGGCGATCTGCTCGATAAGCGACAGCGCGAGCGCAAAGGTGTGCTGGGCTACGCTGTTGGTACTGTACGCCGGCACAAACGCCACCGCCACGCCGTGTTCCCGCGCCGCCTCGAGGTCGACTTGGTCGGTGCCGGTGGACGTCAGGCACACCAGTTCCAGGTTGCCCGCGGCGTCGAACACCCCGCGCCCGATCCGCACCCGGTTTGTTACAAGGCACTGCACATGCTTGACTACTTCCGCAAGCTCGTCGGCGGTCGTATCGCAGCGGATCTCAAGGCGCCCAAAGGCCCCGAGAATGCTCAGGTCGAGGTCTTCACCAAGATTCTTCGCGTCCAGAACTACTATGCGCACGCCGTCAAGTATCGGCGTAGTCGTCGGCGCTCGTCAACGCCCGGCAAGCTTGCGCGGTGCCGCAGCGGGTAGTATAGTTAGGGCGAATGGGCGATACCGTTTTTTGTCCGAACTGCGAGTACCCGATCGATGCTCTGTACGCATTCTGTCCGCATTGTGGGTGCCAGCAGGATGCCGATCCGCAGGTGCCGGCCGATCTCGCCGAACTCCATCAGGGGGCCGAGCACGCCGAGTCCGCGGAGCACGGCAAAATTCCGGCCGACATCGATCCGGAGGCGGAGTTCGACGCTATGCTCGACGGGCCGTTCGAGGCCATGCGGGGTGCCGTCCAACTGCATTACGAGGAACGACTGGACGACCTCCTCGAACGCCTTGTGACGCTGGAGCGAGAGCTAACCGGCATCCTGTCGGCGAACGAGGTAACCGCGGATGTCTCCAGTACATTTACAAAAATCTAACCTGGTTCCGCTAAATCTTTTCTTTGGTTTGTCGATCTTCAAAAAGATGATGGATACGCGTAGACTGGGCTTTCCGCTGCTTGCGGTCATGATGCTCGCCGCTTTGCCTGCGTTTGCGCAGGTCGGATTCTCGGACCTCGACCTTGCCGCGGACAACCGTCTTCTGTTCCGCGCTCAGGCCGATTTTCCTGGCCACGGGAGCTACGACACCCTTTTCCTGGGTCATGTGGAGACCGGCGATCTCAGCCAGCTAACCATTTTCCCGGAAGAGGTGCAGCTCCTGCGGGACGGTACCGTTCTTCAGATCCAAAACCGATTTGGTGTGTTCCGTTCGGACTCGGAAATGAACCGGGTCAAGCCGATCGCGCGCTTCCCTTCGTTCGTGGGCCAGGGCAGTATTGAAGAGGGCAAGGTCAGCCCTATGAGCGCCTCTCCCGACGGACGGTACCTCGTTTTTTTCTCAGCCTCCAGCGCCGCCTACGGTGATCTGGTGTTGCTGGATACCGTGGACGAGAGTGAGCACATCATTGGCGAAGAAGTAGAGCTAAGCCTCTCCGGGCCGCCGGTCCGTTGGTCTCCGGACTCCGCCTACTTTATCTACGGCAAATCGCAGGAGTTGTACTACTTCTCCACCGCCCAGCTCGAGAACGAGCGCCTCCTAAGTGCGGGACTGCGTCGGATTGGTGAAGGAACCATCGCCAACGTGCGTTGGGGGAGAGACGGCGAGCTCTACTACGTCTCCGGTACAATTGTGTATCAGGTCCTCGCGGCGGAGCTCTTTACCCGTTCTCTCTACCAAGAGCTGTTGAGCATTGGAACGATTGTTGGACGTATCCCCTTTTCATTTGATCCCAACTTCGACTCGTTCTGGATCTCGCCGCTTGGCACGGATATCTTGTTCAATAAGGGCGGCTCCCACCTGTTCCTCTACAGCCTTGGTACGGAGGATGCGGCCGACGAAGAGCCGAGTTTCTCATGGCCTTACTTGCTGATTCCCCGAAACACCAACGTGGATGCGGTCCTGTGGTCGTCGCTCAATACGATTACCGTCTTTACAAAACAGGGGCTTGGGGAGGATGCCTCTACGGCCGTGTACCGGATGGTCCCCGCAGAAGATCGGATCGGCTATGACGTGACCCGCCTCGATGAGACCGCGATCCGCGGCATGGTACTCAGTCCCGATGCCGTGACGGCCGCCGTGCTCACGGACGAGGGCGTCTCCATTCGCGACTACGAGTCCTTTGAGGAGCTCGAGTCTTTTGCGCATCCCGATCCGCTCCATGCCGCCTGGATCAACTCGGTGAACCTCGTGGTGAGCGGGGGCTCGTTTACGGAGATCATCGACACCGACCGCAGGCGGCGACGGTTTCTAACCATGTCGCAGCCCACCGAGTTCGGCTTTGACAACACTACCGGCGCCGTCATGACACAATCCGGCTCCATCGTCCGTGCTTACTCCCCGGAAGCACAGGGATGGGAAAACGCCCGTGATTACGATGTGCGCAGCCGGCGAATCGCCAACGGGTCCTACCGGGTCTACCTGGACCAAACGGGTTCCGGAGCGCTTCGGAACTTGATTATGGTACGGAATGTCGTGGACTTGGGTACACAACCGTTGTTCCCCGCGCCCGCCACTCGCTACGATCCCTTTCCCGAGGACCCTGTTACTCGCAGCTCAGATGTCTTTGTGCACGGTTCGCGTATTCGCCGCCGTGAGCTGTCTTTGGTCTTTAACGCGGTCGACAACGTCGAGGGCCTTCACCACATTCTCAGCATCCTCCTCGACTTTGACATTCGGGCAACTTTTTTTCTAAACGGAGACTTTATTCAGCGGCATCCGGGCGCCGTGCGGGAGATCGAAGAGGCCGGTCACGAGGTTGGTAGCCTCTTCTACACCTACTTCAACATGGCCGACGCTCGATTCCAGATCAGCGCCGACTTTGTGCGGCAAGGTCTTGCACGCAACGAAGACAGCTACTTTGACGTAACTGGTAGAGAATTGTCACTTTTGTGGCATACACCGTTCTACTTTGTGAGTCCTGCCATACTTCAGGCGTCGCGGGAGATGAACTACACGTACATCGGCCGTGACGTGGACTCATTGGACTGGGTTAGTTATTACGGGCCGTCCGGTCCTTCGCGGTTATATTTGCCGTCAGCTGAGCTGGTCGAGCGGGTGATGGCGGAGAAGCTGCCGGGTTCGATTGTGTCCATGACCGTCGGGAAGCCGCGGGGCGACGGGCTCTTGTCCGAGCGCAAAGACTATCTGTTCCATAGTCTTGATCTGTTGATCAACAACCTGATTCAGCGCGGATACAGCATAGTTCCCGTTTCGACGCTTCTGGAGCACGCACGGTAGACCGATACTATGGAAGGAAGGAAGTAGAATGTCAGCAAACGCAAATCGCGCGTATCGAGAAACCACGATTCGAACCGCCGGTCAAGGCAAGATCATCTGCATGCTCTACGACGAGGCAATCCGGCAAGCCGACATTGCGATCGAGCTCTTGGAGGCAAAGACCAAGCGGCTCGACAAAGTCAACAACGCCGTCACCAAGGCACAAGACATCGTTACCGAGCTTATGGTCTCGCTCGATACTGAGCGAGGTGGAGACATCGCAACCAACCTCATGAACGTGTACCTGTTCTTCCACAATGCGCTTGGTGAAGGGAACATCAAAAAGGAAGCGGACCCGATCCGCAACGTGCGAGCCATGATGGCAAGCCTTCGCGAAGCCTGGGAGCAGGTAGCTCGAAACACCAAGGCCGCAGAACAGCAGCCCGCGATTCGCGGGGTGAACATCGCAGGATAGGAGTGCCCATGTCCGTACTCGATCAATCGATAAGCTTCACGTCGTCCGAAACCGCCCATCGTGTTGCCGTGGTCCGGAGGCTCAAGACGCTGCTCGAAGAACAGCGCGAAAAGTTCGGCGAGTACCTGGAGCTCCTCGAGAGAGAATCCGACGCTATTGCCCGGCGCGATACCGCGGCGCTTATGGGCCAGGTCGAGCACGAGCGGCGGGTAGTCCAGGCGATCGTGTCGTTTGGTCGTATTATCGGACCCATTCAAGAGGTCTACCTGACTCTCTATCCAGAGCGCAACAGAGACATCGAGACGTTAAAGGCGGCTGTGGAACAAATGCGCAACGATGTTGTCAAGAAAAACGAGGCAAATCGGGTGTTGCTACGCGCTCGTATGAACGAGCTGAAAGATCGGGTCGAGTCCTTGAAGTCTCCCATCCGCAAGGCCGCCGGCCTGGAGTAAAACGCGCCTCGACGGCACGTGGCGCGTCACGGCGCCGTTCGCTTCGACTAACGCTCAGCAACCGTGGTATAACCTACAGCATGAAGCCGCCCCTCTATGTGCTGGATGGCTACAGCCTGGTATTCCGCTCCTACTTTGCGTTTATCCGCAACCCCCTCAGAAACCCAAAAGGGGAGAACAGCTCCGCACTATTTGGTTTTGTCCGAACGCTCGCAACAATGTTCGAGTCGCGGGACATTCAGCGATTCTTGGTTGCGTTAGACTCAA
This sequence comes from uncultured Spirochaetales bacterium, assembly GCA_964519835.1. Lineage (GTDB taxonomy): Bacteria > Spirochaetota > Spirochaetia > DSM-27196 > CAZFLD01 > CAZFLD01. Next base: position 22,284 of record CAZFLD010000023.1, read on the forward strand.
AGGAGCCTACGTTTCGGCACCAAGAGTACCCCGAATACAAGGCAACTCGAGAGGCCACACCTGCCGAGCTCAAAGCGCAGATACCCAAGATCCTCGATTTCTTGGAAAAGGCGCGAATTCCTCAGTTCTCCGCCGCGGGCTTCGAGGCGGACGACATTATCGCTACGCTCGCACGGCGGTGCCGCGACGAAGAGCGCAAGTGCTATATCATCAGCGGCGACAAGGACCTCATGCAGCTGGTGGACGACTACGTGCACGTCCTTCGCCCCGACGGCTCGGGTAGCTTTGCCGAGATGGACGCCGCCGCGGTCGAGGAGAAGTATGGGGTTCCTCCGAAACAGATCAGGGACATGCTGGCGCTTTTGGGCGACACCGTGGACAACGTACCGGGGGTCAAAGGCATCGGTGAGAAGACCGCTTCCAAGCTCCTGGGCGAGTACGGCGACCTCGACGGCATCTATAAAGCGCTGGAGAATATCTCGTCCAAAAGTTGGCGTGCCAAACTGGAGGAGGGTCGCGATTCCGCCATGCTCAGCCGGCGCTTGGTCACGCTCCGCTTCGACGTGGAGACGCCGGCACATATCGACGACTACGATCTTGCCGCGATGGATTACGGATCCGCCGCACCGCTTTTGATCGAAGAGGGCATGCACCGCCTTGTGGAGGAGCTAATCGGCAAGGCCGGCGCCGACGAGGTGCGGGAGTCTCACACCGACGACACTGTCCACGGAGTAGGCGACGTGGAGGTGTTTCGCGGCAAAGGCAACTACCACTCCGTCACCACAAAAAAAGACCTTGACGCTTGGGTAAAAAAAGTACAAAAAGCAGGGACCTTTGCCTTTGATTGCGAAACCGACTCGTTGGACAGCGTGGGAGCTCATCCGGTTGGTGTGTCAGTTGCCACCGAGGAAGGCGAGGCCTGCTACATTCCTATCAAGCTCGAGGATGGCAAGGTCCTCCCGCAAGAGGAGATCAAAGAGGCACTGCGGAGGATTCTCGAAGATCCAAAGCTTCGAATGATCGCCCAAAACGGCAAGTACGACATCAAGGTTATGGCCCAGTGGGGAATTGATGTTAAAAACTTCGCCTTCGACACCATGATCGCGGCCTGGCTGCTGGATACCACCGCCAACAGCTTTGGCATGGACGCCCTGGCCGAGCGTCGGTTTGGGTACCGGACCATTCACTTCGACGAAGTCGTTACAAAGGGCAAGACCTTTGATGCGGTTCCCCTCGCCGAGGCCACGGACTATGCGGCGGAAGACGCCGATATCACCTTGCGATTAGCTCACCTCCTCGAGCCCGAGCTCGAGCAACGTGGACTAAACAATCTTTTTGATAACCTCGAGATGCCGCTTGTTCCGGTGCTTGCACGTATGGAGCTCGAGGGTATCGGACTCGACACCAAGGTGCTTGCCGACTTCTCGGAGGAGCTCGAGGACGAGCTCGCGCAGGTCCAAGAACAGACGTTTGCGGAGGTTGGGCATGAGTTCAACATGGGCTCGACTAAGCAGCTTCAAGAGGTCTTATTCGAGGAACGTAAACTCACGCCGATAAAAAAAACAAAGACCGGTTACTCGACCGATACGTCGGTCTTGCAGGAGCTGGCCCGCGAGGACACGGTTCCCGCCCTGGTCCTCCGGCACCGCCTGCTGGCAAAGCTCAAGTCCACGTACGTTGACGCGTTGCCCAAGCTCGTGCACTCGGATAGTCGCCGCCTTCATACCAACTTCCAGCAGACCGGGACGGCGACGGGCCGCCTCTCGAGCGTCGATCCCAATCTGCAGAACATCCCGATCAGAGACGAGGAGGGACGCCGTATTCGGACGGCCTTTGTCGCGCGGCAGGGTCATCGGTTTGTGAGTGCGGACTACTCACAAATCGAACTTGTTGTGCTGGCCCATCTCTCCGGCGACCAGGCGCTCTGCGAGGCGTTTAGAACCGGGGAGGACGTGCACCGGGCCACCGCCGTGAAGCTCTTTGGTGTGGAAGCAAATGAGGTAACCCCGGAGCAGCGACGGATAGCCAAGACGATCAACTTTGGTGTGATGTATGGCATGTCCGCCTTTCGGTTGTCCAATGAGCTGGGTATTTCCAGAGCAGACGCCGCCGAGTTTATACAAAACTACTTTGCGCTGTACTCGGGGATTCGTGGGTTTATCGACAAGACGGTGGCCGACGCGGAGAAAAGCGGCTACGTTCGAACGATTCTCGGTCGTGAGCGGCCGGTGCCCACCATCACCAGCAAGAATAGAACGGAGAAGGCCGGCGCCGAGCGCATAGCGGTAAATACGCCGATCCAGGGCAGCGCGGCGGACATTGTAAAGCGGGCGATGCTGCGTCTGGACAAACGTCTCCGTGACGAGGGCTCCGGGGCAAAGCTGTTGCTGCAGGTCCACGACGAGCTTATTGTCGAGTGCCCGGCGGACGAGGTAGCTTCGGTCCGCACGATTATGGAAGAGGAGATGACGGCCGCCGTTGAGCTCGATGTGCCGTTACGGGTATCGGTGGAAGACGGCGTCGCCTGGGGTGAGCTGCACTAATGGGACGTGCCTGGGAACCGGTTGTCACCAAACAGGTAAAAGACACAACGGCCTACTTCACGGTCCGATGGTCCAGGGTGTATCCGGCCGACAAGCGTCTTATCAACGAGAAAGTGCCGTCGGTCGGCGGGATTTTCGAGCTCTACGCCGTGGACAAGAACAACACCCTCAACCTGATCGGCAGGGGCCGGGCCTATTACGGTGGCGTTCGAAACACATTGAGGGACTTTATCGACCCGCTCTTTCCCCGGAGCCTCGGTGGCATACCGGTTCCTCACGATGTGAAACTGGCCTTTCGTTACTCGTGCACGGCAAGCCACGAAGACATGTCCGACGTGTTGTTTTTCTTCGCGGCTCGGGCGCCCCGATCGCGTGGCCACAGCGGCGACACGGACGCTCGACTCTCCGGCCGAGACGACCCAGGTGGCGACACGGGGGAGCGACCCTCCGGCCGGGACGACCAAAGCGACACCGAGGCGAGGCAATCGGGTGGCGGTCGTAGAGACGCGCCGGGCGCCAACCGATCCGCCGCCCGCGGACCACACGCTTCGGACCAGGACGTTGATGCCTCAGGCCGATACAAAACCATCTACGTCAAAGAGGTCTCTCGGGACCGCCTCATAACGATTTAGCCCATGGTTGTTGGCGTCGCGGGGAAATACTGCTCGGGAAAAAGCACCGTGGCGGAGTTGCTCGAGAACAGTGGGTTTGTGCACATCGACGTCGACAAGCTGGGTCACGACGCGCTGGCCCGTCGCAAAGGTGAAGTTGTCGAGCGCTTCGGTCGTGACATTTTGGATCCCGACACCGGCGAGATCGATCGGCGGAGGCTCGGCCACCTTGTCTTTGCAGATTCGAGCCGACTGCGAAGCCTCGAGTCCATACTGCACCCGGAGATGCGGGAGATGACGCGGAAGACAATCGCGGACCACCCGGGGCGGGACGTTGTGATCAACGCCGCCATCCTCTTTCCCATGGGACTCGACGAGCTCTGTGACGGTGTGCTTTGGGTAACAGCTCCGTTGCTCCGGCGCTTGTGCCGCGCGCGGGCTCGTGATCGCCATTCGGTGGGCCGGCTGATACGCCGATTTCGCGCACAGCGCGCGCTTTCGCCTCAACAATCGCGCCACGCGGTCGATATTGTTACTGTACACAACGCGAGTAACAAGGAGAGCTTGCGCCGGCGCGTCCTGGAAGGTGTTTCTCGGTTTCGAGCTCCTTCCTAAGGCCCGGTACAATATCGACATGGACCAGCGAAAGACTCTGATCATCATTGCATCCGTAACGATTTTCCTGGCCGCAGCCGTCGGAGTAGGTATTTGGTTGCTTGATCCGCCCGACGGTTTGGCCGAAACGGAGACCGCAGTTCCGACCGATGATGCGGGATTTGATCCTCTCGAGTACATTCGCAGCAACGGCGATGAGGGCGACGAAGGCCTTGTGGAGCCTGACGACAACGGCCTTATCGATGTGGTGTATGGCGAGGCGGACGCCGAGGCAGATGCCGGCGAGGCGGCTGACGGCGAGGCAGATGCCGACGAAGCTGCGCCGGCGGACGGTGAAGCCGATCCGACCGCAGTGGCCGAGGTGCCCGCCCGCACGATAGGCACTGCCGATGCGCGGACGGACGAAGAAGAAGGAGCCCGAGCGGCAGCTGCTGCCGAGACAAGACGTGACTCGGCTGCCGACACAGGTCGTATCGACTCCCGGGAAGCAACGGAAGTTGAGCCGCGACAGGTCCGCGTAACCGAATATTGGATTCAAGTAATCGCCTCGCAAAGCCTGGATCGCGTCCGCGAGCTGCAGGACGATCTCGAGACCCGGGGCCTTCCGGGTCGGATTACCTCGGCCGAGGTCTCCGGCGAGATGTTCTATCGCCTGCGTGTTGGTCCGTACATGGATCGTGGCGAGGCCGAGAAGTTTCTCGGCTGGATCCGGGGCATCGACGGTTTTCAGCCTGCACAGATCTGGGAGGAATATCCCGTGCGTACGGTCGTGGCGGGATAGTAGACCGCGCCAAATGAGTGTGCCGGGCGCCCCCGTGAGAGCCTAAACGGCGGCGGCTTCTCTCTTCACGACGTAATCCGCTGCCTTGTTGTAGATCTTGCTGCCCGGCGGCACCGAGTTCGTAATCCAGACATTACCACCAATCACCGACCCTGTTCCAATAACCGTGTCGCCGCCGAGTATTGTCGCCCCTGAGTAGATCGTGACATTGTCTTCGATGGTTGGGTGACGTTTTGTGTCGGCCTGTTCCTTGTCTACGCTCATTGCCCCGAGCGTCACGCCCTGGTAGATCTTTACGTGGTTGCCGATTGTTGCGGTTTCCCCGATGACAACACCGGTTGCGTGATCGATAAAAAACGAGTCACCGATGGTGGCGCCGGGATGGATATCAATGCCGGTTTTGCCGTGGATAAACTCACTCATCATTCTGGGAATAAGAGGGATGTCTCGAAGCCAGATCTCGTGGGCAAATCGGTGGATAACAACCGCCTCTACCCCGGGGTATGCAAGAATAACCTCTTCGGTAGACTTGGAGGCAGGGTCACCGTCGAAGGCGGCCTGCACGTCCATGCGCATACGGCGCCGCAGTTCCGGTAGGAGGGCCAGAATCTCCACACTAAACTCTTCGCTTTCCTCACGACACTCGGTGACCTCGAACTTGGGGCTATGGTGAGGGCAGGAACTGCGTCCCTCGAGCCGCTTTTTGTAGCAGAGGCTCTTCTGGATCTCGGTAGCAAGATTCCTCATAAGCCTGCTGACCTTTTCAGAGATGGTGTACCGGAGGTCAGCCTTTTCCAGTGGCTCTTCAGCCCGATATCCAGGGAAAATCAGCGTCTCGAAGTCTTCAATGATCCGGATGATCCCGCGTCGAGACGGCAAGTTGGTGCCGCCGATGTGATTGATTCCGCCAATCTTTTCGTATGAGTCAATAATCTCGTTCACAATCGGCGTAAGCTCGTGAGTCATGCCTTTTATGTACGGAGAAGCGGCCGTGAAGTCAAGAAGCTCGGTCTGTTCTACTCCACATGGCGCAAACTGCGAAGGGGGATTCCTCGGGGCAGGTCGCCCGACGTGTCATAGTGAAAACGGCGGTCAAAAACGTTGAGGTAGTCGTCCACCGGCTTGTCGGTGACGGTAAGACTAAAAAGCCTCAGGCCGGTTGTATCTCGTACCGCCGACAGGCGTCGTGTTAGACGTGTGAAGAGCTTGGGAACCCGGAAATCGGAGATAACAAGCACGTCGGCGTTTTGGTAGCGCTCCGTTTCCACCAAGTCGAGGGCGGACTGCAATGCCGCTCCAATCTCCGTACCGCCGCGGTAGCTCAGACCCAGGAAGTCCACAAGCTCCTGCAAATTCTCTGCCAGTTGTGTTGCCTCGAAGTGGGCTTGCTTGTCGGAGAAGCTAATAAGATAGCACCGACGGCCAAACTCGAGGGCGCTACGAGTGACGGCGAGGGCGCAGGCCTTTGCAACTCGCTCCGGAACTCCCGCCATGGAACCGCTCACATCCACACAGAGCACAATAGGCCCCTGCGCCGCCGCGGCTGGTTGGTACTCGATGCGTGTCTCGGACCTGCGCCGTCCCACGGCGCTCTTGTAGTCGAAGGTCAGGAGCCTCCCCTCGGCGAAGTGACGGTCGAAAAGAGCCTCCGTCTCGTCGCTTGCAAGCAGGGCGATTTCCGGCGGAAGAAGCGAGGCGAGGTCTTTGCCAAATGTTACTCCCCGTACCTCTGAACGGCCGTAGTACTCCACGTCCTCGCGCTCATAGACAACTTCTACCGGAACGAGAGGCGCGTCTCGGTCTGCGGCAGCGCTTCCCCTGCCGAGCAGATCCGCCAACGCTCGAACGCTCGGTTCCGACTTGAGCACGTTGCCGTAGTGCTCCAAAAGCGGCCAGTCGATGTTGGTAAGTGTTCCGTGGGAGGCGTCCCAGAGCTGAGGTGTTGTACCAAAGATGTCGCGAATCTTGGACTCCTGCTCCGCCGCCTTCGGCACGGCCGCGTTTAGCTCATCAACGTAGGCCGGCAATCCGCTTTGGATAAACGATCGCTCCCAGTTCCGCATCGCCGACTCAACCGCACCGGAAAGCAATACTCGCCGTCGCCGAAGGCGGGATTTGCCTATGCGTGCCCTCACCACGGCCGTGCAGCCGGCAAACCCATCTTCACGAGCTGCTTCAAGGGCGTGGGCCTCCTCCAGAATCGCGCGTCTCTTTTCCGGCGATACGCCCACGGACCGAAGAATGGGCTCCGCGGCATCCGTTGACAGGTTGGCGATTCGACTATCGGCCTGAGCAAAGCGGCGAGCCTCGCGGGCCTGGGCCCAGCGGTTTTCAAGCCAGTGAACAACGTCGTGGGATACCTTCTCGGACAGTTCGCTTTGGCCGTTTGTTGTGTTGATGAACTGTGCCAGATTGACAACGCTGCGGGCCACGTCCACCGTCGGGTGGTCCAACGAGTGTGTTTCGGGCGGCACCGTCGGATGGCCCAAAGAGTCTGGTTCGGGCTGCACGGTCCGCGTGTCAGACGTCCGTGGCTCCGCCCGCCCGTCGGATACGGGCTTGTAGAAGGATGTGTACAGGTACTCTTCGAGCTGCTCGCGGAGATCGGTGGGAAGTATGTCGTCGTGAACAAAGCTACAACGGTGCACCTACGCCCGCCTTGCGCGCAAGCTCCGTTGCTCGAACGTGAATATCGGCCGCGTCGTTTACCGCCTCTTCTATGCCCTGGGCCACGATTGCGCCGAAGGACTGGGGGACAAAAAGATGTGTCCGTGCGTCCCCCTCCGCGGATGCACAAAAGGCCTCACCACGCTCGATGGCGGCCTCGGTTGCCGACTTGATCGTATCAACGGCATCTCGCCACGTTTGTTTGTCCGCCTGCGCGGGCTCGTGACGGACCTCTACCTGCTTGGCACTTTCTTGTGTGTCGAGGGCGTAGATCCGGCCGTCGATTTCCACCGCCCCTCGGCTGCTGTGCGCAGCGTCCGCTCTGATGGTCCGAAGATATTTGCCGTCAACATCGTAGAAAAACAGATCTACCTCGGCAGTCTCGTCGGCGTCCCCCGGCAGGGACTCAAAGTCCGTGCGCCAAATGTAAGCGGTTGCCTCGGGATCATACTCCTCAACCTTGTAGTACTCACCAAAGTGCAGCACCGGCTCGGGACCGTGCGTCTCCTTGGTCGTCAACGTGGCTGCATCGATCGCGGTGCTGAGGTCGGCCAGCCGCTCCTCCAGCTCCTCGACGCCCACGACGGCACGAGGACCGAGTTTTTTGACGGTGTCCGCTACCACCCGGCGGGCCACTTCGATGTGTGCTTCGCTGTCCCACACACAGTGTGGGATGATCCCACAATCGATAATGTCTACACAGTCCCGGCCGTTTGCTACGGCGGAGGTTCGCAGGAGGCGGGCTATCTTCCTCCACCGCCGGTCTGAGACAAAGCCCGCTTCGCCTGCATCCGCACGCCGTGTCAACTCGTTTCTGATGCCGATGATTACTTCGAGAATCGAGTCCGGGATGCGGGCTTCCGCGATTCGAGCCTCGAGGCCGGCCACATCGTTGTTGGTTAACTTGAGCTCGGCCGGAACCGGATCCTCATAGGGATCGACGGGATCTCGCATCATCGCCGCAAAACCCGATGCGTCGGCGATGGGACCGAGTTTGAGGCGCAAAAGAAAACGATCCCAGAACGCCGCCGTGGCGTCTTGGGCTTCCGGCAGTTCGTTCGACGCGGCCACCACACAGCGGAGCGGAATACGGACCTCGGTTTGGCCGTTTCGAAAGAGGCGTTCGTTGAGGGCCGTGAGAAGCGCATTCTGAATCGGCGAGCTGGCCTTCCAAATCTCGTCCAGGAACACGATCTCCGCCTCCGGCAGGTAATTCTCCGTGAGGCGCTCATACCGGTCGTCGTCCCTCAGTCGTTTTACCGAAATAGGCCCAAAAACCTCCTCCGGCGTGCTGAATTTGCCCATCAAATACTCGAAGGCCCGGGCCTCCTCGAATGCGAACTTCACCCGGCGCGCGATAAGGCTTTTTGCGGTGCCCGGAGGTCCCAGAAGAAAGACACTTTCTCGAGCAAGTGAGGAGAGAAGGCACAGTCGCACCGCCTCTTCACGCTCGAACAGGCCCCGGCCCAGGTGCAGGACCAGATCCAAAAGCTTGTGTTTGAGTGCATGATCGTCCACGGACGGCAATTCTCCCTCCGGGGCCATGTACTGTCAACGACGGGCGCGCCCCGTGTAACGGTCCGCAGGTGGGGCCCCCCGGCGGCGCGGTTCGCCGGCGGGGTGGTACGAGCCGAGCGCCGGCTTTGGACCAACGTGCAGTTGTTTGCTAAGCTTATATTCGATATCGACAAAACGACCCGGCACGTGCGAATTCCCGCAAACATCAGTTTGTATCTCAGAAGGAGAATCTCTCAGGATAGCGGCGGCGTTCTATCGGCGCAGTTTGTGCCGAGTCGAAGAGAGCTCGACGTGCTGCATTATGAGGACGGCGACCCATTGTCGGAGACTTGTTACGCGCGGCCGGGCAGGATCGTTCACCGCTATCCCGACAGGGCGCTTGTCCTGGTTACCGATTCGTGCGCCGCTTATTGCCGTTTTTGTTTCAGGCGGTATTTTGTGGCGGGTGGAGGGGGCGGATTGAGTCAGGCCGAGGTGGAGGAGGGAGCACGTTACCTCGCATCGGTGCCTGAGGTAAAAGAGCTGCTTCTTTCCGGCGGAGACCCTCTGGTACTGCCGGATTCTCGCCTCGAGGCGATCGTAGGCGGCTACCGTGCCGCCCGGCCCGACATGGCGTTTCGATTATCGACGCGGATTCCGACGGTGCTGCCGAGCAGGGTTACAGCCGGGCTCTGCGAGCTTCTTGCCGGTTGCCGGCCGCTTCGCCTTGTAGTGCACATAAACCACGGCTCGGAGCTCTCACCGGAGACGACGGAGGCGCTTGTGCGGCTTCGAAGCGCAGAGATTCCAATGATCTCTCAGGCCGTCCTCTTGCGGGGAGTGAATGATTCAGTAGAGTCCCTGGCCGATCTCTACACCAGACTCTATGACCTCAGGGTGAAACCCTACTATCTCTTCCAAGGAGACATGGCGGCGGGCACGGCGCATTTTAGGGTCAACGTGGATAGAGGCTTGGCGTTGGTAAACGAGCTTTCGAAGCGACTTCCCGCCGAGGCTATGCCGACTTATGCCGTGGATTTGGTGGACGGGGGTGGCAAGGCCGAGCTAACACCCAAAAACATCGTCTCGCGAGACCGCGAGTGGCTCTACGTCCGGAGCAAGACGGGCGAGGTGGGTCGCTACCCACGGGAGGCCTTTGACCGCGCCGGCCGCGTAGGCGGCCCCGCCGCCTACTGAATCGGCGATCGTCCCGGACGGCTACCGGCGGCGATTGACTCAGGCCGTTATACGCTCACCACGAGCTCCACCGGCTCCGGAGCTCCAAGGCGCTTTGCCACCGGCGACGGCGAGGAGCAGCCGACCGTCAGTGTCAACTCACCCAAATATCGATTTCGTGATCCGGAATCATCTACATAACTAAAGGCGGACTCGTCGATCGGGACCTCGACGACGATGGGACGGGAAGTATCGCCGCCACGCCGGACGCCTTCGAGCCCGTGGTAGGCGGGCACGCGGACTTTGACGAGGCCGCAGAGCTCGTGACGGGGCAGTGTCAGTCCCGCCACCTGTTTAGCGGCGTAGATCTGCACTGTTTCGATGTAACCCTTTGTGGCATAGGCCGGCATCATGGTCACACGGACGGATCGAGTTTCCGGTAGGTAGACCGCTTGTGCAATCTCAACGTTCCCATAACTCAGGCCAAACCCAAAGGGGTAGAGCGGCTCCTTTTCCATGTACCGATAGGTTCGGCCGGCCATGGAGTAATCCGTGAACGGCGGAAGGTCGTCCACGGATCGAGGAACCGTCACCGGTAGCTTGCCCGAGGGCGAAACGTCGCCGAAGATGACATCTCCGATCGCTACGCCTCCCTGCTCGCCGGGGTACCAGCCGTACAACAGGGCGTCGGACAGCTCGTGAAGCTCCGGGGATGCGATTGCCGACCCGGACAGAAGGACGGTTACAATGGTGGCGCCCTGTTCCTTTATTCCCCGCAAAAACGCAAGCTGGTGCGAGGGCAGTCCGATGTCTTCGCGGTCGCCGTAGCTCTCCGAGGCGATCGAATCGCCCTCTTCACCCTCGAGGAGTTGCGACAGCCCCATAACCGCGATTACCGCATCCGATGCCGCCGCAGCCGAACTGGTCCAGTCCCGTGGGTTTTTCGCCGGCGAATCCAATAGGCAACCCTTGCGGTACTCGATTTGTGTTGTGGGCGAGACCTTGCGGACGATGCCTTCGAGGATCGACGGCATGTGTGGCGTGACGCCGTAGTAGTTTCCAAAAAGCGCCTCCATGTCCACCGCATTTGGTCCGGTGACGTAGAGCGATCCGAGGCTCTTGGACAGGGGAAGCACGCCGTTGTTTTTCACGAGGACTATCGATCCGGCAGCCGCCTCGTGGGCAAGGCGCACATGAGACTCGGAATGGATCACGGATATCGACGTTTTGGCAAATGGCACGCGCTCTTCGGGATCAAAGAATCCAAGCTTGAACTGGGTATTCAACAGGCGCGTTACCGCCCGATCGATGTCGGTTTCCGAGACCAGGCCCCGTTCGAGTGCCTCGCCCATAGACCTAAACGTGTCACCGCAGTTGAGATCACAGCCGGCCTTGAGGGCCATTGCCGCCGACTCGGCGGCGTCTTTGGTGATCTTGTGGTAACGATAAAAGTCGGAAACCGCCCCGCAGTCGGAGACCACGTGTCCGGCAAAGCCCCATGCCCCGCGCAGAGTCTTACCAAGGAGCGTCTCGGAGGCGCAGCAGGCCTCGCCGTTGGTGCGGTTATAGGCGCCCATCACGGCCTCCACTCCCGCATCCACCAGACGCTTAAACGCGGGAAGGTAGGTCTCTTCCACATCTTTTGAGGCCGCCACGGCGTCGAACTCATGACGGAGCTTCTCCGGCCCGCTGTGTACGGCAAAGTGTTTGGCACAGGCGGCTGCCTTGATGTAGCCGTCTTTCTCCTCCTGCAAGGACCGCACAAAGGCCTCACCAAGCATCCCCGTTAGGTAGGGATCCTCGCCGTAGGTTTCCTGGCCGCGGCCCCATCGGGGATCACGAAAGATGTTGATGTTCGGCGTCCAGAATGTAAGCCCCTGATAGCGTAGGCGCTTTCCCTCGCGGACCGCCGCGTGGTGCTTCGCCCGCGCCTCGTCTGCGATTGCCGCCGCCACCCGCCCCACAAGATCCGGGTCGAAGGTGGCCCCCAAGCCGATTGCCTGTGGAAACACGGTAGCAAGACCGCTTCGAGCAACACCGTGAAGGCACTCGTTCCACCAGTCGTAGGCCGGTATGCCGAGGCGATCAACGGCGGGATTGTCGGCGCAGAGCCGTGCGATTTTCTCATCGAGCGTCAGTTGTGAGACAAGATTTGTGATGCGTTCTGCACGCGGGAGGTCGGGGTCGGTAAATGCCATGACCCAGACTACTCGGTCGCAAACTCCGGTGTCCAGGTCCTATCTTTACCGTCGAAATTGTCATGCAGGTAGTCGGCCGACTTCCATGGTCCGACCTGGGCTATCCCGTTTTGTGCTTATGTTTCTGCTTCCGTACCGTCGGCATCCCCGGCAGAAACCACATCCTCCCCCGCAAAAAAGGCGGAGACCACACTGTGCACCTCCCTGCGAGCGGACTTGAATACCCCGTGGCCGTCATTCGGAAACAATCGAAGCACCGCCTCGCCGCCGGTGGTGTTTGCCAAACGAACCGCCTCCTCCAGCATCTCAGGCGGGTAGTACGGGTCCCGTCCGCCAGCAAGAAACAAGGTCTTGCAACGGAGGCGCGAAAAGAGCTCGGTGCCGTCCTCCAGCGCCTGCTTTCTGATCAGATGCGCGATGGTCATGGGGTCCGCCGGCGTGCCGGCGAGGGAAGGAAACAAAAACGCGGTCGGTCCAAAGAGCAGCCGACCGCCGAGGCCCGGGTACATCGAACGAACCATCAGGTGCGAAAAGCGGCGCAGCTCACCTGCCTTCATACGCTGCGCGGCCCGGAGCAGGAGCTCCTCGCCCTCCGGTGCAATCCGGGGCGCGTAGGACACGAGGGCCACCTTATCGAGCTTTCGCCCTGTCCCGCCGTTGGTATCGTTATCAAGGGCCGCGGCCACCGTGGCGGCCGTATGCCCGCCGTAGGCAATGCCGAGGATACGCACCGGCCCGGAGCCCTCCGACGTCACAAAATCTACGTAGGACCGGTCGAGCTCCGTCGCGTACTCCTCCGGCGTCTGCACGTGAGCAAAGGCGCCGGTCGGGTCCACAGCGGACCCCTCGTCGGTCGCCCACGCTTCTTCCGAGTCATCGTGCGGGAGAGAGAAGTCCGGACCGGGAGGTCGGCCGAGAACGTAGACCCGGTGCTTGTGTGCAAACTCCTTGAATGCCTGGGCCAATCCTTGCAAATGGAGACCCTCGGCCGGGCGCGAGGAAAGGTCGAGTCCGGGGAATACCATAAGAGAGACATCCCCGTCGCCAATTCGGCTGTAGGGTAGGCCGTTTGCGCTTATGCCTGAATACGCGGTCAAGTCGATTTGCCTCCGGTAGAACAAAGCATAGCCATGAATCGCTTGACGTTCGACCGTCGCCTGAGTATTTTTTTCACAAATTTCAGGCAGCAACATCGGCACGCAAACGCCTGCTATACCCATGGTACAACCGACGCCGTGGGCGTCGTAGAAGAAACACCAAACCCACGGGAGCGTGGGACGGAGGAGACCACAATGAAGGTCACACCACTCGGCGATCGGATTCTGATCAAGCAAACGGAATCCGAAGAGAAGACGAAGGGCGGATTGTTTATTCCCGACACCGCCAAGGAGAAGACCACCGAAGGAATTGTCGAAGCAGTCGGCGATAGCGAAGATGTAAAGGTAAAGGTCAAAGACCGGGTCATCTTCGACAAGTACGCCGGCACCACCCTCAAGATCGACGGCGAAGATCGTCTTATCCTCAAGATGGACGACATCCTCGCGGTTGTTAAGTAGGAGTAGAAGGAATGGCTAAGCAGCTTGTTTTTTCGGAAAGTGCGAGGGAAAAACTCCTTCGCGGTGTTGAAAAGCTTTCGAGGTCTGTATCCGTCACTCTCGGCCCCAAGGGTCGAAACGTCGTGCTCGACAAGAAGTTCGGTGCGCCCACCGTCACAAATGACGGCGTGACCATCGCCAAGGAAATCGAGCTACCCGACGCATACGAGAACATGGGAGCGCAGCTCCTCAAAGAGGTTGCCACCAAAACGAACGATGTTGCCGGCGACGGCACCACCACCGCTACCGTGTTGGCGTACTCGATTATCAAAGAAGGCCTCAAAAGCGTCGCGGCCGGCATCAATCCCATGGAGATCAAGATCGGGATCTCACGGGCAGTGGAGCAGGCCGTTGCCGCAATGCAAAAGACCAAAAAAGACATTCGTGGCAAAGAAGAGATCTCCCAAGTAGCCGCTATTTCGGCCAATAATGACCCGGAGATCGGCGAGCTTATCGCCGACGCCATGGACAAGGTTGGCAAGGACGGAGTTGTTACCGTCGAAGAGTCAAAATCCCTCGATACAAGCTTGGATTTTGTAGAGGGCATGCAGTTCGACCGTGGCTATCTCTCGCCGTACTTCGTGACCAACCGCGAGATGATGCGGGTCGAGCTCGAGGATCCCTATCTGCTTATTCACGACAAAAAGATTTCGAGCATGAAGGATCTTCTTCCGCTGCTTGAGAAGGTCGCGCAGGCCGGCAAGCCCATCCTGATCATTGCGGAGGATGTTGAGGGTGAAGCCCTTGCGACGCTTGTTGTCAACAATCTTCGGGGCACCCTTCGGGCAAGTGCCGTCAAGGCGCCCGGCTTTGGTGACCGACGCAAAGCAATGCTTGAAGACATCGCCACCCTCACGGGCGGCCAGGTGATTTCCGAAGATCTTGGTCTGAAGCTCGAGAATGTCGATCTCACTCAGCTCGGCAAGGCCAAGAGCATCAAGGTCGACAAGGAGAACACAACAATCGTCGAAGGCGCGGGCAAGTCCAAGGACATTAAGGACCGTATTGCGCAGATCAAGGCCCAGGTCGAGGAGACCACCTCCGACTACGACCGCGAGAAGCTGCAAGAGCGACTCGCCAAGCTCGCAGGGGGCGTTGCGGTTATCAACATCGGCGCCGCCACCGAAGTCGAGCTGAAAGAGAAAAAGCACCGGGTGGAGGACGCGCTTTCGGCAACCCGCGCAGCGATCGAAGAGGGCATTATCCCCGGCGGTGGACTTTCTCTTATCCGCGCAGTTGCGGTCATGGAGAAGTACGACATCTCCAAGTTCACCGACGACCAGAAAGTCGGCTATCAGATCGTGAGGCGGGCCCTCGAGGAGCCGATTCGCCGAATCGCCGAGAATGCCGGCGTGGACGGCGCGATTATTGCCCAGCGTGCCAAGACCGAAAAGGATGGCATCGGTTTTAACGCCGCCACGATGGAGTGGACGGACATGGTCAAGGCCGGCATCATCGACCCGATGAAGGTTACTCGCTCGGCGCTCCAGAACGCAGCGTCCATCGCGGGCCTGCTCCTGACCACCGAATGTGCCGTCACGGACATTCCGGAGAAGGAAAAGGCGCCGGCGATGCCAAATCCGGACATGGATTACTAAACGCCCATCGGCAGTGTCGTGCGGCGACCTCACGGGCGCTCCCTCGATCGTGGAATACGACGGATCGGGAGCCCCGTGCGGCTCGCCGCATCACCGCCAAAGGCGGGCGTGTAGCGCCCGCCGCAAAGCTGCCGGTCGACATCGACGCGGAGCGATCGATCCTCGAGATTCTTGATGCCCGCGATCTGTCGCCACTGTGCACCCTCGGGCTTCCCGAGACGACCCACGTCGGATTCCACGGCGTCTTTTCGAGGGCATCATGAAGATTGTATCCGTCCGCACCTACCCCGCGAAGGAATGGCGTACCTTTTTGTTTGTGGTGGTGGAAACGGACGCCGGGGTCACCGGCATCGGCGAAGCGGGACTTACCGGCTACGAACGTGAGACGGCTGGGGCGGTTAACGCACTAGCTGAGATGATCGTCGGCGGGGATCCGTTTTGCATCGAACACCTCTGGCAGCGAATGTTTCGCGGCCGTTTTTTCCCCGGCCAACGCGTGGTCAGCTCGGCCATAGCCGCGATCGATATGGCACTCTGGGACATCAAGGGCAAGGCTCTTGGTGTGCCGGTCTACGAGCTTTTGGGTGGTCGTGTGCGCGATAGGGTGGTGACGTATCCCCACATTCATGGCGACTCGGTTGACACGCTGGTACAAGCGGCGCGGGCGAAGGTGGACGAGGGATGGCGCTTTGTGCGGTGGGGTCTGCCGGTCGTCGGCGGTTCAACGGCCGGCGGCCATACGTTCGAGCCGGGTCCCGCTGTGCGGCGCGCGATTCGCGAGTTCGACGCCCTCCGGGAGACCCTCGGCGACGACGTGGAGCTGTGCTTGGACGTGCACACACGCCTGGAGCCCAGCGACGCGGTAACGCTGTGCCGAGCGGTGGAGCCATTCCGCCCGTACTTCATCGAGGATGCCCTGCGCTCGGAGGACACAAATCCCTACCGGATTCTGCGCGCCCACACCGCGGTGCCCTTAGCGGCAGGGGAGCAGTTCAGCAGCAAGTGGGAGTTTCGTCAGCTGATTGAGGAGGACTTGATAGACTATGCGCGCATCGATCTGGCCATCTGTGGCGGGATAACCGAGGCTCGCAAGATCGCAGGTTGGTGCGAGACGCATCACATTCGCGTCGCCGTGCACAACCCGATCGGCCCGGTGAGCACCGTAGCCTGCCTTCACCTAAACCTGGCCACCTCCAATTTTGGTGTGCAGGAGCTCCCACGGCGGCCCGGCGAGAGTCTGCCCGATGTGATACTCCATCAACCCGAGTGGCGCGACGGCTACTTGCTGCCGCCGGAGCGGCCCGGGCTTGGTATCGAGGTCGACTTGGCCGTCCTGGAAAAGTACCCCTACAAGCCGGCGTCGCTGCCGCAGCTGAGACGCGAAGACGGCACGTTCACAAACTGGTAGTGGCCCGATACCGGCGGAAGGTCTCTGAAGGCAGTGGATCAAAGACAAAGCGAATGATCATGCACCTGCCACCATGCCCACGTGCAGGTCAGAGCCGTTCCCGTGGTGTTGCGCACCTGTGTCCGCGCATGGCTCTACATCGTGTCGATACGCCTGACGGAGAATCGGCCAACGACTTCTACCAATGCACTCCCGTCGAAGTTCCCGAGGGTAGCGTCAAACGCCCCCCACACATAGTTGCTATTGTAACCGTCGACGCTGATGCTCATTTCCGAATTGTTGTCCTGCTGCACCGCCGTTGCTACGGTCCATACGTCGAACTCCGTTCCCCAGAGATACGCGTCGCTCAATGCCGAACGATGTGTATGGAGAAGCATCGGCGAGTCATAGTCACCACGATCGTATCTGTAGTCCGCCTGTGTGTATGTGCCTCGTCGAATCGGATAGGGAAGGCGAATGATAAAGCGCTCGAGCCTGTTTCCTGATCGGAGGTCGACGTCATAGTCGATCTCGAACTCGCAGTAGGATGCATTGAACCAGCACTGGTCAAGTGCTCCTCGGTACTCGAGGTTATCGGTATAGTCAATCGGGTACCGCTCCCCATCCATAGTCAGAGTCATATCAATATGGAGAGCTTCCCCCGGCCATAGAACGGGATGAGAGAGGGGGGTACCACAGGTGATCAGCAGGCAGGCCAAGAAAAATAGAGTGACCGGCAATAGTAGAGACTGCAACCGAGGGCGAAATCGCGGCATGGGCATACCTTCCCGGCCCGTCGTAGGAGGGCCACGCATCTAGGATTACATCATTCTACATCTTCTCAGTTGGCATGGGGCAGGAAAAATTCTTGACGCCAAAGACTTCGAAACCGGCGCCGTTGGCGGTGCTTACTCCGACGCTCCGCGTTGAACCTCGCCTCAATCATTCGGCTCAAAGGTCAGGACGAAGCGCGCGCCGTTGTGGTTTTCGGAACGGAAGGTTGCATTCAGCTGGTCCGTCAGAGCGTTTATCAGGGTCATGCCGAATCCCGAAGGGGCCGAAACGGAAGACTGCTTCGGCAGGCCCGGTCCATCATCGGCAATAGAAATGGTAACGGCTGAGTCCTCTTGGTGCGCCGTGACCGTGAGGACTCCCTCGCCGCGATCGGCGAAGGCGTACTTCATTGCGTTTGTTACCAGCTCGTACACAATGATGCCGAGCTCCGAGAGGACCTTGGGCTTTACTCTGATCGGGGCTATCTCCGTATGCAGCTGTACCGAGGCGCCTTGCGGAAAGACGTCCATCACCTGTTTGACCAGCGGAAGCAGGTACTGGTCAAGCTCCAAGGCATCATGCCCCGGGGACTGATACAGCTTGTCGTACAGGAGCATCATGCTGCCGATCCGTTCCGCGGCATCCTGGAGAACCGAACCGGTGGTTTCACGTTTGTGCATCCGGCTCTCGAGGCGAAGCACGCCCACCACCGTGTTCATGTTGTTTTTTATGCGGTGGTGCACTTCCCTGAGGATCACATCTTTTTCCTCGAGCAGGGTTTGAACCCGCGCCTCCGATTGTTTGCGCTGTTCCACTTCCTGCTGCAAGGAATGTCTCTGTTTTACGAGATCCCGCTGGAGACGGTTGTTCTCCCGGTTCAACGCAACGACGGCATCATACTGTCGGGAGAGGCTATTCACATCCGTTTCGCCGAGAACAAGCACCCGGTCGTCGCGCCGGTAGACGCGAGCGAGAATGCTCCGGTGTTTGTCATTATGCGTCGCCGTGATAAACCCCGAGAAGATCTCCCCGTCCGCGTCCTGGACCGAATCTGAATCCTCCGTTGGCGTCGCCATGTTTTCAACGAAGTGTTCGAATTGAGGATTCACAAAACTCGCGGTCGCCTGCTCTCCCAAGAGGTCGGACATTGCGGGGTTGGCAAAGAGTACTTCTGCGGAACAGGAAAAGAGACCTAGACAGAGGGTACGGCTCTCACGGATACCGCGGCAGATCTCCTTGTTCCAGGTGCTCAGGAGCTCAATGTCCTGGTGTATCAACGTTTGCTTTGTCCTCGCTCAAACGCACAAAGATGGGGATGTTGACTTGCATCCACTCATACAAGCGGTAGACCTCATCAAACGCCTCCGGGCTCAGATCCTCCCGGAGGATCTCAACCCATCCGTTCAGTTGCGCCGCCCAGTAGGTATGACTGAATCCACGGCTTCGATAGGCTCGGAAGACCCACAGGACCGTCTCGACCAGCACTTCCGCGTTGAAGGCGTGCAGCATTGACCCGATGAAACGCACGTGATTGGCATGGTTGTCCTTCATCATGTCGATGTTTTCGGCCCCAACCAATTCGCGAAGGTCGTTCCGGGCCAGCATGCGCGCATTGATACGGGAAATCAACGGGTTTGCTTTGTCCATATACTCATTTGCGGTGGACTCGCCGACAGGGGCGATTTGCCGGGCCGACTTCAAAAGATAATCTCGGGTCATGCATTACTCCAGCTGGTGCGAATGTAGTGCTCCACCGCCGGGAGGTCCGGCAGGTAAATAGTGCCGGGGTACCGATCAAGAAGCTCCCTGCCACCGTGGCGGAACGCCTGGCCGCCGATCACGATCGGCAGATCCGGGAAGAGCTCCCGGATCCGGTCCAGCATGGTCTC
Source organism: uncultured Spirochaetales bacterium (assembly GCA_964519835.1). Classification (GTDB taxonomy): domain Bacteria; phylum Spirochaetota; class Spirochaetia; order DSM-27196; family CAZFLD01; genus CAZFLD01. Next base: position 41,615 of record CAZFLD010000023.1, read on the forward strand.
CAACGTTGGCACGTGGAAATACACGCTCAATGAGAGCGCGATCAGGTCCGGCTCCAGCTCTGCGACAAACGCCAAGAGCTTATTGTTTGGAACGTCGGCGCCGAGGAAGTAACTCTGCCAGCCGTGCATCTCAAAGATATCCGCCACCATTTTGATACCCACCTGATGGCTTTCCCCTTGGATGCAGGAGGCAACGACCTTGCGCCCGTTATAGGTTTCCGGCAAGGTCTTCACGTGCGCGTCGTTTAGCAGCGCCTCTACTATCGCCGTAGAGAGATGCTCCGTAGCGACGCTGATGAGGTTACGCTCCCAGAGGGACCCGACCTCGTAGAGTGCCGGCTTGAGTAGCTTCTCGTACAGGTCGATCATCCCCGGGTATTCCGTGCGGTACTCTTCGACGACCCGAGCACACCGTTTGTGATTGCCGGCGAGTAAGGCGGAGAGAAACTCAGAGTCGAGTGACCTTCTCAACGTGGCCATGTTTCTAATAGGTTCCTGAGCTGAGCGGTTATCAAGGACGGAAAAGACCACCTCCATGTGGCCTAATGGTTTAAACTAAAAAACTAAACACCCAGAAGGTTCAACCATGATGGTCCCAGAATCACGATTCCGTCAAGATCCAGATCGATGCCGTTGAGACTCCATCCGGCAATCTGACCGGCAGCGCCGGACTCGCCCCGGCGTTCCGGTAGCTCGAGGGAACCGGGGCTACCGATGATTTTGTGGTGATGTGTCGCCGGGAGTCTCAGGCGACCGAAGCCTTGCGACGCATAGGGATGTTGATGGGACGGATGGGACTGGATCTGCACCCGGAGAAGACGCGCATGGTCAACATCAGCCGAGGGCACGAAGGATTCGAGTTTCTCGGATGGACAGTGCGAAAGAGACGGAGTATCCAGCGCAATCCGCGTTTGCACTTCGTCCAGCGCCGGCCGTCGCCGAAGGCGATGAAACGGGTGCGCCGACGCGTCCATGAGTTGACCGAGGTGCGGGGCAACAGCGCCCGGGACCTGAACGAGCTGATTGACCGGCTGAATCCGGTCCTTCGAGGATGGGGGAACTATTTCCGGACTGGAAATTCCGCGGACAAGTTCAACCAACTCGACAGCTACGTATGCCGGCGGGTGCTGCACCGGCAGTACCGGCGGGGTGGCCAACGCACCCGATTCCGGTACGACCGGTGGCCCTACGAACGCCTGTGGAATCTCGGCCTGTATCGCCTGCGAGGGACCGTGGCCTACCCATCGAATGCCACATCACGAAAACCACCGGTAAGCCGTGTGCGAGAAATCCGCACGCACGGTTTGAAAGGAGGCGCTGGAAACGGACCGCTTCATGCGGCACCGCGCCAGTGATCGACCAATGGAATCGGACCGGATGAGCAGCCGGTTAATCGAATATCCTTACCCCGAAAAGACAAAGGCGGTAGGATACAGATATGCGCAAGAGCTACGACACGGCATTCAAGGTGAAGGTGCGGTGGAGGCGGCCAAAGAGCAGGAGACGCTGCAGGAGCTGTCGGCGCGGTTTGAGGTCAGCCCGGGGCAGATCTCGCAGTGGAAGCGGCAACTGTTGGAGGGTGCCGGGCAGCTGTTTGAGCGGGCGAACAAGAAGCAGAAACGCGAACGTGAGACCGAGGCCGATCGGGATCGCCTGCCGGCCACGGTGAGGAAACTGACGGTGGAGAACGAGTTCCTTAAAAAAAGTACCGCGAGCTGTACGGGAGCGAGTTCTGATGGTTGAGGACAACCACGAGGTACTCTCGTTGGTCGAGGAGTGCCGCATTCTTGATGTGCATCGATCGACGTACTACTACGAGCGTTCAGACCGTCGTGGGGAGGAGGATCTGGAGGACCTGAAATTGATCCTGGTGGTGCTGTCGAGTAAGGCGTTCTATGGCTATCGGAAGGTTGCCCTGCAGCTGGTCAAGCGATATCCACATCTGAGCCAGAAGCGGGTGCGCCGGACCATGCATCAGTTCGGCTTGCGTGCGGTATACCCGAAGCCGAATTTGAGTTGGCCGGGCAAGAGTCACAAGAAGTACCCGTATTTACTGCGGGGCAAACAGATACGCCATCCGAACCAGGTCTGGGCGACGGACGTGACCTACGTCAGATTGCCCGGTGGGTTCGTGTATCTGGCGGCCATCGTGGACCTGTATTCACGGAGGGTCCTCTCGTGGCGATTGTCGAACTCGATGGACGCGAGCTTCTGTGTTGCCGCGCTGAAGGAGGCAATCGAGCGTTATATGGTACCTGCGATCTTCAACGGTGACCAGGGTTCCCAGTTCCCCAGCGAGGCGTTCATCGGCGTGTTGGAGGAGTACCATATTGAGATCAGCATGGACGGCACAGGCCGGGCGCTGGATAACGTGTACGTTGAACGGTTGTGGCGATCGCTGAAGTACGAGGACATCTACCTGAACTCCTACGAGAGCCTCGGCGAGCTTCATGAAGGGGTGGAGCGGTACTTCCGGTTCTACAACACCGAACGGTTTCACCAGGGGCTGGACTATCTGACGCCCGAGCAGATGTACCAGTCATTCGCTACGGACACCCCCCTTGCCGTTGGCAGGGTAGAGATTACCGGGGAGAGGAATTCCTTAAACCCGTTGGGAATTCTGTCTTGACGTTTGGGCCCGGTTCACTGATACCTTGGCGTACCGCTCGTGTTCAGCAGCGCCGGCGGTCTGGATCTCGAGTAATCGACACGGATGCGGGACTGCCAGACTTGGCGTCTACGAAACCGGTGAAGGATTGGGGCGGACCACAAAGCAACCTGCTGAGCCGGGGCTAAGCTCGCGTCGCTCCGATTTGCGTCGCCCCCTGAACGGCGCGTGTCTCCATCTCGCATCCCCGCTGTACGTGTACTCGCATCGTCCGCTCAGCCAGATCGGGATCGCCGGACACTATCGCCTTGATCAGGTACTGATGCCAGCCTGGTTCATCGGCACGCCAGTCGATGTGGTAGGCGTTTGACAAGATAATGGAATGGAGGTTGAGCCTGTTAAGCAAGCTCTCTAACTCTTCGCAGTTGGTCAGCTCCGCGATCCGTTGATGGAGCGCGTGGTGGATTTGCGCTTTATCGCGGGGAGACAGGTTTTCCCGTCTCAGCTCCACGTCCAACACGGCCGCCCTCTCCAGGAGCTCGTCCCGGATTGCCGGAGTGATGTTTGCGGCGGCAAGGCGGGCTGCCATTCCTTCGAGTGCCTCTCTGACTAGATAGCGGCCAAGCATTTTTTTGGGTGTGATCTCTTCGACCATTGCACCCCACTTTGGTTCGATTACGACCAAGCCCTCGGTCTCCAGCGCGCGCAAAGCTTCGCGCACCGTGATGGTGGTTGCCCCAAACTCATCGGCCAGTTTTCGTTGGGGCAGCCTTTCCGACGGGCCAAATCGTCCGGAGATGATTGCCTCCCGTATCGACTCATACACTTTTCGTGACTCGGTCTTATACTCCGCCATCTACCGTGTTACCTCGTTCGTTTGTCCTCTGTAGGCCTAAGATACCGTGTATAACCGATGTAGCCAAATGCTACGAGTGTGTCTGACTGAGCCCTCAGTGTCGGGCCCCAAGAGAGCACCCGTTGCAGTGTGTATTATGGTTCCGGAATCACCTTCGGTCAGTGAGAGCCTCCGACCGAAGATGGAACGTCCGTGCTCTCGCGACTACCCCGGTTTGACTGCCCACAACCGTTTTATGTTGTAGGCGGTGCAGACCAGCGTCCACTCGGTACTCACCTTGTCCATTCCACGGAGCAAGAATTGGCGAAATCCCATGGGCGCTTTGATGATTCCGAACGTGGGCTCCACGGTGCTCTTGTGCTTCGCGTAGATACGCCTGACTTCCTCGCTCCTGATCTTCTTGCTCATCGCCAGTAATCGCTTGTTTCTGATCTTCTTGGGCGGCTTCTCTCGGGGCGGGCGAAAGTCATAGTGGCGCTCCCCATGATCGGCTGCCCTGACGCCGACGTAGAGATCAACCTTGTCTTCCAGCTTCTCGAATGTGGCGCTACTCGCGTAACCGGCGTCCGCGAGGATTCGTTGCGGTGCCATGCCTGCCTCGCTCATCGTGTCCCATGCCCACTCGAGCTCTCCGGCATCGCGGGGGCTGCGACTGACATGCTCGGCGAGAATCAGTTGAGATCCATCAGCGTCTACCACCGCCTGCGCATTGTAGGCTTGTTCCCATCCATGGCGGCGACTCTTGCGCATCAACGCGCTGTCCGCATCGGTGAGATTGATCTGTTGCTCCGGACGGGGTTCGGCTGCAGCCCCACCTTTGGGCGGCTTCTGGTCATCGCTCTTATCATCCTCTCACCGCTTCTCCTCAGCCTCCCGGAGGGCTCGTTCTTCAAGCCTTCGTTGAGCTTCCTGCATCTTCGCTCGCAGGACCTCCCGTCTCCCGATTTCATCGGGCAGGCGATCGCCGTCCTTCTCCTCCGCCTGGTCAGCCTCCTCAGCCTGGCGCAGCAGTTCTTCCATATCCGCCTCGAGTTTCGCTTCGAGCTCCGCAGCCCGGTCGTAGCGCACGCTCTTGTGTTTGCTCGCGTTTGCCTTGATATGCGTGCCGTCCATCCTCACGGTACCTATCTTCACGACCCCCATCTCGTCCGCCAATCGCAGCACGTGAGCAAGCATCTTCTTGATCGTCTTCTTATTCTTGCGTCTGACCGCGCAGATCGTATCGTGGTCCGGGTGCGTGTCGCCGGTGAGATAGCGCATCGGAGTGTTATGCCATGCAGCTCGCCCCATTCGCCGCGACGAGAACACTCCCTGACTGTAACAGTACACCACAAGCGCCGCCATCGTCTGCGGCGGATACTGTGGCGAGCCGCTGCCGTGGCGATTGACGGCGAAACCCGTGCCCGGCGTCGATTCGATCGCATCGAGCACAAAGTGCACCATGTCGTCTTTGTGTACCCAGTTGCGTAGATCTACCGGCAACAGCATCGGTGTCTCGCGGTGCGCGTTTACCAGTCCTCACTCATCGGAGGGAATTCTACCGGTTAACGCAGGCTTTAGGAATTCCTTTCAAGCTCTCACTGATGGAAAGTCCGACAGGCTCGTAGACCTTCTGTTGCGCCAGACCGGCGATGAGATTGGTGACCGCTTCGTTCTCCATTGCCTCCCGCGCCTCGTTTGCGCTCGCCGCGAGATGACAGGTCAACACCGTCCTATCGGCCATAGTGGTCAGTGGTCCAGTGTACGGCTCGTCCTCGAAAACGTCGAGAGCCGCGCCGGCAATCACCTTCTCTCGCAGAGCCGGGACCAGGTCGTGCTCGTTCACCAGCGCTCCCCGTGCCGTGTTTACCAGGATTGCGGTTGATTTCATCTGGGCGAGGGTCTCAGCGTTGATCATCCGACGTGTTGATTCGACAAGCGGTGCGTGGAGGCTCACTACATCCGCGTCGGACAGAAGATCGTTCAGCGGTACCATACGCATCAGAGAGTGCGACTCGATAAGGGGGTCGTTGCCAAGCAGTGTGCAGCCAAAGGCGGCCATTAGTGCGGCGACCTCGCTCCCAATTCGGCCGCAGCCGATGATTCCCACCGTTTTGCCGTGAAGTATCCCGCCTCCTAGTCGTGGCCATGCGCCTTGCCGAACCGCTCGGTCCGCTTCGGGTATCTTACGCAGGAGCGACAAAACCAGGCCGACGGTCAACTCAGCGACCGAATGCACCGGTGCTTCCGGGGTATTCAGCACTATGATCCCGAGCTCCCTTGCCGCATCCATGTCGACGTTGTCTAGCCCAATCCCGCAGCGTGATATAACCAGCAGGCCATCGGCGGCCTGTAAAACCTGCCGCGATAGAGGCTCCACACCGGCAATAATACCGACAGGCTGGTACTCCTCGATCAATGCGGCAGCCTCAGCGTCGGTCAGGCGTCGGTTGAAGGGGTTTTTGATGACCGTCAGATTTGGAGGAGTGGCCGCCGCAAACGACGAGGTAGTGCAGAGTATGGTCATGCGGCCTCCTTGTGAAGACTAGTCTACATAGTATATCTGATATGTCAAGGTGCTTCTTGATTGCCCGTCCTGGTGACAGCGAGCAATCCATGCCGGGCAGATAGACAACGAAACACAACGTTCTGCTTGTCGCCGACGCCTGCAATCCGGTGGTGGTATCTACGCCATTCTGGTGTACCCTGCTCTCAGGGTAGAACGTGCGGAGTTACGGCTATGCCCCGGTCAACCCATAGGGTAATCCGGGATGCTTGGCTTCGACAGGTGGAGCCGAGGACTCGTGGCGACTCCGGTTGCGGCCTCCTTGCCCCCTGGAAATGCTTCGGCCGGATGTCATGACCTTCCACGATGTCGGTCCCGACACCGGATCCGAGCCGACGCGAGTTTGACGTGGTGCGCATCCAGCCAATGGCCTGCACGTACCCGACAAGCGTATAAGAACGATGCTTCTATTCCGAGCTCTCGCCGTCGCTTTCGCGCAGTTGCCCCTACTGGCGGTGCTCTGTTCCGAAGTTGAATGAACGTGACTGATGCCGGAACTCATCGATCGTCACCTCGGCGGCGCAAGCCCGCCCCGAGGCGTCGGTAAAGAGCCGTCAGATTTTCGACTGGAATGTCCATCTCGTAAATCTGAGTCCCACAGGCGATGTATCCACCTGCGGTCGCGAAGCTAGTTACCACGTGGTCAATGTGTTTCTCTACGTCCACCGGTGAGGCCGTCGGCAAAACATGCTGTGTATCGATGCCGCCGTGGAAAACGATCTTGCCCCCGAAACGACGAGCGAGTGGTTCCGGCGCCATTCCTGCCGCGCTCGTTTGGACGGGGTCAAGGATGTCGACGCCGACGTCCACCAGATCGTCGATCAACTCGGCCACCGCACCGCAGGAGTGCATCATCACCGCCAGGTCGTAGCTATGCGCCAATTCGCAGAGGGCTCGCATGTTTTGCGCGTAGAACTCCTGCCACATCGGTCGGCCCATCAGTAGGCCGTTTTGCGTACCAAAATCATTGCCAAAAAAGAACACGTCCAGTTTTCCCTTGAGGAGGGAGAAGATCTTGTCGTTGAGGTCGAGGTAGACATCTGTAACACGATCGATAAGAGTGTGAACCAGATCAGGCTCGAGGGAGATGTCGGTAAGGAAGCGCTGGAAGCCGAACATACGTACAACGTCACCCAGAATGCCGCTCCAGAATCCCCCTACGATTATGCGATCCTCGTGCGAAGCCGCCACCTCGACGATTGCTTCGTAGTCGAAGTCCCCCCGCGATGGCCACCGGTGCGCCAACACGTCCTTGGCACACGTCGCCTTTTCGAGCGGACCCTCGACCGCGTGGTCTACGCTGAACTTGCTGTCATACGCTCCGCGGGAAAACCGAATGCCAAATGGGCAGATCCGCTCCTTGTCCGTAGCAGGTAGTTGCGGGCCGCGGTAGAACGGAAGGAATCCCTCGTTCTGAGAAACGTCACGGCCCGGTAGGTAGTAAAACTCCGCCCCCAGTACATCGAGAAGCTCCTCCTCACTTTGGCAGCCGAAAGCTCGGCGGAGTCGCAGGTCGGTCTCTCGTTCCGCCAGGTAGTCAACCATCGGTCGCTCCAGCCGTTTGTGGTCGAGCGTCGAAGTGAAGCGCTCACGTACCATCGATTTTTGGCTCATACTGCCTCGAACGTGTAGAGAAAGCTGTCGTACACGGTAAGTCGGTGGATCGTGACAGCGTCGAATATGGTAAGTCTGTCGCTGCCGTTGACATCCCGAAGGCTGTAGATGCGCCCCCATCCAAACATGCGCTCATCGCCGCCGTCATTTAATCTACCGTCCACAACCCAGTACACGATCTTGGCGCACCCGTCCACGATTACGTACGCCAAGTGTTTTCTGCCGGGGCTTAGGACGCCTTGATCGCTGTCCCAAGATACCTGGGTCCGGCTGTCGTTCATAAGCAGGCTTAGCGTGCCCCGGTCCGTGAGGTACAAGAGAAGCCCACGGCCGCCTGCATCGCGCGTATCAAGAATCTTGGAGAAGGGTCTGAGCACTTCGAAGGTGAGTTCGAGCTTGATCGTAAAAGCGCCGCGAAACCTGGTATCCGGAGGGGCGGGTTTCTTGAACAGCTGGCGCAAATCGAGACTCGGCAGCACGGGCATTTCGTAGTCGCCGGCAACCGCGTCGGTGATGTCCAGAATCGGCTCCAATCGGCGCCGGTTGCGCACATGGCCGTCGATCGTGGACGGCCCGCCCAACTCTCCCCAAATTCCCTGCAACAAGTACGTGTCGAGTTTGTGTACACGGGCTGCTTCCTTTTCAGTCTCGCTTACATAGATCTCGCCACCATCCTCGACAAAGTCGGGATAGCTCATTCCGTCACCCGGCTCATCGGCATACAGCGCCACCTCCGGCTCCGACCAGTGGATGTAGCCGTCCTTCTCGATGCCCCCGAGCGACCACACCGGATTGCGATTGGCATTAAAGCGTTTCGCGGAAAAGTGATAGTCGCCAAGAGAGTTGTTATGGAACCAGTAAAGGAACTTGCCGTTGGAGAAGCGCTTTACGAAGTTAGCCGCCCGGGGGTGTTTGACCAGGCGCGTGTCGGGACCGTAGTTCATGTGGGCGGGAGGGGTCCATGTGTGACCGCCGTCGCGACTGTAGGCGTGGCCGGGGTGGCCACTGGTAGTGCGATAGGTACAAAACAATGAGCCGTCGGAAAGTCCGACCGCGTTGTGTTCGTCCGCTACCGTTCCCTCGAGGGGTCCGATGCCGGTATCTCCGTCGGGCAGCGTCTCGAACTGTAGTTTGGCGGTGTCACGTTCAGAGGCGATGTTGTCGCTGCGGATAAATGCCCCTTCGCTGGCGGCCATAAAGCCCTTGCCAAAGCGATGGACCTTGGCGAAACCGAGGATCATTGCCCCTTGGTGGAGGATCGGCTTTCCGACTCCCCACCAGAACTGGATCTTACCGCCGTAGGGATTGGCGCGATCACAGGCGAAGGGGCGGATCGGCACGATGCCACGCTCGGGACTCCAATGGAGGCCGTTGTCGTCGGAGTAGCGGAACGCCATCGCTCCAAGGGTGTCGACGCGAGTTATGGGACCGTCGTCGCTGATGACCTCGGTTAGGCCGCCGGCGTTAAACGTGTAAAATGCGTAGATCCGCCCGTATGGGGTCAGGAAGGGCATAACCCATGAGGATACCGGTCCGTCAGGGCTCTCAATTTCGGCAAAGTCGGTCCAGGTCTTTCCTTTGTCCGTACTCCTGCACGAGATGACATGCTGGCCCGGCGCGCCTTCCCGAGTATCACAAACTGTCGCTACACACACCCATAGGCCGTCGATGGTTACCACTATGTACGGCTGGTCGATGTAGCCGTCCTCCCGAATCGGAGTACCGGTGGAGATATTGCGGAAATCGGTCATGTGTTCACCTCCCGTGAAAGGTTTGGATTTGGCGCGGCAACCACCGCCGTGGTGACCGAGTCCAGATCGATCATGAACCGCGACCCACGATTGCTCTCAATAGGGTCCACCTCGTACCCATCGCCGAGGTACAGACGCTCATCGGGAAAACGAATTGGGTTAACGAAGGTGGCGACTCGGTGGTCACCGACCTGTACCGAGAACTCGTCGGCCCCAAAGCGGAGGTGGATCGTGTTCCAGCCGCCCATGTCGATCGATCCAACCGGCTGCCAGTCGTCCCTTCCGTATGCGTAGAGCATTGCGGGACGGTTGGCGGGGATGCCGATTCGAGCGGGAATCCGACTTCCGAACGAGCAGACGACCAGACTGCCGACTGATTGGAGGGACAGGATCTTGAGGTCGAAGTTCACGGCGAGCTCTCGGCCGCTCCTGAGACCTACAGGATCAATCTCCACTCCTGCCGATCCACACTCGCGAAAGTCGATGCAGGTGCGGTCCTCGTGGGTGACGAGCCGTGGTTTTTCGTAGACTCGTTCTGTGCTAGCGACTCTCCAAGCCGGGTTAGCGGAGGCAAAGGTGTCCTTGTCCCGCGGCCACACGTAGTGCGCCTCGACGTCGGGTAGCGGGTCGATAATCGAGAGGGCAATGCCCCGTTCCTCGCAGGCCGCCGTGTCGCCGCCCGTCCGGATCGAGTCGTTCCACAACGTATAGCCGACGTAGAGCTTCCCGTCGTGGGCAATGGCTTGGGCGTAGTGCGCCGGCCGCAGCCGCCCGACTATTCCGGGGCCGGCCACGTAATCGTTGTTGTCGCTACGACTAAAAAACAGAGCCAAATTGCTGCGCACGCCCTTGCCCGACCCGTTCCAGACGTCGTGGTGGATCATACAATAGCGTCCGCCGGGTAGCCGCAGTCGGTGCATCCGTGAGCCCTCCACTTCCATCCAGACCCGCTGCGCGTCGGGCTCAAAAACCACCGGTTCGCCCTTGGCTATCCCCGTCCCTGTTGTCGTAAGGAAGAGCGGACTCGACAGGGTCATACGGTATGCGACATCTGGCGCCTCATGGATGCCGCGCGAGGCGGCCGAGTCTCGGATGTACATGCGCAGTCGACCGTCGGCCTGCTCGAGAACGTGAGGCTCCCAGTGTGCCAACGCGTTGTCGGGATTAGACACCATGTTCGACAGCTGCCAAGTCTGTCCGCCGTCGTCGGTGTAGATCACGGCGCTGAAATAGGCACGGCTGTTGACACTACCGAGGCGATATTCGTCGCCCACGATACAGGTGACCGGTTGGAGAACGCGTCCGCTCGAGAGGATTGTTGGGTTTTGTGAAGGGAACAGGTAGCCCGTGGTGTCTCCGTCTGCTTCCTTACCCGCCCTGGTGCCCGGTACCGATACGTTTACGTCGGCAAAAATCCTTCGGTGGCTCCATTTCGCGGCGGCTCCGGTCGCGAGAGTACTCAAGTAGGTTCCTGCGACGGTCGGAACCCGACGGCGAGCCTGGCGGTCCGCCTCGATAGGAAAGTAGGCCCCCTCGCCGATGCACCAAATGCACCATAGCTGTTGGTCTTTGTAGTTGAGCAAGTTTGGTTGCCAATGCGTGTGGGGCTCATCCCATACGTCCAGGGGCGTCTCCGTAGCCTCTTCCGTAATCCGAATCGGCGGGGACCACGTTCTGCAATCCTGACTTGTCTGCCACAGCAGTCGTTGGAACGGCATCGGCACACCCTGATCGCTGTAATACCGCTGCGCATGTCCCCCGTGGTGATTGTTCCAGACCGCGTGAAAACGCCCGTCGAAGTGCTCGATCGATACCATGTGCCCAAAAAGATAGGTGGCGCCCGGTGTGTCACGATGCAGATAGTGCTTTTCGATCGAGGGTTCGTAGAATCGATACCGTTGACCCGGCGTCGTTCTGTCCTGATCTGCTGTCGAATCGCTCATATGCCCTCCCTTACTCTTCGGCTGAGCAGCATGTGCCCTCTGTGGGCCTTCGGAACCAACGACACCAACGTCGTCCTTGTCGTACCCTGTGCGGCAGACCTACTCCGCCTCGAATGCGTGGTAGTACGTGCCATAGATTGCCAGCTTGTGTATGGATAGATCCGAGCCGAGCCGCATGGTGTTCGAGCCGTTTACGTCCCGAAGTCGGTAGATTCGACCCCACCCAAACATTCGCTCAGCCCCGCCACTGTTCACCACTCCGTCGATGATCCAGTGGATCGTTTTGGGTCCACCGTCTACGACAACGTAGAGGGTGTGAGTCTCCTCGGGACTAAGCACCTCCCTGTCACACTCCCACGCTATCTGCATCCGGCTATCGTTCATCACAAGGCAGACGGTGCGCCGGTCAGTGATGTACATGTGGAGACCCCGCCCGCCTGCGTCCCGGGAGTCCATGATCATCGTAAACGGGTGCATCGCGCCGCAGTTGAGCTTGATTTCGATGGTAAACGACCCGCGGAAATCGGTGTCGGGCGGGGGTGGATCCCGATAGGTTCTGCGAAGATCCAGATTCGGCAGCTGCGGCATTGGGTGGTCGAGTGAGCTGGAGTTATCGACCGAGACCAGGGGATCGAGTTTACGCCTCGGTCGCACAAGCTGATCCAGCGAGGACTCCCTTTCGAGCTCTCCCCACAGGCCCTGCAAAAGGTACGGGTCGAGTTTGTGTAGCCGGGCGGCGCTTTTCTGTGTCTCGCTGATGTAGATGCTGCCGCCGTCCTCCACAAAGTCGGGATAGCTCAGGCCTTCGCCCGGTTCATCCGCGTACAGCGCAATCTCCGGCTGCGACCAGTGGATGTAGCCGTCCTTCTCGATGCCCCCGAGTAGCCACGCAGGATTCCGATTCGCGCAGTAATGGCCTCCGGCCGCGTTGTAATCGCCAAGAGAGTTGTTATGGAACCAGTAAAGGAACTTGCCGTTGGAGAAGCGCTTTACGAAGTTAGCCGCCCGGGGGTGTTTGACCAGGCGCGTGTCGGGACCGTAGTTCATGTGGGCGGGAGGGGTCCATGTGTGACCGCCGTCGCGACTGTAGGCGTGGCCGGGGTGGCCACTGGTAGTGCGATAGGTACAAAACAATGAGCCGTCGGAAAGTCCGACCGCGTTGTGTTCGTCCGCTACCGTTCCCTCGAGGGGTCCGATGCCGGTATCTCCGTCGGGCAGCGTCTCGAACTGTAGTTTGGCGGTGTCACGTTCGAAAACGATGTTGTCGCTCCGGATAAATGCCCCTTCGCTGGCCGCCATAAAGCCCTTGCCAAAGCGATGCACCTTGGCGAAACTGAGGATCATCGCCCCTTGGTGGAGGATCGGCTTCCCGACTCCCCACCAGAACCGGATCCTGCCGCCGTAGGGATTGGCGCGATCACAGGCGAACGGGCGGATCGGCACGATGCCACGCTCGGGACTCCAATGGAGGCCGTTATCGTCGGAGAAGCGGAACGCCATCGCTCCAAGGGTGTCGACGCGTCTAATCGGTCCCAAGTCACCGACAACCTCTGTAACGTTGTCGGCGTTGAACGTGTAGAACGCGTAGATTCGTCCGTAAGGGGTCAAAAAAGGCATAACCCACGAAGCGGCGGGCTCATCCGGGTTCTCGATGTCGGTAAAGTCGGTCCAGGTCTTTCCTTTGTCCGTACTTCTGCACGATATGACATGCTGTCCCGGCGCCCCCTCCCGTTTATCTGAAACCGTCGCCACGCACACCCACGTGCCGTCCTCGACTACCACGATGTACGGCTGATCTATGTAGCCTTCGGCGTGAATCGGGACGCCGGTCGCGATGTTCCTGTAGTCGATCATATGGTCCTCCGTTGTGCCCGGCCGCCGGCCCGTGAGACATGCGCTCGCCGCTGCAACGAGCGTTGTTGACGTAAACGATATACCAGGTATACTCTAATTCGGCAAGCGGCGGGAAGATAACCCGCCTCTTGGCCAGGCACCCCAAGTATAGGAGCTGGAATGAATCGGAAAATGCTGCACATCGTGTCTCACTCCCATTGGGACCGCGAATGGTACATGGCATTTCAAGTGCATCGGACGAGGCTCGTCGACCTGGTCGATTCGCTTATCGACACGCTTGATACCGACCCCTCCTTCTGCAGTTTTCATTTTGATGGGCAAACAATCATGCTCGACGACTACCTGGAGATCCAACCCGAGAAACGAGACCACATCCGGCGGTTGGTCCAAGATCGCAGGCTCTATGTCGGTCCATGGTACGTGTTGCAGGATGAATACCTTACGAGCGGCGAGTCCGCCGTCAGGAACCTTTTGCACGGGCTTCGAAGTGCCCGTGCCTTCGGCGAACCGACCATGATCGGCTACTTGCCCGACTCCTTTGGCAACATCTCACAGATGCCACAGATTCTCCGTGGCTTTGGCATTCAATCCGCCGTGTTTGGTCGGGGGCTAAACCGCATCGGCACAGGCCCATCGGGGTACCACAGTGAGTTGACCTGGCGTTCTCCTGATGGGTCCACGGTGCTAGGGATATTTATGGCCAACTGGTACAACAACGCCAACGAAGTGCCCGGCGACCCAACCGCCGCAAAGGCCTTTTTGGAGCACGCCCGCGACACGGCGGAAGCTGCGGCCACCACAGTTCATCTCCTGTTGATGAACGGTTCCGACCACCAACCGGTTCAGCGGAATCTTGGCCAGGTTATCGCTGCGGTGCAGCCGAGCATGGATGATCTCCTCGTTCACTCTAACCTGCCGGAATACGTGACTGCCGTCTGTGAAAACGCGTCGGATCTCGCGATTCATGACGGAGAGATGGACAGTCGTTACACGCCGGGATGGCGCACACTGGTCAATACAGCCTCCGCCAGAATGTATTTGAAGCAGATGAATTACACCGCCCAGCGAATGCTCGAGCGAGAGGCCGAGCCTCTCGCCACGTTCGCGTGGCTCACTGGTGCCGAATACCCATCCGCGCTCCTTTGGCACGCCTGGAAGTTGCTCCTGCAGAATCACCCTCATGATTCTATCTGCGGATGCAGTGTGGACGAGGTACACGAAGAGATGATCACTCGTTTTCGTGGTTCTACCCAGGTGACCAAAGTTGTCACCGATCGGGCTGCGCGGCACTTGGTTGGCAGGGTGGACGCAGCGCGGTTCGGCGACGCAGCGACTCCCATCGTGGTGTGGAACACCCTCGGATGGACCCGGTCCGATATGGTGGAGATGGATGTGGACGTCGACAAAGAGGATACACTCGGCCCGGTGATCATTCGGGATGCAGAGCGAACGACCGCGGTCTTGGTCGAAGACCGGGGCATTGCTCACACCTACGAGCTTCCCAACGACACATTCCGAGTTCCAAAAGACGTGCATCGCTACCGTGTCCGCTTCCCGGCTTTCGACATTCCCGGCCTCGGCTACAAGACCTTTTACCTCGTGCGGGATTCGGACGCCGTGGACTCCCCCTCGGCCCCAACCGGGTCGGCACCAGCTGCAACCGACGTCGCCTTCGATTCCTCTACCCGCGTTCTATCAAACGTTGACCTGGAAGCCCACATTCTGGAGAACGGATCCCTTGATCTCCTCCACAAGGAGAGCGGCCGGTGGTTCCGTGGATTACTGGTGTTCGAGGATGCCGGCGATTGTGGCGACGAGTATGACTACCGAATTCCGGTCCACGACGTGAGGATCACCACCGAGACCGCCTTGCCCCGCATAGAAAGAGTAGCCGCCGCCCCCGGCGAACAGGCCTGGCGGATAGCTCACACGCTTCAGCTTCCCGCCTTCTTGGTCAGAGAGCAGCCGACACGGCGCAGTAGTCAGCAGGTGACGTGTACCGTTGATTCAGTGATCCGCCTGCGTCCCCACGGCACTTCGCTCGAGGTTCGGACAACGGTTACCAATACCGCTCGTAACCACCGCTTGCGCGTGCTGTTTCCGACCTCCGTTCGAGCGGATCATCACGTTGCCCAGGGACAGTTTGACGTAGTCGAGCGGGCCAACACGCCGTGGGAGGGTTGGGAGAACCCATCCAACTGCCAGAGACAGGAGAGTTTCGTCGCCATCGAAGACGGGCAGGGCGGCATGGCTATAGCAAACAGGGGACTACCCGAGTACGAGGTCGTCGAGGATGGCGCCATCGCCCTTACGCTTCTTCGATCCGTTGATCGTATGGCCAATTGGCAGATCTTTTCTACTCCGGGGGCCCAATGTCTGGGCACCCACACCTTTGATTACGCCATAATCCCGTACAAGGGAACGTGGCTGGACAGTGGGGCCTACCAGGCGGCGCTGTCTTTTACAGTACCGATGCCTGCGTTTCAGACGACAGTACACGACGGCGACGCGGCGGACTGCGCGGCAATGATTGGTCTCGAGGCCGAACATCTTATTGTGTCGTCGGTCAAACGCGCCGAGGAGTCCGACAGTACGTTCATCCTGCGCGTGTACAATCCTTCCGGGACGGGCTGCCGGTTGCGGTTGCGGCCGGCGTTTCCCGTGTCCGTGGTTCACCGCGCGAATCTCGAGGAGCTCCTAGAGAGCGAGCTTGCGCCGTCCACAGCGGAGGATGGATCCAAAACCTTCGACACCAATGTATTGGCAAAGCAGATCGCGACTCTCGCAATAACGGTTGCACCGGCGGAAACGGCCTGACGACCTGTCGACCGTTCTGTACAACAGATGAACAGCCCACATGAACCTGGAAAACTGCACGATGTCGTTGTCTTTTGCAGATCCGAGGGTAACACAGTCTGGTGGCCACGTATTGAGTGCCGGCACGAATCTACGGCCCTAGTGGCTGTATCCAGCGCGTGCATAACCCATGGATCAGGATGGAACGGATCGCCCTGTCTGCGACCGAGTGGGAGATCCGTACGACTACTCCCGGAGGGCATTGACTGAAGGCAAGCACACAACGCCGTAGAGTTTTGCGCCGAAGCGGGATTGTCCGGAGCGTGACCACGGCCGGAGACCTTGGAACGATCAGGTGGGTACAAGAGCACGCCCATTGAAGCTTTGCTCAGGATACCTGAGTAGAAAATGCGAGCGTCTCCATGTGGCCGGCGAAATCGTCCACGCTCACTGGGGTGGAATCAAGGCAGCTATCCCCAAGCTCCAGGGGTGACCTGGAACCGAAACGGGCCAAACAGTCTCTGGGCAACATGTCCCTCACCGATGGTGCCGTGGCCGTTCTTTTTGATCCGCCCTATGGCGTCGACGACCTCTCAACGAAACTCAAGCATGTTATCGACGTGATCGCGCCGAATCTGGTTCTGGGAGTATGCGACAGGATCTCATCCCCTTGCGATGTCCGACGAACCGAAGAGGTGGTTGCCGTGTCGATGAACACAACCGCCGCCAAAGAGGGAGTGGGGGGTACAAATAGGCGGCGGCCCTGGTTCCCTCGCTAACCAAAAAGAGCACTGCCCAACACCCACCCACCGCTGCCGGCGACGCACGAATCTCTCAAGATCGACTGGTGCCGGTGTCCCATCGGTCGGAGCCGACTCGATGAACTGTCCGCGCAAAGCGATTTTCCTAGCCCGATGCAGGCCATGGGCCACGTTCACGAGTCGTGCAGAGTCTGGATACGACGTCGCGCCTCGAGATCGCCAAGGGATTCCGAGGCGAGGACGGTGGCCGCGTTCCTGTCGTCGCCAGCCACAAACTCGATCCACGCCGTGGCAAGGACCCCGATCGTGCCCCGAAGGTCTACGGCGACTTCGGCGGGCTCGACGGTTCTGGAAATTCGGGCGCACTCGGGATCATGGGGAGCTTCGTGCCGCCACTCTCCGGCGCAGGCATGAACCCGACCGTGTTCCCGCCGGCGCCGAAGCCTCCATACCCAATCGGCGTCCCGGGCTCTCGGAGAAGCGTGCCGATCTGAGTGGAGGCCGCGCAGGAGGCAAAGGGTGCACGACAATTTCGTTTGACCCCACTGATTTAAGCTCCTCGCCGCTGGTCCATGAATGTATCGAAGCGATCACTGAATTTGAAACACCGGAGGGCGATGATGGCATTGGCCCCGCGAACGGTCCAGTGCATACCCGACTGCTTTACCCTCGCTCCAATAACGTGTTTGC
>CAZFLD010000024.1:0-56869 GCA_964519835.1 uncultured Spirochaetales bacterium
GTATTTGCTTTCAACGGTCCCGAATTTCGCCGGATCCTGAGGCAGTGGCTGCCCGTACTTGCCACGGCCGGCGTGTTTACCATTAACCAAACCGTGGCCGTGCGATTCGCGAGTGCCCTCGAGCCGGGCAGCGGTTCAGCGCTGAGCAATGCACTGACATTCTGGCAGCTGCCGTTTGGAGTCTTTTCCGCCTCGGTCACAACGGTGCTGTTCCCTCGTATGTCACGGCAGGTGGCGACAAGCGACAAAAACGGTCTGCGACAGTCGGTCTCTTACGGTATACGCTATCTGTTTTCACTTTTGGTGCCTTCGGCCGTCGTGCTTGGTCTGTTAGGCCATGAGATTATCGCCGTCGCACTGCAAAGAGGGGCTTTTGAGCCGCAGCACACCGCCCTTGCCGCAAAGACACTGGCCGCATACGCGTGGGGCCTGTTTAGCGTCGGAGCCTACACTTTTTTGCAGCGGTTCTTTTACGCTCATAACGACTACAAACGCCCCCTTGTTACCGCCGCCGTCGCCGTGGCGCTGGACATTGTGCTTTCGCTAATCCTCAAAGAGACTAGTCTCCGGGTTGCAGGCCTCGCCTTGGCAAACTCGATTGCATTTACGGTTGCATTTGTGATGTTGCTTATTCGAGCCTCCCGAATGGTCGGACCGTTCCCGTGGCGGACTATCGTTACGACATGCCTCAAAGTAGTAGTGGTCTCCATGGCCATCGTCGCCGTTATTGTTGTATTCACCAACCTCACCGGAATCTGGTGGGTGGGCGGAAGCACGGTGAGCAACGTGTTCCGGTTAACCGCCGTTCTCCTTCTCTGCCTGGGCATCACGCTGCTCGGCTTCCTCGGGTTGCGCGTCGAAGTGCTCGATATATTAAGGAGAAGAGGAACAAACAAATGATGACCTATCGACCCGGCACCCAACCGATACTTCGCCTCGTCGCGACCGGCGTGGCCATCTTGCTGCTGCTTTTGGTCTTACCATCCATCGCCGAGACACAAGAAGCCACAAACGAGGGCACGCCGCCCCCGATCGACGAGGCGGCGCCGGACCCCGGGGCACCTCCGGACGCGGCCACGGGCAATGAGTCCGGCGACGAAGAACCCACCGCCGACGCAGCCTCCCAAGAAAGCTCCGTGGTTGACGAGTGGCGAGACGTGCTTCGGTTTGGCATCGATTCAGAGGTCGAGGAGCTTGTGGAAACACTGCGAGACCGCGGAGACCTTACGCTTGCGCCCGAGCTTACCGAGATTCTCGTCGGTCCGAACGCGGCCCGCATCAAGCTGGCGGTCGTTCGGCTCTTTAGCGAACTCGACTACCCCCCTGCGGGCGAAGAGGTTCTTTCCGTCCTCGACGACTACGACATCAATCCCGCGGAACTCACAACTGCCTCGCTACGCTACCTTTCCACGGTAGCCGATCCCGTTCCCGAACCCACAATCGAGGTGGTACGGGAGGTGTTGGACGAACGAGACCGTGGCGTGGTCCGCGCGGCATTGTCGGCGCTCGGCAGACTCGGCGGAGAACGGGAAGCCATATTCCTTACGGAGTATTTTGATGATTCACGGGACACGGACCTTCAGGCAGAGACCCTTCTTGCCCTGGGAGACATCGGCTCGACAGAGAGCTACGACCTTCTCGCACGAATCACGCTGGACACCGACGAGGAGGCGTTACTCCGACAGTACGCCGCCGACGGCCTGGGACGAATTGGCGACGAGCGCGCGGTCCCGGTATTGAGCGAGGTGGCATCCGACGCAATTGCGCTCGTTCGCGCATACGCGGTCAACGCCCTGGGATCGTTTGACACCGAGGAGGCGAACCGTGTTGTCAGCGCGGCACTCCGTGACTCGTTCTGGCGGACACGCGTCAGTGCACTGCGCGCACTCGCATCCTCGCCGTACGATAAAGCCCTCGACGCGATTATCTACAAAGCCGAGCGTGATCCGGAGCGGCCGGTCCGCTTGGAGGCAATCGGCACACTCGGCGCGTATCCTGAGCCCCAGGCCGCGGACACGCTCGCGGAGCTCTACCGGAGTAACCGCCAGGCGCTCGACGTACGGAGCGCCGCTTTGGAGGCGCTGCTCGAGGGACACCCACTGCGCGCAATAGAGGAGGCTTCGATCGTGATTGCGGAGGAGTGGGGTGAGCGCGAGAGCCGCGTCTTGTCGTTTACCGCTGTTGCCCTGTCCCGCTACGAGGCGTCGACGCCCGAAGCCGTCTCAGCCCTGTCGACCGTGTACGGCAGATTGCTCGAACACTCGGATTACCTCATCCGGACACAGGCTGTTCGGGGCATCACCTCAAACGACGTACGGGAATACGGTCAAGCGTTACGTCGGTTCACAGGCGAGGCAACCCCTCGGGTGCTACGCCAAAACGCGACCGCCACTCTCGAACAGTGGGGGTTGCCGACTTCGCCACCGGAAACTGCACCGCAAGAGACGCCGCCGGAGGCATCAGGCACCGAAACGCCCCCGCCAAGAAACGAGGCCCCGGATGACGGCGGATAAAAAGACGGTATGGGAGGACCAAGAGCCCCTCAGAACTGGGCGACCTCGACATCCTGAACCTTGTAATTGTAGACCCGCTCGTTTATTTCAAAAGAAAGCTGATCACCGACCTTGTGATTGTACAGCTCCTTCCCCAGCGGTGAGATGTAGGAGATGGTATTTGCATCGGGATTGGACTCCCAGGGTCCGAGGACCGTGTACTCCTCTATCTCCCCCGTGTCGACGTTTTGCAGACGCACGTGCGTACCAAATGAGACCGTGGCGGCATCTACGTCCTTGGGCTCGACGAGCTGTGCTCGCTCGATCTCTTCGGTCAGTTTGGCAACCGTCGCGTTGAGCAATTCCTGCCGCTCTTTCGCGGCTTTGTACTCGGCGTTCTCCTTGAGGTCGCCGTAATCCCGCGCGCGGGCAATCTCTTTAGCGTTCTCGGGAACCTCGACGTCGTGGATATTCTTGAGTTCTTTCCGCTTCTCCTCGTACCGTCGTGCTGAGACCATAAAGCCGCCACGACTGACGGTCTCTCGCTCCTCTTGGCCATAGAAGTGGAAGTTGGGGAAACGGTCCAGAATTTTCTGTCGCAACTCCAAGCGAACCGACTGATCCATCTCCTTAACGTCTTCCAGCAGCGAATAGAGGCGGCCGACGGAATCCTCGGATGCCTGCACAAGGTAGTTTTCAAGATGTTTGTCCTTGAACAAGTAAGACTGAATTTGTTTGTTGATCTTGCGGTTCAGCGCCACATCCTTCCGGTTGCTTACGTCGCGGTAGGTGATATCCAACAGGTGGATCATTGCAATAAGGACCTTTTCATAGTCGAGATTTAGTCTCGCATACCAGTCCTGGCCGGACCCGGTGCGAGTAAACCAGACAAATGCCTCGCGAAAGTCCCGATAGTTATCGGCGGTGCGCTGATAGAGTTCTTGAATTTTGTCGTCCGCACCGTGCTTATGCAGCTCCTCGAGAATGTCCTTCTGGAGATAGTGAGGGAACAGTCGAGCATAGACCTCCGTCCACCCCTTGAAGTTACGGCGCGCCTGGTACAAGAACTCATCCTTGAGCTTTTTGTTTTCCAATTTGCGGAACGTGTCTTCAACGTCGGGAATCTGTTCGTAAAACTCGCGAAAATCAAGATTCACACCGGGATTTAGATACGGATGCGCTTTTACAATCACCTGCACCAGGAGGTTTGCCCCTACGACGTGCTCGTTGACCACGGACCCAGCCTTCAGAAATCCAACAAAGTAGTCGAACATCTCCCGGAATCGGTCGGTGTCGATGAAAGTTTCATCACCGCGATCGATGTAGGCCAAGTACTCAAACATCGTCTTGACGCGGTCGCTGAAGGTTTTCTCCGCCTTGAAGCGATTGAATATCTTTTCGTCCAGGGTTATCGGTTGCTCTCTAACCATGTAGTGGTCCAGCTTGTCTTGCACGTTGCCAAATGAACTGTCCTCTTTAAGGATGTCCCGAGCCTTCGAGCTCCAGGTCGACCACTCGCTCTGCGTAAGGATGGACGGGACAAGCTCGGCCTTGACCTTTTTCATGTCGGCGGCGTTACCAAGACTTCGGATGACAATCTTGAGCGCCCAAGCAGGATCCTCTTTGACCTTTTTCTTGAGAATATCCCGCTTCATCACACTCTTGAGGACCCAGATATGGTCCCTCGCGAGAATGTCGAGGGCACTGACCGCCATCTTGAGCGACATTTTGTGCTGTCGTTTTTTCGCAAAGTCGATAACGATTTCGTCGTCTTCGATCTTGCGAATAATGCCGACACCCCATGTGCGGTGGAATACAAAGTTCCCAGCGTCAAAGGCGATGTGTTTTTCGAAGTCGGCGATGGCGTCGTGAACGTTTCGCCAACTCTGGTTCAGGTTCGATAGACGAATGTACTCGTCGAGTTGACTGTGGTCCACAAACTGAGCCTTGTAGCACTCGATTATCTCCGTCCGCGCCCACTGGTTTCGGGAATCGTAGGCAAGAATCCGTTTTAGGAGAGCTACCGCAGTATCCCACTTCTCGTTTTCTCGAAAATAGGGATAGAGCTCCTCGAGAAGCTGTACGGCCCGCTCCTCGCTGATCTGTTTGGCGATTTTGGTTTCCGCGTGGTAGTAAAACTCGGTCTCGCCCGGAGCGTGTTCAACCAGCTTTCCCCAGATTTCACGAACCTGGGTGAAGAGCCTCTTGTTGATGTAACGGTGAAGCGCCTTTTTGTAGTACACAACCGCTTCATCAATGTCTCCGTCTTTCTCCTTCATCTCGGCTAGCGCACGAACGATATCCGCCTCTTCGTAGTCGACGCGAATGAGTCTCTCCCATACCGCGGGGATCTTCTCCGGCTCGTTTTCGTTCTCGTAACACTCCGCCATGGTCCGCAAGGCGAATTTATTCTCACCGAACTCGAGAATTCGTCCAGCAAGGTATGCCACAATTCCCCACTTGTGGTTGTCCGAGAAGATATTGATAAGCACGATGATGTTCGTGTCGTCGACCGTCTGCCTGCTCAGGTTAATAACACCGGACAAATACAGCGCAATGATGCTGTTTTTTGTGTGTTGCAGATGTTCGTCGGCCAGCTCCAGTACCTCATCGGTAACCTTGGCCTCAAACACCTCTTCCAGAACGGTATCCAGCTCTTTGAAATTACTTACCGTATAGTTATTTAATGCCGCACGGGTCCATTTCTCTTCGTTAAGAAGCTCGTTGACTTTTTTGATTAGTTCTTCCGACATGTTTCTGTTACTCCTGGACCCGACATTTTACCAGACGTATTGTTTGTATACAGACTCATCCACATCACGAATCTTCCAGAGCACCTCATCGATTTTGGTCTGATCCTCTTTTGTAGACACGTAATGGTCGATCAGCCAGAAGTACCGATTAATGAGGCGCGGTGCCAGCAACTGATCGCGGTTGCGACCGTCGCCACGCTCGCGCTCTAAAGAGTAGATGGCCTGTTTCAGCTTGCCGTACTCAATCGCCCGAAGTTCGCGCTTTACTGTAAAGATGCCCTGCAAGACCCCATGAACCGGGATCCACTCATTTATGGCCGCTCCATTATAGCCCAAATCACTCACTTTGGACACCAGGCGCCGTATGAGCTCTGATTCGAGGTTTTCCAGCTCGATACGCTGTGGTCCTATAAAAAAGGCCTCGCGAAAAAAGGCCTTCGCAGCCTTGGTCTCGTTCACCAGGGCGTAGCAGTCGGCGAGCTCGGCCAGGATCTCGGGATTGTCCTTTTCTTCCGCCGCTGCCGACTCCAGAAAGCCCAACGCTTTGTCATATGCGCCGCTGCCTTTGAAACACCGGCCGATGCGAAGCATCAATGCCGCGTCGGCGCCGGATCGCTCGTATACAATCTCGAAGCTGCGTCTGGCCAGCCCAAAGGCAAACTGTCGCATTGCATTCATCGTGGGCTCGCCCGCGGAGCCTACACGATCGACAAACCGCGAAAACAGCTTCCACTGGTTGATGTAGTAGTCGCCACGCTCGAGCGGATCGCTGATCTCGCCGGCTGCGTCGTGACGATCCTTCCAAAACCCCGTATACTTGAGACTAATAACGACTTCTTCGTTTTCATAGTCGATTGAGAGCGCCCGCTCGAGCAGATCGACGGCGGCATCAAGCTCGTGCCGACGGATAGCATCGCGGGCGGCGGGTATCAATAAGTCGACCTTGTTCGAAGGCGTGTTTGGCGGCGTTTCGCCGGATGAACTGTGGAGCTCTCGGGTCATGGGCAAAATCTAAAGGATTCTTGTATTGTATGGATTTGGCTTCACTCGGTCAACGAAACACACAAAACCGGGCACAGCAACGCAATTGCCCATCGGGGAGGCCAAATGGTTTCAGCGGAACACGTCGATGGTCGAAAATGAGGTATGAGGTCCCTATGACGCGAAAAGGTATTTCCATGAGTCTAGTCATGCTTTTGTCGGCGAGCATCGGGTTCGTGCCCCAATCGCTGCACGCACAAACCGAACGTCCCGAACAGACGGGACGGCCCACCACGCCATCTGCGGGGGCGGACCTCCTTGAGGAGGCAGTTGCCGCGTTCCAGGACTCCCAGTTCAACGATGCAATATTGAAGCTCAGGGAGATCCTCCTCGATCCGGATTTCGAAGGATTCCACGGCGACGCGTATTTTTGGATCGCCAAGAGTTACATGGCTCTATCCCGACTCGACGACGCCGAGCGCAACCTCGAGTTCTTTCTGCTGAACTACGAGGACAGCCCTTATTTCCCCGAGGGAAACTATCAAAAGGGGCGACTCCTGTATCTGCAGGGCGAGTACCAATCCGCCATTCAGGTCTTTCAGACGTTTATAGAGGCCTTTCCCACCTCGCCGTTTATTGCAAACGCATACTATTGGTCAGGGGAGTCTCTGTACTCCTTGGGCCACTACGACGAAGCCCAACGCCTTTTCCAGCGAGTTGTCAACGACTTTCCCAACAGCTTTCGGGTCGAAGCCGCGCGGTACCGCATTTCGCTGATAGACCTCCGGAATAGGGAAGAGGAGTTACTCACGCTTCTTCGATGGAGCCATGAGGAGTACTTGGACGCCGTTGAACGATTCCGGCGGGAGGAGCGAACCTACCAGGAAGCGATTGCCAGCTATCAGCGCCGATTGGCATCGCTCTCTACAGACGACTTCCGCGCGGAAATCGAACGGTTGTCCAACCGCGAAGAACAGCTGGAAGCACAGTTATCCGAGGCGAATGCCGAAAACGAGGATCTACAAGATCGAATCGACGACCTCGAAGCGCAGGTCAGCGACTTGCAGAATCGTCTGGCCTCACGGCCCACGGCGGGATCGTCCGAAGCTGGGGCTGAGGAAGTCGAGGCGTTGCAAGTGGAGCTCGAGCGTCGCCTCGAACTTGTAAGCCTCAAGGAGGAAGCATTGGATCTTCGCGAAAGTCTCCTCGACAACATCGGAAGCGAGGGTGAATCCGAGTGATTCGGCACATTATCGCGGCAGTTCTAATCCTCTCAGCCTCGTCGGTGTTTGCGCTAGAAGTGCAGGACGGTCGAATGCGGCTGGTGATTCACGAAGACACCGGCCGATTTTCGCTGTACTACCTACAAGACACGCGGACCGAGCGCTATATTCCGCTGATCCTTGCACAAGACCCACGCACATCGGTACTGAGTCTGTACGACGAGGGCCGTGTGTATCGCCTCGGCGAGAGCCCGATCTACTCCGTAGGCACATCCGCGCGGGCCGGCGGCGAGGCTGTGGAACTGCGATTCCAAACCGCAACGGTGAGTGTGATTCAGCGGTTTTCGTTTGTGAATTCCCAAGACTCCGAGCAGACCGACGGGGTGCGCCTGGACCTTATTCTGCGGAACACTTCGGATCAGCCCCGGGAGTTAGGACTCCGACTATTGTTGGACACCTACTTGGGTGAAAGCTCCAATATCCATTTTTCCACCCTCGGCACGCAGCGTATTACCCGTGAGACGGAGATGGGACCCTCGGCAGGTATCAGTTATTGGACGTCGCCCGCGCAGAGCACCGACTCTATCGGGCTGCGCTACTTCACGGATGGCGCACAGATCTCGACGCCCGATCGTGTGGTATTTGCGAACTGGAAGAGGCTCAACGAGGCGCCGTGGGACTACGAGGTCAATTCGAGCCGGAACTTCAACCTCCTGCCGTACTCGATTAACGATTCCGCCGCCGCCGTCTACTACGGACCAACGGTCTTGCCCCGCCGATCCGAAGAGGTGTACACGACCATACTTGCCAATAGCTCCGCGAGAAACATCGTTCTGAGCGAAAGCTCGGTGGATGCATCTGAACCGTCGGAGTCGGGAACCGTGTTGGACGAAGACCAGGTTGACAGGCGGCGACGACTGCGGGAGATCAACGCCTTTATTGATGAGATAGACAGTCGTTTGGCGGCGGATGAGCCGGTGAGTGCCGATCAAATCGTCTCCCTTCGCAGGGCCCTCGAAGAGATTCGCTCGATCAGCGACGACTCTTCTGGGGAGTAACCCCAACGTTATCGGTACCGGCACAAAGCCCTTGGTCTGAAAACATGGCAACAAATCAGGGACAGGGACTTGCCCATGCGGAACACCTATTTCGTAAGCGCCGCTTCTCGGCGGTCATTGCCGCCTTAGAGCCGCAGATTTTCCTGTATCGAGACAACCCGCGATTCTACTATTTGCTTGGCGCGTCCTGTTTTTATACTGGGGACATCGGCGGCGCCGGCAGCTACCTAAAACGAGCCGCCCAGCTCGAAGAGCGATCGGAAGAGGTGGAGCTCGCCCTGGCCGCCTATCACCTCAGGCGCCGTGAGAACGACGACGCGCTGAGAATCTGGCTCGATGTACTCGACCACAACACAAAAAACCGCACGGCCCGGCGCGGCTTGGCTCTGGTCAAAAAAGCCACCGTTCACAACGACCCCATCGACGAGAAAGAGATCCTCAAGGTGATGCCGAGACTTCCGTCCAACGTCCCTCGTTACATCATCACGGCCGGTGTACTTGCCTTGCTCATCGCAGCCGGGGCGTTCGCAGTACCGCCCATCGTGGTCCTGTTGTCAAATCAGGAGGAACGAAGTGGTGCCGAAGCCCTCGAGATTTCTCGTGGAGATGCGGTGGTTGATTATACCGGCGCAGCGCGCTTTGTGCTGACCGAGGAGGAGATTCGAGATTCCCTCGATCAAATCCAACGTTACTTTAACGATTTTCGAGACAACCTGGCCCGCCGCGAGGCCAATCGCCTTTTGTTGTCAAACGCTTCACCGCTCGTAGTAGAACGAGTAAGACTCCTCATCGACTACCTACGTACTCCGGACTTTGTCTCCTTTTCAGACAATTTCTCTTACGGCGACGTAGCGTCTGATCCCGAATTATACCGCGGGTGCTACGTGCGCTGGTCGGGCGCGGTGTCCAACCTCGAGATGGACAACCACGGCGCCGAGTTCTTGTTCCTAGTGGGGTTCCATGAGGGTCGCGTGGTAGAAGGCCAAGTTCCGGTGACGATTGATTTTCCCGCATCCCTGCAACCTGCCATGCCCATCGAGCTCATCGCACAGGTTCTTGTTCCACGGGACGGCGAAGACTTTGTTCTTCACGGAAGCGCGCTGCGTCTGCTGGCACCACCGCAGGACCAACGGAATCGCTGATGCGAGCGGTCTGCCAACGGGTAAGGCGCGCCCGCGTCGACGCAGCCGGTGAAACGGTCGCCGCCGTGGACGTAGGACTAGTGGTATATGCCGCGGTCGGCAAAAACGACAAAAACGAAGACGCCGACAAACTGGCGGACAAGCTCGTGAACCTGCGCATCTTTGACGATGGGGCGCCGCCCGCTGCCGCCATGCCGCTGTTGCAACGTGTTCGTGACCGCATCCGATCTCACGGACTCAGCTGCGCGACAGGGGTCTTCGGAGCGGAGATGCAGGTCCACACGCAGGTGGACGGCCCCGTCACGATACTGCTGAACACCGCCTGACTGTTTTAGCGTCCGGGACTCACAAAAACAGCCGCATAGAGCTGAAATAGGCTCGGATGTCGAAGGGATCAAAAAACGGCGAAAGTGATCGCTCCTGGTGCATCTTCATAATTATTTCAGCCGAGAGGCGCGTTGTATTTACGATCTCCAGGCAGGGCAGCGCCTCGATTGTCGCCTCATCCAGCGCGACCGTATCGGTAACTACAAGGGCCGACAGAAGCCCATCCTCGTATAGCTCGGTGAGGCGCCCAATTGCCGGTTCTGAGAAAACGGGATGGATCACGGCAATCGACACGGAGCGCACATTGCGTTTCGAAAGCTCCTTGACCAGCGCGTAGACGGAACCGGCCGTGTCCACCATGTCGTCAACAATCCATATATCGTGGCCGGCGATGTCGGTGGAAGAGAGGATGTTTATGGATTCAACCGTGTTGACCGTCTCATAATCGCGCTGTTTGTGCGCAATGATCAGCTTTGTGCCAAACGCTCGGGCGTATTGCCGGGCCACACTCTCACCGCCCGCGTCGACGGAGCAAAACATCCAGTCGTTCTGTACGGTCTCCTCCAGGTAATCGGGCGTCCGGATGTACTGGTCGGTTATAAACTCCTGCAGAATTGGGGCGGCGGGAACGTCGTCGATCGCGCAGAGCTTGGGATCGACCGCCGTTTTCGATTTGTCCGAATGCAGCTGATAGGTGATGATGTGATCAATCCCGAGGCTCATTACGGTTTTGTAGTGCACCCAAAACCCGACGGAGTTGCGTCGTGTGGTTCGATCCGATCGCGACGAGCTGCAGTACGGCTCGATTAACGTGACACGCTCGGGCTGCGCGCGCTGTATGGCGTCTACGGCGTGGTGGAGCTCGATCTTACACTCGTCCACGCCGAGTCCTAAGTCGTTCCGGGCGGATGTCCCGAACAAAAACACGTCCTTCCCGCGAATCGATGTCTTGAGCTCGACTTCGATCTCACCATCGGCAAAACGAAGCGTCTTAAGTGTGCCGATAAAGTTGTTGACGTCGACCTCGGTATGAAACTCGGGAAACGTCTGCAGGTGGTTCGCCACCCGTGTCATGTACCGCCGCATAGAGCGCGTCGACAGGAGCATCAAATCGCCGCGATTAGCCATAGCGCGATAGTAATCGCCTGGACAAAGAAGTCCAAGCACCGCCGCGGCCTTGACGACGAATTCCGGCGAGAATAGTATTACTGATTGATTTCGCCCGGGTTCACATTAAACTGAAGCGCCCGCCATTTATTCTCTGTATTACTTAATGAGTACACATGCCGGCGGGCGAGGAAGGCTACATGGCAAAAAAACAACCGGAAGCCGTTGAACGAAAAACGGTCAACGAAGAGAAAGATCGGGCAATAGAGGCGGCGCGCCTCCAACTCGAGAAGCAGTTTGGCAAGGGCTCCATCATGAAGCTCGGGGGGGACGGTCGCCAAGTGGGCATAACCGCCATACCCTCAGGCTCGATCCTGCTGGATGAGGCACTTGGTGTTGGCGGTTACCCGCGAGGTCGTGTTATTGAGATTTACGGCCCAGAGTCCTCGGGCAAAACAACCCTTGCTCTCCACGCAATTGCCGAAGCCCAGAAGACCGGCGGCGTAGCGCTGTTTATAGACGCGGAGCATGCCCTTGACCCGGTGTATGCCAAGAACCTCGGCGTAAACACCGCCGAGCTTTGGGTATCACAACCGGATACCGGCGAACAAGCCCTCGAAATCGCTGAATCACTCGTACGATCCGGCGCGGTCGACGTTATTGTCGTCGACTCCGTGGCGGCACTTACGCCACAGGCGGAGATTGAAGGCGACATGGGAGACGCGCACGTCGGTCTGCAGGCCCGCCTTATGAGCCAGGCCCTCCGGAAACTCACCGGCACGATCTCAAAATCCGGAACCTGTCTTGTGTTTATCAACCAAATTCGCATGAAGATCGGTGTTATGTTCGGCAATCCGGAGACAACCAGCGGCGGCAAGGCGCTAAAGTTCTACTCATCCGTTCGGCTCGAGGTACGGAAGATCGAGACAATCACCAAGGGCACCGACGACGCCATCGGAAACCGCGTTCGTGTCAAAGTTGTCAAGAACAAGGTGGCGCCGCCGTTCCGCAAGGTAGAGCTCGAGTTGATGTTCGGCGAAGGCATTTCCGCAACTGGGTCGGTCTTGGATGCCGCGCTCAAGTACGCCCTCGTTCAGAAGAGCGGGAGTTGGTATTCGTACGGCGAGGAGCGAATTGGGCAGGGCAGGGAAAACGCCAAGCAGTTCCTCCAGGAACATCCGGAAACCTACGCCGAGATCGACGCAAAGCTGCGAGTACTGATGTTTCCCAAGCCGGAAGACTCCGACGCCCAAGCTAAACACAACGACGGAGGCTCGGGAGCTCCGGGCGACGCATCAAATGCAACGGAGGTCGCGGAGACACCGGGTGGTCCAACGGGAGGTAAGAGCTCGACGTCCAAAGCAAAGAGCAAAAAAACCGCCTCGGCCGCGGAAGCTGAGGGCGCCGAAGAGTTGTTCTGAGCGGCGGTAATCCTACGAGCATCGCACCGGCAATGCGCGCCCAAACCCGTCGAAGGGTGGTGCTTAGCCTGGGCTCGAACCTTGGTCCGAGCACAAGGATACTCCTCGAGGCATGCCGGCGTCTTGAAGGCGAAATCGATCAGATAGCGGTGTCCCAACTCTACAGGACGGAGCCGAGAGAAGACACAAAGCAACATAACTTTTTGAATCTCGCCATACTCGGCTTCACGACGGCAACTCCTCTCGCGCTCTTGGCATACTGCCGGCAGCTCGAAGACGAGGCGGGACGAGTCCGCGATCCTTCGCGACCCAAAGGCCCGAGGACGCTGGATATCGACATCATCTTTTTTGGTGACCTCTGCCGCACCTTCGAGGCAGGGACCGCCACGGACCGCGCCGGTCCGGACGGTCCGCACTTTCTGACAATACCGCACCCTCGGTACCGCGAACGAGAATTTGTCGTGGCACCGATCCTCGAGATATTCCCAGACTGCACGGACCCCTGCGACGGCTCGTCTCTACGTTCGGTGGCCGCAAAGCTCGACCGCCAGGGTGTTTACCCTGTAGGGAGTCTGACCATATAATCGCGACAATAATGTCCGACACTGCGGAGAAGCAGCGCTATCAGCTTGGCGAGTTTGAGGGGCCCCTCGACCTGCTGTTGTTTCTGATCCGCCGCTCTGAAGTTAACATCTACGACATACCCATCGCGCAGATTACGGAACAGTACCTCCGGTACCTGGAGTTTGCTACGCGCGTCGATCTCGAAAACATCACCGACTTTTACGTAATGGCGGCAACGTTGTTGTACATCAAGTCACGCATGCTCTTGCCCGTCGATACCACAGACGATGAGGAGTTTGAAGACCCCCGTGCCGAGTTAGTCGAGCGGCTTATCGATTACCAGAAGTTCAAAAAACTCAC
The DNA here is from genome assembly GCA_964519835.1 of uncultured Spirochaetales bacterium. GTDB lineage: Bacteria > Spirochaetota > Spirochaetia > DSM-27196 > CAZFLD01 > CAZFLD01. The sequence goes on from CAZFLD010000024.1 coordinate 13,429, forward strand.
CGACCTCATGGCGGAACAGGAACTGGAGGCCGGTCAGCTGCTGGAGCGGAAGAGCCGGCAATCCACGCTCCCGTTTCCAGAGGACGAAGACTTGTGGGAAAACTTGGAAGTCTGGGACCTGCTCAAGGCCTTCTCCCACATCATGTCATCGCTTACTCCTGAAAGGATTATCGATCTCTACGAAGAGGTCTCGATAAACGAGAAGATCAGCCTGGCGCACGAGCTTTTGGACAGTCGTTCCGAGATTCAGTTCGCGGATTTGCTCGTAGATACCGGCTCCATTATGGAGGTTGTTTGCGCCTTTTTGGCGGTCTTGGAATTGGTAAAACAGCGCGAGATCAGGGTGTTCCAGAACAAGCTGTTTGGCGACATTCGCCTGACCAAGCGTGATGTTCCTCCACCCCAGGCACAGGCCTCCGCGGAGCCGATGCTGCCCCTCGATACAGACGAGGGCGGCGAACCAGTCAACGGCGGCGAAGCCAACGAAGCCGACATTCGGAACGTGGGCTACCACCGGAGCGAACAGGGCGACTATGAAGCTTGATGTCGAGGCCTCAATCATCGAGGCTATCCTCTATCTGGAAAACGACGCCGTCGATGTCCCTTCGCTGGTACGAATCAGCAAGCTATCCCGAGGCGCCGTAGAAGAGGCGCTTCTGACACTGCAGCGCCACTTCGAAGAGTCGGAGTTTCACGGCCTCGAGCTGGCGCAGATCGGCGACGCCTACCTCTTTCGACCCAAGCCTCGTTATTGGGAATCCCTGCGCGAGCGATACGGAAAAAAAAGCGAGGCTCGCCTATCCCGCGCCGCGATGGAAACGCTTTCGATCGTCGCGTACTCGCAGCCGATTACCCGCGCGGAGATAGAAGGCATCCGCGGCGTCGGCGCAGATTCGATGATCCGGCAACTGCTTGCCAAGGAGCTTATCCGCGAGGTCGGTAAAAAGGATTCCCCCGGACGGCCGGTCCAATACGGGACATCGCGCAAGTTTTTGGAGACCTTTCGGCTCTCGAGCATAAGAGACCTCCCCAAACTCGACGAATTGGAGCGTGATCGTTTTGAGCTCGGCGAATAACAAAAACGCCATCCGCCTCCATGTCTACTTGGCGCGGGCCGGAGTTGCATCGCGTCGCAAGAGCGAAGAGCTTATCGCCGCCGGTCGTGTTCGCGTAAACGGCAAGACGGTTCGTGAGCAAGGCGTACTTGTAGGCGAGCAGGACCACGTGACCTACAACGGCAAAACGGTTCGGCCGGAAAAACATCACGTGTACGTCGTACTCCACAAGCCGCCCCACGTACTATGCACCAACGACGATCCACAGGGGCGTCCTCTTGCCGTCGACCTGGTCAAGGACGCGTACCCACTTCGTCTCCACAGCGTCGGCCGCCTTGATTACCTCTCCTCCGGCTTGATTCTCTTCACCAACGACGGCAGCTTTACGCGCCTTGTCTCCCATCCCTCGGCGGAGATTGAAAAAGAATACTTAGTTCACGGCGCCAATCACATCCCGGATGAACTTCTGGACCGCTTCAAGTCCGGGATCGAGGTGGAGGGTGTATGGTATTCAATTCGCTCCTACCGCCGAAAAAACACACACTCCGCATATCTCGTTCTGATTGAAGGCAAGAATCGGGAAATACGCCGTGTCCTGCACCACGCGGGTATCAAGCCCAAACGTGTTCACCGTGTCCGCATCGGCCCGGTCAAGATCAATGGGCTCGCAAGTGGTCGATTCAGAGAACTCACCGTGCGAGAGCTCCAGTGGTTCCAGAGGCAGGGACGATGATTGTAGCGATCGACGGTCCTGCAGGCGCAGGAAAAAGTACGGTTGCGAAAAACGTCGCCGATGAGCTGGGGTTTGTGTACATCAACTCCGGCAGCTTGTACCGCGCGATTACCGTGGCCGTTTTTGATGCCGGCGCAGATCCAACGGATGAAGACGCGGTTTCCCGCGTCGCCGCCGAGGCCGGCGTCTCGGTGGACGCCGAGGGCACCAAGATCGACGGCCATCTTGTAGACCGCAGACTCCGCACTTCCGAAGTCGACGGTGCCGTCGCTCCGGTCTCCTCGTTTCCCACGGTCCGCGAAACGGTGAATCGGCTGCTCGTCTCCTTGGCCCGCACTAGGAACACCGTAGTCGAGGGCCGGGACATGGGAACCGTCGTATTTCCCGATGCCGACGTCAAAATTTATATGGACGCTTCGATCGAAGCGCGGTCGTTACGGCGATACAAGGAAGCACTTGACAAACGCAGTCTTGATGAAATTCGCCATGCAATTGCAAAACGGGACCTCTTCGACCAAAAAAAGGCCGGGGCACCGATGCGGCCGGCAAAAGACGCGCTGTACCTCGATACCTCGCGCTTGACCATCAAGGCCGTTTGTGAGAAGGTAATAGAAATCTGCAAATTGCACATCTAGCGGGAGTTTCATAACAAGCATGAGTGATAAGGACGCTGCCAACCAGACCGGCCCCGACCAGTCGGCCCTCCAGCAACAACTTCAAGAACAGTATTTGAAGTCTCTGGATGAGCTAGAAGTTGGACAGGTTGTCGAAGGCGTCATCGTCCAGGTTGGGTCGGAAAACGCATTTATCGACGTTGGCTATAAATCCGAAGGTAAGGTTCCTCTCGAAGAATTCGATGAAAAACCGACAATCGGCGACACGGTGGAAGTGGTCCTCGTCAGCAAAGAAACCCAGTCGGGAGAGACTGTTGTTTCAAAGCGCAAAGCCGACGAAAAGATCTACTGGCGACGCCTAAAAGATGCCTTCAACGAACATCAACCAATTGAAGGCAAAGTAACAAAGAGCATTAAGGGTGGATTCGAGGTCATGATAGGTCCCCGGATTCGCGCTTTCAACCCGATCTCAAAAATGGACCTGCATCGAGTCGAGAATCCCGAAGAGTACGTCGGTCTCGAATCGTTGTTCTACGTGGAGCGAATCTACTCCGAGCATCGCGTAAACGTGGTCGTGTCTCGACGCGACTGGCTAGAGGAAGACGTCGAGCGGCGCAAGGCCGAGTTTTTCGACAACACTACAATTGGCGATGAGGTGGAAGGCACGGTCAAGTCCTTTACTTCGTTTGGAGCGTTTATCGACCTCGGCGGTTTTGACGGGCTGCTCCACATCAACGACATGAGTTGGGGTCACGTCACGCGTCCCAAGGACGTTGTAAAAAAGGGTGAGGTAATCACACTTCGGGTTATTCGTATGGACCCCGAAGAACAAAAGATCAACCTGTCGCTCAAGCACATGACTGAAGACCCGTGGTACACCTTTGAAGATCGGTACCAAATCGACCAAGTCGTAACCGGCAGGGTCACTAAGCTCACGGACTTTGGTGCTTTTATCGAGCTTGAAGAGGGCATCGAGGGTCTGGCGCACATCTCCGAGCTCTCTTGGGTGAAGCGGATCCGCCACCCCGAAGAGATTCTGAGACCCGGCGACGAGGTCGAAACAAAGATCCTCGACTACGATCTACAACAGGGCAAGGTATCCCTCGGCTTGAAACAAGTACTACCTAACCCGTGGGATGATATCGCCGACAGCTATCCGGTGGGCTTGCGCCTTACGAGACCGGTCAAGAAAATCACCAACACGGGTGCCTTTGTAGAGCTCGAGGAGGGGATCGACGGATTCCTTCACGTCGACGACCTATCGTGGACTAAACGGTACCGTAATCCCGGTGCCGTCCTCACCGAGGGCGAAGAAATCGACTGTATCGTGATCGACCTCGATCCACTGGAACACAACATTCGTCTCGGAGTAAAACAGCTATCCGAAGATCCCTGGGAATCCCTTAAATCGGCGTTCCCCGAGGGCACCATCATCGAGGGCGAGGTTACCAACATCACCGATTTCGGTGTCTTTGTCCGCGTACAAGGCGGAATCGAGGGCCTAGTCAACAAGGCCCAGGTTGCGGATCCTCGTATCCAGTCCTTCGACGATGCGGTAAGGCACATAAACGTCGGTGATGAGGTGAACGCGGTTGTGACGGAAGTCAGCATTCCCCGTCAGAAGCTGTCGCTTTCTTTCCGAGAGCTCGAGCGGAAACAACAGCGGGAAGAACTCGAGAAGTATATCCATGACGAGGAAGAAGAGTCGACCGTAACCTTGGGAGACTTCCTAAAGGATAAGGACGGCAGCTCCTAAGATCGATGCTCCAGGCGGATGTTGATCTTCGAAAGCTCGAGACTCTTGTCGAGATCAATACTCTTATCAACTCGAACTATGACGATCCTCGTTCCCTCCTAACGCGTATTATCGAGTCCGCAACCCGGCTCACCGAGGGCGAAGCATCGAGCCTGCTCCTGATCAACAACGACAATGGCAAGCTCTACTTCGAGATATCTCTTGGCTCAAAGGGACCCGAAATGCGGCGCTTCTCGCTAAACCGCGGCGAAGGCATTGCCGGCTGGGTAGCCGAAAACAACCGTTCGCTGATCGTAAACGACGTCGACGACGATCAACGATTTTTTGCAGACATCGGCAACAAGATTGGATTCGCCACCAGATCAATCCTCGCCGTGCCGATGCGGATCAAAGACCGATGCGTGGGCGTGATCGAGATTATCAACAAAGTCAGCGGCAAACACTTCGACGAATCCGACCTCCAATGGCTCGAGGTGTTTGCCAACCAAGCGGCACTTGCTGTCCAGAACGCCCAGAGCTTTCAAAAGGCGCGGGACGAGATTAGTTCTCTGCAAGACAAGGTGAGCGGCGAGAAGGGGTTTCACACCCTGATAACGGCCTCCGACGAAATTGCCGACAAGATCGAAATGGTCAAGAAGGTGGCTCGTACCGATTCATCCGTTCTGATCCTTGGCGAAAGCGGGGTAGGGAAGGAGCTTTTTGCCGAGCAGATACACCTCCGCAGTAGCCGGAGCGAGCAACCGTTTATCCGCGTGAACTGCGCAGCGCTTCCGGAAGCGCTTTTGGAAAGCGAGTTGTTCGGGCACGTCAAGGGTGCGTTTACGGATGCGACAAGCGATCGTCGTGGTAGATTCGAGCTGGCCGACGGGGGAACCATATTTCTCGACGAGATTGCGGAGTTACCGCCGGCACTTCAGGCGAAGATGCTGCGTGTGATTCAGCACAAGACCTTCGAAAAGGTTGGCTCGGCGGAGGGGATGACCGTCGACGTGAGAATCATCGCCGCCACGAATCGTGACATCGAGGACCTCGTCGACAGAAGCCTCTTCCGCCGTGACCTTTATTATAGACTCAATGTGTTGCCCATAACGATTCCACCCCTTCGTCGTCGTCAGGCCGACATCCCCGTCCTGGCCGAACACTTTTTGACGAAGTTCAAGCGAGAAATGAAAAAACCGATACGAGGCTTTTCACAAGCGGCGATGGAAGAGCTTTTGTCGTACCGCTGGCCGGGAAATGTTCGCGAGCTCGAAAACGCAGTGGAGCGCGCAGTCGTGATCTGCCGCGATGACTACATCGGCCCAACCGACCTGCTTTTGCAACGCAGCCCCGGTGAACGGACGGATGATCTCGAGGGCCGTTCGCTTAAAGATGCAATGAATCTGTTCAAGAAGCACCTAATCCGTAGTACTCTCGAGCGACACGGCTGGAATCAGACAAAAGCCTCAGCGGAGCTCGAGATACAGCGTACTTATTTGTCAAGGCTGATCAAGGAACTGTCGATCACACGCTGATCGGCAGATGCTGGGCCGGACGTGGCAACACTTTGCAAACTTTAGAGAGGAAGAAATATGGCGAAAGTTGAGGAGCAGAGCTCCACACGGCAAATCGTAAACAAGATCTCCGCGTTTATCGGACGGCACCGCGAAGTTTTTTTGGTCGTTCTTATCGTGCTGGCGGTGGGAATCGTGGGCTTTGTGGTCGGTTCCGAAATAATGCGTGGACGTATCGATGAGTCGACCCGGCTTGCTGAAGAGATGCAGAAGACCTACGACAACTTCCTCATCGCGGATGAGGAGGCGAAGGACGAGCTTGCAGCGGAGATACTTGCGTCGGCAAACGCTATTATCACCACCTACCCACGCTTGTATGCGTCACAACGGGCTCTATTTGTAGCCGGAGGTCTTCAGTACGAGCGGGAAGTCTACGACGAATCCATCGACCACTACGAGGATTTGGCCGACCGCTTTCCGACAAGTCACCTTGCGTCTATCGCGTTGTTTAACGCGGCCGTGGCATCGGAAGTCTCCGGCGACAACGGGCGTGCGGCTGAGTTCTATGAACGGATCGTGGACGAGCACGGCACGGACGCGATTGAGACCCCACACGCTCTTGTATCTCTCGGCAGGCTCGCCGAATCGGAGGCCCGTTATTCCCGCGCGGCTGAATACTACCGGCAGGTCCAGGAGGATTACCCGACGGGCAGTTGGACAAACGTAGCACGAGCCCGTATACTTTCGCTGACTTCTCAGGGGTTGCTTACAGGCGAGTAAGTTCCAAAAACTCCTTCCGATTATGTGGAGGATGCCATGGCGAAAAAGGGCGCCGCGATATTTCAGACGAAGTGGTTTGGCCTAATAATCGGCCTTGCCGTTGTAGGCCTGCTGCTTCTTTTCGACGCATTTACCAGAGTTCCGGCGCGGCTTGAGACCCGCCTGCTCGACACCCACTTCGATCTGAAGAACCGTTTTTTGGGCGAGCGCATACAAGAGGGGGTAACGATTGAGCGGCAGAACCCGCGAATATCGTCGGACATCCTGATTCTTTCTATCGATGATCGTTCGTTGGCCCAGTTCGGACGGTGGCCCTTTGACCGCTACAGATGGGCGGACCTGGTGAAGTCTTTCGCGCGTGTCCAGCGTCAGTATGAACGCGAAAGGGCGTTGCTACTCGACCTCTTTTTTATCGAACCCTCAAACAACGCATACAACGACGTCTTGCTCATAGACGCCATGCGCGAGAATGACCGCGTCTTTCTCGAGACGATTGTCGACATTCCTCCTACATCGTCCGATGTGGCGCCCGAGTATTTTGATCGCCATGAGGTGCTTTTTGAGGAGGCCGGTGGAACAATCCCGGAGGTCCAAGGGGATTGGACCAAGCTGCCATCGTACTTTGGGCTTGCTCCGCCACTGCAACCCTATGGGCGGGCCGCCTCCGGATGGGGCCACGCCGTGTTTGTGCCCGATTTTGACGACACATTCCGTCGGGCGCCGATGGTTCTGCGATTAAGCGAAGAACTCCAGCGCTACGCGGTGACCTTGGAGGATCTCGACGTCGTGTCGCCTACCGATTTTGGCGTCGACTATGACAGCTATCAGCGAATTGCCTTTGTTGATCGTAATGGGAGGGACCAAACGGTGGGGCCACCGTTTGACGAGGCGGCACTCCAAGAGCTCAAGAAGCGCCTGCCCAACGAGGCGCCGGCCCTTAGTGAAGACACAAACAACGACGGAGAGGTCGACACCGATTTCTACATCCTCCGCCACTACCAGGAACACTTTATTCCGGCAATTTCTTTGTCCTTGGCGCTCCGCTACTTCAACAAGAGTTACGAGGATATCGAAGTCGTTATGGGCGAGCACATCCGCATACCCAGTCCGCAGTACGCTACGTACGTTTCCTCGGTAGATCCGGACACCGGCGAGGAGGTCATCGACGAGGAGTGGGTACCGTACGAAATCATGGTTGAGCTACCCGAGCTCGATCCGGAAACCGGCGAGATCGTACGGGAAGCCCGATTCCGCCGGGTGGACGAAATCGTGATACCAATCGACGAAAACGGCGACATGCTTATCAACTACATGGGCGAGCCGTCTAGTGCGTCTCCCGGCGAAAACAAAACTTACCCGGTGCGAAGTATCGTGGGCTACTCGTCACGTATTCCCGGGCCGAATCCTGAATCCTGGCCTCCCACCCGGGCGGTGGGAAATCAACTTGTTCTCGTCGGTCCTTTTGCCGCGGGTATCGCGGAGGACCAGAAGCCAACGCCCTACGGCCTTATGTATGGTGTGGAGGTGCACGCCAACGCCTTGAACACCATTATCATGGACAACTTCCTCCTGCGAGCGCCTGACTGGCTGAATTTGGCGGTGCTTATCGGCTTTGTGATGATTGTCGCGTTTATGACTTCGCGACTCTCCACGATTCTTTCGCTTGTCACTACCGCGGTGCTCACTTTCGCATACTTTATTGTTGTCACGATCGTATTCGACGCTGAGGCGACTGTTCTCAACTTTTGGCTACCCGCCATCGGTGCGATACTCTCTTTCTTGTCGATCGTTGTGTACCGCGTTGTTAGCGAAGAGCGGGACAAGGCCCGCATCCGGGCAACCTTTGGCAAGTACGTAAGTCCCAAGGTCGTAGACCAGATCCTCGACAATCCACCTGAGCTTGGCGGAACGGACAAGGAACTGACCGTTTTCTTCTCCGACATAAGGGGTTTCACTTCGTTGTCGGAAACAATGACTCCTCAGGAACTGGTGCTCCACCTCAACAATTACCTAACCGCCATGACCGACGTTATCCTCGAATACGACGGCACGTTGGACAAATACGTCGGTGACGAGATTATGGCGTTCTGGGGCGCACCGGTAGATCAGGAAGACCACGCAATCCGAGCCTGCAAATGCGCACTGCGTCAGATGGAGGTGTTACGCGAGCTCAACGCCGGCCTCCCGCCGGAAAAGAGGATCAATATCGGCATAGGCCTCAACTCAGGAATAATGACTGTAGGAAACATGGGATCATCCGGACGCATGAACTACACGCTCACCGGCGATAACGTAAACCTCGGTTCACGCCTCGAGGGGACAAATAAGCAGTACCTCACAAACATCATCATAAGCGAGTACACCTACGGTCTTGTCAAGGATCGTATTCTTGCCCGAGAGCTTGACGTTCTTCGCGTAAAGGGTAAAAACCGGCCCGTGCAAATCTACGAATTGATAGACGTGCCGGAGGGCATGGCTCATCCGGTTGGGGATGTGCAAAAAAGTTAACAACGTAACAAGAGTTCTCCTTGTCGGGGCGGTGCTTGTATCCTGCGGACTACCAAGCGCGACACCGGTATTGCCGGACCCGGAGGCATCCGGCAGAGCATCGGGTTCGACGTTTACCTTTACCCATCCCGGTACGGCCGCAGGCATAGAGAACGTCAACGGCTACGAGGTCTACTACAAGTTCTATGCGCCAAGCGAGGAGGGCGTCGTGGACGACAGCCTCGACGACGACGACGTGACTGCCGTAAACGACCGCGCGCAGGCCGGAACAATCCCCACAAACGCGCTGGTAACGCAGGGATACCGCCGGGTAAACGGTCCACCGGAGCGCGACGCCCCGTCTGTCGGCGGGCGATCAATACCCTTGATTCTCATCGACCCCGCCGACATCGGGAGCACGATATCGATATCGATAAGCTTCAACCTGGACCCCTTGGATTTCGAAGAGCCGACGGTGTCATACGCGGGGGAGTCTTTTGTTGTCCGAAGAGCAACACAAACCGGCGACCTGGCGAATCCGGCGTTCCAGACCTTTTTACCGACGGATATCGATGTTACCGACGAAGATGTTCCCGCGGAGATAGCTCAGGTTCCGGGAATGCTAAGGACCGGTTTGTCACTTGTCACCTTTGCCTACGGTCAGGGCGTTGACCTCAGCTCACCGCTATACAGTACGCCGGTCTCGCTGGGCATGATATCAATTCCATTGACGGAGTAGTTGACCGTGGGAGATTTTTTTCTTATCGCGCTAACGTACATCGTGATCGGCTTTGCGATCGCGATTCTATTCCATTATGCATTCCGGAAACGTTTTGTAGGGAGCTTTTGGGGTGCCTTAATCGTCGCATTGATCGGAGCTTTTGCCGGCGGACTCGTCGACATACTCTTGAGCGACCTACTCAAACGCCTGGCAAACCTCTACGGCCTAATCAACATATTTCCACCCATCCTCACGGCACTACTATTTGTGTGGGTTTTTGCCAAGATATCGAGCTCCCGCGACGAGTAACCGCGGCTCGGCTGCAACAGTTCACTTCGACACCTCTCATCACTTCAGTCCAGTCTTTGCGTACTTCTTATAATGTATATTCTGTCTACTTAAAGATCGTATATCCTCTTTCCCGGCCTCCCTCTATCGCGCCGCTCTATCTCGCCGACGGTATCGGAGTTGAAAGCGTCCGGCGGTCGTGGTAGCCTCACGCCTAATGAAAGCCACGCCTGAATTGCCCCAAAGAGAAGATGACGCAGAAGCATTCGCTCGGCTTGCGGGTATCGTCTCGGTGCTCCGGAGCCCGGAGGGTTGCCCGTGGGACCGCGAGCAGACTCCCCGCACACTCGTCGGGGCGCTGATCGAGGAAGTCTACGAGTGCGTTGAGGCCATAACGGACGGACCACCTGAGAGTATTCGCGAAGAGCTCGGCGATCTGTTCCTTCTTGCTACGATGATCTCGTACATCCATGAAGAGCATAGAGCATTTTCGGTGGCAGACGTGCTCCATGAGATAAGCGAGAAGCTGATCCGTCGCCACCCCCATGTCTTCGGAGACGTGGCGCTTGACAATTCAAGCGACGTAATCCTCTCCTGGAACCGGATCAAGGTAGACGTTGAGGGAAAGCGGCCAAAGGATTCAGTGCTCGACGGCATTCCGCAGTCTCTGCCGCCGTTGGCACGCGCCGTCAAGATTCAAAGCCGCGCACGCAAGATCGGCTTTGATTGGCGCACTTCACGGCCCGTCTATGACAAGATTCAAGAAGAAGTCGCTGAGCTCCGGGAAGTTACGGACTCAAATGACCACGATCGCGTCGAGGCGGAGATTGGCGACGTGTTGTTTGCCGTTGTTAATCTATCCCGCCACCTCAACGTCGATCCCGGCGTAGCGTTGCATCGCACGAACGAGCGTTTCTCACGTCGATTCCGCCATGTAGAAAAGACACAAAAGACGGATCGCGAAGCGGGTATGAGCGAAGACGACTCAACACAAATCGATTACCTCGAAAAGCTCTGGGTAGAGGCCAAGAGCCTCGAAAAGCCGAGTACCGACCGCTCCTGACCGGCGGACCTCCGCCCGGCCTAAACGGCGTCGCCGGCGGTGTCGGCGGGGATGGCTGGGTTGGCGTCCGCGTGAGCCAGGTCCTCGTATGCCACGGGCGCCCCTCCCTCGCCTGCAGCAAACGCGTTTACTCGATGAACTCGACACTTCCCCCTAATATCCAGCATCCCCAAGAGCTTTCCAATACCTGGAGCGAGGCCGTCATGGTTGGACAACCGCACAGAAATGCTCGTGTCCTCCCCGGCGGAGTCTCCGCCGGAAAGCCGTTCTGGGCCTTGATAGACCTCAATGCCGGCAAAACGCTCCGCCGCCTCAGCAATCGCCGACAACGCCCCGGACTCCCCGGTCACCTCGTAGTCGGCCCCCCACCATAGCGCCATAAGGGACTTGGGACGACGTCCACTTGCCGGGCGAGGCCAACGGATCACACCGGTGACGGTTATTCCCTCCGGCAAGTATTGGCCTAAAAGATCACAGTTTTTATTAAAATGTCTACCGATAGATACAGTCGTCCGCATGTACTCTACGTTCGAAGTCATTCCCAACGACGCCGGCTGAGCAAACTCGAGCGAGACTTTTGGGTTGAAGCCCTTTGTTTGGCCGGGTTCCAGGCCGGAGCGGACCAGGGCACGCTGAAACGCCCTCATTGTGTCGAGATGAGAAAGGTAAGCGCCGGGTCCGGACCTCGAAAAAGAGATAAGCACCGGTGTGCGCTCGGCAATCTCCGGCGTAGTGATAGGCGGAGTAGCCTCGCCCATTTTGAGTTTGTCCGTTGGTGCACGGACGTGGCGGACCCCGTCGGTCCCGCGGCATACACTACAGCCGTTTCTGCACGTTGGTAGACAGCGTTCGGTGAGCTGTCCGCGAACTGCAGCCTTATACTCGGCGTCAAGGTCTTTATGAGTACCGGCGAAATCTATGGTCTCCCACGGGAGCGGTACGTCGGGGTTGTGTTGGGCGGTTAGGTCCTCGCGAAGAGCCGAGTACTTGGTGTCGGCAAGGAACGCGCGCCAGATACCCCGCCGGGCCCGATCTTCCCACGCATCGAACCGAGCACCTGCCTTGTAGGCATCTACGACCAACTCCCCGGCGAGGGCCGTGCCTCGTGACAGAATGCCTTCGAGACTCGACTGAAACGGTGAGTGATAGGTGAGCCTTACTCCCCTACTCCGCTTCAAAAGTGCCTTTAGCTCACCGATGGCCTCTTCCGCTTCCGTCTCGGCAAGCTGCGGCATCCACTGAAACGCGGTATGCGGCTTCGGAACAAAGGTCCCGACGTTGACGTGGAGGTCCATGCCGCAGGCATCTCTAAGGCGAAGCACGTAGTCCGCGATAGCAGATGCCTCATCACGACAACCGCCCGACGCCGGCACTACGCCTTCGGCCGGAGCCACCTTTTTCGAGCCTCTAGGGGTCATTTCCGGAGTATTGGTGGGACGCGGAAGCCCGATCATAAAGTAGAGCTTTGCCGACCTCCAGCCGCGCTTTTGTGCTTCCTTCAAAATCGCGGCCACGCTTTCCCAAGGCACCAGCTTGTTGCACGCGGCCTGTCCCTCCGGAAAGGGCGACTCCACGGCAAAAGTGAGCCCGGAACGGCGAACACCCGACAACGCCTCGATAGTCGGCAGGCTAAAGGTGTCTACCTTGAGGGACGGAAGGCTAAAACTGACGTTTTTTCCCCGATAGCGCTCGTGAAGCAAGGCCACCAGCGTCCCGATCCCCGGGTAGTCTCCCGAGCTCAACGACGCGAGCGTCACCTCGTTGTATGCCTGCTCGAGGACCGCATGGTCCACCTCCGCGACAATGTGATCGACATCCTTCATCCTATACGGTCGGTAATATCGCCCGGCATGACAGAAGCGGCATCCGTTTGGGCAGCCACGCATGATCTCCACAACCGCGTTGTCCTGCACGGGTCTTAGCGAAGGAATGGGAAACCGTCGGATATCGGGTCGCGAGCCGAAACCCGCCCACCAAGCGCGTCGCACCGGCTTGGTAGGTTCGTCGGGACAATAGACGTACGGAGACGCGCCAAACGCCTCGGCCGCCGTCGGGCGGTTTAGGCGTCCCAGGCGCTTTTCCCGGGCGAGCTTTTCCAGAATAGATGGGAGTATCTCTTCGGCGTCCCCGATACAAACGCCGTCTACAAACACCCCAAACGGCGTCGGATTGGTAATCGCCGGTCCGCCGGCGATTACGTACGGATGGTTGTCCCGTCTTTTGTCGCGCCGAATTGGTACACCCCCGGCGTCGAGTACCGCGACCATGTTTGTCGCCGAAAGCTCATACGAAACGGTAAATGCTATCAGGTCACACTGGTGTAATGGGATACCCGTCTCCAGAGTATAGAGAGGAACACCGGCCTCGCGAAGCTCGGTTTCCATATCAACGGCGGGCGTGAACACACGCTCGCAGCGGCAATCCGTTCGACCGTTGATAAGATCGTACAGAATTCGCATCGCAGTATTCGACATACCAATCTCGTACATGTCGGGGAAACACAAGGCGACCGTCAGAAGCGTGTCGTCGCTCTTAAACGTGCTATCTACTTCACCGCCCACATAACGAGCGGGCTGCTCAACACGGGCGAGAATCGATGGAAGGTCACGAACGGGATTGATGTGTGTAATCGAACTCAACGTAAGCCTTGTTTTGTCTCAATACTGATAGCGGCGCTGGTAGATGCTCATAAGAACACCCACACTGAGCATCGCCGTCCACAGAGACGAACCGCCGTAGGACAACAACAAGAGGGGGATGCCGGTAATCGGCATCACCCCAATGGCCATTCCCACGTTTACCATAAAGTGGAAAAAAAACATTCCGATGATACCGCCGGCGATTGCCGCGGCAAACCTGTCCTTGGCGTGCCTCACGATAAAGATCCCACGAGCAAGTAACACCAAGATCAACCCAAACACGACAACGGCTCCGACGAATCCCCACTCCTCCGCCAGAATAGAAAAAATAAAATCGGTGCTCTGCTGAGGCAAGTATTGGTAGTGGCTCTGCGTTCCCTGCAAAAAACCTTTGCCGACCAAACCACCCGAGCCAACCGCGGTGAGCGACTGGATAATGTGCCATCCGGCGCCCCGTGGATCGACGTATGGATCGAGGAAGACAATAAGCCGAGTTACCGCGTAATCGCCGACAAACGCGCGGGCGGCGAAGGACCCAACGAGGCCTGCAAGTACGATGATCCCGCCGTACGCGATCCAGTAGAAATACCGGCGCTTTAGGAAAAGTCGTCCGGCGATCGCCAATACAGTTACGACGGATACACCCACAACCGGAATCACAACCAGCGTTCGATCCGTGATCACCGACACGAGGGGCAGGCTACGCCCGGCGATCTGCGCTTCGTATGCTGGTAAGACCGTTAGTACGATTACAAGGATACCCGCTGCCACGACAAAAAACAGATGGTGGAGTTTCGCACCACAGACGTATGCCATAAACAGGAAGATCGGCACATAGACCATGGCGGTGCCGACGTCGGGTTGAAGCAATATCAGTCCCATCGGGAGTGCACAAATTGCAAAGCTGACCAAAAACCTCATGGGAGCGCGAATTCCGGGACCAATGTGCTCCATGTAACGAGCCGCGAGAAAAATCGTGAGGATCTTGGCAAACTCCGACGGTTGGACACCTATCTCGCCAAGGCCAATCCAACTCCTCGCACCGTTGACAACGCGGCCGAAGGCAATGGTGAGTATCAGTACCAACACGGCGCCGGCATACAAGTACGGCGATAGGCCCCGGAATCGGCCGTAGTCCACAAACGACGCGGCAACCAACAGCACTAAACCGGTGCCCGCCCAAATAATCTGCCGGATGTATTCGTTCGAAAAAGAATCGCCGGTCGAGGTGACCCCGCTCGAGTAGATAAATGCAATGCCGATACCTAACAGCGCCAGGGTTGCGCTGAGGAGCCAGACATCGATACTAAAGACCGACACCTTCTTGCGGCCCTGTTCGAGGGGTACGCTCACGGCTCGTCCTCGTAGTCGAAATAATAGAACCACGGATTTCGCAGAGTGCGCAGATCGGCGAGTGTCTCGTCAAAGTCGAGGTCGGCAAAGATTCCGTGTAAGATGATGTTCGCAGCAATCGGGGCCCACCACTCCCACTCGTTTACCGCGTCGACCATAACGGCAACAACCACGCGGTCCCGCGGATCGTCTTGGTCGTATGGTGCGTAAGCGGTAAACCAGGAATGGTACTGGTCTTGTATGCCGATCTGGCCGGTTCCGGTCTTGCCGGCCACCGTTACGGCGTCGGTTGTGATGACCTTTTCGGCCGTGCCTTCGCTGATCACGGCACGCATGGCTTGCCCAACGACGTCAAATGTACTGTCGCGCATCGACGAACTGTAGAGGGGCTCCGGCTCCGCGGTCTGGATAACCTCGTCCGTTATCGCGTCCCGCACTTCTTTGAGTACGTGTGGACGATAAGCCACGCCGCGATTTGCCACCATGGCAACCGCGTTTGCCAGCTGCATCGGAGTGACAAGAACGTAGCCTTGACCTATGGACATGTTGACGGTGTCGCCGCCGACCCACGGCTCGCCCAACCTACTTTCCTTCCACTCGGGGGTCGGAATCAGACCCTGTACTTCACCGGGCAGGTCAATGCCGGTGGCCGCCCCGAAGCCGAATTCTCTTGCGTAGTGAGCGATACGCTCGTATCCCAACAGCTCATTGCCGACCACGTAGAAAAAGTAATTTGACGAATTTGCAAGGCCCCCAAAGATATTCAAGGGACCAAAGGCCACGTTTCCCCAATCACGCCATACCCCGTTTCCAAAACGGTAGGTCAATCGCGCATCGATGATGTCGTCGGTGTCGAGGACTTCCTCTTCGATGGCGGCCGCGGTCATAATAATCTTGAAGGTAGAGGCCGGCGCAGCCGCTGATTGGATCGCTCTGTTGAGAAACGGCGATGCGGGGTCCAGGTTCAATCTCCGGAGCAGCTCCGGACCGTTCTTGGTGTATAGGAGGTTCGGATCGTAGTCCGGTCGGCTCACCATAGCCAGCACCTCTCCGGTGTCGGGCTTTAGCACCACCACTGAACCCACCCGGTCCCCCAAGGATTTCCATGCGAGCTCTTGAATATCACGGTCGAGTGTTAGGACGATCGAGTTTCCCGGCACAGGTGAGACGTCTTCAAACGCCTCCTCCGAGATGCGGCGTCCACGGACATCGACCGCGTAGAAGTCGCGGCCGTCGTCGCCACGCAGCACGTCCTCGTACTGCAATTCCACCCCTGCCTTGCCGACTATCGACCCGGCGTTGTATCCCCGGTTGAACAGTACCTGGAGCTCATTGGCGTTGATGTCGCCGACGTAACCAAGTACATGGGTCAGGAGCCGCCTGTCCGGGTAGTAGCGAATTGGCTTGCGATGCCAGGTGATGCCTGGAAAATCCTCGATATGCTCCGCGAGGTAGCTGATGGTTGGCAAACCGACCCCGTCTTTGACAACAAGTGGTTGGAAGCGTCCCCTACCAAAGTCGTCCACCTTAGTTCGAATCTCTTCCGTCGATACTTCCAAATGGTTCGACAGCCGGCTGACCACGTCTGGGAATCGTTCTTGGGGCAAGTCCGCCGGAATCAAGTCCACGGCGAACGAATCCACGTTGGTGCTGATGGGTGTATCCCGATTTCGGTCGAATATCTCGCCCCGGGCTGCTGGAACAGTAACACTACGCCTCGAGGTCTGGCGCGCTCTCACCTGATAGATGTAACCATCGATGATCTGGATAGAAAACAGATGCATTAGAAACGCCCCGACGATAAGGCCCATCATTACTCCGAGACCGATCAGCCGAGGCGTGGATACATGCTGTGGTCTGTATGATTTATTACGCGCTTCCATCACGCAGCTCCGTGCCAAGTTTAGGAGCTAGAGGCTTGATCAGTTTGAGCAGGCCGAACACAAACGGTGCGAAAAAAGCGTTTAGCCCGATCTCCACGAGGAACGCCACCGAGAATACCCGACCAGCAACATCATCTAACAAAAACACCGCCGAGAGCAAGGCGCCCAATACACCTTTGACAACGGTAGCCACCACAACTAGGAGCATCGGCACAAGAATCGGGTCAACAAAGATGTTTCCCCGTGACTTGCCGTACAACGCGCCGATCACCGTCCGTGCAAAACTGTGAAAGCCCAGCGGTGCAAGACTCAAGAAGTCGTACACAAGACCCGATGCAAAACCCGTTAGCTGCCCAACCATGGGTCCGTTTTTGTTGGACACAAATACCAGCACGATAAGCGCTAGGTCGGGAATCGCACCTGCAATGGCCAAGAGGTGAAGCACGTTCGACTGCAATAGCACGAGGCCCGCGGCTATGGCGGTGGAGACGAGAAACGGAATCACGGTATTCCTACCGCCGTTTGATCTGCGGACTCGACCAACACAAGAACGAGCTCCAGACGTGTGAAATCGACCACCGGAGCAAGCGAGATATCCAACGTGGTCTCGTATGAGCGAGCTGAAATGGACGTGATCCACCCAATCGAGATATTTGGCGGATACACGGAGCTCAAGCCTGAGGTTACAACCATGTCACCCGCCGCAATAAGGTCCCGAGCGGAGTTGTCCACATACTGCATAGACAACTCTCGATTCTGACGTCCTCCCCCTTGGACAAGGCCCTCGTGGCGGGACCGCCTGATGCGCGCAGCCGCGAAAGCGGAGGCGTCATAGATGGGCATGACAATTGCCGAGGCGGCACCAACCTGAACAACCCTGCCGACCAGCCCTTGCGTTCCGTCCTGGACGGCCACGACCGCTTCGTCGCCCACAAGACCGTGTGCCCGGCCCTTGTTAATGGTAATTGTGCTGTGAAAGTTTGCCGGATCCTTTCCGATGATCTGCGCCGCCTGGGCCGGTACGCCAAGATCCTCGGCCAGTCCGAGCAGATCTCGCAATCGGGCATTCTCCGCCTCTAAATCGGCAACTTCCACGGAGCGCAGTTCGTACTCTTGGAGCTGCTCAACGACAGCCGCATACTCCTCTTGGAGCCGCCCGAGCTCTCGAATCGATGCAACCGTATCGGAAAAAAACTTCCCGATGCCGTGAACTACTTGCTGAACAGACGAGAAGAATGTGAATCCCCATTGCTCGGGTTGAACCCTGAAGGAGTTGCTACTGACACCCAAAGAAACAAGCGACACTATCAGGAGTCCCAAAAACACAAACAGTGTCTTTCTTCTCTTGATTAGCTTCACGGTGCTACGGGTTCAAGCGGTTGTAGACGCTCCGACTCTGTCCTTGGCCTTTCTCGTGATCAAAGTACATGCCCGCGCCAAGAGCAACACAATTCAACGGGTCCTCGGCACGGAACGCAGGGACGCCGGTTTCGTTAGCGATCAACGTATCGAGACCTTTTAGTAGTGACCCTCCGCCGGTCATGACAATTCCTCGCTCCACGATATCCGCGGCCAACTCCGGCGGCGTTTGACCAAGCGTCCGTTTGATCTCTTCCACAATCGCATTGATAGGCTCTTGCAGCGCTTCGCGGACCTCAACACTGTCGATCTCCAGCCGCCTTGGCAGGCCCGTGATGGCGTCGGTCCCCTTCACTTCCATTTTCTCGATCTTTTTTTCCGGCGCCGCGTTGCCGATTTGCTTCTTTAGGTCCTCGGCCGTGCGTTCGCCGATGATAAGATTGTGGACCGTCCGAACATGTTTGATAATCGCCTCGTCGAACTCGTCGCCACCTAGACGAATTGCGTTTGTGACCACCATGCCGCCAAGTGATATGACCGAGATCTCGCTGGTGCCGCCTCCGATGTCAACGATCATGTGACCGGCCGGCTCGAAGATAGGTATGCTCGCACCGATTGCGGCGGCCAACGACTCCTCGATCACCTTTACCTCGCGGGCACCCGCCTTGTACGCGCTCTCTTCCACGGCGCGGCGCTCCACTTCGGTGATCATGGACGGCACACCAACAACCATGCGCGGCTTTACAAACCACCTTCGGCTGATGACCTTGGAAATAAAGTAACGGATCATTTTCTCCGTCGTTTCCAGATCCGCTATTACACCGTCGCGAAGTGGCCGAATCGCAATAATATCCCCGGGGGTCTTCCAAAGCATCAACCGCGCTTCCTCTCCCACGGCCACAACCCGTTTGGTGCCTCGCTCAACAGCTACCACGCTCGGTTCGCTGATAACAATCCCTCGCCCGCGCATGTAGATAAGCGTATTGCAGGTTCCGAGGTCTACTCCGATATCGGAGGAAAATGCATTAAACAACCGTCCCACTTCTCTGAACTCCTACTGCCGGCGCTCGAGGCGCGCATGCGCCTCTGGATTCTCGGGATCGACTTCGGTGACTACGCGTCGCCAGTAGAACCTCGCCCGTTCGGGATTCCCGGTTTCCGCGTAGATGTCCCCAAGGCGGATTAGTGCTTCGGCCGATTGAGGGTTCTCCTCGAGAATCGCCTCATACTGTAGCACGGCTTGATCCGTGTTGCCGAGTTCAGTAAGGACTTCGGCCAACGCAAATTGGGCTTGGAGAGTCAAGAAATTGTCTTGCGACGTATTCACCGCAAGACGGAGATAGTAGGCAGCCTCGTCGAGCTCTCCAAGCTCTCTGTAGCTTTCGGCGAGAAAGACGTAGATCACGTCACGTTCTTCGACGGGACGGGACCTCAGCGCAAGGAGGTAGTTGTCGGCGCTTTGCCCATAGTCTCCAAAGTCCGAATACGCGAGGCCCAGGTATTCATAGGTCTCGCTTTGGTCGTAACCCGCAGCGACCGACTCCTCGAGATAGGTAATCGATGAGTCGACGAAGTACGGTCCTTTGTGGTAATACGCCTTCCCCAGGACGTGATAAACCCGCTCCTCGATAGGAACCGAGCCAAGTAACAACGCCCGGCGCAGGGCCACGATCGCGGCATCGAGATGTTGGGTTCGTTCATCCACGGCAATGCTGTTTACGCCGGCGTGGTAGTGGGCAAACCCCTTGAGGACAAGTGCCGAGGCGTTTAGTGTATCCTCTTCCAGGATCCTATCGGCGATTGAAACAGTCTCCTCAAAATCACCGGCCTCGAAGGCGGCTTGAGCAAGATTTACGGCATCCAGCTCGGCAAAAGATAGGCCACGTGCACCACGCGCGACGAATACTGCGGTCGCTGCAGCGAGAACGCCGACTGTTATGATTGCTATAATTCCGACACGCGGGCCTCCACGGCCCCGTCGGTCCCGGGAGGGTCTAAATCGCTCTCGTGGATACTGCATGCGCGCCGCACACATTAAAATACATCAAATACTAAAAGTCAATTCAGAGCAGACGGAGCACAAAAGGCGCAGGCCTGTAAGCCGGGTTCTGTACCCGCTGTGCCCGAACGGATTCAGCGGGCGGACGTCATCTATCTAGACACTCTTTTTCAAGAATGCTCGTGCAGCCTACCCGCGGACATTGGACGAGCAGTCTGTCCGCTGCTTGGCCTTGCTCCCGGCAAGGTTTACCATGCGCGCGTTGTTGCCAAAGCGCCGGTGGGCTCTTACCCCACCTTTTCACCCTTACCGGACCACCAACTACGAGAATTGATGGTCGGGCGGTTTGTTTTCTGTGGCACTTTCTGTCTCCGACTGACAGCCGGAGCCCGGGAGTTACCCGGTGCCGTGCTCGTGGGAGCCCGGACTTTCCTCACCAAATGCCACGCATTCGGCGCGACGTCCCGGTCTGCGCCTTTTGTGCCCCGCCTCTACTCTTCGTCTTCCTCGTCTTCATCTTCCTCGTCAAGCGGTTCTTCGAGGTCCTCTTCGTCGTCTACGTCTTCTTCGTCGTCGTCATCCTCCTCGTCTTCTTCTTCCTCTTCTTCCTCGTCTTCCTCTTCCTCGTCAAGGCCGTCTTTCTGCAACACGCTCTCGTCGTCGAAGATCGCCGTTGTATCAACGTCCTGTTCCGCCAGGATATCACCAAAATCGTCGTAGTCGTCCATGTCGACGATGTCGGACAGTCCTTCGGACTCGCTATCGTCGTACGCGGCCGCTTCATCGTCTTCTTGGTAGAACAACACCAGCGAACAATACGGGCAGAAGTGGATGTCTTCTCCGGAACGGACGTCGTTTACGAGCTGATTCGGGAGGATCATGTTGCAATATGTGCAAACGCCTTTTCGAAGAGGCACGATGCCCTGCCCCTCTTTGCTTCGAATGATCCTCTCGAATTTGAAGAGCAACTCGTCGTCAAGCTCGGGCGTTATTCGGCTTTCCTCGGCTTCTAGCTCCCGCAAACGCTCGTGCTTGTCATCGCTCTGCGTCTTGATCTTCTCTTGCTCTTCGGTGAGCTCTTCCTCTTGCTGTTTGATCATGGTCTCTTCCCGCTCGAGAGCACGGGACATCTCTTCAAGCCCCTTCTCTTCGCGCTGGAGTTCCTTGCGCAGGAATTGCTCCTTCTCCGAAGCATCACGAATCTCCTTGTCCAGGGCCTCGTATTCTCGCTGCGTTTTGATCAGGTCCATTTGCTCTTCATAGTGCTCCCGGCCCGCTTCCGCTTCCTGCAGATGGACCTTGAGCTCGCCGATTTTACCCCGTGTCTCTTCGTACTGACGATTCCGCTCGATATACGACTTTTTTAGTCGGCTCAAGAGCTCTTGCTTGGTCGACAGCGTCTTGGGGATATCTCTCAGTTCCTTTTCGAGCTCAAACTTCTTGGACAACGTCTCCTGCAGAGCTCGAAGCTTGTCGTACACCTCGTGCATCATTCTTGATTCCTTTGTGGTTGTGTAGTCGGCCATCGGAGCAGCCTATTAGTGGTCTAAATAGTCCTTGAGGCGTCGGCTACGTTTGGGGTGCCGAAGCCTCCTGAGCGCCTTTGCCTCTATCTGCCTGATTCTCTCCCGGGTCACGTTGAAGTACAGTCCGACCTCTTCGAGCGTTAGTGAATAGCCGTCCTCCAGGCCAAACCGCATCTTGAGAACCTCCTGCTCTCGCGGAGGAAGCGTCGCCAACACCTCGTGCAGCTGCTCTTGAAGAAGCGTAAACGCGGTTTGGTGCGCGGGATTCTCTATGTCCTTGTCCTCTATGAAGTCGCCAAGAAGAGAGTCCTCTTCCTCGCCAATCGGCGTCTCCAACGAGATCGGTTCACGTGCCACATTCTTGACCGACTTGACGCGAGCAACGTTCCAACCGAGGCGTCCGGCGATTTCTTCGTCGGTTGGCTCACGTCCGAGCATCTGCATAAGCTGCCTCTGCTCGCGCACGACCTTGTTTATCTGCTCAATCATGTGCACCGGCACACGGATGGTTCGAGCCTGGTCGGAAATAGACCGAGTTATGGCCTGCCGAATCCACCATGTGGCGTAGGTGGAAAACTTGTAGCCCTTCCGATACTCGAACTTTTCGACGGCCTTGATCAGACCGATGTTTCCCTCTTGCACAAGATCGAAGAAGTGCAAGCCCCGGTTGGTGTACTTCTTTGCGATGCTTACGACCAATCGCAGGTTTGCCTTGATAAGACGATCCTTGGCCGTTTGCATCAACGTCTTGCCACGTATGATCTCATGAGACATCGACAAGATCTCGTCGATGGTGTTCTCGAACTCGACCTGCAGACCTTCGAGCTTCTTCTCGGTGATCTGAATCTGGCGGATTTTTTCTTTTATCTCGTCAGCGCTTAGACCTAGACGAGTCTCTATCTTCTCGCGGTCCGCCCCAATCGCGAGACCCCGCCCGAGCCCCCGGAGCTCTCGCATGTTCGAGACCTGCAAGCGCTTTTCGATTCGATCCTGCTCGCGGCGATACTTTCGGATTCTGCGGGTTGCGCTCACAAACTTGTCGGAAAACGAAAGGATTTCTTCCTGATGAATCTCGACCTCGCGCAGCTTTTCGAGGAGCTCTACGCGCCGACTGTCCAACTCGTCGTCGGAGAGGATGTCACCGCCTTTCGCCACGATCTTGCGTTTCTGATCCATGTACGCCTTAAGATCGGGCATCGCGCCACGGAGGGATTCCCGATAAAACTGCGAGAGTCGTCGACGTTCCGCGAGAAACTCGGAGATCTCTTTTTTGCTCAGATTCATCTCGCGCGGCTCGCGGGACGACATGGCCCGCTGTCCCAACGCGTAAAACTCCGGAATAACCATGCCGGAGCCTTTAATAACGTCCTTGATAATGCTCTCGCCGTCCTCCATCTGTTTGGACAGCTGGACTTCCTGCTCGGCCGTGAGAAGGTTTTCCTTTCCGATCTCGCGAAGATATAGCCGGATCGGGTCGTCGATTGCGGACTCTTTGTCCCCGTACATCAAGCGTTTTCTTCTATCGGGGCGTGCTTTGACCTCTTCGACGGTTGGCTCAGTGACGTTTTCCTCCTCCAGCTTAATCTTGTGGTGCTCGAGGAGCGAGATCACCTCGTCGATCTTTTCAGAATTGACAATGGAATCCGGAAGAAGATCGTGAACCTCGTCGTAGGTGATCGATTTCTTACCACGAGCATATTCGATGAGTTTTTCTATAGCAGGATCTTGCTGGAGTTCAGTCATGCTGTTCCTCTTTGAGTCTCAAGAGTTCGCCGTCTAGATAGATCTTGTCTTCGAGGAGACGCCGCAGCTCTTCAGGGTCGTCTTGCCGGCCGTCCGGACCCGATGCACCGGTTCGACTCAGGTGCCGGAGCCTGGCCTCGATCCGCGACCGCTTGGTCTCTAAGCTCCGCATCTTAACCCGGTGCACGCTGTCCCGAACAACTTGCTCGCTGTTCGCATCAAATTCTCCCGAGCTAATTCGGTGGATCGTAAGGTCGCGCAATGATGAATTGTCTATTCTCTCCAATAACGCCTCAGTGGATGTCTCGTTGTGTCGATATGCGTCCTCAAGGGCAATAAACAACTCCACGGCCGCTTCATCCTCCAAATCATCGGTCGCTATTGCTGCCCGAACAAACGAATACAGCTCGCGGTGGGACGCCACTGCGAGCATAAGATAGAGATCGTGGGAAACTGACCTGCGTGTCCGAACGGATTTGGGGCTAACGGCATCTCCCGCTCCGTTCGAAGGACTTTTCGGCCGCGCCGGCGCGGCACCAAATCCCTGCTTATAATCCTGACGAACCGCCTCCACATCCACACCCAAGCTATCCGCAAGCTGGACCAGGCCCTGCTCCCGACGTACCTCGGATGCCATACTCCGAATATACGGAAAGAGTTGCTGCAAAACAAACGACGCCGATCTAGGATCGGAAACCGTAGCAGTTGGGACAATTTTTTGCAACAAGTACTCAAGCGTATTAATACCTGATTCAGCGACTGTTTTCAAGCGCGACGGACCTTCCTTCTCCAATAGGTCGGCAGGATCCTGGCCGCCCTCAACGGGAATGACCGCTGTCTCGATGCCGTGCTCTTCGCAGATAGAGGCACTCCTAATCGTCGCACGAAAACCCGCCTCATCTCCATCGTAGAAGAGGCGGCAACGGCCGGCGGCACGAGCAAGAAGACCGGCCTGTCCATCGGTAAACGCGGTACCCAGCGGCGCCACCGCTTGGGTAACCCCTGCTTGGTGAAGGGCGATAACGTCGGTGTAGCCCTCCACAAGAACAAAATCCTTATTTTTCCGGATCGTCGGCATGGCGGCGTTAAGACCGTACAGGTTTGCGCTCTTTTTGTAGGCATCGGTTTCCGGCGAGTTGATATATTTGGGGCCTCTTTCCGACATACGCCGTCCGCCGAATGCCAGTACTTCTCCGCGGGCCGAGAGAATCGGAAACATCACCCTGTCGACAAAGAGACACCACCGCTTGTCTTTACCGGCGAACAGTCCTGACTCCTTCAAGAACTCCTCGCTGTAACCCTTTTGTCTCAAGAACGACCATAGCCAGGTACCGTCGGGCGGAGCGTATCCGAGTTGGAATGCGTCGACGGTTTCGCGTGTTATGCCCCGCTTCTCGAGATACTCCCGGGCGGCGGCGGCGTAGGGCCGTTCGGCCAGCATAAAGTGGAAACTGCCCGCGACCCGACGGTAGAGGTCAAGGAGCGCCGAACGTCGGTTGTCTACCGGAGCATCGGATTCCGGTACGGTGACGCCGGCGGCCGCAGCTACCCGCCGAACGGCCTCCGGAAAGGTAAGCCCGTCGAGCTCCATGACCAAGTTAAACACGGAACCACCCTTTGCAGTGGAAAAGTCGTAGTACAGACCCTTGTCGGGGTCGACGGTAAAGGAGGGTGTTTTCTCGGCCTTGAACGGACTCAAGCCAAACCAACGACTACCTTTTTTCTGAAGAGATACATAGTTCCCGACAAAGCCCACCACATCGAGCTTGTCCAGTATTGCCTGAATTACTGCATCGGGGATCCGCATGCGCCTTTTCTAACGCCGCGACTACCGGATAAGAATAAACTCGACGCGGCGGTTTCTCCAACGATTGTCCAGATCATCGTGGGGAACAAGGGGATCGGCCCCCCCACGCCCCAACACACTTAGACGCCCCGGTGCCACACCCCGGCCGACAAGTGCTTGTCGGACAGACTCGGCACGAGACCGGGAGAGTGGTACCAGCGTTTGCTCTTCCTCCTCCTGGGTACCGGTGATGTTCACGGCATGCCCTTCGATTCGGATGTTGTAGGTGGAGTATCGGGAGAAGATGTCCGCCAGGCGATTGAGAACTTCGACGTTTTTCTCCCCCAGAGGATCGTCCTGGTCCACGACAAGGTCTGCGCTATTGGGCGCGAAAGTGATATTCGAGATCTGAACGCGCAATCTGTCGCCGTCACGCACAACAAGAACATCGACCGGGATCTCGCCGAAGTACTCGGTGACGTTGCCGAGAACATCAGCAATGGTCAGAACATAGGGATAGTCGCGGGCGGATTCAACCAACTCGCCGTTGAGAGCCCGGCCATCCCAAATCAGCTCGTCCGCCGGATTGCCTCGTCCACTGAACTCATTAAAGAGAGCGTCCTCGCGACCGAGGATATCGAAGCGCCAAGGCCCAACCTCCGTGCGGTCGCGCACATCGAGACCGATCCGCAACAGATCGTTGAGCCCATCGTTGTCCGGGGAAAACGGCAACGGATCAAGGCTAACGTCCACTTCCGGTGGACTCACATCAAGCACAAAGGCCGTAGTAGTGGCCTGGGGCCTGTCGCCTTTGGCATAGACCACACGGAAGGTCGCTGTGTACACACCTTCGCGGATCCGACCACTCGGAGCGCGACCATTCCAGCGCACGCTCCGCTGCGAGGATGCCTCGGTGCCGCTAAACACCCGGCCAACCGCGCCGTCCGCGTGGCGGATGGTGAGCTCCCACGACTCTATGCCATCGGCTAATCCAACATACATGGTAAACCCGATGTCGTCGCGGAACCCGTCGTTATTGGGTGAGAACCCTGCGAAGTCGACGGTAACAAACACGCGGGCTCGTCGCGTGTCCACGGTAAATGGTTGGCTCGTTATAGATGCGCGGTTACCCGCGGTATCTTCGGCACTCAGGCGGTACACATAGTCGTCGTCCGCCACCACGTTTCCGGCCTCGTCCTTTCCGTCCCACACCACGTCCTGGCCAAGGCGACGGAAAAAGTACTCTCGGACAGCGGTCCCGTCGGAGGCGACGATTGTGCCGGTCCACACGGCTTCCTGCGACCCACTCTGCGTTATCCGCACGGTGTCCCGGTTGCCGTCGTCATTCGGACTAAAGAGCTGTGGCGAAACTCCCACCGTGGCGTTCGGAGGAACGGTGTCCAGGGCAAAGAGGCGCGTTGTCGAAGAAGCTTGATTGCCGTTCTCGTAGTTCACCGTGATGCGAGCCCGATACCGACCATCCGGCACCGGGCGCCCCTCAGCACGGCCGTCCCATATAATCACACTGCTCGGCGACCCTGACTGGTCGAACCAGAGAACACGCTCGCCGTCGACATCAAACAACTCCAGCTCAAAGGATTGAACTCCGTCAGCGACCCGCAATTGCGGGTATATCTCTATCGTATCTTTGATGTTGTCGGCATTCGGAGAGAATGCGTCGTACTGCACAGACAGGATGACCGGGGTCTCTTCCGTATTCAGCTCGAATGAAATCCGATTGGACGTACCGAGGTTGCCCGCCGTGTCGGTTGCTCGAAGCTCATAGTAATAGATGCCGTCCGGGGCGATCCGCCCATCTCCTGCTCGCCCCCCCCAGGAAATCTGCTGATCAGCGGTGCCGAGCCACTCAAATCGACTCGCTTCTCGTCCATCGGAATCGGACACGACGCCGGTCCATCCCTCCTCAGCAGAAGTTTCGTGGAAGAAGGTCACTAGATCTTTGTTGCCGTCCCCGTTGGGGGAGAACACGTCAAAGTCCGCTCGGATCGTCGCCGAGGGCGGTGTGAGATCAATGGCAAAGCTCGGAGACTCGGCGGTCGGCCGGTTGCCGGAGCGGTACTCGACGGTAAGCTCCGCATAGTAGAGCCCTTCGGGCAGCAATCGTCCCAAATCGTTCCGGCCGTCGAAAGGCACCGGTGCTGCCGGGATACGGTTGTCGCTTATGGAACGGCGGACGCTTCCCGCAACGTCTTTAATGTCAACGCGCCAGGTTTCTAGACCGTCGGCGACGGGGATCTCCAAGCCCAGGTTCACGGCGTCCTTGTTGCCGTCGCCGTTTGGACTAAAGGCCGATAGATCAATGCTGACACCCACCGGAGTCGACTCGGTATTGACGATGATGTTGGAAAGCCGTGCGCTTCCGACATTACCGGCACGGTCACGGGAACTGACTTCGTACGAGTAGACGCCGTCCGGTACCACTCCACCCGTCGCATCTCGTCCGTTCCAGTCGAAACCGGCCGGGGCGCTGTTTCGCCACTGCCTTTCGTTTACTACGCGACCGGTGGAATCGGAGATCCGACCGGTCCAGAGTTCCTCGACACTTCCACTCTGGTCGATGGAGAGGAAATCTTTGTTGCCGTCGCCGTTGGGTGAGAAGATCAGACTCTCGGGCTCAGGTGTTAGAACAACGGCATGGGGTGCGGTAGCGTCGATAGTAACCGTATACTCGGGCGAGCGGGCCATGTTGCCGTTGTCGTCTACCGCTTCTACCGAGAAGCTATAGACGCCGTCCCGCGCGAGGCTCCCGTTGCTACGAGTTCCATCCCAGCGAATCTCGTCCGGCACGGGCACACCACTTTTCTCCGCCAATATGCGGTCGATGATATTCTGAAACCCCTGGTTCTCAGGCCGATCGTCGATATTCTCGAACTCTCGCACCAGGACACCCGCCTCGTCAAAAAACAGGACCCGCCACTCCGTCACAAACCGGTCGTCGGTTATGGAAAGACCAAAACTCAACGAGTCGGAGACGCCGTCGTTGTTTGGAGAGACGTACACCGGTTGGCCGTAACCAACCCGAATTGCAGGAGGCTCTGCGTCAATGACACCCACCGGCGCATTAACAGCGAGTCCAAATGCCCACTCGTCGCCGTACAGGGGAGCTACGGAGAACCCGGTCTGCACGTCGCTTTGGTTCCAGCCCTGCCGTGACAAAAAGTCTTCGCCGTTCTCGAAATCCGTTTGGAACGAAAAAGAGATCCCCACTCGAGGAAGCAGGCTCCGCTGCGCCACGTTGACATCGAGGAGCTCCCGAAAATCAACTCCCCAACCGGCGCTCACGGAGAAGAAGTCAAACAGAACCAACTCCGCTCCGACCCCTAGCCGGACGTTCTGGAACGATGGGAACCTAAGGTCGGCGGCCACATCCAGTCGGACGTCGTCCGTTTCGATTGGCGTAAACGCGGCACCAACGGTGGGAGTAAACGGGCCCGGATAGGAGCCTGTGCCGGGAGCCAACGACGGGTCGTAGCCTTTTCCGATGCCCTGGATCGCTGCACCCCACCGGAATCGCTCGAGACCACCACGCGATGCGGGAATGTGTACAAAACCGAGATCGATTCCGACACCCACGTCAAAGCGATCGATAGATCCAAAGGTGGTGTTGAGGCCTGCACCAACAAGGAGGTCAGGAAACAAGTCCTTTGAAAAGGAAAAACGGACATTGAGCTGGTTGCCTAGATTCATGTTCGGCAACGTCGAGTTTAGAAAATGCAAGCCCCCGGTGAACACGCCCACCCTGCTCGGTAGGGATGCGCCGAGGTTGATTGCGTGGCCGGAAACGGACTCGGTCCCCGGCACCAAGGACGCAAGCATGATATAGCTAAGATCGAAAACCGGCCGCTGGTTGGCACCGGAGACGGCCGGGTTGATTCCATCCGCCACCGGCGATGCAGTTGACACCGTTGAGTCGATGCTGCCGAGAAAAAAGGGCGAGTAAAACTGGGGCACGTCGTTGCCGCCCGGAGGCGGGAGCGTTTGCCCATGTACCATTGCGGCCGCCGCTGCAAAGAGCACGGTCAACACTCGCGGCTTGAGTCTCATGTCAGCTAACTCCCCGTGGACAAACAGTGATTACCTAAACGTACGTCGGCGGAAATAAAAAATCAGCCCCTGAAGGACCGGTATGCCCTGAAACGGCCAACATCACCTTCGTCGACGGACGTAACGCCCGCTACGGCAGACTCAATTTTCTCCATTTCCTCCACCGTCATGCGGTCGAACAGGAATCGGCGTATTCTATCGACAAGACGCGCCAGCCCCTCGTTGAGCCTGTCTTCCATTGGGGCAAGATGCACGTACAGCGCTACGATCTCGTTTATGTACAGACCCAGCATCGTTCCTTCGTCTTCATGATCCGTCACGACTCCCCCTTTCGGTTTTATCGACCGGTGTTTTGTCTCAGAGATGTATGGAGTCACCTTCCCGTGCCAGCTCGATCGATAGCCCGCTGTTTCCCAACCGATTTGCGTACCAGCGGGCCGCGGTGAGGTTGTGGTCCAGTTTTTTATCGTCGTAGAGCGGTTCGTGGTGAAAGAGATAGAGGGCTTTGACCTGCCAGGTCGTGGCGAACTCCACCCCGAGGCTGAATGATGAGTGTCCCCAGCTGTACTTCTCGATTGCCTCGCCTAGGGTGTACATCGTGTCCAATACTAAAACATCGGCACCGTGGAACATGTTACGATTGAGGGTATTCATCTCGAAGTCTTCGGAGCTCAACTCCGTGTCGGTGCAGTAGACAAAGCTCCGCTCGCCCTCGGTGACCTTGTACGCAAAGGCGCGACCCGGGTGGTTTAGCTCATGGGTTTGTATACGTGCCGACCCAATCTGGATCTCCGGTTCCGAGAACACGTGAAAGTGCATCCGCTTGGTCATTTTGTCTTCCATGCGGATGGGGAAGAACGGATGGACCATGTGCTTGCGCAGAATCTGTTCGAGCTCAGGAATAGGGCTATAGAAGTGGAGCTCCGTATCCGGTATGTAGGCGGGAACAAAAAAAGGAAGACCCTGCACATGGTCGTAGTGGAAATGGGAAAAAAAGATATGGAACACCTTGCGCCGCTGTTTCGAGGCACGGAGGGCGGTCGAGAGACGTTGAATACCCGTTCCCGCGCCAAAAACAAGCATTGTATCGTCGCTGAGTAGGCACTCGACACAAGGAGTGTTTCCCCCGGTGGTACCAAAGAGCCACTCCGGCAAACGAGCCAAAAACCGTTCGCGACTATCGGCGTTTTTCAGGTCGTACGGCCTCACCCGGCGGACAACCGCCGCGATCTTCCGACGGATCTCATCCGGAGTAACGGGCGTCGGGTGCGATCCACGCACACCCCAAAAGCGGACTTTCACCTGCCGATCTCCCCTGTTTGCGCCCGATCCGCGTCCAAACAAAAAAGCGGCTCGGCCCGGCGTTGGGTACGAAAGGCGTCGATACGTGACTGCGGCACGACGGGACCAACGTTCATGCCCGGACAGTTTTTCGCTTCAGCATTCCATTCGTCATTGTTTTCTGAAAATGCGGCCCAAAAAGGGTAGCTACGGCACTGTAGCGGTCTGTCGTCGTACACGGTGCATCCCCCTTCCCAGAAGATACAATCCATGTTGGCTTTTTCACCAAGGCTGATGCGCGCAAAACCGGCCGACTGAACTCTTCGGCAGTATCGATCTCTAACCTCGGTGACAGCGATGGAAAGACGTGTCGAAAGACGCTCCAGGTCCGCCTGCGACAAAAACACAAAGCCTTCGTCGTGCCGACAGCAACGGTTACACCGTGTGCAGAAGAAGCGTCGTTTGTTACTCATCATACTTGTTGTAGCCCATTCGGGCCGGTGCCGGCCAGAGGGTTAGGCCAGGTCTTTTTGCCAAAGAGATTGGCCAAAAAGACTGGCCAAAAAGACTGGCCGGAGGGATTGGGGAGAGCAGGATTCGAACCTGCGAAGGCTGCGCCAACAGATTTACAGTCTGCCCCCTTTGACCGCTCGGGAATCTCCCCAGTAAAAGACGCAAAATAGCATGCACCCCTACCCCTGTCAAGCACAGAGCCACCTGTCGGACTCGAACCGACGACCCCGAGATTACAAGTCACGTGCTCTGGCCAACTGAGCTAAGGTGGCGTGATAAGGCTAAGAGTGTAAGGAGCATAGGCCCTCCAGTCAACAGCGGCGTGGAGCCTATCACTTCCAAATCGGCACACGTCGCAGCTCAGAACGGGGGGTACTCAGCCGACGATATATCTACGCCGTCGGGCATCGTGGGGATTGTTATCCCGCTTGAACCCACAATCACCGTTTGTTCGAACTGTGCCGTCGGCGCGCCGTCCACCGTGCGGTAGCCCCATCCGTCCGGCAGCTCAACGACGCCGGAGGCGCCGGTTGTGAGTACCGGCTCCACGGTCACGGTCATGCCGGGCACTATTGGATCGCCGATCCCTTCCGAAGACACAAAGACCACCGCCGGATCCTCGTGAAGCATACGCCCGATGCCGTGGCCGGTGAACCCGGGAATGATACACAACCCGGACTCGTGCGCCGCTTCCTCGGTAGCCCGCCCAACGTCGCCGATCCACCCTCCGGCGCTGCAGGCTCGGATTCCCGAAAGCGTGGCTCGCCAGGCGCCACGCACCAACCGCCTCTTTGCAGGGGTCGGCACACCGATGAGATAAGTCCACGCGCCGTCGGCGTGCCACCCATCCAGCAACACGGGTACGTCAACCGTAACCACATCGCCGTCCTCGAGGACCCGACCGTCGGGAATACCGTGGACGGCAACATCGTTCACGGACACACACGCGTCGCCGGGAAATCCGCCGACGGCCATGCCGGCTCCCCGTTTTTCCGCAGTGGACCGGCAGAATTCCGCAACTTCGTCGGCGCGACACCCGATCGTCAGGAAGCCCGAAAGTCCCTCGAGAATCTCTCGCACTACCGCGGCCGCCCTGCGTATACGGAAGGTCTCAACGGAGGTCTTGAGTTGTATCATGCAACCGGACTCAAAACCACCTGGAGCAACTCGACACCGGCGGAGAGCCCCGCCGAAAGCGCCGCAGCAAACAGTCCCAAAAGGAGCCGCACAAGTCGCAAGCTTTTGGCAACAACCAGCGTCGCGATAAGCAGCGTCACATAATAGACAGACACGATAAGCGCGATAAGCGAAGACACGCTTAATATCGACAGGAGGAGCAGCAGGGTCTTGTCGGCAAAAGCCTGAAAGTTCCCGATCACAAACATCCCGAGGATCGACAGGTTTGCCACAACAACAAACACAAGCACGCCTTCGGTAAAGCGCAACACCCATAGAACGATACGATTACCGGCCCCACCGCCGGCAACCTCCGAACCGGCGCGGACGTGTGGCACCCCCGATAGACTGCTGTCGACTTCGGCTTGCATCGGGGGGTAGTATAGCGCCAATTGTGGCACCCGCGAACATCACGGCGATAATTAGGCAATATCGGCGGTCCTTTGGACCAAAACCGCCCGTGCGCCCGTATCCCTTGTATCGACTCAACGGCATCAAGATGGTCGTCTTTGACGTGTATGGCACCCTGCTTGTTTCCGGAGCGGGGGAACCCACGTCCGCACTTACACGGGGATTTACGGCGGGAGGAGGAACCGCTCCGAACGGATGTCTCGTGGCTCCCGCCCGGCGTGAGAACGGTCGAGCCAAAACGGACCGCGCCGTTTTCGCGCAGGCCCTTGCCGACGCACGCTTCACGACGAGTGATATGCTCGTCGACTTTGTAGCCACTTGGTTTCGCCGGGAGATCGAAGCGTTTCACAAAACCCACTCAGGCGGTTCCGGGCGGCCACTCGACAGAGCTGAGGTGGATATCCGAGAAATCTGGCGCAACGTATTACGTCGCGTCGCCGACGCCGGAATCGACGCCGTCGGTCCCGGCAGCGAGGGAAGCGAGTTGCTCGCAGCGCGCTACGAGTGCCTCGCAAACCCCGTGTGCCCCATGCCCGGTGCCGCCGACGCGATCCGCCGGCTTCACACCCACGGCTACGAGCTCGGGATTGTGTCGAACGCCCAGTTCTTCACGCCTATCGTTCTCGAGCACATGATCGGTGACGCGTACCACCTCCTGCCTCCCGACCGGTGCATCTACTCCTTTCAGATCGGACGTGCAAAGCCCGATCTACGTCTTTTTGAGGACTTGCTCGAGCGGGCCCCCCATCTCTCACCGCCTTCCCTACTCTACGTGGGCAATGATATGCTCAACGATGTCGCATCGGCGCAGAGAGCGGGCCTTTGTACCTGCCTGTTTGCCGGGGACAAGCGCTCTCTACGACTGAGGGAGCACAACCCCACAGTCGGTTCGCGTCGTCCCGACACCACGATATGCTCGCTCGACGAGTTATTCCCGGTGCTTGGCATAGAGCGTAGCGCGAGAGCGTAGAGGAACTATTGCGCATGAAGAAACTGCTTTTGATATTACTTGTCTTTATTCTCCTCGGCGGCACGGTGTTTTTTTTTGGGTGGGTTCAGTTTTCCGTGCCTGCGGGTTCCGCGGCGGTGATTTTCACAAAGACTCACGGTTGGGAGGCTCAAGTCGTCGAGCCCGGCACATTCGCCTGGCGTTGGCAGCGACTGATCCCCACCAACATGACGCTCCATGTCTTTGATCTTTCGCCATTCAGTCAAGTGGTGTCTTCGGAAGGAACTCTGCCAAGCGCCGACCTGTATTCTCAGTACATCGAGGGAGAAGCCGACTTTTCCTTTCGGATAGAGGTGGAAGTCTCTTTCGCCGTGGCGCCCGAAGAACTGCCCCGCCTTGCACAAGAGGAGGCAGTTACGCCCGACACGCTCACCGAGTGGTACGAGTCCGTGGCCGCAACCGTCCGGCGAATCGCCACCGAGGCCGTGACCTCGACCCTCGCACGGGCCGCTGAAGGTGGCCAGGACTTTACCTTTTTTGGCCTCGAGGAACAGATCATCTCTCGCCTCCGACCATCCTTCCCACACGTTGAGTTTATCTCCGTAGTGCCGGCGGAAGTGAGTCTGCCGGACCTCGACCTGTACGCACGAGCGCAAGAGGTCTACTTTCTGATGCTCGAGGCCAGGGGGCAGGCGGTCGCGGAGGCGACGTACACAACCACACGCAGTCGATTGGAGGACGAATACGTAATCAACGCACTTCGAAGCTACGCGGAGATTCTTTCGGCAAATCCAGCGCTCTTGGACTACTTTCGCCTGAGCGCTGAAGAGGGTGTCGATCCGCTCAACCTCGAGGCATTGCGGCCGGAGGCCGACGCCGCCGCAGGAAACCCTTAGCACCCCGGGGACTGCGTGGAATACTTTCTAAATTTCGAAAAGATGGCCTACATCAAGGGCAGTCGACCCACCGGCTGTATCCTTTGCCTGATTCGCGACGAGGCGGACGAGGTGGTCAACTTGACGGTACACACCGGGACCAATTTTAGTGTCTGCGTGAACCTCTACCCCTACAATCCCGGCCATGTCATGATTTTCCCACATCGCCACATAACCGACATCCGCGCATACACACCGGACGAGCGTTCGGAGCTTCACGACCTTACACAGGCCACCCTCAACGTTTTGGACAAAACCCACGGGCCGGCGGGATACAACATCGGTTACAACATGGGCGGCGCTGCGGGCGGCAGCATAGATCACCTGCACCGGCACGTGATTCCGAGATACCCGCGAGAGACAGGTATAAGCGACCTAATCGCCGGTAAGCGTGTCCTCGTTGAGAGCCCATTTCGAACAACGGAGCGCCTCAAGGAGGCCTTTTTATCCGGTTTTGGCAATCCATGAGGGGTTTGGGGCGGGACGTTGGTGGCTAGCCCCCCTGTTCCATATGAACGAGGTGGGCGAGAAGCCGTTGCACCAGGGACAGCTCGTCCGCGTCATCCGTGAGGCGGTCTTGGATGCTTGCTCTCACCGCACCGAGGCGTGATTCAGATTCCGTGCGTGCGCCCTCCCTTCCGTTCGGGTGGATACCTTCAGCCTCGATCTTCCTGAAGGCGGCGGCGATTGTGTTCAGGTGCTCTACTCCGCGATCAAGCATGTTTTTTGCCTCTCGGTCTTTTTGGGCAACCAGGACTCTGTAGGATCTCTGCTGCGTTAAGTCATGTTCCAAGGCAATACGAATGCGCCCGAAGGCCTTGCCCGCGTCACTATCCGGCGAGAACGACTCATCGTACTTCCGTATCTCGTCACCAAGATCGTCCATCGCCGAGGCATCTACAAGCAGCCGGTTTCCCACATCTCGCAGCTTCGGCGGTAACACCCGGGCGGTGTTTCGGATCAGAGGCAAAAGCCGCGGCCGGAAGTGCGAGAGAACGTAGTTGTAGAGGACGTTCAGGGACTTCACGTACCGGAAGGCGGGCAGTCCGAGTTTTTTGACCGACGCCTGCGCAGCAGATCGGTAGAAACTAAACTCCAATAGGCCGTCCGGGAAGATGTTGTCGATCAAGCGACCGATAACACCCATGCGCACGTCGGGAAAACGGTCGTCTAGGGATTGGAGCACCCTCATCTTGAGTGCGGCGTAGTAGAAGTCTCGAAGGCTTAACTTTGGAACATACGCCATGAGCCTGTAGTATGGATCACTTCTTGCCAACCGAATCATATCCGCGAGCGGCACCGCAGCAGAGAACTCGTCAACAGATTTCCAGATATGGCGAAGCCGTTCACTAATTGTTCGAACACCGGACTGCACGTCTCCCTCTTCAGCTCGATCACGCTGTTTGTCTTGTACGTAGATCTTCAGGAGATCTCCGTGAACCTCTCGCTTGTTACCCTTTCGCCTTGCGGTGTACACCCCATAGTGCATCTCTTCCAAATACGGGCACACAGTTCCCATCGGGGCAGGCTTGAAGGACGGATACTCACTGCCAACCTCTATTTCGTCGGCG
Organism: uncultured Spirochaetales bacterium; assembly: GCA_964519835.1. GTDB lineage: Bacteria > Spirochaetota > Spirochaetia > DSM-27196 > CAZFLD01 > CAZFLD01. The sequence goes on from CAZFLD010000024.1 coordinate 49,608, forward strand.
GTAAAACCGAATTGCTCGAAGAACCCGCGATAATCAAATAGGCAAATGGACTTGAGGTAGTACAGTGGCAGCAGACCGTCTTCAACCTCGAGAAACAGGTCGGTCGGGATATTGCCGAAGTACTTTGCCACGCGATCGAGGAGCACTTTTTTTATCTCCGCCTTCCCCTGGAAGTCGACAAGTAGGTCCTGCATCTCCCGGGTCGAGATAAAATCGGACAGGTTTCTCTTTGCTTCGGCAATTCTCGACTCGAGAACGGTGGCAACCATGGACTCGAAAAAATCCTCGCCGCTCCAAAGCTCGCGAAACATGCTGAGCAAGGGCGAAACGGCCTGAAACAGATCATAGAACCGCTCGGCCACAACCGGCCCGTAGGTTTCCCCGTTGTCGGCGATGATTGGGATGGGATTGCGCCGAATACGATCGTGACATGCCTGGAGCCGAAAATCGACAAACGCCTCGTGGTCCGGCTTTGACGTGAACAGTCGTTTGAAAAAAAACCTGACACGCTCCCACAGCGACAGGCGCGACATGTCCCGGCGAATCAGCTCGATGCGCTCGTCCTTTTTGACTTCGCCACCGTATACCCGCTCCTCGCCTTTATCGTGAATGCTGAGGCTCTTAACGATACGCCGATGAAGCTCCTTCCGCTCTTCAGGGGGCAGAGCATTTGCGAGGTCGTGGATCGTTGGAACCCCGGGCATTTACGTTGCTACCTCCCCAGTCTCGCCCGCCTCGCCCGGGTCACAGCCCGCAGATGGAGTGGCGCCGGCAAGCGGTAACACAATAAGCAAGGCACCTGAGTCCACGCTGATCTCCACCTGACGGTCTTCAACCTCGTTACTGACCCCGTGCACACCGCGACGCCACACAATACCGTCGAGCGGCCAACGGAGGCCTGAACTTCGGGCCCTTGCCGGCGCCCCGCCGCACGGAAACACCGATACAATCGATCCGCGCACCCGCGTTACCGCGAGATGACCGCTTACCCGCCGGACTTCCGCGGTGTTGGTGAACCACCGGTCCGGACCGTCGTCCCTGTCCATCAGGGCCAAAATCGCCAACAGATGGTCCAAACGCCCGCCGCCACCACCGACGACATCGCAGCACACATAGCCCCGACGTCGCGCGAAGCCCAACGCCAGTTCCGTGTCCGTCTCATCCTTGGCGGCGGGCGATTGCACGGTTTTGGCATTCGGAAAAAGCGCGCGAGTGCGCTCCACCGACACACTGTCGAAGTCTCCGACAACGACTTGCGGCGTTACCCCGGTGGCGGCGGCGATTTCTACCCCTGAGTCTGCGGCTAACACTAAATCGGCTTCACCGCACACCTTTTTTATAAACGTGTCGGCCGGGGCCTCACCGCCGACAATAATCACAGCTCTTTTCACGCACATGAATTGTAGGCCAACCGCCGCGATCAGGCAAACGCTTCTCCGGTCCCGACAAACTTGTGGATTACCGGGACTCTCGTCCGCCGCGCTACCGAGCCCGTGCGCGACGCAAGAGTCACCGGCTTTTTTTTCTAAAGCCGGTGGCGCAAACACCGACACTAAAGACAAACTCTTCGTCGAAGAGTGACCAAAACTCGGACATGGATGTCCGCATATACGATCAAGGAGGATTGTATGGTCATTAATCACAACATGAGCGCCATGTTTGCGAACAGGCAGCTGAAGTTCAACAACATTGATCTTCGTGGCAACATCGAGAAGTTGTCGTCCGGCGAGCGCATCAACCGCGCATCAGACGACGCTTCCGGCCTGGCTGTTTCGGAAAAGATGCGAGCTCAGATCCGCGGCCTGAACCGAGCCGAGAAAAACGCCGCGGACGGCATCTCCCTCATTCAGACCACGGAAGGCTACCTTCAGGAAACGCAGGATATCATCCAGCGAGTCCGCGAGCTTGCGGTTCAGGCATCAAACGGTATTTACACCACCGAGGACCGCATGCAGATTCAGGTCGAGGTGAGCCAATTGATCGACGAGGTGAACCGAATCGCCTCCCACGCTCAGTTTAACGGCATGAACCTTTTGACGGGACGATTTGCGCAAGACAACGGCACGAATGCCGTCACCGCCAGCTTGTGGTTCCATATCGGAGCAAACATGGACCAGCGGGAGCGTGTGTACGTCGGCACCATGACTGCTCAGGGACTCGGCCTTCAGAGCACCTCGGGCCTGCCGCACACGGCGTCGTTTATCTCTCTCTCGACGCCCGACAACGCCAACATCTCGATCGGTGTGCTGGACCGCGCCCTTCGCCTTGTTTCTAAGCAGCGGGCGGACCTCGGAGCCTACCAAAACCGTCTCGACCACGCGCGTATCGGCATTTCCGTCGGCGAAGAGAATCTCGCCGCCGCCAACTCCCGTATCCGCGACACCGAGATGGCTGCCGAGACCGTGGACTACGTCAAGAACCAGATTCTTGTTCAAAGCTCCACTGCCATGCTGGCACAGGCCAACCAGGTCAACCAGTCGGTGCTGCAGCTTCTGCAGTAGTCGACGGAAACCCCGACCCACTGGGTCGGGTTCGCAACCAAATCAGGGGTTTAGGGGTTCGCTTCGGCGGCCCCTTTTTTTTACCCGGCCCAAAAGGTGCGTTTGACGCTGTCTGCTTGACGCCCAGCGGTCGTCTTTCTAGGATTCTCTCGTGCCAACCTTTCGTTTCCCACAGCCGGTAGTAAAGATCGGGCGTATCTATCGGCGGGCCGGCTTCTCTTGTTATGTCGTTGGAGGTGCGGTCCGGGACTTCGTCTTGGGCCTCCCGGTGTCGGACTACGACTTGGCGACCGACGCGCTGCCCACGGAAACACAACGCCTCTTTTATCGCACGATTCCCACCGGAGTAAAACACGGCACGGTGACAATTCGAATGCACGGCGAGTCCTACGAGGTAACAACACTAAGGACGGAAGGTGGTTACAGCGATGCGCGACGACCCGATGCCGTCAGGTTTGGCGCCACGCTTACCGAGGATCTCGCTCGCCGGGACTTCACGATCAACGCGATGGCGGTGGACGTTTGCACCAAGGAGTTTTTCGATCCGTTCTCCGGTCTTGGAGACATCAAACATCGGGTGGTCCGCGCAATCGGGGTGCCGGAGGAGCGCTTTGGAGAAGACGGACTCCGACTTTTGCGGGCCGTCCGCTTTGCATCCCAACTTGCGTTTACCATCGAGACATCGACCTACGACGCCGCCACCCGGCTCTCCGAAGGATTGTCTTTTATCTCCGCGGAGAGAATCCGCGACGAGTTTTTAAAGATCCTCGCAACGACGTCGGTATACCGCGGGCTCATGATTCTCGCCGACACCGAACTTCTCGCGCAGTTTGCTCCGGAGCTCGACGCGTGTCGCGGTGAGTTCGCGGACGGGAACGGGGATTTGGACTTGTTCGAGCACTTGTCTCGCAGTTGTGAGGGAGCACCACGGAACGACGTAGAACTGCGGCTCGCCGCCCTCCTCCACGACGTCGGTAAGCCGTCAAGCCGTGGCACCGACGACGCGGGAAGAGCTACCTTCCACCGCCATGAGGAGATTTCCGCCGAGATGACGCGAAACCTTCTGCTCCGCCTACGCATGCCGCGCAAAACGATCGCGCGTGTCGAGCACCTCGTGCGCCATCATATGTTCGGTTACTCCCACGAATTCAGCGATGCCGCGGTCCGACGACTGATTCGCCGCGTGGGTGAGGAACACTTGGGCGACCTTATGTCCCTCAGGAGAGCCGATATTTACGGGAAAACGGGGCACCCGACGCCGTCACCGCTACTCGAAGAGCTTGGGCGACGCGTACGGCACCTTCAACGCGAGGACCTTGTCCTCTCGCCACGAGACCTTGCGGTGAACGGCAATACCATCCTCGAACGACTTGGGCCTCTCGGGCTCGAGCGCGGGCGCACGCTGGGGACAATAATCGACTTTTTGGTGGAAGCCGTTACCGACGACCCAGCTCTAAACCAGAAAGAGACGCTCCTCGAAATCGCCGAGCGATTCTACGTCGACCGACTCGAGCCTCCGGAGTAGACTCATACCGGCTTTTGAATCGGCCGCCCGCGGCTCCAACCACTACCAAGCGCCATCCCTTAACTACTGCCCTTGCCGGAACCTTCGCCGGGTCGCCGGCTCGGGCACAGTGCTTCATATGCCAGCTTCGCGGCCGCCTGTTCGGCTTGCTTTTTGTTTTTGCCCTCGCCCGGGCCAAAGCTTTGGTCGCTAATGCGCACCTCGATCCAAAACGTCTTGTTGTGATCCGGCCCGCTGCGATGGGTGAGGTGGTACTTAGGATAGGTCTTATATTTCTTCTGCACAAACTCCTGCAGAAGCGTTTTGTAGTCTTTGCGATGGCGGTCTTGCAGCACAAGATCAATTTCCGGCACAAGCTGTTCGAGAACAAACCTCCGCGCCGACTTCATTCCCGAATCTAAGAAAAGCGCACCTATAATCGCTTCCATTGCGTCCGCGAGAATCGCCTTTTTCTGGCGGCCGCCGGAGTACTCCTCGCCCCGTCCAACCAGAAGATAACGGTCCACCTGCAGGCGCGCCGCAACCTTGGCGAGACTCTCTTCGCTCACTACAAAGCTCTTGATTTTGGCTAGATCACCTTCGACCTTGTCGGGCAGCGTAGTAAACAGGTGCTCCGCTACAACCAGACCGAGCACGGAATCGCCGAGGAACTCGAGTTTTTCGTTGTTTCCGCTAGGGTTGGCCGTCTCGTTTGAGTACGACCGATGCACAAAGGCGAGATTCAGCAGGCCGAGCCGCTTAAAGCGAGCACCCGCGTGACGCTCAAATGCATGCAGCTCTTTTTTTCTTTCAGAGGTAACCGCCGTGCCATGTAGCCCGGCGATATCAGCACGCGACTTCAATTACACGCCCCCCGGGCGGCAGTGACACAAAAAAACGCGGCCCATCTCGTCGGCGACGCCGCCGGATGAGCCGCTATACCTCGTGCTCGCTGGGTTGCCTTAGCCGGCGTCCTGTTGAGACTTGATGTACTCGAGAGCATCGCGCACCGTCTCGAACTCATTGGCCTTCTCATCGGGAATGGTAATGCCCATTTCCTCTTCGATCGCATAGACCAACTCGTAGGTGTCAAGACTATCGGCACCAAGGTCCTGTCGGAAGGAAGAATCAAGTGTGATCTTTGCTTCCTCCACCTCAAGCTTTTCGGCGATAAGTTTCTTCATCTTCTCGAAGAGATCTTCTGCCATGATATCCTCCTAGTAGAGCCTTTTGTATGGTTTGGTTTTACGAAAGATCTTCGGGGTTTAACACCTGCCTACCCTTGTAGAAGCCACATTTCGGGCAGACACGGTGAGGAAGCTTCATGGCGCCGCAGTTTGCACAGCTTGAAAGGGTCCGCGGCACCAGCTTTCCGTTGATGGATCGCCGCCGACGCGTGCGCGCCTTGGAGGCACGACTTCTTGGTACTGCCATTGTTATTCCTTACTCACAAAAATAATGTTGCTCAACTTATAGCATCCCTGACCCTGTGTCAAGGTAACCGCTTGCCACCCATTTTCTTGTATACGGCGCCGGCGATCTCCATCGGCACCATGCCGGTGATATCGCCCCCGAATCGGGCAATCTCCTTGATTGTCGATGATCGCAACACAAAAAAACGCGGGTCGGTCGGCATAAAGATTGTCTCGATTGTAGGCTTCAGGCTCTTGTTTAGCATCGACAACTCGAACTCGTAGTTGAAGTCGGCAAGAGCCCTAACGCCACGGATCATCACCCGAATGCCCTGCTTTTCGGCGAACTCCACGATAAGGCGATCCCAGGTGTGAACAAAGACGTTCTCAAACGGCTTTGTCAGCTGATCCATCATCGAAAACCGTTCGTTCTCGTCAAACGTATACTGTTTAAGTGCATTCACCGCGATGACGACATGAACCTCGTCGTATACGACGGACGCACGCTCGATGACGTTGACGTGGCCGTTTGTCGGAGGATCAAAAGAGCCTGGGAAAATTACACGGAGCACCGGCAAACTCTACGGCATGCGTATGCGGTCGTCAATACAACGTGTCGATGCTATACTCAAGAAGCGACGTATGCGATTGGCGTTTTCCTTTATTCTTATCCTTTTAGTCTTTATCCCCACAGCACCCGGAGCTCAGGAACAGCCCGGTGACACCACCGGTGCCGATTGGGTAGTGGACGAGAGCCCCGAGCAGCCCTCGGCCGGCAACGAACCCGCGGACGACTGGATATCCGGTGAAGGCCGCAGGCGGCCCACGCGTTCCGAGGTAACTGTCGCCCACGTGCAAGCCGGACTCCCGAGTCTTGAGGCTAAAGAACGTGCCCTGCGGCTTATCAACCGCATCTACGAGGAGGGGCGTCTCACCGCCTTCGACGCGCAAACAATCGCTGTGCTGGAGTTTCTAGCGGAAGAAGGTGTCCGCGTCGGATCCGGCAACTTCCCCACCGCTCGAAGACGTGCCGTCGAGCTCCTTGCGAAGGTAGGGGGACGCGACGCCCGTGAGATCCTTCTTTCCGTGCTTGATAACGATCCGGAACCGATGGTCCTGTCCGAGGCAGTATACGGCTTAGGACGCATGCAAGCCGTACCCGACGTCGAGCTCACCGCGGCCTTTGCCGAGGTCATACGCCAAAACAACACGCGCTACCTCGACGATAGCCTCGCCTTTTCCACGCTGGTGGCAATCGAGATGATTCATGAAGGAACCGCGGGTATCCGCGACCCGAATTTGTTCTACGCGATATTCGACATGGCCGAAGCGGGCTATGCCCGGCAAATCTCCGAACGGGTCTTTTACACACTTGATCTTCTGCGGAAGGTGGAAGACTAACTCTCGCCCAAATCTAAATGGACGCGTGATCCCTTTTCCTCGGCCTCTGCTTGCATCAACTCATTGGTCAGTTTCACTGCAATCGACTGAATTGCGTTTGCCAAGTAGCCCGCGTCCTGAATTTTGTGCTTCAGCTCTTCAAGACGTTTTGGATCGCTCGGCTTCGCGATACGCACCATGCACGTTACTCTTCAAAGGCGGACGGAATATGAGTAATCAATCCGTCGCCAAGGCCGACCAGAATCACGTCAAAGCGAACCTGCAAGGCGGAAAACTCTCTCCGACTCATCAGAAAATGCTTGGCGGTACGAATGATTCGCTGTTTTTTCCTGGCCGTCATCAGGTACTCCAGATCTTCGATTCCTGCGGCGTGGCGACTCTTGACCTCGAAGAACACAAGGGTCTCGGCCCGCCTACCCACAATATCGACCTCTCCGGACCGAG
>CAZFLD010000025.1:0-56632 GCA_964519835.1 uncultured Spirochaetales bacterium
TTGCCAAAGTATGCACTTGCGTGATTTCGCGCATCATGGTTCGTGACATTACCCCGCAGTCTATGAGACCAATGCAAGCGGCGCACCCTATAGGGTATAGTTAGAGCATGAGACACAAGCACATTGTGGCGCTGCTCCTGTTGGTGGGCACGATTCGGGGCATGTACGCCCAGGAGATCGACCATGCGGTGGAAGATCCGGCGGTCGGATTTCCGCGCAGCATCGGGATTGGGATGGCTACGAGCTCCACGGTAATGCCTTCGATTAGTTATCAAGAGTGGCTCCATCCATGGGGCTACAGCATCGAGCTCGGATTCTTCTACGCCGGGTTGCCCGAACAGGACTCGCTGTTTTCCGGGTATGGCCGTTTCCTGGAGTACCGTGCCGCGGTAGGAGGCCAGTATCGGCTATTTGGCGATCGTATCTTCGACTGGATAGCGGGCGGCGTCCACGTCGCGGCGTCGGTAGGTCATACGGGCTACCGGTCTATCAACCACAACTACAGCGACGACTGGGAGCCGACATCAACCTCGGTAGGACCGTACGAGGCGACGATCGATCTGTTCGCCGGTCCCGGCACGGAAATCATTCTCTTCAGGCACTTTTCGCTTATGGTCGACGTCGGCTTTCAGGGAACGTTTCTCCTAACCCCACCCTCCGTGGGACCGGTGGGGATCGGCGTTCAAATCGCGGCACGGTTCCGGTTTTGAGCCGGCGGCACAGAATCCGTTGCCCCTTCGGGTGTGCGGGCAGCACCCGCCGACGGAACAACCGGACTACGCGTACGAGTGAAGACCCGAGAACAGGGCGTTGACGCCCCAGAACGTAAACAGTGCAAGTACCCAGCAAACAATTGCCAGCACGCGCATGGTAGAGGCTCTAAATCGACCGATGTACCGCAGGTGCAGGTAGACCGTGTATACCACCGACGTGATAAGGGCCCAAATCTCCTTTGGGTCCCAACCCCAGAAGCGGCCCCACGCCGCCTCGGCCCAGATGGCGCCGAAGACAAGACCTCCGACGACGTAGAAGCCAAAGCCAATTGCGACGGCAGTGTCGCGGATTCCGTCGGCCTTTGGCGCCGCCGTTTTCGAAACCAATGCGACAATCGCCGCTATGCCTCCGGTGGAGAATAGGGCCAATCCCACAAAGGCAAAGGCTACGTGGAGCACCAGCCACGCTGACCGCAAAATCGGCACGGGCGGGCGCAGATCCGATGAGACAACCGGCGACACAAGGATCGCCAATCCCACAAAGGCGACAAAGGACACCGCCGCAAAGAGTATCGGCGCGCGGGTTGAGAGCCTTCCGGCGAGGATCGGCATGACGCCCGCCAAGACCGCAATCCCCAATAGCAGCGACTCATATCCGCCCGTGAGGGCTGGAAAGCCGATAGCAATGGAACGATATATCAGCTCGCCTATCAACAACAACGACGCAAGGCCAAGGCCGACCTGAGACGCCGGATACAACACCAAGACGCGCCGAGAGAGCACAAAACCAACAAACGAGAGGATAAGCAGAACGAGGGATGCTTCAGCCACGACCCACCGCCTTTTTTAGCACGAATAGAATCATTCCGAGTCCAAGTATGAGAAAACCGACGAGCACCGGCAATCCCCCCGGGTCACGGGTGACTGAGACCGCCACTCTGGTCTCGAGGCGCACGGTACCGACGGCGATTCCGCCGACGATTGTGTTCTCCTCAATGCGAACGATCGGGGCCTGCCCGATCAATCGACGAATGCCGTCGCCGTCGTTGTTCTCTTCCAAGGCCGCCACTTGCTCCGCGTCGACCTGATAGAACAAGGGGCTCTCTTGATCGACCTCCAAAAAGACAAAAAGGAACTGTCCGGCAAAAAAGCCCTCGCCGAGTCCGAGGTCGACGGTCCGGCCGTCGGCGCCGGTGACGGGTAGAACCGGCATGTCGCGGTAGTCACGAAAGTGGACGCGGTAGCCAAACACGTTGGCCGGATTGTTCGCGCCAACAATTAAGGCACGACTCTCGACGCCGTCGGTTCCGGTCTGAGCGCACGCCGCCACCAAGTCTACACGCCAGTCTACGACGTCCCCCCGATCGCTGCGGATCTCTTCGGCGGACTCGACGCGCAGGTCGATAGACTCCGTCCCGATGGTCTCGCCAACCATGGCAAATCCCTCGTCGTACTCACGGAGGGCAAAGCTCAGGGCGCCGCCGATAACCAACACGGCCAACCCGAAGTGAATAAGATCAGGAGCAAAGGCGAGATACCACGAGGCGTTCCGGGGCCGCGGAGGCGGATCGGCGCCGGTCCGCGGGCGGCGGAGCCGTTTGGCAAAGCGCGGGATGGTGCATACCAGCAAGCTCACCTCGAGGAGCACGACCGGCCCGGCAAAGAGGGCGGAGGTAGCGTAGCTATCGAGCCCAACCGCGGCCAAGACTTGAGCGCCGGTCTCACCGTACCGCGCCACGTATTGCTCGACCGGTGCGCCTTGGGGGAACAGTGACGCCACGGCCGATAAAACAACAAGATAGATGGCCAAACCCACAAAGAGCCTGACCGAGCCGAGGAAGGCGAAAAGCTTACGCACGCTCAGGTCAGCCCCTGTCGGCCAAGTCGTACTCGGCGGCGTAATACGGGTGTGCCGGGTCGAAGGTAGTCAACGGTCGCCCTTCGGGGACCCTACCCACGGGTCGACGATGCCCCGGTGCCCCTGTCAGGTCGTCGCCCACTTCCTCCCGAATCGCGTCCGCGAGTTGTTCGAGTCGGGCCACGTCCTCGGGGTGGTCGTCGTAGATGTTTTTTGTCTCGCCAATGTCCTCTTGGAGGTCGTACAACTCTCGCACGGCTTCTCCGTCTCGATGGATGTGCAGCTTATACCGTTTGTCACGCACTGCGCAGAGATTGTCGTACTTGAAGTAGCCAAATGCCTCTCGCGGCGGCTCGTCGGATCGGCCTAGTGCAAGCGGCCACAGGTCCTGTCCGTCAATCGGCACGTCGGGGTTGAGGTCGACGCCGGCCAAGCCGGCGAGCGTGGGAAGTAAATCGATAGCGGCGGCGTGCGCGGAGACCTCGCGGCCGGCGGGAATGGTCCCGGGCATGCGCATGATCAGCGGAACACGCTGACCACCTTCCCAGTTGGTACCCTTTTTTCCGCGCAGGGGACCGTTGGAGTCACCAAAGTCATTCCGGCTTCCGTTGTCGGAGGTGAAGATGACAAGTGTGTTCTTGTCGATGCCGAGGCGTCGTAGCTCCGCAAAGAGCATGCCCGCCGCCCAATCGATCGCTGCAACGGCGGCGCCGTACGGACCGTTTTTGCTCTCCTCGAGGAATCGCTCCTGCACGTAAATGGGCAAGTGAACGTACATATGCGCGAAATAGAGGAAAAAGGGCCGGTCGTCATTGTCCCGGATAAAACGGACGGCGTCGTCCACGTAGCGCGAAGTAAGGCCGGCCTGGTCCGGCTGCTCCTCGATAGGGGTTTCGTCTAAGAGCAACGGCAAGGGCGGAGCATTGGGTCGCGGTTTTCCCGACCCCGGTTTTGCGCGCTGTCGTCCCATGTCGTTGGAGAACGGAATGCCGAAGTAGCCGTCGAAACCGTGGCGTGTCGGCAGGAACTCGGGCTGGTCACCACAGTGCCACTTGCCGACGAGGCGGGTCCGGTAGCCGGCGCGCTTGAGGGCGCTCGCAATGGTGGTTTCGGAAGGATTGAGACCAAACGGCCGGCCGGGAAAGAGGACCCACTCTCCTTCGAACTGCCCAAAACCGATCCTCGACGGATAACAACCCGTCAACATCGCCCCACGCGACGGTGAACAGACGGGCGAGGCCATGTAAAAGTCGGTGAATCGAACGCCTTCATCGGCCATTTGATCCAAGTGTGGCGTAGTGTGGCGCGGGTGCCCGTAACACGAGGGGTCGCCCCATCCAAGGTCGTCGCAGTTGATCAGGATTACGTTTGGTCTTTTGTCCATCACGCAATCATAGGAGGAGCTGGGACCGCGTGCAAGCGGCGCGCGCCGGAATACACAGCTGATTCGTCTATTGCCGGTCGATCTCCCACACCAACACCTCATCGGGTCCACGGACCATAAGGCGAATGACCTCCCGACCAGGGGAGTAGATCATCGACAATGGGGAGCGCGCGGCCACCTGCACGTTGGTTATGGGCTGCCGGCGTAGTATCGACGGGCTTGCGGGGGCCTGTTCACCGGAGGGCACATCGGTAGCGGCAGGCAGCCCCGGCGCCACAAGCCGGTCGCGAAGGCGCAGATTGTAGACACGGAGCTCGTCGTCAACAACGGCGAAAAACGCCGGTCGCTCATCGCCCACGGCCACGGGACCCAGGGCGACGTGATCGGCTTCGATCACTCGGGTCACAAGAGGCCGTAGCTCTCGGTCACGAACGCACAGCATAAAACTGCCACCCTCCAATTCCAGGGTTATTACCGCGGGCGTGGTTCCGGCATCGGTGTGGGCGTGCGGGAGCACCCTGAAATCGACCAAGGCGCCGGGAGCCAGCTCCAACTCTGAGTAGAGATCGCCGTTGGCAACGCGCACAAAGTACAACCACGTCGGCCGTGGGTCATTTCGGATTTCCGTCGTGGCCGCTCGCGGTACGCCTCGAAGCATTTGGTCAAGAACCAAAAGAACCGGGTCTTCGGCGGAGTCGCTTTTGCCGGCGGGGTAGAACCGTGCAATTCGGTCTGCGCCAATCGCTGGAACATCGAGCATTGCGAAATCCACAAGCCGCGCGTCCTCGTCGGCCTTCAACAGAAAGACATTTGCATCCACGCCGGACACCACGTTCTCGAGCGTTCCAAGCGAGCGAAACTGCCCGTTGTGGCGGGTGATAAGGGATGGGACAACGATCCTGCCGGAGTTGGAGGCAACCAAAATCGAGGCACCTAAGGGACTCGGAGGAATGTGGAACGAAGCCGCCTCGGATTGCCCGGTCAAATCCAAACGGATCAGCCCTCGCGCGTCGGTCGGCCAGTACTCCCGGGCGGTAAGCCACAGGCTCCTATCGTCGTCCGCCGCCACTGCAAGCATGGAGTAGGCATGCTCCGCGGGGCTTACCGCAAACCGAAAACTCTCAGCCCCGGTGCCACCGAAGCCGGAAACCGTAGGGCGGGGCGCGAGGCGGCTGCCCATGACAATGTCGAGCTTGCCGTCGCCGTCCACGTCTATCAGACCGTACGGTACGCGTTCAAAACCCTCGGCCGGCACACGTACATACTCTTGGCCGGATAAGCCGTGTACGGTAAAGCCCCAGGGCGAGGCCAGTACAAGCTCCTGGGTAGCATCGCCCTGCACGTCGCCAAAGAATAGAACCGGCGCCGCCGTCGCTTCACCCGGATCAGGACCTCGCAAAAAAACGGGGATCGGGATGCGCTGCGGCGGCTCAATTGTCCATGGGCCATCGATTCCGCCGGGGCGCAGGTCTTCGGGAACCGACGCTTCAACCCAGTCACGGCCGTTGCGGTCGCCGTGCACACGGGTCCACGACACGGAGATCGGCTCGGTACAACCGGCCGACACCAACAGCACTACCGCCGCGGCCACGCCGAGGCGCCTATTGAGCTGACCCCAACTCCGGGTTAGTTCCCTACAGCGCGCCAAATATCCACCTGTTGATCGTTCCAAGCCAGGACCTCCGAAAGACCGTCACGATCGAGATCCCGCAACACCGCCAACGTGTAGGCACCAATGCTGTTGCGCAAGGCTCTGACGGGAGCCCCGTCCATTGAGGCAAAGACAACCGCGCCGTCCTCCACATACATCTTCTCGATTGCACCGTCCTGGTCAAGGTCAATAAACGCACGGGAGGCGTCCTGTTGAAAGGTACCGACGTGATTGTATCCCGGGCCGAGAATGTCCACGCGGTTGTCGCGAAATGAAATCACTACGAGGTGCTCTCCTCGTGGTGTCAGAACCGTTGATGTCAGCACACCGCCGTTCTCGAGCCCGGTCCAAACGAGTTCGGTCGAACCATCGTCATGGATGCGGAATATCGCCGACCGTCCGGGGTAGTAGTCGGGGTCATAACCCAGTGAGTAGTGGAGCTCGCCTCCTCCGTCACCGTCGACATCGAAGTGGAACAATCGCAGGGAGCCTAAACGGGCGGCTACCTCCGGCTCATACGACCGTGGATGATGCACGCCTCCCGGGCCCATCACGCTGATGTAAAAGGCACCGTCGGTAGCCACGCTTCCGTCCGGATACGTGACGACGTTACCGTTGTTAAACGTGTACATGGGGAAGTAGGCAAGCCCGTTATGCACGACGGGCGCGTCGCTGAACGCACCGAGGGGGTATGTGTAGTCGATGTTGTGACTCTCCGGATCGAGGGCGAACACCACATCAGGTCCTTGGAGATACGCCGTGGATGCAGGAATGAACAATCTGTCGTCGAACCAAAACGATTGGTACCCGCGTATGGTCGTGTCGTTTCCGTAGAACAGGTGCTTGGACAAAATCGGCCTCCCGTCCGCCGAGAATCCCGTAAAGCCCGGCCGAACGGACAACAGCGAAAGATCGGAAAAACCGTCACCGTCGAGGTCCGAATACCCCATCCTTGCGCCGACCACCGCGGCCGACCGCCTATCCACCAACCCAAATGCCGCCCTGACCGTCCCAAACCGATCAACGACACGGATCTCTCCGGTCGCCGCCTCATGGAACAAGAGCTCGAGGCCGGGCGTGGATAGAAACTCATCCACGAAGAGACTAAAGCCGGCGAAGGGTCCGGGAATTTGGCGATTTAGGGTGAGATCTTCGTAGCAGGCGGGCGGCACCGGTTTCGGGGCGGTCTGGAATCCGGCGGCCGTCCTTCCCCGCGCGTCACCGTTGTCGGCAAAAAAGTCCGCTCGCACCTCCACGTGGTCGCCGGCTCCTACGGTCACGGTCGAGACCCGGTCGTCGAGGCCGGCCGCCGCGTCGGGATATACGGCACGCACCACGTATTCACCCGGCGCGAGGCCGGTTAGCGCAGGTAGGTCTACGGGGTCAACCCGCTCGTCGTTGAGAAAAAAAACCGCGCCGGGAGGGGTCGAGTGGAGTGTCACGCCGCCGACGGCATCGTCGCCCACGGCGAGGAACTCAACCCGGTGAGCAAGGACCGCCAACCGAACCACGTCGCCCGGCCCCGGCGCGACAGCCACGTCTTCCACTGCGCTGTCGAAGCCTGTAGCAAAGGTTGTCTCGAGATCGGGTCCAAGGACGTAGATTTTGTTGTGGTCGGAGACGATGTACTCCGGCGCCCCGTCTCCATTGTAGTCGCCGACGCCGCGAAGCACCGCGTCGTGAGAGCTTCCCGGAAGAACGCCCTCGGCCACCGGCTCGAGAGAATCGTCCAACACCACAACGCGCCCGCTGTGGTCAAAAACCAAGGCAACACGCATTGCGCCGGTGTCCGCGAACACGCAGACCGTCGCAGTCGTATTGGGGTCGCCCTCGAATCGGGAAAGCTCCTCTCCGGCGAGGGAGTAGAGCGAGGCGGTGGTAGGTCCGACGTAGAGATCACTCATACGTTGAGCGACAGCCAAGACCCTGTACTCGTCGTTTTGGCGGGCACCCGGCAAAAGGCGGAGGTCGAGACTCGAGATCCCTCCCTGAACTACGGACCCCTCGCGGGCTTGTGGTCCGAGAGGTGTGTAATGGCGGATGGCTCCGTTACCGTCCAGGATCAGGATTGCATGACGGTCCGATGCGCTTGTGTACGGGACCGGGATATCAGCATCCGGCCGATCCTTTTCGGCGGCGATGTGGGAGACGGCCATCAACTCCGCGCCGAGCGCCACGGAAACACCGTTGGGAACCGGTCCCATGTGATGAATAAAGACCGGTTGGTCGGCGGCGATGTCGTAGGCGCCTACCACCTTCGGTGCGATAAAACTCCACGAAACGGCGTCGAAGTACAGCAGCCCGTCGACCAAGGCGCGTGGTCGGGTGCGGGCCCTGGACATGGATACCAGCGCTACGTCTCGCATGGTCGTACCGTCGCCCTTGACAATAAGAAACCGAGCGGCGCCGTCGCTTTCGGCGCCAAGCACCAACTCCGCCTTGCCGTCACCGTCGGCATCGCCGACCAAGCTGAGGTGAAAGGCGCCGTCGGGAAGTGGAAACTCCGCGACAGGCTCGCCGCCGACGCTGAACAAGCGAATCGTCGTCCCGTCCAACACGACAAACTCCATCGCGGAATCCCCAACGACGTCGGCGGCCGCTACGCCCGCCGCCGGACCACCAACGGCGACTGAGCTACTCACGGCAAGACGCTCGAGGTTGCCGGCGGCGTACGCGTTTACATCGAGGGCCGAACGTTCCGCAGCACCCCCTATCGCGGTTATTGGCCCGCCGGAGCAGGAAGCGAATAGCGCGAAGAACACCGGCCACACCGTGACCAACAAGCGTTTTATCGATTGCCCCAAAGCTGCAACACTCCTTCGTAGGTAACAATAAACTCACGCGTTCCGTCGCAATCGATATCCGCCTCGACCACGCGGCCGACGGAATCCCTCGGGGACGGGAATCGGAACAATTCGGTGCCGTCGATGCTGCGTATGACCACGTCGGTACCCTCGACGGACCGGTAGTCAATCGTACCGTCCATATCTCTGTCCGCGGGGGCCGAATACGGATTGCCGTCGCGCGGCATGTCGACGAGGACCTTGAAGCCCCCATCCAGGATGGTAAGGCGGTCGGTCAGCCGGCCGATCACAACGATCCGTGGCCCCTCGCCGGTTTGGATCGGGTAGACGTGGTGGGAGTCGTTTTCCCGGGCCTCCCACAGCTTGGTAATCTGCCCGTCCTCGCCCATGCGGAACACACCGCCGGTACCGGTGTTGTAGTTTGGGTCGTGATCCCGCCGAAAGTAGACTTCCGTCTCACCGTCGTTGTTGGTGTCGAACTCGAAAAAGACCAATCCGCCCTGGGGATCGCCCTCGTAGTGCCGGGAGTGGGGGTGTTTTTCCCCGTCGACGGTCATGACGTTGACAAACACCTCAGCGTCGTTCACCGCGGTGCCGTCTGAATAGACAAACTCATTCCCGTTCGAAGCGGTGTACATGGATAGGTACAGCCTGTCGTCTCTGGCAATGGAGGTGAGCCCCTGGGCGGGAATCGGGTAGAGATAGGCGGTAGACATCGCCGGCGGATCGAGCCCCACCACCGCATCCGGACCGCGAAGGTAGTTTGTTTGCAGCACGGCGTAGAGTCGTCCGGCAAACCACGCCGGGGGCACAATTCGTACGGCCATATCGTTTCCGTAAAGGAGAGATTTGTCGAAAATGATTCTACCGTCGACCGTGGCGGCCCACAGGCCTTTTTCGGAATCGCCGTGGCCGGCATAGTAATCCTGGTAGCCGTCGCCGTCTACGTCGACGAAGTATGCCGAGAAGTCGGCAACCCGAGAGAAGCGCACGTCGCGTCTTAGAACCAGCTCGGCGTTGTAGACGGCGAGGCGCGAGGCTGTCTTGTCTAAAAAACCCAGCTCGAGCCCGTCGTCGGGAAGATAGTCACCAACATACGGCACGGCATACCAGGACGGCACCTGCTTCTCGGCCAGTAGCTCGAGGCGAGCAAAATCGCTCACAAGGGTCGACTCGCAGACCGTTGTGGGAGTGCCCGGTTGGTAGCTCACGGGCAGACCGTCAAAGGTGGCGACAAGCTCGGTCACCTGTCCTGGTACCACCTCCACGGTGTACGTCGCATTGACGGCGTTGCCGTCCGCGCCGGCCAGGCCCGGAAACTCGGCAAACACCTCGTGTGTTCCCGGCATCAGGCTGCCGACGACGGGGAGATCGCGTGGCGCGACCTTTGTGCCGTCGATGTAAAAGTCCGCTCCCGCAGGTTCGGAGAACAGGACCAGTCGCCCCTTTGGCTCATCGTGCTGGGTTAGGACGTACAAGCCGCCCGCGGCCACAACCAAGACGAGGTCTCCGTTTTCCGTTGGAAGAGCCACGGCTTTCTCTACGGCCACGTCAAAGGCCGTCTCCCACTCTAGCTCGAGGTCCTCCGACAGAAGCATTAACACTCTGCCGTCTCTAACCAAGAACTCGGGCCGGCCGTCACCATCGTAGTCTCCGACCGATGCTATGCCGGCTCGGTGGGGCGGGTCGGATCCGGTAAACTCCGACAGAACCGTTAGTTCGTCGTCCAGCAACACAAACCGTCCGGATCGATCAAACGCTACAAGGATCCTAAGCTCGTCCCCCAGATGAAAAAGTGCGACCTCCGCCTGTGTCTCGGGTTCACCAAGAAACCGGGCGATGAGGTCTCCCGAGGATTCACGCAGGGCGAGCTCGGTAGGGCCTCGATACAGATCGCTGAATCGTTGAGCAACCGTGAGGAATGCAGGAGCGCCGGCCGGCCGGTTGCCCGGACTATCAACAATGTAGGCGTCGAGTCGTGCCACGCCCTGCTCCACGATATCGCCGTCGACGGCCTCGGGGCCGATTGGCTCGGAAATCACAAGCTCGCCTTGTGAGTTGAGCACCACCAGGCCGTTCTGGGCGTGTGATCCGTCGTAGGCGAGGGGAAACTCTGCGTCGCTACGGTCTCGTGTCACGGCAAAGCTCGAAACCGCCACCATGCCGTCGCCGCCGAGGCTCAGGCCGGTGGGCACTCCGGCAATGGAGGTGGTCCACGTAGTGGTATCGGCCTGGACCTCGTACACGCCGACGAGCTTGGGCGACACGTGCACGCGAGACGCCGCGTCAAAGTACACCTTGCCGTCCGCGTAGAATCGTGGGTGGGTGTCGGCCTCGAACATCGCCTGGATCGCAACGTCGCGCACGACACTCCCGTCGCCCCGGGTAATTACAATACGTGCGGAACCGGACCGGCGGCCGCCGAATACCAGGTCGTCTTTACCGTCCTCATCAACGTCATCCGCAAAGGCCGGCTCCAACGAACCGTCCGCCGGGACAAACTCGTCGCGCTTTTGCCCGGTCAGATCGTAGATCTCGACCACGTCTTGGAACATCACGGCAATCTCCGACGACAAGTCTCCCATAAAATCACCGACGACAAAGTCTTTGACGTAGTTGTGCTGTTCCACCGACCAGGCCTCATCCAAACCATCGATCGCAGCGGACGTGTACTCGTACACGTCGATGGGAACGCCGCCGAGAATGCCTGAACTGCGGAGGTCGGGTTGTCCGCACCCCAACAACACCACCACGGCAATCAGCGCCGTGCCAACAACAAGTGCCCTCATAGAGTCTCCTTCAGAGCGGGATTTTCCGGGATTGTTATGGCGACCACGGTCCTGTCACCCGCAGAGGCATCGAACTCTATCGAGCCTCCGTAACCTTGAACAATCGATCGACACAGGGAAAGACCAACACCGATTCCACCTCTGTCCGCCTTGGTGGAGTAAAACGGGTCAAAGACAACGCTGAGGCGGTCTTTGTCCGGCCCCGGACCGGAGTCGCTAACCAGCACCCTCACCCGCCCACTGCGCGTTCGCGCGCGTATGGTCACGTCGCCGCTTTCACCGACGGCTTCGAAGGCGTTCTTCAAGACGTTACTGACCACCGTGTATAGATCAACAGGATGGCAATAGACTCCGACGTTTTGGGGCACATCGATTGTCAGCTCAACCGCCTGGCCGCGGATTGGTCGGAGTGCCGAGACGCAGGTCGTGACGGTCTCCGCCACGCTTACCTCGCGTCTGACAATCTGGTCGACGCCAAACATCTCCCGCAACCGTCCCACAACGGCCTGGAGTCGTTCGAGGCCGGCGGCGAAGCTCTCGAGAATGTCTTGGCTGTCGGCAACCTCCTCGGATAGGCGGCCTACCACCGCCATGTCGCCGTCCTCTTGCTCGTGGCTCTCTTGGGTATAGCGGAGAATCGCTTCGAAATGTTGGACCAAAAAGTCAAGGTTGCCCCGCATAAACGTGAGTGGATTGTTGACCTCGTGGGCAATACCCGCCGCAACAATCGCAAGGATTTGTCGTTGCCTGTCGTCCATGAGTTGCGCGCCCATCAGCGCCAGCTTTTTATTGAGGCGATCGGCCTCCGTGCGGGCCAGCTCCGCCACCTCTCGCTCGCGACGGTTGCGCACCAAGAGAAAGACCAACGCGGAAACGGTAGTCGCAAGAACGGCCGTCATCGCAACCATAAGTCCTTGAAAATCCGAGGGCAAACGTAGGAGCACCACGTGAATAGTCACCACACTCACGGCGACGGTCGCAAAGGCGCCTACGCTGCCAACGGCCGCACCAAGGCCCACTGCCGTAAACACGTTTGAAACGACCGTCACCAAAAACGCGACCTGGATAAATCGAAAGTCGAGAAACAGCGGATACACGGACCACGCCTCAAAAGCAATTCCCAAGAGAACCGCCAGGGCGTACCCAGTCACATAAGCCGCCGGCACGCGCTTTAGATCGAGGAGGACCAATGCAATCGCCAGGCCAATTGCGGTCGGCACCAACACCGGCACATAGTTGGGTAGGGCGAGGGTGGCAAAGACAATCTTGGCCGCGCCGGAGGCAATCCGCATAATAAGGATAACGCGGAGCACCGGTTGGGCGGCGGTGTCAGTCGGTTGACTCAGCCGATCCTTGAGCTTCATCGTATTCTCGCAGCTTGTTTTTTAGGCCCTGTCGGCTCATTCCCAAACGAGCCGCCGTGCGAGAGATATTTCCCGCCTCTTGAGCCATCACCCCTTCGATTACCGCCCGCCGCGCACTTTCGAGCTCCGCCTGCAAGTCCACTGCCTGTCCTGGAATTGGGCCCTGCACGAGGTAGCTCGTGGCGGCGACACCATCGTCTTCGACCGGGGTATCGACGTCGTGTTGGTTTGTTCCTCTCACCGCAACGGCCATCGCAGCCGCCGTGATCGCGTTGGAACCTCGATCGGACAGCACGGGATGGGTGACGAGGAGGCGATCGAATACGTTTTGTAGCTCACGTACGTTGCCGGGATAGCGGTGTTCAACAAGGACACGTTTCGCGCCGTCGTCCATCTCGGGCACGGTCAAACCGCGGGCCGCCGCGATCCGTTCCAGAATCTCCGGAACATCCTCGGGTCGCTTCCGGAGGGGAGGGAGATGGATTTGGAAGGAGCTGATGCGGTAGTAGAGATCTTCCCGAAATGTGCCCCTCGAGACTTCGAGGCGTAGGTTCTTGTTGGTGGCCGAGATAATTCGAATGTCGACCCGCCGCTCTTGGGCGGCTCCCACCGGGATGTAGGTCCCGAACTGAATAAGCCGGAGCAGCTTTGGTTGCAGGGACAGCGGAAGATCCCCAATCTCGTCCAGAAACAAAGCACCGCCTGCCGCCGAATCCACTAGACCCGGCTTTTTGGCGTCGGCACCGGTAAACGCACCTTTTACGTAGCCAAAGAGCTCGCTCTCGAGAAGGCTCTCCTGAATTGCTGAACAGTTGATGGGAAGGAAAACTTGATCGCGCCGGGAGGAGAACGCGTGTACCGCCCGAGCGAGCAGCTCCTTGCCTGTGCCGGTCTCTCCAGAGATCAAAACCGGCGAGTCGGAGGCGCCGTACAGTTGAGCCAGCTCCTTCACCCGCTTGATTCCCGGATTCCGCCCCGCAAACACGTCGAAAATCGGCTGGTTCCCGGCACGGAGGATACGGTTCTCTTCCGCCAACAGCCGGTTCTGAACGCGAAGCTGCTCTTGGAGCTTGCTGTTGGCCCGTTGCAGCTCGAGGTGTTCGACGGCTCGGTGCACGTGCTGAAGCAGGACGTGGGGTGAGAACGGCTTTACGACATATTTGTAGAGAAGATTGGAGTTTACCGCATCAATCAGGTCGTCTGAGTCGGTATAAGCTGAAATGACAATCGCGACGAAGTCGCTATGACGGGCGCGGAGCGCACGGACAAGCTCGAGTCCCGTCATTGCCGGCATCTTTTGGTCGGTTACGACGACATCAAACGGCTCCGTCGCCCAGGCGCTCAGGGCCTCCGTAGGCTGCACAAAGACACAAACGTCGTAGTCTTTGAGTACTCGAGCAACGTACTTGGCGTTCTCTTGGACGTCGTCAACTATGCAGATCCGCACGGGGAAGCGCCTATATGAGCCGTTTTGGTGTATTCATTATGAGATGATCCGTAATGATAACCTATCAATCCCCATCCGTCGAGTGGTTGACCTGTGCCACAGAGCGCCACGTTGACGGGAGTACGGTGGTACGTGTCGTTGCGGAGCAGAATCAGTATCTTTTATGGAGGTCGTGAATGCTGTCATTGGCCAGGATCGATATAGGATAATTCGCGGCATCGGCCGCGGTGGAACGGCGGATGTGTTCGAGGCCTTCGACCAGAGCCTGCACCGCTCCGTCGCGATCAAAATCTTCCACGAGCGCTTTGTCCGCGACGGCTCTCTGCTGTCCCGATTGCGACGAGAAATCTCCGTAGTGCGGATGGTTTCCTCGCCCTACGTGGTGGCGGTATACGCATTCTACGAAGAGGAATCGCGGGCCTACCTGGTGATGGAGTTGATGAGGGCTGGTGATCTCTTTTCGCTTCTCAAAGACGCCGGCCGTATGGCACCCGCCGCGGTTGAGTCACTCGCGCAGGACATGCTTTATGGTCTGGCGGACGCACACGATCAAGGTATCATCCATCGGGACATCAAGCCGAGGAACATCCTGTTTGCGGAGTCGGGCACGGCAAAACTGTCGGACTTTGGCCTCGCACGCTCGGTTAGCGTCGCCGGATTGGCGGAGCAAGGACACCTGGTAGGTACCCCTGAGTACATGGCGCCGGAATCCATCGTTTCCGGGCTGTGGGATGCACGGAGCGACCTGTACGGCATCGGCTGCACCCTGTTTGAGTGCTTGACCGGCCGATCACCGTTTTGTGCCAACGACGCCGCCTCCATCATGCGGCTCCACGCCGAGGCACCCGTCCCACCCGTGGACGAGGCGACGGCGGAGTCCCATCCGAAGCTTGTCGAGCTTATCGCGCGCTTGCTTAGTAAAGATCCCAACGATCGACCCCAGACAAGCCGAGAGGCACTGCAAATTCTCGAGGGCGCGGCACCCCGCGTAGACGTACATGGCGGCGACCAGATTCATTGCCACAGCTGCGGCGCGCCCTTGTCGGCGGACTATCCGTGGTGTTTTGCGTGTGGCGAATCACGACTTCCCGTGAGCGGGAGCAAAAAGGGAGGAGTGCTGGTGCTCGTGACCGGACCGGGAAAGAGCGGCGAGAAACTGGACAGTGACCTCCGCGACCGGTGTGTGGAAATCGCAGGTGACAGCGGGCTGGACACCCACGGGCTCAAGCAACAGGTGCCGCGCCTGCCGTTTATTCTTGCGGCGCGCCTCGAAAACGGGGGCGCGGTGCGGCTGTCCCACGAGTTGAGTCGCGCCGGGATCCATGCCCAGGTAATCGGAGCCAACGGTACGCCAAAACGCGTGGTAGCGGCGCAGATCGTAAAGAAGTCGATGACGATGGCTCCACGCTTCTACGCGGTGTTTGCAGGCATGTCCGGCGGCTTTTTCCACTTTATCCTGCGGATCCCGGCGGTGGCGATTGTCACTACAATCGGCGCGGTTCTCCTCGGTGTCCCGCTGGTCACCACGGCGGCCTACCTACGTCCGGTAGCGCGGGCAACGTCCAAGGAACCGCGTGTGTCGCCGGCCGTTAAAGAGGTTCTTGCGGGTGCAACAAACCCGCTGGTTCACGCCCGGATGCGCGCGATTTGCAGCGCCGTATACGCCGTTCGGCAGGTGGTCTCCGGGGACACGCGGTTTACCGAATCGGAGATCCGCCTTGTTTATGAGTGGACGGAGGCCGCACTTACCAAGGCGGCAAATCTGTCGTTGGCGATAGAAGAGCTAACGGAGGCGCGGACACTTGCCGCCGAGGCCGGGGATGACGGAGAAGTTCGGCGCGTAGATGCCGTACAGAATCGCGTCTTCGAGAGCATAGGTCGAACGGCACTCGAAATCCACGAGTACGCGGGCAGACTCGCGCAGGTGTACGTCAAAAGCTTGAGTCCCACGATAGGAGACCTACAAACAACGGTAAAGCGGCTCGAAGAGGAGCACGCCGCGTGGCGTGAGCTCGACACCGTATAGGAACGTATATGCTCGAAATCGTAGACGTGCTCAAGCGGGGCGACACGGCGGATCTCTATTTGGCGCACGATAAAGGGACCCGGGTGGTGCTCAAGCTGCTGCACGACTACCTGGCCGGTGACCCCATCGTATCCGCCCGCTTCGAGCGAGAGGCTCGAGCATTGGCACGCCTTTACCACCCGGCCATTGTGCGCGTTTTGGATGTGACCGAGCACGAGGATCGACCCGGGATCGTCATGGAGTATTTGGCCGGAGGAGCGCTTGCCGATCACACCGTCGAGACGATGGATGCTCAGGAGGTGCTTCTTCGGATCGCTCCCGCGTTGGACATGCTTCATGCATCGGGCATCGTTCACCGAGACATTCGGCCCAACCACATCGTCTTCGACACCGCCGGGAATCCCAAGCTCGTCGACCTTGGCGCCGCCTCCGTAAAAGACCTGGCGGGCCTAACACGGTCGTCGGTGCACGCGATGCAATCGGGTTTTCTGGACCCGTACACGTGGGGGCGCGGGACCACCGACGGAACGGTCGACATCTACGGCCTCGGGGCATCTGTGTTCGCCTGTGTGATGGGCGAGCCACCCTCAATGTCGCCGTTTGCCGGTGGTACACGACGAATCTCACAGGCCGATGAACGGCGACTGACCCAACTCGTAGGAGAAACCTGCGCGGAGGTCCTCATCGCCATGCTGGATGACCCCACTAGGCGGCCCCGTAGCGGCGCCGAAGTTGTCGCCTGGCTACGAGGTGGACGGCGTCCGGCCGGGCGGGACTTTGGTGAGTGTATTTACTGCGGTGCACACGCCTCCGCCGAGTCGCCGATCTGCCTCAGCTGTGGTCGGCCTCCCATCACAATCAAAAAAGACCCGACCGGCGAGTTTTTGCTGCTAAAGAGAATCTCGGAGGAGCAGGAAATTCTTGCGCCGTTTATCAGGCGCTTGAGACTCCTTAGCAACAACTCAAGCCTCAAGGTCCACTTCCTCACGGAGGATAGCCGGCTGTATTCTCGGACGGAGCGGCTCACCGGAACGCGACTGCCGGTTCCCATCGTCGACTCGCTGGCAAAGGAATCGGTCACGGCTTTGATCGAGACTCTGGAGCAGCCCGACCCACGCCGGATTCACATCGAGCGCGTGCCCATGCGGCGCCGCAACCGGCACAAGCGGGAGGCGCTTATCACAATCGCGCCGTCCTCCCGTCAGTCACCCGAGGCCATTCAAGCGCTACACAAGGTTATCGACTTTACCACGACGGCCGACAACAACCGGTTGACCATGGAGTGTCGGCAGGCGCTCGCAATTGCCGCAGGCAGGTTGGCCGGAGACGGCGCCACACGAGAGATCTTCTCTACCGATACAATGGAGCGGATTTGGCGGTCGATTGCCGAGGTGACCCACGCCGTCGAGACCACGGAGCGCTTTTTGGCCACGGCCGACCTCAGGAGCGCCTACGACAAGGCGGACAACAAGATCTTCCGGGCGTACGACGGCGCTCGACACGCCGCCGCTGCCGCGCGGGCCGGCATCGTCGAGGTGTGTCGCGCCCTGGAGGCGATGACGCCCGCCTCTGTCGCGGTTGATCTGCCGGCCATCGAAGCGAAGCTGGGCACGGTGATGGCGGACGTTGACCGAGCAGCCGTGCGAGCTTAGAATTCAGAGAGGACGCTGATGAATACTCCCGATTACGCCTTGGTACTCCGCGCGGCCGCCTTCGCCGCGGCGAAGCACCGCGACCAACGCCGCAAAAACCTCGAGGCTTCACCGTATATCAATCACCCCATCGAAGTTGCGAACACTCTGGCCGCCATCGCCAAGGTCGACGATCCCATCACACTTGCCGCGGCTCTACTCCACGATACCATAGAAGACACCGAGACAAGTCCCGAGGAGCTCGACCGGGAGTTTGGCCCCGAGGTCCGGACCGTGGTACTCGAGGTCTCCGACAATAAAGACGTGCCGTCGGCTGAGCGAAAGAGGCGGCAGGTAGAACACGCCGCCTTATTGTCACACCGCGCACGGCTTGTAAAGCTTGCGGACAAGATATCGAATGTATCAGCCGTGAGGGCCACTCCTCCCGTCGGATGGTCGGACCAACGGCGCAAGGATTACGCTGATTGGGGCAAAAACGTCGTCGATCAAATGCGCGGCACCAACGCCGCCCTGGAGGCCCGATTCGACGAGGTGTACGCCGAGGTAGTCTTGATGCCCTGATTCAGGGTGCGGCGCGGACGCGGAAGATGTGGCCGCCGTTTGCGAGGGGCACCTCGCTCAGCGAGAAGTTTCCTTGCGCGATCCAGAGATCGTGGGGGTACTTGTCCGATACGGTAAACACTTCTTTGTCCTGCTGAAGCGCACGGTTCACTCGCCGCATCGTGCGTCGCGCGCGCTCATGATTGTAAAAGGGGCTAAAGGTCGAGATGTAGTCGATGTCTTCCCGTCGCCCGAGCACCTCTTGGTAGTAGAGGCGGAGCAGGTAGTCGTCGCGGCCGTCGTCGGTGACGTACACCGCATCCTCGGGCAAGACGTCGAGGACAGCATCGGCGTGTTTGCTGGTTTCGACAAAGGTGGCCTTGAACGGAACGGTGATGTAACGAACCGGCTGCCAGGTATCGAGTACCCGTGGCACTTCCTCATATGAGTGGAAGTAGACTTCGGCCGGCCGCCAGCTCCTGTAAAGGGACGGAAGCGACGCATACAGAACCGGCGCAAGAGCAATCGTGGCTGCGGCGGTGAACACAATGGCGGTTGATCGCGGCCGTAACGGAGGCGGCTTTGTGGTAGCGGTCCGCATCCCGCCGGCATCGTCGCTCCGGGTCTCAGCCGGCCGCCGATAACGGGTCTTGGCGTGGGTCTTGGATGAGGCGCCGGTGCCGGGATAATTGGCCGCCGCAACGCGCGGGGCAAGCCACGCATCAAACCCCACCCCGGCGGCGAGTGCAAACATCAGGTAGACGGGCATGGCAAAGGCGTACATATCCCAGATCCAGTAGTTTGCGCTCCAGACAGCTTGGGCCAAGAGGCCAAAGAGAAAAAAGCCGGCTACAACGCCGTCGCGTCGGGCCAGCTTGTACAGGCCGTATATGCCGGCGGGGAGCATGACCGAAGGAAAGTTCGCGACCAGCAGGACCAGGTAGTTTTTCCGCCAAAACCACGACTCTGCAGGCGGGAGCGAGGGGAACATGTACTCCCGGAACCCCGCGCCGGTCGCGCCGTCCATCACCCGGTGGAGCGCTCGGTCTAGACCGTCTATACCGTAGGCCATAGTCGCGCCGATAAGGTCGCGGAATAAAATCGCCGCATACAGTCCGCCGCCTAGAATCGAAAATGCAAACGCCACCAGCCAAAAGCGCGGTTTGGCGTAGGGACGGTAGCGCCGAGACACACGCATAGCCACAAAAAACGCAATCCACGCCGGTAGGTACAAGCCCACGAGTACGTGGTTGCTGCAGCCGAGGCCAAAGACCGCCGCCGCGACATAAAGCCGCCACGGCCGAGGTCGCTTGAGAAAGCACAGCACCCGATAGAGCATAAGAACGATCAAAAACGTGTTTAACGTGTATACCTCGAGCATGGAGGAGTGCCACCAGAGGCCGTGGCTTACCATGAGTCCGGCGGCGGCGATGACCGCGGCGAGGCGCCCGACGCCGAAGTCCCGGAGGAAGAGATATACAACGTGCACCGTCATTGCCCCGAAAACTCCGGCCAGAAGGGTAAGCGCGAAATGCAAATCGAAAAAAAACAAGAGTCGCGACCACACAAACCCAATGACGTGGAATAGATTGTGGCTGTTTACCCATGATGAGAGGACGAGCTTGTCAACGTTATTTGCGATAAGAGTCGCATCGATCCAGCCGGGAGAGCGGGCCGCGCCTATCGTGTAGAGGGCGAGGGGAAACAGCCACAAAAAGCGCCGCAGGACCACTTCCACATCCACTCGATACGGAGCTCGTGCGCGTAAGCGAGTTGGTAGATCGGGCACGCAGCAAGGATACGCGGGCGCTTTGTCGTTCGCAAGCGGCGGAACCGCTTCGCAGTGGGCGGACCGTCTGGTAGGATCAGAGCATGGCACAAAACGGGGCGGGTTTGCCGATTGCGCTCGTTTGCCTCACTTTGCTGCTCGCCTGCAATGACGCCGACGGCGAAGCGAGTGCGGTTACCGATGCCCAAGCGGCCGAAGCGGCTATGGTGGCCGTCCGCGCCGTCAGCGCGGGTTTTACCTCCGCCACACTCAACAAACCGCCAACGGAGGAGGCCTTGGAGCAACAGCGCCGGGACCTCGAAGCGGATCGAATAGTCGACACCGAATCTGCGACCAACGGCGACGGCCCTCCTGCTTCGATCGAGATAGACGGAGCTTCGAGCACATTTCACCTGAGTCTGGACGGCTATAGCGTGCAGGACGCCCTCGGAGAATCCGCCGGCCCATACACCCGTGCATCGGGAAGCGCATCTATGGCGCCCGGCGCCGTCTTTGCCGTCGATCTGCAGCTTGCAGGGGGTCCGGTCCGGGCGATCTCTTTTGTGCTCGACCCCGAGCAGTTCGCGGCAAGTGGTTCCGTTTTGGAGGCGCAGGTAAACGGCATCGCCCGCACCTTCGAGGTTGACCCGAGAGTATTCACGGGACCGCGGTAGTTGTCGCCGCCAACGCTGCTACGCCGTCCGCACCTATCTCCCGCTCCTGCAGGTGCGCCGATCGACACCTGTACCCCGGACGTGGCAAAGGAGCATCTCCGGCTGTCCACGTGGACAAACGCGCTCACCTCTGCAAAAATCGAGGTGTGAACGTCATCTACCGTCCCGCATGGAGCAATACCACTTTCGCCGCGGCAGGCAGAGGCCCGGCCGTTCCCGGCACCGGCGGCACCGTGGTGAGACAGCCCCCGGCCGGAACAGCATCTGGAATATCTGGAGCAGCGGCACGATCCGGCGCGGTGGGCGGCTCCCACACACAAGACGTTGTTATTGTCACCTACGGGCGGGCACCGGACGGCATGGCGCCGGCGGCCGACTCCACGCGCACCGGCGGCCCTGATGCCGTAACCGGTGGTCGGCGCTCCCTTATGCCGGGAGCGATCGGCGAAGCGAACCGGCCGGGCGATACGGCTACCGGGGAGGTGCCACCCTCCGCCGCCGAGACGCGGGATGCGGAGGTCCGCCGGCACGAAGCGGCCCACATGGCGGTGCTCGGCGGCCTAGCGGGCGGGCCGGTTGTATACAAAACCGTTCGCGACGCGCACGGGCGCAGTCAAGCCGTCGGTGCCGAGCTCAAGGTCGACTTGGCCGAGGTGCCCGGCAACCCGCGCGAAACGCTCCGAAAAGCGCGCCGCATTCAGATGGCGGCCACCGCGCCGGGCTCTCCGTCCGCCGCCGACACTCGAGTTGCCGCCGAGGCGCGGCGCTTGGCGCAGGCCGCGGCACGGGAGATCGAAGCCGGCTACCGTCCGTCCGCTGGGACGCGGCCCGGCGAGCTTGTCGACGAGCTTGTGTAGTTCTGGGCGTGACGGGCGCCAACTACCCGGAGGAACGTATGACCACACAGATCTTCGGCACCAACAAATGCCGTAGCACCCAAAAGGCTATCCGCTTTTTTAAAGAACGAGGCGCAGACTACCAGTTCATCGACATCAACACCAAGGCTCCCTCGCCGCGGGAGCTCGAAGACATGATCACACGGGCCGGTGCGGACGCTCTGCTTGACACGGACTCCAAAACGTACAAAAAACGCGGAATGGCATATATGGACTTCGATCCCGCCGAAGAGATTGCCGAGAACCCGGAACTGCTCAAAACGCCCGTGGTTCGAAATCGAAGGAGTCTCTGCGTCGGAGAGGACGAAGACTGCTGGGCGCAGTCGCTCGAGACGTAGGCAGGCTGCAAGCCGCGGTTTCGACCCAGGCAGGCGAGCCGGCGGCGGTTCAGACTTGCGCCTGCCGCGCGCGGCGAGGCTACGCGCCTAATCGGCCTTGGATCGGCGAACCATCCGTGCCACCAGCTTCCCGATCTCGTTGAACATGATCGGACTCACCGCCAGCGGCACGACCACCCACCAGTCTTCCGGGGTGAGCGGCGTGACGTTAAAAACCGACGCAACCGGCGGAATCATAATCACGGAAAACTGTAACACCAGCCCCAAGCCCAACGCACCGAGCAGATACTTGTTGGAGAAAGGACCGACGCTAAAAAGCGAGCGTTCGAAGTGACGGAGGTCGAAGGCGTGAAAGAGCTGGCTTACGCTCAACACCGCAAACGCAAGAGTCTGCGCGTGGGATAGAGAGCCTGGGTATCGGCCTCGTCCGATCAGGTACGCGGTGAGCGTTATGGCGCCGATAAGGATGCCGTTGAGAATAACACTTGGTCCCGTGCCGCCTGCAAAGAGGCTTTCGTTTGGCTTTCTGGGTTTGCGCTTTAGGGCGTTGGGGTCACCGGGGTCCATGCCGAGGGCAAGGGCCGGGAAGGTATCCGTGATCAGGTTGACCCAGAGAATGTGGATGGGCTGAAGGGGTGTGGCAAGTCCCGCGATGACCGAGCCAAAGACGGCGACGATTTCTCCCGCGTTGCAGGAGAGCAAAAAGGTAATCACCTTTTTGATGTTGGCGAAGATGTTGCGGCCTTCTTCGACCGCGGCGACAATGGTGGAGAAGTCGTCGTCGGTGAGGACCATATCGCTGGCGCCTTTGGCAACGTCGGTACCGGTTATGCCCATCGCCACTCCGATGTCGGCAGCTTGCAAACTCGGCGCGTCATTAACACCGTCGCCGGTCATGGACACGATGTTTCCGCGCCTGCGAAACGCCGTCACGATGCGAACCTTGTGTTCCGGCGACACCCGAGCAAAGACACGGACTCGCACCGCCGCCTCGGTCAACTGCTCGTCGGTCATGTCGTCGATCTCGGATCCCGATATCGCCTGGTCTTCGTTCTGAGCAATGCCGAGATCTTTGGCAATCGCAAAGGCGGTGGCACGGTGATCCCCGGTGATCATGACCGGAACGATTCCGGCGGACACACATTCGGCAACGGATACCTTCACCTCTTCGCGGGGTGGGTCGATCATTCCCACAAGGCCCGTGTAGACGAGTCCGTGCTCGACGGACGCCGAATCCGCCGCGCTCGAGTCGTCGTCCGGGCCTACCTCTCGGTAGGCCGCGCCAAGCACACGCAGTGCCTGTCTGGAAAGGTCCCGCGCACTCTCGAGGGCCTCTTGACGGTCGGCATCCTGGATGGGCCGCACGGTGCCGGAGGCATCCATCACCTGTGTGCAGCGCCGCAGGAGCTCATCAAGTGCTCCCTTGGTCATGACCAGGCATCGGTCGCCGAACTCGTGAATAGTCGACATCATTTTTCTGTCGGAGTCGAAGGGAACTTCGGCCACACGAGGGTGTCTATCGTCGAGCGTTGTCTTGTCTAGTCCGTTGTGGTGTGCAACGGCAACCAACGCAACTTCGGTTGGATCGCCTGTTTGGCGTTCCTCGGAGTAGGTAGCATCGTTGCAGAGAGCGAGGATCTCGAAGAGGCGGCGGGTACTTGATTCTTCGGCTTTTGCCTCCTCGGCAGGAATAGGCTCGCCGCCGGCGGTGGCCAGCCTCGTGACCGTCATCAGGTTTTGTGTGAGTGTGCCGGTCTTGTCCGAGCAGATGATTGTTACCGACCCCAGTGTCTCCACGGCAGGCAGACTGCGAACAATGGCATTGCGCCGGCTCATTTTCTGAACGCCGATGGCGAGTACAATCGTGACGATGGCAGGCAGACCCTCCGGGATTGCCGCCACGGCCAAGCTCACGGCGGTAAGAAAAAACTCGAGAAGGGGCTCCTGGGCCACGACCCCCTCCCGCGCGAGCTCCTGGACTATGGCAACGCCAAACATCACGGCGCATAGAATAAGGATGACAATGCCGAGTTTTCGACCAAACACCGCAAGTTTCGCCTGCAGCGGCGTCTGCTCGTCCTCGGTCTCCGAGAGCAACTTTGCGATCCCACCGATCTCGGTACGCATCCCGGTTGCGACCGCGACTCCGACGCCCCGGCCATAGGTCACGATCGTGGACGAGTAGGCCATGTTGAGCCTATCTCCCACACCGGCGTCGTCCGCCGGCGCAAAGGCGGCGTCCTTTTCGACCGGCACCGATTCTCCCGTAAGAGCGGACTCCTCGATCTTGAGATTGGCCGACTCGATAAGCCGTACGTCGCACGGCACAACACGGCCGGCGTCCAGCACGATAACGTCGCCGGGCACGACCTGCGTCGAATCGATCTCCTGCACCACGCCGTCTCTGCGAACGACGGCCTTCGGCGACGCGATACGCTTGAGGGCGTCAATGGCCTTTGCGGCCTTGCTCTCTTGAATCACACCTACGATGGCGTTTATGAGGATGACCGCAAGAATGATCACGGAGTCCTCCCAGTGGCGAAGGACGCCGGAGATTACCGCCGCGCCGATAAGGATGTAGATAAGCGGACTGTTGATCTGCTCGAAAAAAATCCGCAGGATCGATTTGCTCTTGCCGCCGCTTAGGCGGTTTTCGCCGTGGCGTTGGAGGCGAAGAGCAGCCTCGTCGCGTGTCAGGCCCGTTTCGGGGCGAACCGAAAGCTCGTCGAGGATCGCGTCGGTGTGTTGTTGGTGCCACATGGTGACTCGAAGTCTTGTTTGACGGTGGTTCGGCTGTCAAGCAATAAGCTCCGCGATTTGCCGTTTTGTTTCCAAATGGCTAAACTCTGGTGCCGAGGATGTTGTGACGTCTGAAAGAGTAGTCGACCTTGTTGAAGGAAAAACCATTACAGCCGGTCTCTCGCCGCGCAATGTGGAGTTTGGCTTCGCCTCGGACCTGATGAGCGACGTGCTCACGCTTACCGAGGAGGCCGTGCTTTTTATCACGGGCCTTGCAACCACGCAGACAATCCGCACCGCCGTTATTTCGGACATCGAGATCATTCTCCTCGTACGAGGAAAGCGAGCCACGGAAGACATGATCGAGGCTGCAACGGCAAACGACATCCTCCTTATCGAGAGTCCGTATAGTATGTATCGAGCTTCCGGCACACTCTACTCGGCGGGCCTAAAGGCGGTATTTTAATCCATGGCCAAGATCCTGCTTTTTGTACCTCTTCTGGCGTTTCTGATTCTTGGCCTTGCAGCGGCGCTGCTGCCGTTTGCCTTTGAGGTACCGCCCCCCGAAAACCCCGCGACCCCTGAGGAGCTCGCCGGGGGCGAAGGCGAGTTTGTGGAACTTCTGGGCCTGTCTATCTACACAAAAAGCGCGGGGCCGGAGACCGATCCGGGAGCGGCGCAGGGCTCTCCTCGTCAGGCGGAAGACGGCCCTCGCCTTGTGCTGATACACGGCTTTGCCTCGAGCGTAGATACCTGGGACGGCCTACTCCCGGTGTTTGATGATTTTGGAAAGGCAATCGGCTTCGACCGGCCCGGCTTTGGCCTTACCGAGAGGCCGCTGCCGGATGACGACGGCAACTTCAACCTGGGGTTCAACCCCTATGCCCCGGAGACACAACTCGACCTGATCGAGGCGCTCGCACAAGAGACCAAAAACGGAGTGGTGCTGGTAGGCCACTCGGCAGGCGGCGCACTGGCGCTGCGGTACTACTATCGGCGGCCACAGGCCGTCCGGGCCATGATCCTCATAAGCCCCGCCGTGTATCAGGGAGGAGGCACGCCCGAGTTTGTGCAACCGTTTTTGTCCACACCACAGATGCGGAGAGTCGGGCCGGCGCTGGTTGGTGAGCTCTTTGGGTCCGGCGGCACATCCTTCTTGGAAAGCGCGTTCTACAGCGAGGAAACAATTCCCGACGACATCGAGGAACTGTACTATCGGCCGACCCGGATCGTAGGGTGGCAACAGGCGTTTTGGGAGTTTGTGTTGGCATCGGAGACTCCCGACTTGGCCTCGAGCTTAGCCGATGTAACGGTGCCGGTTCTGGTGATCACAGGCGACACCGACCGAATCGTCCCGACCGAACAGAGCGTGCAACTGGCCGGCGCCCTCCCAAACGCGGAACTTGTCGTGATCGAGATGACCGGTCACAACGCTCAGGAGGAACGTCCCGAGGAGGTCGGGACGGCCGTGCGCGCCTTTTTGTCGGCCATTGTGTCGGAATAGCAATGCCGACCCTCGTCTGGCTCAGGAACAACCTACGCCTCCACGATAATCGCTGCCTCGTCGAGGCCGCCGATTCAGACCGGCTGTTGTTTGTCTACATCTTCCCTGAGCGTGTCTTTGGCCACACACGCACGGGCTTCAGACGAACAGGACCTTTCCGGGCGAAGTTTCTCATCGAGACGGTTGGTGAGATGGAGCGGAAGCTGCGTGGCCTTGGCGGGACCATTCTCGTCTATCGAGGAGACCCGGCCACGATTATCGGCAGGCTGTGCGCGGACTACTCGGTCGACCGCCTGATCTTTCCGGAGGAAGCCGGAACCGAGGAGGCGGAGGAAGAGGCCGCCGTTGCGGCGGAGCTGTCGCCCGCGGTTGAAATCTTTCGGGGCCACGACGACGTGATGTACCGTCCCTCGGACCTGCCCTTCCCGCCTGACTCGATTCCCGATGTGTTCAGCGACTTCAGGCGGGCGGTGGAGTCCTCGGCGATTATCCGAGATCCGTTGCCTACTCCCACCACACTGCCTGCGCCGGTAGTCATTTCCGGCGCGGGGCAACAAGAAGCGCCTGTGTTTGC
Organism: uncultured Spirochaetales bacterium; assembly: GCA_964519835.1. Lineage (GTDB taxonomy): Bacteria > Spirochaetota > Spirochaetia > DSM-27196 > CAZFLD01 > CAZFLD01. Next base: position 26,722 of record CAZFLD010000025.1, read on the forward strand.
CCGTCCTGACGCCGTCGCGGGTCGACCAACCGTCTTGGATCTCTCCGGTTCGCCGGAGATGGCGCCGGACCCCCGGGGAATGCGCTTTGCGGGCGGAGAGACGGCGGGCCTGGCGCGGCTCGAGAGCTACCTCTGGGAAACGGCGGCGGTCGCGACGTACAAACAGACACGGAACGGTCTTGTGGGCAAAGACTACTCGGCAAAGCTGTCGCCGTGGCTCGCGGTCGGCGCTCTCTCGGCTAGGACCGTCTCGGCGGAGCTCGCCGCCTTTGAGCGCGACGAAGTCAAAAACGAGTCGACCTACGCCCTTCGCTTTGAGCTCACGTGGCGTGACTACTTTTTCTACCTGGCCAAGAAATACGGCGCCCGCCTGTTCCATCTGTCGGGCCCGGCCAATCGGTATCGATCCTGGAGACGTGATGCAACGGCTTTTTCCGACTGGTGCGCCGGGCGCACGGGAGAGGAGCTTGTAGACGCGGCTATGCGGGAGTTGAGCCTTACCGGGTACACAAGCAACCGGGCGCGGCAGAACGTCGCGAGTTACTTGGCCAGAGACCTGGAACTGGATTGGCGGATGGGAGCCGAGTATTTCGAGTCGCTACTCGTGGACTACGACCCTGCGAGCAACTACGGAAACTGGACCTACACGGTTGGCGTAGGAACCGATCCGCGCAAAGACCGGTACTTCAGTCCACAAAGACAAGCCGAGCGCTACGACCCGGACCGGACCTTCCGTGACCTGTGGCTCGGCGGCGGCCAGTTGGCACTGTTCTAAGTGTTGCGTGAGCCGGCCCGGCGGTCTCGGCCTGAGGGTCTCGGCCCGGCGGTCTCAGCCTGAGGGCGTCCCGGCGACCGGCGGGTCGCAGGACCAAGTAATCTGCTTGCTCTGTGCCATAGGGTTCGGCAGGTTGATACGCCCACGTATAAGTGTGACGGCGTTGCCGCCGATGCGCACCCCGTTTTCGCTCACCTTGCAGTACACCACGCCGCCGCGCGGCGACGCCTGCCGACCACACAGCTCCTTCTTACCAAGAACACCGGCCCAGTAGGGAGCCAGGTAGCTGTGCGCCGAGCCGGTTACCGGATCCTCGGGAATGCCAAAGGCCGGCGCGAAAAAACGAGACACAAAGTCATAGTCGGACGCACCAGGCGAATCCGCGGTAAGAACAAGTGCCCCTACGTTCATCGATTCGATGTCGGCGATTTTCGGAATGGCGGTCCGGACATCGGCCGCGGACTCGAGGCGCAAGAAGACAATGGGCTTTCCGGAGAACTCCGACTCAAAGCACTCGACGATACGCGTGCTGCCGGGCAAACTGACCACATCCTGGATGTCCGGCACGGATCCACAGGGGGTGACATCAAAGGCGGGAAAGTCCAACCAAATCCTATGGTCGTCTGGGCAGTCGTCGCAGTCGTCTGGGTAGGCTTTGATGGGCCCACTCCGGGTGTAGAACTCCAGCTGAGAGCCGGCGACACCGCCCTCTTCGTGCAACAGCACGTGAGCCGCCGCAATGGTTGCATGGCCGCATAGATCAACCTCGCTGCGTGGTGTAAACCAGCGCAGGTCAAAGCCCTCTCTGGCCGGCCGCACAAACGCCGTCTCGGCCAGATTCATCTCAAAGGCGACGGACTGCATCTGCTCTTCGTCAATCGAGTCGTCGATAAGGCAGACCGCCGCCGGGTTCCCGCGAAACGGCTCAGTGGAGAATGCGTCCACCGTGTAAATCTTCACGCCTTAATTATAGGCAATCCCGTCGGCGAATGCTTCATGTTCGATCTCATTATCGATATTGGGAGGACGGTAAATCCTTCCGCCGGAGTCGGTCGTAAGGATGTGTTGTTTGTCGAGTATGGCGCGCGCGAGGTCGGATGCCGGGTCCGCCTTGAGGGCGTTGATACATCGGGCCGCGCGGAACGTCGTTACCAGCTCCGCCGTGGAGAGGTCACCCCATGGATAACAGGCCGACCCGCTGGTGAGTGCCGGTGACACGGAAGCAAGAAGCGTGTCGGCCGGGGAATCGGCAAGACCCCGAACCGGGTAGTAGGGGGACACACCGATCTCGGTCGGCTGCGCCGCAAGGGTCCTGAGAACGGTACCGGCGCGGACCGTTGAGCGGGGCATCCCGGCAATCACATAGGTTACCGCCTCGATCCCAAGGCGCCGAGCAGTACACAGGACATCCACCAGACGATCCAGGGGCCGGTCGCCCGACATATCTCCCAGGCTGAGGTTTACTCTCCTGAGTCCGAATCCCGCGAGCTTTGTAGCCAGATTACCGTCGAGGAGCCGGTAATCCAGGCCGTTTTCGCAGGAAAACTCGAACGATCCTACGGCGGACCCCACTCTTTGGACCAGCCACAGGAGGAGCTCCGGCGCATAGAGGATGTTGTCGTCCTCGATGTTTAGCCGCAGCCGCTTCCCGGCCGCGACGCGGGTGATCTCTTCGATCGTACGGGCAAGCGACTCTTCGGTTGGCAGGCGAAAGCTCGCCCCGTGTGCAAGGTGATTCGAGCAGAACCGGCATCTTCGAGGGCAGCCCCGCGTGACCGAGAGGGCAACGGTGACGGTGTGGGCGTTGTCGGCAACTACGGCCCACGTCGGCTCGTGGGCTACGACCCGCGCTTTGCCGGTAGCCGCCCCACCACCGGCGGTATTGTCGGCAAGCGAGAGACGGAGCTCGGCTTCTCCGACCACGACCTCATCAAAGAGCCCTGGTTCGCAAGCACACCACGTCGCGGGCAAGGTTCCGTCGAAGTACTGCGGCCAAACCGAAGCGCCGGCGCCGCCGAGGACGATCCGTACGTCGGCGCCTCGGGGTTGTAGGCGCAGTGCTTTGGCAAGTAACACCGCCTCTTCGGCGTAGGCCCACGCAAAGAGGGAGATGTACACCTCATCGGGCCGTTTTTCCATGATCTCACCGGCAAGAGCCCGTGGCTCCGGGCCAAACCGTTGGTAGTGTCGGAAAAAGGATGTCGGGCCCGACTCCGAAGGCAGAATGTAGGGCACGAGGTGGGAGAGGGCGTCGGGGAGTGGTAGGCGGCGAGGTTTTATCCGCCGCGCGGATGCCACGATTAGATCAACACTTCGCCCGACGGAGCCAAGCAGGCGAGCAACGGCGCGGGCGCCGAGTCCGGCGTTTCGGTGCCACGTGTGGTAGAAGTCACAAACCGCGGGTTGGACAACGACCGCCCTTACCAAGCAGCGGGCTCCAATTGCGTGACCTCGGCGCCATTAAAAACAGCGGCGTGGTCGGGATGACACGTAAAGTACACGGTCTGCACAGACTGCGCAAAAGAGCGTATCAGCTCCGCCGCGGCCTTCCGCCGTCCCGGGTCGAGCTCTACCAACGGATCGTCCAAGACCACAAACGCTTCCCCGCCCTCACCAAGCAGGGAAGCGGCCAAGGCCAACCGAACCGCCAGACCAAGCGATCCCCGTGTGCCGGTAGAAAGCAGCTCGTAGGGCAGCTCGACGCCGTCGCGCCTGTGGAAGGACGAGCCGAGCACCTCTTTGGATCGCGCCGGTTTATACGCGCCGCCTACTATCCGTGTCGCAAAGTGGGAGAATCGCTCGACAAAAGGCAAAAACGTGTCCGCATCCATCTGGGACAATAAACGATCCGTTGCCTCGGCGACCCGGCGCAGGGCCTTGCCTCTACGCTTGAGCCTCTCGAGCTCATACTCGCTCCGGGCGACCTCCTCCCGCAGGTCATCAAGCGACTCTTCCGGTCTTGCGGCCTCCGCCGTGGCAAGCTCGGAGCGCAACTCGGCGCAGGTCATCGCCTCCTGTCGCTCCGTCACTTCGGCTTGGTGATAGGCGTGTGTAAACTCATCGGGAGTGTCAAATCCGTCGGGCAGGGAAAGGCCGGACACGGTCTCCGCCTCGAGCGTCCGTTTCCTGTGGCGCAGGTCCCCGAGCTCCTCAACCAGGGAATCCACGTTTCCATATCGTGACGCGAGCTCCGCGACGTGAGCTCGTGCACCATCTACTCGTGCAGTAAGAGCCGCGGCCTTATTGGTGAGGTCGATCTGCCGCGCCGCGATCTCCTTTTGCCCTCGCTTGAGCTCAGATACCGGATCGGCCACGTCTTGCCGCGCGGAGGATACGAGCTCTAGTGCCTCCACGATGGCCGACTCGTCGCCCTCTTCCACCAAGACATCGGCTAACAATCCGCGCGCGCGTCCGAGCCGCGTCTCGACATCGGCGCGAGCCAGATGCAGCTTTTGTGCCTCCTCCGACGAGCCGGTTCCGACAGCCTCTTTTATTGCATCGCGTTCGGCGTTTAATCGATCACGTGCAGCTCGCAGCTCGTGAACATCGATGTCGCCGGTGGTAACCTCGATCCGCGCATCATCGAGCTCGAAGCGCAAAAAGCGCCGACCGTCGACCAGGACCTCATCGCCCGTTGACAACACGCTTGTTGCGGGGTTGTCGTCGTCGGCACTCCAGGCCACACGTACATCGCGGTCCGCAACAACACGTGCGTGAAGAGTGCCGGTGGAAAGCTCCACCGCGATACGAGAGAGCTTGTCCTCGATCTTCGCGAGCCGATCGACGGTCTTCCTGTCGATGGCCGGGTTTGACTCAAGCTCCGCCTCGAGATCGGCCACGGTCCGATTGTGCGTTTCACGCTCCCGCAATCGTGAGGCCGCTTCTATGGCGGTGTCGAGCATTGCGACATCCTGTTTTGTTTTTTCGAGCCGTGCCTGTGTGGAGGCGAGCTCCTCGCTTCCTTCCTTTATTCGGTGGTCCTGTACCGGCCAGCTTTTTGCAGCTTCCGCGCGCTCCCTGATCTTTTCTTCGAGCAGTGCCGCCTCCGCCGCGATCGCTCTGCCACGCAGAACTCTCCCGTGCAACTCGCGATGGGCGGCGACAAACACCGCGGCCGCGTCCCGCTGGGCAGTATGCTCCTCGAGGCGCACACTTGCCTCCGCGATGCGGGCATCGGCTTCCTGGACGGCGCGACGCCGTTTCTCGGCGTCCTCGAGGGCGTAAGAGGCCTTCGTCAGTATACCGGCTCCCTTGACCCATCGTCCTTCGCCCGGACGGCGGCGCTCGGGAGCCTCAGCGGCCTCGTCCCACCTGCGGTACGTCTCCTCGAGCCGGTGTTTCAACCCCGACCGAAACTCTTCGATAGAGACTCCGCCGGTTTCAAATGCGGCACGACGAAGAACCTCGCCAAGGTCCCGCCGGAGGCTCGTACCGTCGAGCTCGTCCAGAGGGTCGGCGATCGAGCGTTGAGCGTTGAGGAACACCGCGCGAAAGCTTCCTTCCGAAACCGGAAGCAGATCCGCCGCTGCCGCCGCGACGGCACCCTGGTCGCGAATGCTCCCCTCCGGCGTTTCCAGGACGGAATAGGCATCGGCGCCCCAACGCTTGGCCAGGCGGTAGGCACGTTCACCCGCGGAAAAGGCCAGATCCGCCTCCACAAAGTCGCCGGCGGGTCGTGGCAGAAAACGGGCCACCTGTTTTTTGAACTGGGGAACGCTTAGCTTGGTCGGAACAAAGAGCAACAACGCAAGAGCGGAGTACAACGTGGACTTGCCGGCCTCGTTTGGCCCGAGGACCACGTTGAGCCCCGGCACAAAATCCACACGGAGGTTATCAAGCGCGGCAAAGGGGCCAACGTGGATGGAGCTAAGTTTCACCGGTCTCACCCATAAGCTCGAGAGCCACCGCAAGTGCCTCTTCGTCGTTGTTGTCCATAAGATCGGTCAACAAACGGTAAGCAAAGGAGTTGGACGAGAAACGCCGATCGACCTCCTCGCGACTCAGTAGCTCGAGAAGCGCCTCGTCGCGAAGCTCGAAGTAGTAGGCGCGCGCTTCCAGATCTCGTACAGCCTCGTGGTACCGCGTAAGCTCCTCGGTGGACAAGCGCCCGGTCACCGTAAGACGCAGAACCGTCTCCACGGAATCGTATTGTTTGATGATATCGCTGAGTTCCGAGGCGGGGTCCTGCCCGACCGAGAAGGTGACGGCCCTATCGGCAAATCGAAACCTCGGTAAAGAAGCACGCCTGCTCGTTATTGGGGCTGTTTTGTTTTTCGCGTCGCCGGACGGCGGCCCGGCCCCTGCACCGTCGCCGCCGTCCGTGCCCGCCAGATCGACGATTGTTACCCCACCGTCGTGACCACAGTGGAATCCGTCCGGGACGTGGGTACCGGGCACCACGAGCCCGGAGTCACCGTCGGCTACAGGTATGTGCGTGTGACCGATGATGGATAGATCGGCACCGACGGCGCGAACGTCGTCCATGGTCATGGGAAAGTACACACCGTCCTCGTCGGGAGTGAGGCCGGCTATGCTGCCGTGGGCAACGAGGATACGCCGGCCCGCCTGTGTGTCTTCGTCGGAGGGGGCAATTTCGTTGAGGCGGTGCACGGATGCATGTTGTGCGTTACAGGGTGCCGCGTAGAGGACCACGTCCCCGGAGACGGGACGATAGGCTCCCGGTGAGGCCGCCACAAAGACGGCATCGCCGGATTCCTCACGGAAGCGATCCCACAATGAATCGGCACCGGCGACTGCGTAGTCGTGGTTTCCCGGGAGCACAAATACCGCCTCGCCGGAAAAGGCATTTACTATTTGCGCCGCCCTTTTTATCTCGCCGGCCGGAACGTTTCGTCGGTCGAAAAGATCTCCCGCCACCACAAACAGCCCTACGCCCTCATCGTTGGCAAGCTGGACGTAGCGGCTTAGCGCATCGTAGCGGTCGGCGGCAATCGCCGCCCCAAGGCTGCCGTAGCCGGCAAAACGCAAGCCCAGATGCAGATCGGCAGTGGCCATGATCCTCATGCGCCTACCCTACCCTGCAGACAGACCGACGGCCAAGTGGGCCGTGGGACCGCTCGACGGCCCGGAGAATGCCCGGCGGTTTGGCAGCGCCCGCCGGATGTGCTACCGTCTGTGTCCCGAGAGGACAAAAGGCATATGGCACTGGTACACTACGATCCGGAAGGCGAAAAGATACCGGTCGGACGGTTCCCGATCCGACGCGGCACGGCTCTGTTTTTTGTGTTCTTGGCCTACGTGGCGGCGGGACTTGCGTTTCTGGCCGTGGCCGAGGGCCGTGATTGGGGTAGCCATTGGGGCGCTGTCCTTGCAGGTGACGTCGCCGCCACCCTTGTGGTGTTTTTGGCGTCGGTTGCCTTGAACAACTCGAGCACCTACGATCCGTACTGGAGCGTCGCGCCGCCCGTTATGCTTCTCTACATGATGATCAAGAGCGGCAACCTCGGCCTGGCCGCCACACTATTGCCCGGGGCGTTTTTTGCTGTTTTGCTCATCTGGTCAATGCGGCTAACCGGCAACTGGGTTCGCGGGTGGCGGGGGATTCACCACGAGGACTGGCGGTACCGACAGTTTCGGGCGAAGGTCGGTCGCGCCTATTGGCCGGCGAGTCTGGGCGGCATCCACCTTGTACCAACTCTTTTTGTTTTTTTGGCGCTGGTCCCCGGCTTTGCGATTGCGACAAGCCCGGTGGACTACCCGCTGCTTTTGATCTTGGGAACCGCGCTTGCCGCGGGCGCGGTACTGTTGGAGACGATTGCAGACGCGCAGTTGCACCGGCACCGAGATTCGCGCGCCGTCGGCGCAATCCGGGTCGGGCTGTGGCGCGTGAGCCGACATCCCAACTATCTGGGCGAGGTCGGCTTCTGGTGGGGCGTGTACATCGCCGGGCTCGGTAGTGGAGCGGCGCCGTGGACAGGCATCGGCGCATTGGCCATGACCTGTCTGTTTGCCTTCTACAGCGTTCCGGCCATGGAAGCTCGTCTTATGCATCGCCGGCGCGACTACGCCGAGCTTGCCCGGGAGGTTCCGCGCTTTTTGCCGTGGCTCGGCCGCCGTGGGGACGCGGAGGCCGGTGCGGGGCGGGTTAAAACAGGTCCGGCGACGGCCGCCGCTAAGCCCGGGTCCGAAGAGTCGGACACCTCTACCGGGGTGTCCTGCCGCGGCATACGGCGGATGCTATAGGCAAGCCACAGGCCCGTCACAAGCGCGGCTAGAACGTCCGCAATGGGAAACGAAATCCAGACGCCCTGCACGCCCAGTATCGGCGGGAGAGTCGCGATCAGCGGAATCAAAAAGATCACCTGCCTCGACAGGGACAAAAAGAAGGCCGGTATCGCCTTTCCAAGCGCCTGGAAGTAGGTGGCGCCAACGACCTGGAAGCCCACGAGCGGAACCACCAAGACGATCACGCGCATGACCTCCCGTCCGATTTCGAGCAGCCGTGTATCGTCGGTAAAGGCCTGAAGCAACAAGCCGGGAATAAGCATAAACAGCAGGAAAAAGAACGCGGCAATAACGGTGGAGACGCCGGCCGCCTTTTTGAGGACCTGCCTAACACGGGAAAATCGCCCGGCACCAAAGTTATAGCCGGCGATGGGCTGAAAACCCTGGGCGATGCCAAAAAGCGGCATCAGCGCAAAGACAAGAAGCCTGTTGATCGTACCAAAGGAGGCGATGTACAGCTCGGCCTCGTTCCCGCCGTGGGTCCGAAGGGCGTTGTTCACAAGAACGGCGAGAATCGTGCCGCCTACCTGACGAACAAAGGCCGGGATTCCCAACGGAAGGATGTCGCGAAGGACACGTGGGCGCGGCACCAAAGACTTCAGCCGGAGCGGCAGCGCGCTCTTTTTGGATAGGAAAAAAGACATCGCCACCACAAAGGCAAGGCCCTGCCCGATCACAGTGGCGAGGGCGGCGCCACGGATTCCCATGCCGAGGGCAAAGATAAAGATTGGGTCCAGGATGATGTTCGCGCCGGCGCCGACAACCATCACCGCCATGGCCCACTTGGCCTGGCCCTCCGCGCGAATCACGTTGTTCGAAGACATGGCCATAGACAGGAACACGGTGCCGAGTAAGACGACCTCCACGTACTCTTTGGCATACGGAAGAATGTCCGGCGTGGCACCAAAGAGCACCAACATGGGTTCGAGGAACGCGTACGCTATGGCAACCACAGCGACGGACAGAATTAAGGCCAAGCCGATTGCCGTGCCGGCGGCGTCTGCCGCCCGATCTCTGTCGCGGGCACCGAGGGCACGAGACACCACCGACGCCGAACCGATGCCCACCATCATGGCAACGGCCATCACAAAAATCTGCAGGGGAAAGGCGATGGTGAGGCCGGCAATTCCCAAGGGTCCGACGCCCCGCCCTACAAAGATCGTGTCCACGAGATTATAGAGCGCGTTGACCACCATGGCGATCATGGCGGGCACGGACATCTTGACGAGAAGCCGGCCAATCGGCGCTTCCGCGAGAAGGCGTTCTTTTTCCGTCAAAGCTCGCTCCTAAGGCTCCTAAGGGATAGAAGGAATTAGCGTTCGACTATTGAGTATCGGACAAGTGCTTCGGCTATCTCACCCGACTCGAGACGTCGCACCGACAGTCCCCGTGTCAGGACGCGCTCGGAGGCGCGGCCAAGACCCGAAAAACTCTCTTCAATGTCGTCGAATTGCTCCTCGGAGGCAATCACTTTGATAAATTCCGTGCCAAAAGGCTCGTGTAGGGCAAACTCAAAAGGATGGCTCCGGTCGGGAATATCGATGATAGTCTCGGCAGGCACAAAGTTATCCGCTTCAAACATGTTGGGGAAAATCAGGGTTGTGTTTCCCTCTACGTCGATGTGGTAGACCTTGATATAGGCGTCGCGGTTTGCGTAGACCGACACCGTCATCCGCTCGCCGTCGCGATACACGGCGGAACTGCCCTTGTTGAGGGTAGCGCGGACCACAAGCTCCTCGGATTCGTTGGCCACAATGTCGGTTAGCTCTTGCTGCCGCTGCATCGCAAACTCGACGTCGGCCGGTGCCAGGTCGATTCCCTGTGGCACGGCGGACTTGGGGATGTACACCTCCACGGTGCCGATCATCGTCGCGGTCATGAGGCTGTCCACACGAAGCGCTACTCGAACAGTGTCTCCATCGTCGAAGTACTGCGCCTGGAGGAGAGCCTCGACGCCTTCCTCTGAAAAAAGGTCTCCAAAGATTTCGGAAAACGCCGGGTCGAGATTGTCCAAGGCATTGTGCACAAACAGCGAAAATCGGTTCACCCGTCCGACCGCCTGCGTTAGTCGATCCTGAAGGTAGCGCGAAAACGACCCCGCGAGATCCGTGTACTGGTAGGTGAAGTTTCCAAAGGCCGCCGTGATGGGCTGATAGTGGTCGGCCGCGATCGCCTCTAGGGCCTGCGCAAGCTCATCGGTAACGTCTTGCGCCGGAACAGTGGCTACAGCGCACGCCGATAGGAGGGCCAAAAACACCACAACTCTTGCCTTTGTAAACATAAAAGAACTCCTAGATGAAGATATAGCACAGATTCGGGGCTGCATCACTGCACTTTCTCGGCCCTCCGGCGTTAGATTGGAGAGAGGAGGAATACATGTCTCGGATAGCAATCAACGGACTCGGCCGCATCGGTCGTGCAACCCTCAAGGTCATCATGGAGGACAAGGATCTCGACCTCGTGGCGGTCAACGACTTGGTCCCCGCCAAGACGTTGGCATACCTCTTGAAGTACGACACGGTCTACGGCCGCTTCCCCGGGTCGGTCGAGGTGGAAAGCGACGCTCTTGTGATCAACGGAAAGGCCGTAAAGGTCTTTAGCGAAAAAGACCCGGCCAAGCTTCCGTGGAAGGATCTTGGTGTCAAACTGGTGATTGAATCGACCGGCTTTTTTACCGAAATCGACGGCGCCAAAGCTCACCTGGAAGCAGGCGCCGAACACGTTATGATTTCGGCACCAACCAAGAGCCCCGAGCTCGCAACGGTTGTCCACGGCGTCGGCCATCCCGAAGCGCAAGAAAATCGCATCTTTTCCTGCGCGAGTTGCACAACCAACAGCATTACGCCCGTAGTGGAAGTCATGACACGGCGCATCGGCGTCGAAAAAGCGATTCTCACGACCGTCCACTCGTACACGTCGACGCAGTCTCTTGTGGATTCACCGAGCAAAAAGCACCGACGAGGAAGAGCCGCGGCACAAAACATCGTTCCGTCCACAACAGGCGCGGCGGTCGCCACCACAAAGGTGCTCCCGCAGCATAAAGGCCGATTCGACGGCATAGCGTTGCGCGTGCCCACGCCGGTCGGCTCGGTTTCGGATATCGTTTTTGTAACGTCACGCAACACCAGCGTGGATGAGATCAACTCTATCTTCGAGGAAGAGGCCGGATCGGGTCGCTACAAGAACATCTTAGCCGTGTCGGACGACGAGATCGTCTCCTCCGACATCATCGGGGACGCACATGCTTCAATCGTCGACCTAACGATGACAACCGTGGTGGACGGTAATCTGGTCAAAGTCCTCGCCTGGTACGACAACGAGTGGGGCTACTCAAACCAGATGGTTCGTGAGGCGCGCTCGGTTTTGGGGCTCGCATAGGACCGTGAAGGAACCCTTTCTCTCGGGCATACAGCAGATCGGCATCGGCGTCGCTTCGCGCGAGCATGCATGGGCTTGGTATAGGCGCGTTTTTGGCATGGATGTGCCGATCTTTACGGATACCGGCACAGCACCACTTATGGCTCGGTACACCGGCAATGCCGTGCATACCCGGTCCGCCACGCTGGCCATGAGCTTGGCCGGCGGCGGAGGTTTTGAGGTCTGGCAATATGAGTCGCGGACCCCCCAGGCGCCGCCGAAGCCTACGAAGCTGGGCGACCTGGGGATTCTGGCTGCGCGAATGAAGTGCCTCAACGTCGAAGCTGCCCACCGCCACGTCAAGGCCGCCAGGCCGCCCTTTTTGACCGACCCACTTCCCGACCCTGCGGGCAACCGCGGTTTTTTTGTGCAAGACCCGTGGGACAACCTGTTTTACGTTGCCGAGGCCCACGGTTACTTTGCACGACAATCTGCTCCGACCGGTGGTGTCTTCGGCGCCATGATCGGCGTGAGCGATGTGGACAAGGCGCTATTGCTGTACCGGGACCTTCTCGGTTACACCGAAGTCGTCTACGACGTAACCGGCCGTTTTCCTGATTGGGATGCCTTGACCAGGGGAGCCGGCGCCTACCGACGCACGCGCTTGCGCAGACTGGACCCACCCAAAGGACCCTTTGGGCGGCTGTTGGGGGAATCGACGATTGAGCTGGTGGCGGCATCCGGCCGTCCTGGGCGACGTTTGTTTGAGGACCGATTCTGGGGGGACCTGGGTTTTATTCACCTGTGCTTCGACGTAACCTACATAAACGAGTGGGAGTCGCGCGCGGCGGCGGCAGGCTTTCCGTTTACCGTGAACAGCGCCGGCCGCTTTTCGATGGACGCCGCCGGCGGCCACTTTGCATACATCGAGGATACGGACGGCACCTTGATCGAATTTGTCGAAACGATGGAAGTGCCCGTAGCTCAAAAGCTGGGATGGAAGATCGACCTGACCAAGCGAGACCGCACCAGGCCGTTGCCCAACCTGCTGGTTCGGATGCTGGGACTGGGACGAGTGCGGCCGTGACACGGCGACGCCGGTCGCAATGGCGTGGCGGCCCAGGGTACCGTGGCGCGGGCGCGTACCAACGCGGCCCGTCCCCGTCCCTACTCGGCGGCCCCTACACCGGCGCGGCGGTGTAGCGGTACAGCGACATAAACTTCTGCATCGCCTCGTCGTCGAGATTCAGATCGATACCACTCTCGTCGCGCAGCGCGCGGAAGGCCTCGAGCGTGACGCGGACGTCGTCCTCCGTGTGGTCGGCGGTGGGGATCATTCGATACATCAAAAGGCCACGCGGAATAACGGGATAGGCGACGCCCGAGACAAACACACCCCACTCCCGCAAGAAACGGATAGTCTTCATGGCGATCACGTTGCCTTCGCTGTCCGGCACAAATACGGCACAGAGAGGTGCATCACCCGGTCCGACAAGAAAGCCAAGATCGCGAAGCCCATCCTTGAGCAATCGCGAAATGCTCCACATCCGTTCACGCCGCTCATCTCCGGCGCGCAAAAGCTGGAGCGTCTTCCTCAAGGACTGCACGTACAGCAGGGGCAGACTCTTGGCAAACACCTGCGTGCGGGCGTTGTACCGCACCCACTCTACCACCTCTTTTGGGCCGGCGGAAAAACCGCCGATTGACGCAAATGCCTTGGCAAAGGTGCCAAAGTAGACATCTACCCGATCCTGGACACCGAGGTAGTCGGCAACGCCGCGGCCCTCGTTTCCAAACACGCCACAACCGTGGGCGTCGTCCACATAGAGCCGCGCTCCGTACTTCTCTTTTAGCTCACAAATTCCACAAAGGTCGGCAATGTCGCCCGTCATGCCGTAGGTGCCTTCGCAGCAGATGAGGATGCCACCCTTGCGGTCTTTGTTCGCCCTCTTGAGGGCGGTTTCCAAACTGTCCATGTTGTTGTGACGAAACACAAGAAGCTTGGCTTTGGAGCCCTGTGCGCCGTCTACAATACAGGCATGGCTGAGTTTGTCGATGATGACCGTGTCCTCGGGACCGAGCAAGGAATCGATGGTGCCGGTAACGCCCATGTATCCGTAGTTAAAAACGATGGCCGCTTCTTTCTGAGCGAAGTGAGCAAGCTCATCTTCAAAGGCTATGTGCATGTCGGTAGTGCCGCTCATCATACGAGAGCCCATCGGTGCGCTCACGCTGTACTCCTCGAGTGCATCCCGGGCGGCTGCCTTGATCTCGTTGTTTCCGGCAAGACCGATGTAGTTGTTAACCGACCACATAACAACCGGTCGCCCCCTGAACTCCATGCGGGTGCCCGGCAGTGGGCTCAGTGTTGGTCGTGTATAGTAGTCGTCGCCGGCCTTTCGAAGCTCTCCAAAGATGCCGTCGGTTCCGGAGCATTTGGCAAAGAGATCGCGGGAGTTATCTGCGTTCATCACATGGTCCTTACGTGTGGTCCTTACGGGGGTTGCGCTACGGTCTGTTTTTGAGCATGGCGACCGGGTCGGCCACGCGCCGGTCTATCACAAGATCCGGCACAATCGGTTGGATGTCGAGCTTGTCGAGTCTGCCTTCGTGACCGCCACCGGTGACGTTTAGCTGCACAAGGCTGTCCGCCGCGACGCGGTTGCGGCGAACCGCCTGGATCAAAGCCCCGACTGCTACCGCCGCGGCGGGGTCGATATCGACTCCCTCGGTCTCTTTGAATAGTGCGGCCGCTCGCCGCGCTTCCTCGTTGGTGACGGCAAAACACTCGCCACCGGTGGCGTGGAGCGCGTCGTAGAGGCCGCCACGCACTTCGTAGGGAGGCTTTCGGTTGGACAGAACAGGAGCGATAAGCCGCCGTGTTCTCCGCCGGGCCATCCACACCGGTGGATTCTTGATAAGCCGGCGGCGGTTACGCCACGCTTCCACAATCGGGATAAAGGGCCTGTTTTGGGCGAGCATAAGCCGGGCGGTGTGCGCCCCGAATCGCCCGTCCGCAACCAGACGTATGTTGGCTTCCCAGGCCGCAATGGCACCGGTGCCGCTCCCTATGGCTTGGAAGTAGTATTCGGGGATCCGACCGATCATCGATACCGCCGAGAGTACCGTGGTACCCATGCCGTCGCGGCGCGCGACGTTTTTTGCGCCTCCCTCGGAAACAAAACCCGGCGCCGCGGATATCTTGGCTGCGATTTCTATTGCATCACGATAGTCCGCGCCTCCGCCGACGGCGACAATGGTCGTTCTTCTTCCCTTTGGAATCGACATGCCCAGCTCGGGTACACTGGACTCCGGCACAACCACAAGAAGCGGCATGTCGTGGAGGGCGGCAACGTGCAAAAACGCCCGCGCAGTGTTGCCGGCCGAGGCCACCACCAGCACCCGGTTGGATTCCGCAGGAAACCGCCCGCCTACCGCAAAGGCCTCGCACTCCTTGAAGGTGCCCGTCGTCATAGTCGCGCCGCGCTCCGGCCAGTAGCCGCTAAAGGTCACAAACAGGTTGGTAAGCTCGAGCGCTTCGCCCAAAGCGGAGCTATGGTAAGTGACCGGTGCACACGAGCCCTCGAGGAGCCGCCTGACCGGCAGCCACGAGGCCCATCGAAATATGCCGTCTCCCGGGCCGGTGTCGACAAGCTGCTTGGCGGCGTACCGAGCCCGCAACAGATATGGCTGGTCGGACTCAATGGACTCGGGGTCCGAGCAGTAGAAGTCCACATCGTCGAAAACACGCCCGGTTGCAAGCGATTCTAGTTGGTAATGGCGGCCGAGGGCCACGTTCATTGGAGGTGCTCCTTTGTCGACATGTCAAACCGGGTGACCGGTGTGTTTCCGGAGGATACACTACCCAAGCACTGAGGTCTGATCAAGCGCAGGTTGAGCAGGGGGTCACACTTGGCAAAGCAGGTATCTTGGATCGTCGGCGCAAGCAGCGGAATTGGGGAGGCTACCGCACGGGCGGCGGCGGCAAAAGGCTACAGCACGATCCTCAGTGCTCGCCGCACGGAGAGATTGGAGGACATCCGCGGCAGACTCAGCGGGTCACACACCGTGGTGCCGTTGGACTTGGAGTCCACGGAATTGGAAAAAGTGGTCGACGGCGTCTGGTCGACTCACGGACCCGTTGACCTCGCGGTGATTGCCGCGGGAGTAAGCCAGCGAGCTCTTGCAACCGACACCACGCCGGCAGTCGTACGGCGGCTGCTATCGCTGAATTTGGAAGCGGCGGTAAGGCTGGGAGCCTCGCTTGCGGACCACATGGTTAAACGGGGAAGCGGCGCCATTGTCGCCGTATCGAGCCTGGCGGGACTTGTGCCGGCGCCGTATCGATCGGCGTACGCCGCTGCGAAACATGGGCTTCACGGCTACTTTACGACCCTCAACGCCGAGCTAGCCGACAGCGGCGTGGCAGTCCGCTTGGTTGTGCCGGGCTTTGTGGCCACCGAAATTTCCCGGTCCGCGCTTCAAGCCGACGGCCTGCCGTACGGCACAAGCGACGTGGCGCAGGCTCGTGGCGCTTCTCCCGACGTCGTTGCCCGCGCCATACTCCGCGCACCACGCCGCCGGCGCGGTGTTATCTACGTGGCACTCGGACTCCGCGGGCGTCTTGCAATCCTGTTATCCCGTCGATTTCCGGTGCTCTATGATCGAGTCGCCATGCGGCGGGAGTCGCGGGCCCGGCGCCGCTAAGCTGATCAGGCGTGTTGTCGGTCCGGGGCGTGCCGCGGCTCCGAGGCGTGCCGGCGGTCACCCTGCAGACCCTTGTCATGATCATAGGTGTATTCCTTATTATCGAGGGAACCATGCATTCGGTGATCCTCGGGCGCTTTACCGAGGGCGGCGGCGCACTGGCCATGCTTCCCGGAATCGCAGGCATCGTTGTCGGAGTGGCGTTTCTGGTGCTTCCCGAGGTCAGCCTCCGTGTTCTTTTGGTGATTGTCGGCATCTGGGCAGTCCTGCTCGGAGGGGCTGAGCTTGTGTCGGGCTTTTATCGACGTAAGACCGTTCCGGTACCCTTTGTGTAACTCATCCCTGAAATCCTCGCGGTTGTTATAGGTATTGTGCTCTTGACATTGCCCGCGGCCGGAACGGCCATTATAGCGGTAGTGTTTGGGATCGCGGCCATAGCAAGGGGACTGGCGCTATTGTTCGCGTAGAGAGCGCAGCGACGACGGTCGTTCAACCACTCAGAAAGCGTTATTGCAAAGCTTGAGAGAATAGGTCATCTTTATGGAGGATCGGCGTATGTAGGTTGATCCTTTATGGGAGGACAGTATGTTCAGCATTTTCGCAGTAAACTGGTGGGCGATCCTGGTTTCCGGCTTGGCTTATTTTGTGATCGGAGCGGTCTGGTACGGCGCAGGCATCCGGAGTTCCCAAGTATCATAATCCCTTCCGCGCGGTCGAACTCGATTGCGCGCGGCTCGGATAGCTCCGTGGATCGAGATCGTGGTCTCGGATCAGACTCCCAGCAAGAACCGAATGGTCCATGTTCCATGGATACGGGTTTTTTGTGTTGTCAACGCCACTCGTAGACGGTGGCGCCCCGGCTGGGGCTCGGGGCGTCGGCGATAGGGCACCTTCGGCAAACCGTGCCGCAGCCGCCGTCGGCGGGCTGCTCGCAAACAACCACGTTGCCGCGGCGCAGCCAAAACTCCACTGCGGCCTCGATCATGTCGCGGTCCGCGCCGAGGTCGGCGACGAGCTGTGAGAGCGTGGCGGCCTTTGCGGTGCGGAGTGCCTTGCCAACGGCGGATACAATCACTTTGATACACTTCTTTTTGACGGGGCGCGGCGTCCCGGCGGGCCGAGTGCCTCGATTTTTCCCGGCCGATAGACGGTCCGACCGAGAATCAGAAACAGCAGGCCCATAAGGCCGAGCAACGCGAAGGCGAGCACAACAAACACGGGGTTTGGGCCTGTCGTGAGTTGGAAAAAGAGCGTGGCCACCGACCACGCCACCACGGTCGAGTATATGGCCAAGAGCCACCCGAGGCCCGCTCCCATCTCGCGGATGGCCGCCGCCAGAGCCGCCACGCAGGGAAAGTAGATCAGCACAAAGAGCAGATACGCGTAGGCGCCCGGCTGCGTGAAACCGCTACGCAAGCGCTCGAACAACACCGGACTTGCCTCCAGTTCCTCGCCGACCGAGGCTTCGTCGTCCGTGACTATGCCGGTGCCGAGAGGATCGGTAAGCGCTCCGAACATGCCCGAGAGATTGGCCGGAATGCTGGCAAATGCTTCGGACACCCCGCCACCGATGTCGACCCCGCCCTCTTTATCCGGAGTCTCTGCAAGGTAGATACTGTTGAGGGTCCCGACAACCGCCTCTTTGGCAAAGATGCCGGTGAAAAGCCCGACGGTAGCGGGCCAGTTGTCCTGTTCTATGCCCATGGGGGAAAAGACCGGCGTGATGGCCCGGCCGACCCCGGCAAGCACGGTTGAGTCCTCGCCCTCACCCGCACCGATGCGTAGGCTGTTCATGACCGACAGGATCGTTACGATGATGGTGATGGTAATGCCCGCGCGCTTGACAAAAACGCCAAGACGACGACCGGCTTGCCCAAACACGTACTTGGCCCGGGGAGCGTGGTACGGGGGAAGCTCCATCACAAAATGCGACGCGCGGCCACGAAAGAGCGTGGCCTTGAGCAAAAAGCCCGTACCGATCGCGATCATAATGCCCACGACGTAGAGCGAGAATACGATAAAACCGGACCGACCCGCAAAAAACGCCGCCGCAAACAGGGCATAGACGGGAAGCCGAGCACCGCAAGACATGTTCGGCGACATAAAGATCGTTGTGAATCGGTCTCTCGTAGTCTCGAGCGTTCGTGTTCCCATTATCGCGGGAACGGTACAGCCAAAGCCCACCATCATCGGTACAAACGACTTGCCGGGCAATCCGACGGCACGCATAAATCGGTCCATCACGTAGGCTGCCCGCGCCATATAGCCGGAGTCTTCCAAGATCGAGAGCGCGACAAACATCGTGAAGATGATGGGCACAAACGTTGCCACCGTTTGTATGCCGCCTCCGATACCGTCGGCGAGTATCAGCGTAAGCCATTCCGGTGCGCCGGCTCCGGCCAAAAGCGATCCAAGACCGTCTACCAGGAAGGTCCCAAAAAAGATGTCGAAGAAGTCGATAAACGCGCCGCCGACCGCCATGGTGAACCAGAATACGAGGTACATAACACCAAAAAAAATAGGTAGGGCCAGAATCCTGTTCATGACGACTCTGTCCACCCGCTCGGTGAGTGAACGACGATCCACCTTGTTGCGACTAACATGACGGGAGAGACCGTGGATAAACCCGTACTTTGAATCGGCGATCACCACATCGAGCTCTTCGTTGTAACGATCGACCAACTCCTGTCGATGCGTGGCAAGAGTTTCTGCATCGAGGGACGACGTTTCGAGAACTTTTTTCTCAACCCACGGGTCCCCCTCCAAGAGCTTGAGCGCGATCCAACGCGGAGTGGCACGTACCATTGCAGCAAGGTTGCCCGCCACGTATTCGAGGGCCTCGAGCTTGTCCTCGACCGTCTCGGGATATAAGACGGAAACCTTCGATGGACGAAGCTTACCGGCGTAGTCCCGTATCGCTTGTCTTACCTCCAAAATGTCCTTGGGCTTTATCGCGCTCGCAGCGATGATCGGGCAATCGAGATGTTCCGACAGATGCTCGACATCGACACCTATGCCCTTTTTGTCCGCCACGTCCATCATGTTCAACACAACGATCACGGGCACCCCCATCTCGATAAGCTGCAAGGTGAGGAACAGGTTCCGCTGGATGTTCGAGGCATCGACTATGTTTACGACGAGGTCCGCGTCGCCCGACAACAGATAGTCGCGGGCCACAGCCTCGTCTTCAGATGATGCCGACAGGGCATAAATACCGGGCAAGTCGACGACACGGATGGCTACGTCGCCTTCCGGCGTGTGCACTACGTCGGGCATCCGCGCCGCGGAGGGAAGCGCCGTGTGTTCTTTGGGAGACACAAAGGGCGCTGCGAGAAACCGCTCCACCGGGCCCGCCCCGGAGCCGGGAGCTTCCGGCGCAGCCGAGCCGGTACGCGTCGCGGCGCCGCCGCGCGTTGCGCCGCCGGCGACGATGGTGCCTTCCTTCTTCTCAACCGTTACACCCGGCCAGTTACCGATCCGCTGGCGGCTGCCGGTAAGACCGTTGAAGAGAGTTGTTTTTCCACAGTTTGGATTGCCCGCGAGGGCGATGGTGAAGTGCCTGTTGTCAGCCATTACGCTGTCTCCCTGTCTCCACCGGCACCGCCGGTGAGGCCGCGCCCCGTTCCATTGCTCCGGTCCATTCCTCGGCCACGTCCCGGCCCGCGACCGAGTCCAAAGCCGCGTCGACGATGCCGCCGTCCACCCTGCGCCCCGTCGCCGTCGACGGGCTCGAGAAGCAGCGCGTCCGCTTCGTCCCTCCGCAAGGACAACTCAAAATCTCGAACCGATATATGAACCGGATCACCGAGGGGCGCGATGTTTTTCACCCGGATGACAACACCTTTGGTTAGGCCCATGGAGAGGAGTTTTGACCGATAGGAACGGTGCGACGGTGCATAGCCGACCACTGTTGCTTCGTCGCCGATTTCCATATCGCGTAGGCGCGTGTGCTGCATGGCCTACTCCTTTTAGCTCTGACACGCGGGCATTCACACCGACGTTTCTACGCCGTAAACAACCGGGTGCCGGAATGTTTGATTTAACTAACTTTCGCAGGCAATGCCGCTTTTGTCAAGAGCAAATAACATAGTTTGTACGATTGACCTGCAGCCGCTTCGTTTGTATCCTATGATGGATGGAGCACCAAGCCTCTCTCGTGGAGCTCTCTCAAAGCATGCAGATGTATCTCAAGAGTGTGCACCGCCTCCAAGAGCGGAAGGGGGCGGCTCGTGTTACCGATATTGCCAAGGACATGCAGGTCAACAAGGCGTCGGTCACATCGGCCTTGCGAAACCTGAGTAGTCGAGGGCTTATCAACTACACTCCATACGACATTATTACCCTCACCGAAGAGGGATTGGCGTTGGCCGAAGAGGTGGAAGTGCGCTATGCCGCGCTCCGCGACTTTTTTGTGTCCGTTTTGGGCATCGACGGTACGTCCGCGGACCAGGCTGCATGCGACATGGAACATCACCTGCCTAAGGCAGTCTCCGATCGGATGGTCGGCTTTATCGAGTACTACGAAAGCTGCACCACTACTCGCTTTCGTTGGGACCCAAACGCCTCCCAATTCTGTCACGACGACGAGTAAGCTCGATACCTCGTCCGCTTATCCATGACTGCCGCCGGGCCGGTGGATATGGTTCAAGCCGGCAACACACGGGTCGACGCGGGCGATATTCAGGCTGAGGCTATTGCAGTTGATAAGTGGCATCACCGGTATTGTGCCTCTTGCGACAAATGCGCTGCTTGGCTATGCACCGGGAATCGTCCCCGCGGAACGGACCAATACGTGGCTCTCCAAAGACTCGGCGTCCTCTTGTCGGGTGCCGGGTTTTTATGTGCCGTTTTTTAGGCGCCGGCGGCTTCAGCGATCAAGCGCCGCCGCTCGAGATAACACGCCTGCGGAACCGGTCCGTCAACAAGGGGGTCGCGGGTCTCCTTCATCCAGTTCCACAGTCGGGCCACAAGGTCGCGGAGGACGGAGGCGCTCGCGGCGTCGACAGCGAGACCGTCTTCGTCCACGAGGTTTGTCTTCTCGAGCGGGTCATTGCTGAGATCGTAGAGCTCGAGCGGAGGATGATAGAGGGGGTAGGTACCCTGCATCGCCGTGATCGTTTCCCAGTAGCTCTTCGCGTTGTTTGGTGGGTCGGGAGAGATCTCCACCGAAGGCGCAAACTCGAAGTTGGCGATAAGCTTCCATTCCGGCGTACGAATGCACCGCATGGGATCGTAGTAGGTGTGATACGTCTTCTCCGCGAAAACGGCGTCGCCGGCGCCGGCCGCCGCGTCCTTGGTCCTCGCGCCTTCTGTGGCAAAGAGCCTCGGCGCAAACGACCGGCCATGGAGCCGGTTCCCCACAACGGCGTCGCCGTCGGAGATGCCCATATGCTCCATCAGAGTCGGAACAAGATCGACGTGAGAAACAAGATCGGCACACGTCTCCCCGGACGGCACGTCCGGCCCGCGAAAGATAAGCGGCACCTCTATGCCCGGGTCGTAGAGGCTCATTTTGGCGCGAACAAACGGAATGCCGTGGTCCGCAGTGAAAAACACCAAGGTGTTCTCCGCCACATCCGCGGCCTCCAACGCCCGAAGCACTCGGCCAACGGCGGCGTCCATTGTTGCGATAGAAGCCTCCATGTCCGCAAGGTCTTCGCGGATAACGGGAAGGTCGGGCAGGTACGGAAGGGGCGTGACCGTGTCATGCGGCTTTGGTTCAAAGCCGTCTCGGGGAAACGGCCTGTGGGGCTCGAAGAAGGATAGCTCGGCAAAAAACGGCTCCCGGCCGGTTCCAAGCACGCCGTTTTTTCCACCCGTGCCGCCCGACTCCACGAGCCAGCGCTCGAACCATTCGGCAGGCTGCTTTGCATTCCCTCCACGTTCGATGTGGTCGAACCCGAGATGGTCGTGAGTCCGCGCCTCGTGGAGGTGGCCAAAGCCGGCCGTGTGGTACCCCACACGTTTGAGGCGCGCCGCGAGGTGGACCTCGTCTTTGTTGAGGTCGTTCCTAAAACCCCCGTGGGTTAGGCCTACTACGCCGGTGGCGTGCGGGTAGCGCCCGGTCCACAGAGCGGCCCGTGCAGGACTACACTGCGGCGCCGTGCAAAAGGCGTTTTCGAAGCGGAGACCGTCTGAAGCAAGAGAATCTATGTTGGGTGAGCGTACATCGGCGTCACCGTAGCAGCCGAGGCGCCTGCCCAAGTCATGGCAGATAATCCCTACTATGTTTGGTCGATTGGCCGGCATCATTACTCTCCTGGTGTTTGGCTTGGATTTCAATACTCAATGAACAGCGCGCAGTGTCCGCGGATCTGATTTGTTTGCATACAGTGTTTATGCCGTGGCCGTGAAGGTCAAGCAGTGAAAATCAGGGTATTGCAAGATGGCAATCCAATGACCCGTCATAGCCGGCCCGGATCATCGAGATCCCGAGATAGCGGCAAAGCCCTCGAAGTCGGCGAGCAAGGGGGCCGCGCGATGCCTCCCGCGGCTAGATGGCGGGCTGAGTGTGACCGCCGACCTCTGACGACGGCCGGACGTGTAGGTATACTCAATGCTGCACACGCGGGGGAGACGTTTGGTCTTCTACATCAAACTATCAGAGATCAAGCCGCTGTCTGAGGAGCCGGTGAGTAGCGACTACCTGCCGGATGCCCACGAGTCGATAGTCCAAGCAGCCCCTCACTTCGAGGATCAGTTCCACGAACGTACACGGATTCTCAATGGTCGATCGGAACGGACGGCGCAGTGATCCGAGTCATCGACCTGTTCTTCGGCGCCGGTGGCCTTTCGCTTGGTCTCGCGATGGTGGGCCGGCGCACGCCACATGCGCGGCTGCCGCTTGGTCTCGGCGCGGCGCGCGACAGTTCGGCCCGACATCCGCTCGACAGCGGTATCGGCCCAGCCTTCACAACGGTCTGGGCGAGCGACGTCCGGCGAAATGCCGATGGCACCGGCGGGCCGGGTTCGGCGGACACGGCCGAGCCCGGCGGCGGTTAGCACTGCGGCCCCCGCCAGTAAAGCGGGGCCGGCCGGAAACGCGCCGCCGGCCGGAAACGCGGTGTCGACCGGCCCCACGGCCGCCTACGCTTGTGGCCTTCCGCCCTGGCGCACCGTTCGCGATGCTATCGGCGACCTGCCGCCTCCGGTTGGAACGGAGATCCACGACGAGCCGCCACCGCTGGATCTGCACTTCGGCCGGCGCCCAACCGAAATGAGTCGAGCACGCTATCGGGCCATCCCGGACGAGGGCATGAATCGCCTTGACCTCCAGCGCGTTGCGCCGGAACTGACACCAAAGTGCTGGATCAACAAGAAATCAGGCGGAACGGATCTGTTCGGACGCCGTTGGTGGGACCGGCCCTCGGTAACCATTCGCACTGAGTTCTTTAAGCCCGAGAAAGGCCGCTACCTCCACCCGTCGGAACACCGGCCGATCACGCACCGGGAGGCCACACGGCTCCAAAGCTTTCCCGACGGCTTTGTGTTTGTGGGAAGCAAAAACGCCGTTGCGCGACAAATCGGCAACGCGGTACCCCCGCTGGTGGCCGCCGCCATTGGGCGCGCTCTCCTTGTGATGGTAACGGAGGGCCGGCGGGACGGCGTGAGTGGAGCCGGCCCGCCGTCGCAACAGCACTACGCCGCCACTTGCGACGGTGCGGCGCAATCAGCCGTCATCAGATTCCCAGAACGAGAAGTAGTACTCGCCGGTTGAGTTGTAATTGTAGGTGTTGTCACCGTCGGTGAACGTCTCCGGTGCACTGTCATCGAGCTCGACCTTGATAAATATGTAGTCGTTTGCGCTGAGGCTGCCGGCGCTGCCAACGCTGTCGGTGGCGCGCACGCTCGAATAACTGGAGTCGTATCGGCCGATGACCGTTGTCGGACTCGAGTCCGCACTGCTGAGCTCCGATTCTGTGATCACGTTGTCGCCGGAGTCGGTAACAAAGGTCGACGAAGACATGACCCAAACTGTGGCTTTGAACGGCAGGCCGTAACTCCGGTCCGAGTTGAACTCGAAGTCCATCTCTGTCACGGGATCACTCTCGTCCGGGACCTGAAACCAAAAGAAGTCATAATCGGCCGATGCGTCCACATCATCCGATCCTGCTTCCTCGTCGGGCTCACCTGTGCCAAGACTATGGTCAGTCCAGTGGATGGTCCGGCGCACGCCGAGTACTCGTGCCGTCGCCGCCGGCGTCTCGACCGTCAGCTGATTCCGACCGGCAAAGTTTGGACCGGAGTCGTCGAGGTTATCGTAGCCAATCCAGGGAGTCTCATCGAGGCCGCCTGAGAAGTAAGGATTAGTTCGGGCATCGGTCTGCCACACCGTGATTTGCTGATCCGGATTCTCATAGTCTCGTAGGTCACCCTCGTCGTCGCCAACTCGTTCGAGCACAAGCGCGTACCCGCCGGTTGTCGGATTGTCCGGTTGGTCGACCCGCTCAACCTTGATCCAATAGTCCCCGTAATCCGAATCTGTGCGTAGCGTTCCGCCTTTCACCCGGGGATCGGAGGACCACTCGCCCCCCCCCGTGACATAGGCGTTGGTGTCAGGAACCGTATGGACATCGATCCCGTCATCGTACGTTGTACTGTCATACACTTCGAAGTCCACTTCGACTCCGTCCGCACCTTCTGCCGGGCGGGCAATGATCCGATAGCGCTCGAAGCTTTCACCAGTGCTAAACCTGAACCAGTCTACGTCGTCCTCGAGGTCGGTTCCGTCTTCAGTGCTATAGATGGTGCGGAGCCGGATAGCGTTGAGACCTTTGCCGGCGAGTGCCGCGTTTTCGAACGTCAACGGGGTCGCATTCTCGTTGAATTGCTGGTACTCATCCAAGCCCGAGGTACTTGGGTCATCGAGCTGGTCCGCAGGGTCCGGTCCGTACGTAAAGGTAACTCGGTAGGCGCCGGTAAGCCGAACGGGATCATCACCGCCGCCTACAGTAGAACTGACGTTGCGAACACGGACATAGTAGGTTCCCGGATCACCGTAACCGGCGTCGCCGGGATCCTCTATGTACATGCGTCCGTCCCCGTACGCCTCCGAAGTTTGCACGCCCGAGCCATCGGCGCGTTTTAGCTCCAACTCGAACTCAAGACCGCGCTCTGCGGCGGAGCCACCGCCGTCAAAAAAGGACGGATCCTCATCGACCTCGACGATGTAGTCGTAGCCCTCGGAGATTGTTATCTCGAAGTAATCGTAGTCGCTACCGCCTTCTTCCTCGTCAAAGGTATGAGTGCGAGCGTTGTCCCTTCCGAGGGACAAAACGTTCGCATTAGAGATTGTATCGTCGCCTTCGTACGCGTCTTGTTCGGGCGGCGTATAGAAAAAGCCGATGTCATAGGCCCCAAGGCCACCGGCGGGACTACTGACTAAGACGTAGTAGGTTTGCCCCGCGTTAAGCACATTGGTGTCGGCCACCGATCGTGCCGCCGAACCGATAGATTGCCCAAGCGCATTTTGGTCGGTCAGTAAATCGGAGTCCGTGGCAAATAAAGCGACGTGTGTGTCAAAACTCGTTTCACGGATCCGAACTTCGTACTGATCGGTTTTTGCCGGTGTGAACTTAAAATAGTCGATGTCATCAAGAGAGTGCAGGTTTCGAGCCGTCTCGAACGAAGAGAAGGATAGTGCTCGATAGGCACTGCTACTGCTGTCGTCGTCCTCAAACGCGTCTGCGTCCACGGGGCCCTTGTTAAACAGCTCAATTGTGACCTCTGAACCTAGACCGATCTTGAACGAATCTTTGCCGACGTAAAAACCATCTTCGATAATAAAACTTCCGCCGTCATCTTGCTCGAACGGGAACTCGTCGTTGAACGGGACAACATTGCCATCGCCTCCGATCTTGATCCAATGTTGGACGTCGGATCCGTCTTCAGTGTCTTTGTCCGTCGCAAACGAATCATTCAAATCATGAACCACAACAAAATGGTACTCATTCCCATCACCCGGCAGATCATCCGACAAAAACACATAGCGACCGTCCTGCGTGATCGGCGTACCGGTGAGAGCAGCAGTGTACAGATCCGGATTCGAGCCGAAATCAGTAGGCAACGGCGATGCATATGCAAACAGATACACGGGCCTCTCGGCACTTACTTCCAGCGTACCGGTATACGTGAAGTCGATGCCGATCTCGTCCGGGCCGTAGTAGATAGTGGTAAACGAGTAGGTCGCGTTGGTCCCGAGAGTAGAACCGGTGGCGCTCTGAGCCGTGGACTCTACCGTCACATCATAGACCGTGTCCGGGTCCAGGATTGCCTCAGGCGAGAAGGTGACTGTATACACGCCACCGCTGTCGTCGTAGGCTGCGGTGCCGGGTACGTCGCTTCCTCCTTGAACCGCCACACCAACGGCCGCTTCCGCTGAGGCGGCATCCATCGCACGGTCGAACGTTACAACCACGGCGGCATCAAGAGGGACATCCGTGCCGTCGTCGCTCGGGGAGAGGCTTTCTACAACGGGCCTCGGCGAAGCGGTAAAAGAAAAGGTGGCGGCCGAACCAAGCGCGACTCCGGCGGCACTTTCGACGGCGCCGGAGATCGTTATCACGTAGTTGGTTCCGGCGGAAAACGGGGAATCCGGCGTAAACGTCGCCTTGTAGTCTACTCCGTCAAACTCATAGACAGTCGTTCCGGTGACGGCGTCGCCACCCGACGTGGCCAGGCTGACCGCGGCCTCCACGCTGTCCTTGTCCATCGGCCTGTCGAAGGTCACCACGATTGTGGAATTGATAGGCGCGTTTTGCTCACCGTCGGCGGGCGATACACTGCTGATCACCGGCCTCGGCGACGTGGTGAACTCCCAGGTCTTGCCGGAGCCAAGAGCAACACCGTCGGCATCGAGTAACCCGTCGGAGATGATGCTTGCCTCATACGTGACGTCGGGGCTCAATGGGTTCTCCGGGGTGAAGGTGGCTTCTTTTGTTTCTTCGTCGTAGGAGACCACGCCGTCAATGGCCGAGCCCGACGCCGACACAACAAAGGTCTCGGTCGTAACGGTGTCGGCGTCTATGTCGCGTGAAAAAGCCGCCGTCACGGTGCGGTTCAGGCCGACGCCGGTAGTGTTTTCACCCGGCGTGACCGATACTATCGTCGCCGCAGCTCGCGTTGTGAACTGGTAGGTAACGTCCTGCGGAAGCATCAATCCGACCGCCGACTCGAGCGTGTCGGATGCCAGCACAACGGTGTATGTTGTTGCGGGAGCCAGAACTGATTCGGGCGCGAAGGATAGGGCATTCTCCTCGGCATCGTAGGTGGCGGTGCCGGTCACCTCGGTGCCGTCGCCGGTGCGTATGGTAACCGCGGCAGACAAGCTCTCCGACGCCATGGACTGGCTAAAGACGATCGTGACGGTAGCCGTGACGGGAACGTCTTGCTCCCCATTCGCGGGTGTGACCGAAGACACGCTTAGATTTCCGAGCTCCTGCACGGCAACTTCTTGGTCAATCTGCTGCTGTAGCTCAACGACCAGAGGGTTTTCGCAGGCGGAAAGGAAAAACAGCAATGCCGTCGATGCCAGGGCAACAAAAACGGGTAGCACTTGCCGTCTTGGATACCTGCCTGGACCTATCATCTACTCTTCCCCCCAAATCACTTCGTTGCGTTGTTGTGCCGAAGACGCCCGCCCATCGTCACGATTCTGACTGACGATATAACCATAGCGCTCCGCGAGATCCGGGTCCAAGAGCTCGGCCTCGCGGTACTTCTCCGTCGCCGGCGGGTACTCCTCCCGCTCAAAGTGGACCCGTGCCATAGAGATCAACACAAGCGGATCGTCATCGCGGGATTCGTAGGCTCGGTTGTAGTACAACAGGGCATTATCCAGCTCATCTCTTAGATAGGCGAGATTGCCCAGGTTAATCAGCGCCGGTCGGTACTCCCGTTCGGCCACCGCACGGAGGAATTGCTCCTGCGCCTCCTCGTAGAGGCCGTAGCGGGCGTACACCGTCCCCAGCCGATTCACCAGGCGCGGATTGCCGTTGCTCGCCTCGATTCGTTCCTCCAGCTCGGCAACCTGCGGGGCGATCTCGCGGCGAACAAAGGACCCGAGAACGTCCGTGTACTGCGGAACCACTTCCGTTGTCTGGGGGATTCGTATGTCCAGCGGCTGTGACGCAAATCCGGTCGGTTGGTAGATGGTCCACGCATCCTCTATTGGATACATCCGCGCGGCATCGGCGGCGCGATTTTCGCGCCACTGCTTGGCCCCTGTCGACCATGCCGCGAGGAAGTTCTCCTGAAGCAGCGTAATCTCGAGAGGCACCCATGCCTCGCCGTCAACGTAAACAAGGTCGCGCGTGGTGGCGAAGGTGTTTTCCGCCTCCTCTTGGTCCATATCGAGAGCAAAGGCCGTATAGAGGTGCCCGGGGATCGTCACAAACGCCGATCTGATGCCGACCGACTGCAAAAGCGCGGCATAAAGGATTGAAAGGTCGTCGCAGTCACCACTCCGAAAGTCCAACGTCTGCTGTGGAAACTGAAGGAAGTCGAGAGCGGATTCGTTTTCCGAAAGCTCGATATAGCTCGAATTCGGGTCGATCTGGTACTCCATGCCGTACAGTCGAAGGGCCTCGAAGATTGCCATCGCAACTCGAAGCTTTTCGTTGACCTCGGTTGTTCCTTCGCTTCGGATTGCAGAGGCGATGTTCCGAGAAAACCGGTTGACGGTGGGGTCGTTGG
This sequence comes from uncultured Spirochaetales bacterium, assembly GCA_964519835.1. Lineage (GTDB taxonomy): Bacteria > Spirochaetota > Spirochaetia > DSM-27196 > CAZFLD01 > CAZFLD01. The sequence goes on from CAZFLD010000025.1 coordinate 55,499, forward strand.
GAGTAACAAAGGCGGCGGCCCTTCTATCGTCGTCCCAGGTCATGTTGTTGCGGTTGAGAATTGGGAGCGTCTCGGTCAGGTTGGCCGTGAGTTGGTCTTCACCCACCTCGTACTCGACAATAACCTCCGCGGTCACCGACGTTCCCTCGGTCACGTCGAGAATCGACTCGGTGAACAAACCAAGCAATGGCGCCGTCACCTCCTCGCCCGGCTCGATGCTTTCGAATGTCGCGCCGACCTTTGGCGCGTCCATGTACTGGTTTACAAAAAAGCTAACCTTGACGTTGGATATCTGCTCGGACTCGTTGTTGACAAAACCAACCTGACCGAGCGGATTGTCATTGTAGTAGCGATAAAAAACCGGAAATACACGGTCGAACTCCGGCGGTCGGATCTCGATCCGTGGTCGACGCATGGGAGCCGGGCCGGCCGGAGCCGCTCCGGGGACAAACCGAGCGGAAAGACTCACGGCGAGGCCCTCGGCTGCGGATTGATCGGAAAAGCCGTTGTCGACGGAGATCGAGCCGACATGATAGTCGTAGCCGGCTCCCAGGCCCAAACTAAAGCCGGGCGACAGGTTGAAACTAAGGCTAAACTCGGCGCCGAGAGATGGATAGCCGGTTACCAGATCGTCCCGAATCACCAGGTAGGCGCCGCCGAGGATACCGAGGCGGATGTCGATACTGTCGTCGATGTCGAGGCGTGTGCCGGCCCCGACGCGCGCAGTGATAAAATTGGTCGGTGGCGTACCGGTTGCAGCCGTCGGAAACACCGTGTAGCCGATGCCACCCCGTCCGTAGGCGGGACCGTCAAAATCGAGCAGCGCCGACAACACGCCGCCACCACCAATTGTATACCGCTCCGCGGCGCTCCGGAGGGGAACCATCGCCTGTCCCTGCACGTCGAGAGACAAAGACACGGGTTCCTCTTGCGCCACAGACACACCGGCAACCGCGGCGCAAACCAGAACAAGAACCAGTCGGCGACGTAACATAACTCCCCCCGAATACCAGCATTGCTGAGTTTTTTTGTTAACCTATCGCAATAGTCAGATATATTCAAATCTTTTATCGAGCTGTCGCATCCTAATTTCCCGCGGAAATTATACCTACACCGGCGGTGAGATTCCGAAGG
>CAZFLD010000026.1:0-53951 GCA_964519835.1 uncultured Spirochaetales bacterium
CTTCGCCGTTCGGGTAGCCGAGCGTGTACGTTCCGACATCACCGTTAATCCGCTTGATCGTCAGGTAGCCGGTCTGGAAGAGCAGCGAGACCAGGTCCATCGACCGAAGGTCGAACTTGTCGAAGAACGACTCGTTTACCTCGACCGGGCTCACATCCTGCGGCAGCTTGCCCGCCGACTGGATCGCCTTTACCAGCCAACTCGTGGTGCCCGTCGCGAACCAGTAGTGCTTGAACTGACGAGCCTGAAGGAAGCTCTGCAACGAGAACGGGTTGTAGACAAAGTCGCGGCCGTTCCAGCTGTAGCCGTTGTACGTCTTCGCCATCCTCTCGATCACCGCATCCCGCGGCATCTCGAGAGAAGCCGCCGCCGCGTCGAGGTACTCGCCGAAGTACTTCTCCACCTCCTCCCGCGTATAGCCCAGGAGCGTCGCGTAGTCGGCCATCGTCGTCAGATCGGTGAGGTGGTTCAAGTCCGAGAAGAGCGATACCTTGCTGAACTTGGATACCCCGGTAATAAAGAGAAAGCGGATATCGTTGTCCAAAGACTTGAGCCCGCCGTAGAAGGACTTCAGCATCTCCCGGTTCGCCTCGGCCTGGGGAATGTCTTCGATGTTGTCGGAAATCGGCTTGTCGTACTCGTCCACCAGGATCGCTACCGGTCCGTGCTTGCGGCTGAGTGCGCCGATCAGCTCCGTGAACATCTCACCGGGCTTTCCGCCCTTCGCCTCGACACCCGTCTCCTCGGCGATCCCTCGCAGCGTCTTCATCAGCGCCGGCTCCAGACCCAACTCCGCGTAGCCCATCCCGGAAAAGTCCAGCTTGATCACCGGCGACGGCTTCCAGTCGATCTTGTCGTAGATCCACGTACCGACAAAGAGCTCCCGATTGCCCAGGAATATCTCTTTGAAGGTGTTGACCAGCAGACTCTTGCCGAAGCGCCGGGGGCGGGAGAGGAAGTAGGCCTTCCCCGTGCGCAACAGCTCGTACACGTGCTGCGTTTTGTCGACGTAGATACAGCCGTCGCCGATTACGGTGGCCAGCTCCTGGCGTCCCAGACTCAGCGGTCTCATGGCTGCGCCTCCCCCTGCGGAGTATACCACGAAGGACTCAGGCGCGAGACGCCTTGTCGTCCAACGCCGAGCTCGTTACGCATCCTCCACCAGCGAGTCGCCGATGTTCCGCTCCGCCTCGTCGAAGCCCACCGCGACGGCGAACACCCGCTTCGATCCGCCCCGGTACGCGTCGAGGTACTTTCGCTCGCGAATCTGCGCCATTGCCTCTTCGGCGCGTCCCATCTTGAACTCCGCCAGGAAGATGCACTCCGGCCCCTGCATCACCGCGTCGATCCGCCCCTGTGCGGTTTGCACTTCCACATCGAGCTTTACCCCGATGATCTTCAGCGCGATATATACGTTCGACGTAAAGATCGCCTCGATGCCATGCTTGGTGATGAACTTCTCGTAGGGAATTCCCACGAAGAGTCGGTACAGCGCGTCGATCATCATCTGGGGGGCAGATCGCAGCAAGCTGCGGTGGATGTCCGCCACCACTTCACCCAGCTCACTCATCTGCCGCCCACTCCACACCTCGAGGAGGCTGTTCATGAACGCCGACTCCACTTCGCCGTTCGGGTAGCCGAGCGTGTACGTTCCGACATCACCGTTAATCCGCTTAATCGTCAGGTAGCCGGTCTGAAACAGCAGCGAGGCCAGGTCCATCGTCCGCAGGTCGAACTTGTCGAAGAACGACTCGTTAACCTCGATCGGACTGACCTCCTGCGGCAGCTTGCCGGCCGACTGAATGGCCTTCACCAACCAACTCGTGGTGCCCGTCGCGAACCAGTAGTGCTTGAACTGACGAGCCTGAAGGAAGCTCTGCAACGAGAACGGGTTGTAGACAAAGTCGCGGCCGTTCCAGCTGTAGCCGTTGTACGTCTTCGCCATCCTCTCGATCACCGCATCCCGCGGCATCTCGAGAGAAGCCGCCGCCGCGTCGAGGTACTCGCCGAAGTACTTCTCCACCTCCTCCCGCGTATAGCCCAGGAGCGTCGCGTAGTCGGCCATCGTCGTCAGATCGGTGAGGTGGTTCAAGTCCGAGAAGAGCGATACCTTGCTGAACTTGGATACCCCGGTAATAAAGAGAAAACGGATGTCGTTGTCTAGGGACTTGAGCCCGCCGTAGAAGGACTTCAGCATCTCCCGGTTCGCCTCGGCCCGGGGGATCTCTTCGATGTTGTCGGAGATCGGCTTGTCGTACTCGTCCACCAGGATCGCCACCGGTCCGTGCTTGCGGCTGAGTGCGCCGATGAGCTCGGCAAGCCGCCTGCCAGGCGTCGGACTGGCCAGCGCGGCCACGCCGCTTGAGGCCGCAATGTCGTCCAGCGTCCCGAGCAATGCTTCCTCGAGTCCGATCTCCGCGTAGCCCATCCCGGAAAAGTCCAGCTTGATCACCGGCGACGGCTTCCAGTCGATCCTGTCGTAGATCCACGTGCCGGCGAAAAGCTCCCGATTGCCTAAGAAGATCTCTTTAAGCGTGTTGACCAGAAGGCTCTTGCCAAAGCGCCGGGGGCGGGAGAGAAAGTAGGCGCTACCCGCTCGCAGAAGCTCAGCGATCTGCCGAGTCTTGTCGACGTAGATGCATTCGTCGCGTACGATACGCGAGTACTCCTGCTTGCCGAGGCTTAATATCTTCATAGTCGCATTCCCGTCGCCAAGTATACCACACGCCGTGGATCGCTCATCGGCGACTCTCTGCCGGCGTGATTGTGGTGTACGGATTACCCTCCCGGCTTAACATTCGACCTACGATGCTCTTCGACCTACGATGCTCGTTTTAAGGCGCTCACACCGTCGCTTTTTCCTCGGCCGCCCAGGTGTGGGCACGGGCGCGGCCGATTCCGGAGCTCGCGCCGGTCACCAGGGCCAACCCGGACCTTCCATCGCCATATCACGTCATTCACGTAATGCTCTCCGGGGGTAGTGCTCCCAAGGCCCTGTACATTGCAATGATGTTGTCAACCGGTGTGTCGGCGGTAAAGGTGTGTGTAGGCCCAAGCACCACGCGGCCCGTCGGCATGGCCGTGTTGCAAATCGAGGCAACGTGATCGGCCACCTCTCTCGGACTACCGTTAACCAAAATGTGCTGTGCGTCGATCGCACCCCAAAGGCTGACGCGCTTGCCAAAATCTCGGTGGAGCTCGGAGAAGTCGTTGCCCCGCGCTTCGCTCTGAAGCCGTCCAACCGCATCAAAGCCGATCTCGATCAAGTCGTCAATAATGGGCCTAAAGCCTCCGCAGCCGAAAAACAGGGTCCGCTTGGTGTAACGACGGGCTGTGCGGACAAGCCGTGCCAAATAGGGTTTGATAAACTCTCGCCACATCGCGATGCTAAAGAGCATTCCGTTTTGTCCGGCCACGTCGTCGCCGATATCCACAACGTCGATGTAGTCGCCACTCGTTGACAACAGTTTGTCGAGGCGGGCGGCGTAGTAGTTGGCGACACGGTCGAGAATCGCATGGCACATCGTTGGATTAAGCGCCATGTCCATCAAAAACTCCGCCATCCCCCGCAAAGACATCGCGGCGAGAAACAGCGCTCCGTTTCCCCGGGCGAGAACCGCCTTTTCGGCGTGTGCTGCTTTGATCGCCGGCGGCTGCTCGTAGTCGAAGTGCTCAGGGTCGGGCCAACATGCCACAGAGTCAACATCGGCGGGATTCTCGATCTCCCGCAGCGCTCCGCGCGTTCCTCCGCCCCCGACGTCGGGGGAAGGTGTAGTGCCCGTGGCCACAGTCGCTCCCTCGCCGTGAATCTGCGCGTGCACCTCGCTGATGGGAAAACCGGCCGGGGCCCCCGCCGGTCCGGCAAAGCGAGGCTTTGCGAACACGATGTCCGTACCAAGGGCCGTGCCGATCTCATTCTCATCGGCATGCTGATCCAATCCAAGCCGTCTTATAAGCCGAGCATTGATCTGCGGAGTTCCCATGTAGTAGACCGGGGGCCGGTCGTAGTGTCCGGAAGAAAAAGAGAGATCTATTCGTTTCCGTGAGAGCATCATGCTTCTGAATCGTAGATCGAGCTCCATACGATGGGAAGCCAAAAAACGGCGGACAAGGCCGGAGGATAAAAAGTCGATGTGATTGTTCAGTGCCCTGACTTGTGCAATAGGCTAGGTTTTGTGTATGACAAACCTGCTAACGGAACAAGAGGCTGCGCTCTTTCACAACCAGGGCTATCTTGGCCCGTACAGCGCAATCACGCCGGCCGAGATGAGTCACGCAAAAATGCGCCTCGAGAGCGAGGTTCTTAGCTCATCGGGACCTTCTCCGAAAAACCCTCAGACGATGCGTCATCTTGATAAGAGACTGGTCTATGACCTGGTTGCGCACCGGGAGATCACCGGGCGGATTGCCGGTCTTCTCGGTCCGCATCTTCTGCTGTGGGCCTGTACGTTCTGGCTCAAGGAACCGGGAGGTAAAGAAATCCCGTGGCACCAGGATCTCAACTACTGGCCAATGGAGCCGATTGTCAACGTCACGGCATGGATCGCGGTTGATGAAGTGACAAGAAAAAACGCCTGCCTCCAAGTCATTCCGGGATCGCACAAAAAGGTCGTTCGCCATGTCCCCGCTTCAAAGGACAAATGGTTTGACGAGGAAGCCGACCCGGCAATGGTGGACGCCGACCGGGCGGTGGACCTAGAGCTTCGGCCGGGGGAGTTTGTCCTTTTTAACGAAAGGCTCCTCCACCACTCACCTGCGAATACGTCCGACAAGCGCCGCTTTGGCATGGGGCCGCGCTATACGATTCCGATTTGTCGGATCGACCACGATCGGCTGTTTGAGGGGCACAAAGTGATCCTTGTAAGTGGTGAAGACTACATGGGATTCAACAAGCTTACCGATCCGCCGCAAGAGTAATCGGCGGCCGAGAAAGGGGGCTTCGGCCGAAAAGGGTCGCTTCGTCCGGATTGACAGGGGCGCAGCGCCGACGGACAATCGCGGGATGCGACGAAAGTCCGCGCTTCAGACAAGGCTGGAAGCGTTTCAATCGCTCCTGGGTGCTCACATTACGGTTAACGACTACGGGCGATCCATCTCTCACTTTTTTGAAGCCGAACAGTTGTATCACCACAACGAGCACTGCGACTACGTTAAGACCCACCAGGGGGCCCGAAAAAGCTGTGCCCTGTTCGATAACGGCGCTCTGCCCGCAGCCCTCAAGAAGACCTCGGGCGGAATCCGGAAGTATTGCCATGGCGGTTACCTTGAATTGGCCGTGCCGGTGCTGGTCAACGGCCGGGTCGAGGGTGCGGTCGTCGCAGGCCCCTACGCCTCCGGGAGTATTCTCGATGGCGATGCTCCACCGTTGGAACGTTCGGCTACGGAGCTACGGTCCTTCGAAGCGGCGGTCCCAAAAAACCGTGACCTCTACAGCGGGCTGGCCAGTCTACCTCAGTCCAAAATCGAGACCTTCCTTGAAGTGCTGCACTCCTTTGCGGACACTATTGCGGACTTTGCGGACCAATCGCCCCCTATCGGTCGTTTTGATCAAGACCGCCGGCGCCGGATTCTGTGGGTCTTGGGACACCGCTATTCTGGAGGTTTCCATCTTGCCGACCTTGCGGCCGACTTGAACCTTTCCGAGTCCCGTGCAGGCACCGTCATCCGTGAGGTCTTTGGAAAAAGCTTTACCGAGCTGTTGCAGTCGTATCGCCTCGAGCGCGTCAAGGCATATCTCGAACAAACTCTGCTGCCCGTCTCGGAAGTTGCCGACCTCTGTGGGTTTTCGAGCGCGAACTATATGTACCGGCTCTTCAAGAAGCACATCGGCCTGACACCACTTTCGTATAGAAAATCACAACAGCACGCAAACGAGGCATAGGCTCCCGAGTACGGCTCTCAATCCTTAACCGAAAAACTGATTCATCTGCCAGAGGGCCGGGTTTCTCGAGGTTTCGAGGCTCTTTTGCACCATCCGTTCGCTGAGCTCGAGGCGATGCGCACTGTGAGATGGCCCAACGGCAAGGTTGTTGTCTTCCGCAGGGTCGTTCCGAAGATCGTAGAGCTCCGGGGTGTCATCGGCGTAGACGTTTAGCTTCCACCGATCTGTTCGCAACATCATGCCGCGCAGATAGGGCCTGTCCGGATCGGCGCCGATGTTGTGGGCCTCTTTTTCCTCGAGAAAAGCGGTCACGCAATCGCGGTGAGCGACCGTTGGATCGTCTAGAAGCGACACAAAGCTTTGGCCCGAAACGACTCCGGGCGTCGGCAAACCCAAGAGATCACAGAAGGTGGGGTACAGGTCGACCATCTCGACGAGGGCGTCAACGCTGCGGTCGGCCGGCGGTCCGGGAGCGGCGCCGTCGCGTCGGCCGGGCGCCGCATCGGCCACCGGCGCTTCGCCGCGGCCTGAAGTAGAGCGTGCCGAAGCGTGGGGCGTCCGTATGACAAGCGGACATCGCGCCGAGGCATCGTAGAAGTTGTGGAACTTGCCGGTTATTCCGTGGTCTCCCAGCTGGTCACCGTGGTCGGAGGAGAAAACAATCGCGGTATCTTCGCCAAGACCGAGGGAGTCGACGGCATCGATGATTCTGCCGGCGGCCGCATCGACGTGGCTCACCTGCGCCAGGTAGGCGGCAATCATACGTCGCTGTTCATTCTCGGTGAGCGAGCACCAGCTTTGTGTGTAGGCGCGCTGAAACGCCGGCCGTGTCATGTCCGTGCTATCAAAGGGCGGCACATCGATATCGCCCGGTTTGTAGAGATCGGCAAACTCCTTGGGGGGGAGGAAGGGAGGATGGGGACCGTGAATACCGACAAATAAGAAAAAGGGACGATCCCGGTCATGGCCGCGGAGAAACTCGACCGCCTGCCGTGCAACCACAAAGTCGTAGTGTTCTTCGAGGGAGCCGGGGAAAACACCGATCAGAGGCTCGATGGACCGATTGCTTGTCCTTGGATCTGCAGGCGGCTTTTTGTACGGACCCCAGGTGGAGGTCCCGAGACTTGGCACAAGCGGTGGCTCAGCGGCCACACAAAACCCACGGTTCTGGCCGTGCGTCTTTCCAAAGGCAACAACATCACGGCCGGCGTCGTGCAATTGGTGCCCGATGGTTCGTTCCTCGGCAGGCAGAATACAGCGGTTGTTTGTAACGCCGGTTTGTAACGGATACCGCCCCGTAGTGATCGCGGCGCGCGACGGTCCACAGATCGGAGACTGGCAAAAGGCACGATTAAAGGTCACACCCGTCCCGCGCAAGCGATCCAGGTTTGGAGTTTGCACAAAGGCATACCTTTCGTGGTAGGCAACGTCGGCCCGTAGCTGGTCGGTCAGGATAAAGACGATGTTTTTTGCGCCCGGGGAGACGTTCCCGGCGCTTCTTAGGCGCGATGCCATCGTTCTATGCCCCGGTATTCCTGAAGCCCCGAACGACGTACTTCTGGGCAAACAGATACAGAATCACCACCGGGATCGCCGCCAAGACCGCCCCGGCGAGCATGACGTTTAGAGACCCATCCTCTCCCGCGGCGGTTCGTAACTCGCCTAGGGCCACCCCGATTGGCCTATCTATGTAACTACCGCTGGTCAACACGAGGGGGAGCATAAACACATTCCAACCTACGCCGAGCGCAAGAACCGCCACGGTGACCGTGGGCACCTTGGCCAGCGGAAGGGCAATGCGGAAAAAGCCGTCAATGTGGTTTCCACCCGACAGCGAATTTACTTCCCAGTAGCTCTTTGGAAAGCGAAGGAAAAACTGCCGATAGAGAATGGTCGACATCGGCAACATGGCGCCTCCCGCAGCAAGTCCGACGGCAAAGTTTGTATCGTAGAGTCCAAGCCATTGGATGATTTTGAGTGTTGGGAGGAGCTTCGTGACCGGTGGAATGTAGATGGCAAAAAGCACCATGGCAAATATCACCCCGATGCCCCGAAACGTTCCGCGCACCAATACATAGCCGCCGAGCATGCCGCCAAAGATCGCAATAAGGGCGGTCGTGATTGCTATGGACGCTGAGTGCACCAAGGGGCGACTAATCTTCGCAAAAGCCTCACCCACCGCTCCAAAGTCCGCATCCACGGCCGGTACAAATACACGAGTCTCGTAGATCTGCGGCAGGGACTTGAGCCCTCCCCAAACTGCGACCCAAAACGGATACAGCATAAAAAAAGCAAAGACAACCAAGCAAACCCAAATGACCGTTCGTTCAACTGTTTCGCGCATTATTGTGCCCTCCGCTCACGTCGAGCCCAGATCATGTAGGGGATGGCGATGACGGACACGATCAGAAACATAAAGTTTGCCGCCGCGGCGCCACCCGCAAAGTTGCTTGCTGCGAACATCGTGCGATACACAAGGATTGGGAAGAGCGTGCTGTTCCAGCCCGGTCCACCACCGGTGAGGACCCATACAAAATTAAAGGACTTCAGAAGAAACATAGACAACAGCAGCGCCATCGTGAGTATCGGTCCGTAGACCTGCGGCAAGAGTACGCGGAGATACACTTGTGATGTGTGGGCGCCCTCCATGCGGGAAGCCTCAATTTGTTCCTTTGGAATCCCCTGCAGGCCGGCCAAGACAATAAGCGCGCCGTAGCCCACAAACTTCCACATCAGCATAAGAACAACCGCAATCATGACCCAGTCGGGATTGCCCAACCAGTCGACGGCCCAACTCTCGAGGCCGATAGCGCGAAAAAGCTGATTGATGCCACCATACTGATAGTTGTACATCCAACTCCAAAACACGGCGACGGTTGCCCCGCCGAGCGCCATGGTAGCAATGGCAATACTTCGAAATACACCCGCAAGGCGCCCACTGATGGTGTCCATAAAAACGGCAAGGAGAACCGCGGCGAAAACGGTGACCGGTAGTCCAATCCCGAAGAGCAGTCCAACGTTACGCAATGTCTGCCAAAAGCCCGTCATGTTCGGCAGGTCGATGTAGTTCGAGAATCCGGCCCAATTAAACGACGGCACAAGACCGCGCCAGTCGGTAAAGGACACGACGATGTTGAATCCCGCCATCGCAAAGGTGAACACAAACATAAGAACGAACCACGGCACAAATAGAACGGCGTAGCTCAGTTTGTCGCTAATCTTTGTCATGGTGCTGTTTTTTGCCCTCGCTCGCTGATTTCGTCTGCTGTTCCAAAACGGGCCCGACCGGATCGATCGGGCCCGATGAATAACAATCTCTTGAGTGCCGGTTTAGAAGGTCCAGTCGATGACGTATCGATCCTGGTGCCTCTCCTGAATGTCCAGAATTTGCTGGACGGCTTCATCCAGACTCATAGATCCGGAGATGTATCCGCTGAACGGTGCCGGAAACTCCTGGTGCACAATTGCCGGAAGGCCGGCGACTGCACGCGGAACCGAGGTTGCCTGGCTCAAGCGATCCATAACAACCAGAGCGGCGGGGGCTCGCCCCTCGTCCGGGAAGGTAGCAGAATCCACGTCGGTCCTTGACGGCGCACTTCCACGAGGGACGTTGAGGGTAATCTGGGTGGTCTTCAACACGGCGGTCAAAGCAACGGCGTCAGCCACGTCTTCATTGCCGGTGTTGTCGAAGCTGAACATGCCGAGAGGCACAAAGGTGAAAACATCTTCGCCCGGCAGGCGGCCCATATCCCACTCTTCTCCCTGAACCAGATTGTTGTTTACAAATCGAGGATAGCCCCAGGTTCCACCGAAGGCGGTTGCACCGTCGCTTCGTCCGACCACTTCCATGACACCGGAGATGGCGTTTACGGAGACGTAGTCTTCGTTGGCGGTCCGATCTATGACCTCTTTGTGAAATTCGAGGATGTTTCGAAAGTCCCGAGCTGTCCCCTCACCGTTGAGAATCCGAGCGGTCAGGTCGATGTTAAATCGCGAAGCCGCAAGCATAAGAGTCTTGGCCATGCCGAACCAGGCCGGAGTGTAACCTTCCACATAGAAAGGCATGTCGGAGTTTTCGGCGAAGGTTTCGCCGGCGGCGAAAAAGTCGTCCCAGGTTTCGTAAGGCGGAAGCGGCGTATTTGCTGCGTTGAGAACGTTGGAGTTCCAGAAATAGAGATTGGCCGCGCCAACGCCCACGGGTACGCCGTAGAACTCACCATCAAAGCGGTACGTGTTTTGAATGCCGGCCGGAACCACATCGGACAGATTGTATTCGTCCCAATAGTCGGACATTGTGCGAATTGCACCCGCTTGGACCCAGTCCGCCACGTAATAGCTTGCCGATACCAACGCGAGATCAGGGGGATTGCCGCCTGCAATTCGCGTGTTAATCACCTGAGCCAACTCGGCGCTACCGCCCGGTTGATACTCGACCGTGACATTTGGATAGTAAAGCCCGACAACTTCTTCCAAAAAGGTCTGCACGTACTGCTCGGCATCACCGGAAATACTGGTGATCATTTCGATCGCAACGTCGTTGCCGGGAATCGCAGGAAGTCCGGCGCGCAAAACGGAGTCGTCACTATCAGGGTCTTGCGGTCCCATTACCGTATCTTGAGAACCGTCTTGTTCCGCACCTCCCGTTGCGAACGCAAAGCCGACAAGGCCGATGATAATCAACAAGGTAAACAAAAATCGTTTCATCAGTTTCCTCCTTGGAAATACTTCTTGATATATCACTATAGATCACAGGTTTTAGCTTGTCAACAATTTGTTGAGACGATGCGACCGCGGCGGGCCCACGGGAGGCCGATTTCCGCCGGACTCGACCCAATACAAAACATCTCAGGGACTCGATCGTCGTAACCTCTGATAATTCTGTTGATCGTGGGAAGACCGACTGCACCGTCGGGCTTTCCGGAGCGCGTCGCCAACGGTTCGACGAACTCACCGGGAATTGTAATGATCGGAGCCGAGCGGAAGGCCGCCTGAACAACCTTGGTGTGCTGCACAGCGTTGTCTATGGTCGATAGCGGCGGACGAGCCTCGGCGAGAGCTTTGAGCGTATCTTCGAAGACTGCGTCGTGCGGGTCAGCCGAACCGTTGCAAAACTCTTCGAAGGGCCTTCCTGCGGGAAACGGTACGGCGGCTGCCTCGGCATGTGCCCCAGCACCGGCTGTAGACAGGGTGGCGCCCTCGGCCGGACCGGCGTTAGCCTCTTCCGTCGAGTGGCGGTACACGCGGGTGAAGCCGGTTCTTCCCTCGGCCTCTTTCTCCCAGACCACCACACCTTTTTCAAATTGGTAGTGAGTTGTAGGCCCGGCGAAGCGGCGCACCGCGTGGGAGGCGAGAAGGCTCACCGTCACACCGCCGCCGGCACGGCCGCCTCCAACGCGCACAAACTGCGTGTCGGCCGATTCGATCTCCTTGCAGCGATAATTCTCAGCATAGACCCATTGTGGCTCGAGAGCTTCGTGGGGCGAAGGTCCCGCTACGTAGAGCATCTGATGTAGGTAGTGGCCGGCGGCGTTTTGGATTGGGCAATCCAACACGGGAACGCCGTCGACCGCGAGACGACCGGCCCACGCGTTGCGTTGATAGTAGACCTGTGTGCGCGGCCACGAGAGGTAGGCGCGTGCGGAGCGGAGGCGGCCCAGCCGGCCCCCCAAGGCAATCGACTTTATCCGCTGCACCGAAGGCGTAAAGATATCCTGAAACCCAACGGCCAAGGTGCGCCCGCTTCGATCGCGAGCCTCACGCATCGCATGTGCCTCATCAAGACTCCCGGCCACGGGCTTCACGCACAATACGTCGTATCCGGCCTGCAGGGCGGCGATCGAGAAACGCGCGTGGGAGTCGATGCCCGTGGGAATGCAAACCAAACGAACTTGGTCGGACTCGGCACGAAGAAGACCGTCCAAATCCCGGTGGATACGGACCCCGCTACTACGTAGGTCCTCCACCATCACCGCGTGCTTTTTGACCGATCTGACCACAACCGCCTCGATGCGGCAAAGGCCTTCTTTTTCCATACGCCGGGCAGATGCCAGGTAGCTCGCTCCGAAGCCACCGACTCCGATCACCGCAATTCCGATAGGTCTCACGACACAAGCTCGATACGAGCTATCTTGAGCGATCGTGCGCCGAAGGGAGCATCGGCGGAAGCCGCGTAGTAGGTAACAAGCGCTTGGTTCCCGACAATCACGCAGGAGGGGTACGAATAGGTTGTAGCTTGATCGTCTTCAATAACCCGGCGATCGCCGTGCGGCCAGGAAAGCCCACCGTCGTGACTGACGGCCACGGAGAATCGGCGGCGTATGCCGAACATGGGCTCACGTGAATTGTAGTGCCAGTTCCAGACCAAAAGGAGATCGCCGGACCCGGGAATCCGCTCGACCCGGCCCGGGGCGACTGGCGAAACAACCTCCATTGAACACGGGGCGCTCCAGCTCTCGCCGCCGTCCTCGGATGTTGCGCAGAACAGCGTGCCCATCGCCGTGCGTAAAATGAGCAGGACCCGTCCGTTCGGGAGCTCCACCACGCCGGGCTCCCACCCCCCGGATTCGGTGGCCGCCGGGACACCGGGTACTTCGACGGGATCGGAAAACCTCCACGATTCGCCGTGGTCGTCCGAGTAGGCAACCATCGATTTCCGCACCCCTTCGTACCAGGACTCCATAAAGTGCAGCGGAGCGAGGATCCGGCCGCCTTCGAGCACAGCAAGCCGATCGTGGGTACCGGTAATGTAGCCCTCGCTGGTAAGGCGCACCGGGTCACGCCAGGTACGCCCGTGGTCGGTGGACCGACGAAACACACGCCACGCCCGGTCAGGGGCTTCGCGGTGGCTGTAGGCAAGGCCGATGCTGCCGTCGGTCAATCGCGCAAAGGCCGGTGACATGACGTTGAGGCCGGCGTCGTTTGCCACCAGGACATGCTTATCGTGCCAGGTCTTGCCGCCGTCCTCCGACCAACAAGCGGGAATGTCGGATGAGTCGTTGTCCGATTCGAGGACGTGGTCGGTCCTCGACCCCGATTTTCGTCGTGCGGTAAACCGAGACCATGCGAGCAGAAGACTGCCGTCGCCGGTTTCGACAATACTTGCCTCGGAATGGCGAGGATGCTCGTCGTCTGCAGTGACCAGAACCGAGGTTTCGATTCTGCCAATCGAGCTGCTCACGCTAGCCCTCTAAGATCGCCGCCGTCGTCTCGAGGCGTGACTTCTGTTCAGGAGACAATTCGATAAATGGTCTTCGGCAGGTTCCGCAGGGGATCCCGGAGGCAGACAACAAGTGCTTGACGCCGTTGTACACGCCGACCTCACTCAACACCGCAATAACTGTATTCGCGCGCCGCTGGAATTCGAGGGCCTTCTCCATATCGCCCTTGGTATATAGCCGCCGGATCTCGATAAAAACCTCGGCCATAAAGTTGTATGTGCTTCCCACGGCACCATCCGCACCCGCAGCGAGGGACGACAAGAAAATCTCGTCATGGCCGTTAAGGACGATGATGCCCGGGCTTTCCGATTTCATTCGCTCGAGTTGGAAGAGGTCCAAGGATGTGTGCTTTATGCCGATGACTTGCTCGCTGGACAACAAGTCGCCGGCCACTTTTTGGTCGAGAGTAACCCCGGAGAAGGCGGGAAAATTGTAAAGGATAAGCGGTAGGGATGCCGCGTCGGCTATGTCGCGGTAGTAGCGCTTTATCTCGGCCAAGCTAAACTGATAGTAGAAGGGTGGAATAGCCGAGACGGCATCGGCTCCGATGGTGGCGGCATGCCGGGCAAGGTCTACCGCAACATCGGTCTGGATGCTGCCCACGTGAACTACAACCGGCACCCGGCCCGCGACGTGTTCAACGATCATAGAGGCAGCCCGTTTCCGCTCCTCGGTACTCAACAAAAAGGCCTCGGCGGTGCTCCCGCAAGCGTAGAAGCCATCGACTCCCTTCTTCAGATTTACGTCGATGAGATCGGCAAGGCTCCGCTGGTGAATTCGACCCGCCGAATCGTAGGGAGTCACAAGTGCCGGTAGAATGCCTTGGATGTTTTTCATGGTTGCTCCTGTCTTTTTAGTGCCGCACGTCTCCATCGAAGTGCTCGGTGTGGAAGGAATACAGAGAGCGCGGACGAGCCGCGTCACCGCGTTTTGAGTCGCGGCGGATAAGCCGGTTTTTGTCTACGGCCGACGAGCCGGCGCCCGCCAGGCGCTCGACTATGGTCTTCTCGAGCGTTGCGCATATCGGCCCCAGCCTCTCATCGGCCGGTGCCCAATCCTGCCGTGGGAGAGACGCTTCCGTGCGCTCTGCTTCCAAGAGATCCGTAATTTCCATGGGATCGTTTTTTAGGTCGAATAGCTGCCTAATCGGTCCCTCCGGATAGTAGATATACTTCCAGCGGCCGTTGGTAGCCGCCACGTAGTCGCAGGGCGTTTCGTAACCCACCGTTCCGACGATAACGCGGCTGCCGTCACACTCCGCTCCGATTGGGTCTGCAAAACGCGTGGGAAAATCCTGGTCCAAGATATTGGTACTCTGCTGCGATTCCGGCGCCGTGCCGCCGGCGGCGGAGACCAGGGTCGGCAGAAGATCGGCATGGCACACCGCGGTTTGCACTTGCTCGGGCGCGTCCACACCCCGGTCGACCGTGGGCTGCCGTACGACAAAAGGAACGTGTGCCGACGGCTCGTAGAAAAAGAGCTTGCCGCCGTTCCCGTGATCCCCAAGAAACTCCCCGTGATCGGACGTGTAGACAAAGAGTGTGTTCTCCCACTCTCCCGAATCCTGTAGTGCCCCGAACAGCCTGCCCAAGGAGTAGTCGATGTGGGTAACCATGCCGTAGTAGGCGGCACGGGACTTCCGCATCGTCAAAGAATCGATGCTTGCTATGCGCCGCCTTCTGGCAATGTCCGCGAATACTCGTGGGGCACGATCGGGCAAGCTCCAGCCACCTACCGCAGGCTCCGGGATTGGTGCATCGGAATACATGGAGTAGTACGGCTCGGGTGGATCAAAGGGCGGATGTGGTTTTGCAAAGGAGCACCAGACGAAAAAAGGCATGCTCGGATCACGACGGTATCGAACAAAATCCGCACATCGGTCCGCTGTCCACGCCGTGAGCGTCATTGCCTCCGGAACGGTGGCAAGGCCGGGATAGAGCTCGAGCTGACCGAGCCCGTTTCGCATGGGCTTGAGTGGGAATCCCGAACGATCCATCTCCCGGTAGTAGTCGTCGGGAAGGATCATCTCGTCAAAACCATGGCGAACGCGCTGCGGGCCAAAGTGCATCTTGCCCACGGCAAGCGTTTGGTAGCCCAATTCACGAAGCCTGCTGGGCAGTGTTCCATCGGTACCGAACAACTCTCCCGTCTTTCCGTTTCGGAGCATCCCGTGCTCAAAGGCCGGCTTTCCGGTCATGATCGTGGCTCGTGCAGGGACACAAATAGGACAGTCGGAATACGCGTTTGAGAACACCGTCCCCTCAGCGGCGAGGATGTCTATGTGCGGGGTACGCAAGAACCCGGGCCCGGCCGGCTGGGCGGCATCAAATCGTTGTTGGTCCGTGGTAATCAGAACGATGTTGGGCTTTCTCATATGCGAATTTCGTCCTCCCCGGTATCGCCCGAATCCGAGGAATCGGCGCCTAACGCGTCGTCATCAAGCTCTCGTCGCAGCCACGATAGGTCCTTCGCCAGCCCGTCGTGAAAGAATAGCACGTCGGCCTCGTGAACAATGACGTTGAGACCGGACTTGCCCCATTCCACAAAGCGCTCCAAACCGGGCCCAACGTAGCCCTTGTGGTACCCCACGGCAAGTCCATGGTCGCGACCCACCTGGATGATCCTGTCGATCGCCGCCAAGAACTCCGGATGTGTGTACTGCTCCGGAACCCCAAGGTTCACGGACAAATCGTGGGGACCGATCAGAAGCCAATCCAGTCCGGGTACCGAGCAGATCTCGTCTAGAGCCTCCAGTGCAGGCACGCTCTCGATGTTTGCCACGGCAATGCGGTCCCGGTTCTGAGTACGAATATAGTCGTCGCTGTGCCGGGAGCTCAGGTCTATACGCTCCTTCAGGCGCCTGCCCTTGAGCGGTCGGTGCTTGACCGCGCCCACCAGCGCACGAACCTCTTCGGGCGTCTCCACATACGGGAACACAACTCCCCAGGCACCGGCGTCCACAGCAACACACGCGTCGCGGGCGTCACGGGAGGGCGCGCGCACCAAGGGCGGAAAGCCTGCGGCTTCGTAGGCGGCACACATCCATGCCACTGCGCTCCTGTCTAGCGGGATATGCTCCATGTCGAAGAAAACAAAATCGAGCCCGGTGTCCCCACACGCCTTCAAGAACAAGGGTGAAGGCGACGTAACCATCGTCCCATAAGCGCGTCCGCCGGACTGCAGTCGATTCCGAATGTCTGCGCTATTCATCTTTCCTCCCCCACGTGCCGTCGGGCCATTCCTCGGTGAAACCGGTGGTTGTGAATCCCACAAACGACCGATCGTGATTCGTCCGCCACGAGCGATTCGCCCACTCGGGTCCTCGTAGCAGATCCTGCGTAGCGTACATACTCTCGAGGAGGCGGTCATGGAGCTCGTTGCGGGTCGCTACGCAGGCGGGATCGTCGATGCGATTGACAACTTCACCCGGGTCGTCCGCAACGGCGTATAGCTCGTCGCGGTCAAAGAGATTGATCACGAGCTTCCAACCGGCGGTCCGGATACAACGAATCGGATAGAAGCCCCGTACCTGGTTGAACTGGATGCCGAACCGGTTGTATTCGATAGTCACCGAGTCACGGATCGAGTCGGCATCCTCGAATAACACGGGCATCAGGGATCGCCCAGCGTAGCCTGCCGATTGCTTATTATCGAATGCAACACCGGCTGCCTCGAGCACGGTCGGAAAGAGATCCAAGGCGCTCACCAACCCCGCCTCCCGGCGGCCACCTTCTAGTGCCGGTGACCAGGCGATAAGCGGAACAGCCACGGTATGGTCGTACATGGTCGGACCTTTGGGTCCCAAGCCAAATGCGCCCAGATGGTCTCCGTGGTCGGAGGTAAAGAGCACCAGCGTGTCGGCGGATGACCGGCGGCGAATCGCGTCTACTATTCGACCGATCTCATAGTCCACGTAAGAGTTACAGGAATAGTACTTCGCGTAGTATCTCGGCAACCGTGAGCCGGAACTCGGAGTCCTCGCGCGGTCGGCGCCGGGCGCTGTTCCGGCCGGTTCCGGCCCAAAAACATCGCGAAGGTACGCCGAATACTGTTTCTGAAGCTCGGGTTTTCCGGCGAGATCCGCCGACAGCGACTCGGGCACAAAGATATCATTCGGCGAAAATCGATCGCGAAAGGGCGGTGGGCAGATGTACGGGCCGTGCGGCTCGTCAAACTCCACGGATAGAAACAGCGGAGGTTCGTGGGATTTGGTGGCCGATCGCTCGATGATCTCGATGGCTCGATCCGCCACCCGGTGGCCGAAGCAGAAGCTCTCGTCTTCGAGCCCCTTGTTCCAGCCGCCGAATTTGTTGAGCCCTTCCCTGCCTACCTCGTCGTAAAAGCAAGACAAGTCGTACCAGCTTGCCGGAGCGAATCCGCCGTCCGCGGAGCCCGCCCCGGCATAGCCTGCGGCATCGAGGTGCCACTTGCCCACGTGATGAGTCCGGTATCCGCTCTGCGCAAGGAGCTCACCCAGGAACGGAACGGCCCGCGAGACGGCCATCTCGTTTCCCATCGCCCCGTGCCGATTGGGCGGCAACCCGGTGTACCAGCTACCGCGAGCGGGAGTACAAACCGGCGCTGCGGTAAATGCGTTTTCAAAGACAACACCTTCGTATGCCATGCGGTCCAAACACGGAGTTTCCACACCGGACCGGTCCACGTACGTGGAGAGCATTTCCCGCCCCTGCGTGTCGGTAGTAATCAGGACGATGTTCGGCCGCGAGCAAAAGCTCATGCGATAGCCTCGTAAAGAAGAAGACACGCCGCCCCCCGGCTCAAACCGTCTTTCCCACCGGAGACCTCGCGACCCCAACCCTGGCGGCCGTCGACTGCCAGGTGAATACCGGAACTCAGGGCAAGCTCCGCGAACTCGGCCTGCGTTATCTTTTGCTTCCGGGTGGCGCCTTCTACCCTTGTAGGTACCGCCGGTGGCCGGCGATGCATGTTGCCGGAGAGGGCCGCCGCCAATCGATCGGCATCACCCCGGGTCGGGGTGGCGTCCGGCCCCGGGGTTGTGTCTGCAACCGCGGTTGTGCCTGCAACCGGAGCTTCGCGTTCCGCCTCCTGCAATCGCGACGCCTCTTCTATCCAAAGCCGTGCCGTTTTGTGATCGAGGGCCGCGTGCGCATGAGCGTCGAAGGTGGGGAAAAAACCCCTCGTGCCGAAAAACTGCACCGCAGGCAGCCACGGCTCGGGCACCGCCATATCCACATCGTTGAAAAACGTCAGCATAATGCCTGCTTCGGCGAGGCGTCGCTGCAACAGGTGGACCGGAACGTCGGCCACGGGGATTCCTTCCGCGACGGCCACAGCGACGGCGTACGCCGCCGACTCACACATGTGCATAAAAGTCGGCGTCTGCCGGATGGTGCCCCAGGCCACGTGAGTAGCGGAGGCGGCACCCGGCCCCAGCAAATTGTCGATTGCGTCGGGCCCGTTGGGCTCGCTGGGGCCTTTGGGAAGAAGGATGCCGAAGGGTATTTGTCCCGGGCGGCTTAGCTCTTGAAGAAAATACTGGCCGTCGTTCGTCGATCCGGGCATGCGGTCGGTTGTACAGGCCAAAGAATCGATGGGGAAGTCGGTGATTCCGATGGAGTCGCGGTGGATCGGCGGCCGGCCGTGAGCGGTTGCCTGAATCGCGTCGTGCTCGCCAAAGACGGCGCGCCCGATCATCCGCCTGGCCTCGCGAATGTAGAGCTGCCTGGGGAGGTTCCGGTTGTGCGTGAACTCGTCCGCCGCCGGCCCCCACCTGCGAGCCTCCTCGCGAATGTCCGCCGGAACGGCCTCGTCGTTTTGCAAGAAGTAGAGAATACCAAGGGCGTGGTTTATGTGTCGACGAGCGATCTCCTCCCGCTCCGCCGGTGACGCCGTTGGATAGTTCTTTCCGGCGCCAGGGAAGTTTGTGGCGTTCCAACTCCGTTTTTTGTTGGGCAGCGCGTGGCCGTGAAAAAGATGGTCGGAGGCAATCATGTCCGGCAACGTCTTTGTGATCCAGCGGTGGTGGAGGGCGTAGCGTTTTGCTTCCGACACCTCAGGCGTCTCGACAATGCCTAGGTAGTCGTCTCGGTTGTAGTCTCCGGGCGTCGGCGGAGGAACCCTGTTTTTTGGATCATCCGTTAAGCACAATCGATAGCTGTATGCCATGATGTTATCGTCACCTTCGCCACTGCTGCCCGACATAATGCCGAGGGTGGTGCTCTTGGCATGAAGGTTCAAACGCCCCTCGACGGCGTCCGCAGGATACCGGCCCCAGACCCAGCGAGTAAAAAGGCGGCCGGCATGCGGCTCCCCGTACTCCTGGCGGGATTCCCGACCTATGCGACACGGTACGCCGCAGGCCGCCACCAGGTCGCCCGTGTAGGAGGCATCGATATAGGTTCCCGCTCGCACAGATACCATCGACCCGCCGGCACTCGAGGCAAATCGCACACCGGTCACCCTCCTACCGGTTACCTCCGCGGAATCCACATCATACGGCGCGTAGAAAACCAATAGCTTCTCATCGGCGATCAATGCCTCAAAGAGTCTCTCGGCCACGTGAGGCTCAAACGTCGTCATAGGAGCCTTGGCAAACCGGCAGGTTTGATACTGCGCGCTCTGCTCGCCGTACGTCTGTTTGTAGTGGGCGTGAATACGCTCCTGGATTTCGCTGAGCAGCGGTGCTCGCCTTCCGTCGTAGTGGGTTTCCACGGCGCCGAGAGACGGAAACACACCGCCGGGAACCTCGTCGAAGGACACAAGCACAACGGACAGGCCCAAGCGTGCGGCACGCACCGCCGCGACTATTCCCCCGGCGGTGGCGCCATACACACAGAGGTCACCTTCAACAGAGTGCAATGTCCCCTCTACACCCATGCCGCCTCTGTCTTGGAAGCCTCATCTTCATCACCGCTTGTCGGCGGCTCCTCAAAGGGCAATTGTCCCACCTCTTCGATGACCTTTTGATTCGGCTCGCCGAGGGTTTGCCCGATCTCCGCTCCCTGATCTTGGAGCAGATCCTGAAGTGAGGAGAGACTTACTTCGCGCGGCGAGATCGACGCGGAAGCAGCAAGTGCCGCGGCGGTCCCGGCCGCCTGGCCCTGCGCCATACAAATGGGAATAACCCGTGTTCCCGCCACGGCCTCGTGCGTTGCGGAGAGGCACTTCCCCGCCATCATCAGCCCCTCGAATCCCCGCGCGATAAGACTCCGAAGCGGAATGGTGTAGGCGCGGACGTTATGCGACTCCACCCAGGTACCCTTGGGCCTGTGGATGTCTATGTGGTACCCACCCATGGCGACCGCGTCGTTGAAGACCCGCCCACCGATAAGATCCTCTTTGGTCAGCACGTAGTCGCCCATAATCCGTCTGCTTTCCCGCACGCCGAGCATCGGCGCAATCTCTAGAAGCCGGGCGTTTTCGCAGCCGGGCATATACTTCTTGAAAAACTCGACAAGATTCGGTACCTGCCGGTAAATCCGAGTGTAGGCGGAGCTCAAGCTCTCGACACTTGTGGGATCGAGTCCCAGTACACGGGTGGAGACGATCGTGAGCTCGTCTGGTCGGTGTGTCTTGACGCCCACAACACGCGTTTGGGGCACATCAAGATCACCGGCATCACGCGCCTTTGCCATAAGCGGCGCAAATCCTCCCAGAACAAAGGTCGGCAGCGTATCGATCCGCTTCATCATCTTGTCCCAAAGAGTAGGATTCCCGTGAATCCACTCCCGGTACTTCATAGTTGGATCCTTGCACGCAGCAACAAACTTGTCGCGGTCCAGCCCACCAAGGCGAAAGACAAGTGTCGGTGCTTGCACCAGGCCGTCCTCCGTCCGTCCCTTCTCCCACTCGGCGCCGGCGCGCGCGGCAACGTCGCCGTCGCCGGAACAGTCGATGACCACGTCCGGGAGAAGGGCTTCCCGTCCGGTCTTGTGTTCAACTACCACGCCCTCGAGGCGCCGCGTGCCGTCCGCATTTTCCGAGACCAAGGTGTCGACAACAAGCGTATGGAGCAGGACCTTCACACCGGCTTCCTCCATCATCTCCATCGACAAGCACTTCCAGGCGTGGCCGTCGATGCTCACCAGGGAGGAACACTTCGGATCAAAGGTGTACTCCGATGCGGCATTCCGCGCCTGTAGCTCGGAAACCGCCTCGTGGGCAAAGCCCTTCACAACCTGGCGGTACTCCCTGTCATGGAAGCCGAGCCACGGCAGAGTACTCGAGATGCCCCCGAGGAACCCGGCCCGCTCTACGAGCATCGTCTGCGCGCCGTTCCGCGCGGCGGAGATGGCGGCACTGATTCCGGCGGAGCCGGCGCCGATAACAAGAACTTGTGTGCGTCGTGATGAGGTCATTGTGCCTTCCTTTTTCGCTCGAGCCGCCGGCCGCACGACTTGCAAACGCTCGACCGGCCAGCCTCGCTGGTATTATACTTGATATATCAGAGCTGTCAAAGGAATCAGATAAAGAAACGGCCGCCCATGGGGCGTTGCTTGTTGTACTCGCCCCAATCCCAGTCGGGGACCATCCGAGCGGCGGAGTAGTAGGAGGTTCCGACGGACAGGTCCGGCCATTCCCGCTCCACACCCAGACGGTCTAGAAGGCGTTGAAAGTTGGCCAGGAGCTGCGGATTTTCCCGGATAGCGGCGGGCCTTTTATCCAGATCCACGGACTGAGCAGCCAGGGCTCCGGCCACCTCGCCCACGTTCCACTCCGTGGAGTGGAGCCGAAAGCACCCGTTGGTGATGTGGGTGACGCCGATGTTTTTGGCGGCGGCCAGAAAATTATCGGCGTCATGCGGGATCAAGGCACCAAGCGGCAGACAAAACGGCCGCGTCTTGAGGTTGATGCTGGGCCTTCCCCCCGTTGTCGGGTGAAGGTCGATATTGTAGCAGCCGATGCCGACGCTGTCGGCAAAAGGCTCGGCAACTTTGTCATCGGGACGCGCTTCGAGCCCAACATGGTTTTCGGTCACCGTAAAAAGGGCACGAATGCGCCGCCCCTCTCGTATATACGGCCGCTTTGCGAGCCCATCCTTTGTGCCCGTGTATTCCGGGAGCAGTCCGAGCTCGGGATAGCCGTACCCGCCCTCGTGGCGTGGAATCTCGTTTTGCAGCCAATACAAAAAACTCAGGCTAAGGCCTCTCGCTCTATCTACGTGTTTCCGTGCCTCGTCTTCCGGAACGTCTACAATCGAGCCCAACCAGTAGTCGTTGTGAGATGAGTTGATTAGGGAAACATCGCCCGTTAGGTAACCAGGGGCAAATGCGCCGGTGTACAAGATACGCCGATATTGCCAGAGGCTGAACTTCCCTGGATCCCCGGAGGGGAACAACTCGTACTGATGTGCCCGCGTCGGCCGCGGATTGAGGCTGAAGTGCCTGCCACTCTCAAAGTCCGCCTGGTAGTCGCGCCAGAAGTCATAATCCGCCGGTTTTTCGATGGAGTGGTCTTCACCCGGGCGGTAGGCAAGGGCAAAACACACGGTAAAGGCCTGCATATTCTGCGGCTCCGGATCACCGGGAAGGGCGTGTGGCTCGCCTGTCTCCCGCGCCGACTCCATGCCGGTTACATAGTCCAACTCACCAAGAACAAGGAGATCACCGGTCTCCGTTGCATCGAGAATGTAGGAAGCCTCCACGGCAACGGCCCGGCCGTCCAAACAATCCTCGAATTCAACACTTCGAATCACACGGCCGTCCCGGTGCACACAAACAGGCCTGAGATTGAGGTAGGTACGCAACGTGCCGTTTGCCCTAAACGGTGCAAGCATCTCGTCGAGGCAGGCCCCGGCCACCCGCGGCTCGCAGGACAGGTGCGTGGTAAGCGCGGCTCCGGGTGTAAAGTCATCCTGAGCTCGGGCAAGCGCCGTTACGGGGTAGTTTCGCTTGTAGTAATCGCGAACCTTGGCGCGCAGCCGTCTATATGTGGAGGTGGAGCCAAAGCGGTCCATCCACGGGTGCTCGTCCATGGGAACTGCCTGAGAAGTCAGTTGCCCGCCAAGGCGGTCGCACTCTTCCGTGAGGATTACAGTACGACCGAGGCGTGACGCCGAAAGCGCGGCTGCGACCCCGCCGAGTCCTCCGCCGACAACAAGCACTTCGCACGTAAGCGTACTGTTTGTGTTCCGCCCGTCGCTACCATCAGTCATCGATCGACTCCCGGCCGAAGATCGGCGACAAGCATCTCGAAGGCCCGTCTTATTGGGTTGATACTCGACGTAAGAAAACAGCCAATACCAAGGCCCGACCAGGTCTCTACATCGGACCTGTTCATTGCGACCGTGGCCACCGGCACCCTGCGATCCACGTCGCGAATGACCTTTTGGATTGCCTCCATCACTTGGGCAGCCTCCGGCCGCCCGGGGATCCCCAGCGACTGCGCGAGGTCGGAGGGCCCAACAAACACCATGTCCACTCCCGGTACGCCGGCGATTTCTTCGGCATTGGCAATGCCCTCGGTCGACTCGATTTGCACAATCAAGAGGACCCTCTCATTTCCGGCGTCCGCAATCTCCTCCGGTAGTGTTAGGCCAAAGCGGGAGGAGCGTGACACGCCCGAAAACCCTCGCGATCCCAGCGGCGCGTACTTGGTCTCGTTGACCAATCGCTGCGCCTGCGCGGCTGTCTCTACCATCGGCACCTGTATGCCGGCGGCGCCGAGCTCGAGCGGCCGCAGCAGATAGGCGCGTTCGTGGCTCGGCACACGCACGACCGGACTAATCCCGGCGCCTTCCGCGGCGACAATCAATCCCGGAAGGTCCGCGTACGCCTCGCCGTGTTCGCCGTCCAGGAGCACATAGTCGAATCCGGCCCCCGCGATGATTTCAACCAAAAAAGGCGATGGAATCTGAAGGTTAGGACCGAAGGCGATAGTTCGGTCATCCAGCAGCCGCTTGAGTCGATTTACCTCGCTTGCCACACGCATAGCAGATTATCCCTCCAAAGAGATCTCGATGCCGTAGTGACCGGCCGCCTTTTCGAGGGACCGCCACGTTGCATCCGGAAGAGGAATACCGGACATCGAGCGCTCCACAAAAACGCGCTGCTCCGGTTCTCCCGGCAAAAGCACCTGTTCAACGCCCTGCCGTGGAGGCGTCGACTCTACGTTTGAGACCAACTCCTCCACCAGACGATCGAACGATTCCTGTTCCGTGAACCTCGTGGGGTCCCAGGCCGTGAGGACCATGGGATTGCCGAGACGAAACTCCCGGGAGGAGGCCGGAGCAAAACCCGTCCACGTTGTTGCTAGAATCTCGATCAGCAGGTTGATCGCGTATCCCTTCTGTAGTCCAAAGGGAAGTAGTGCTCCGCCCTCAAAAAACACACGCGGATCGGTCGAGTCGTTTCCCTCAGCATCGAGAAGCGTACCCTCCGGCGCAGGCCTTCCCTGATGCAGGTAGACGTCGAGCTTACCGGCGGCAATTGTAGACGTAGCAAAGTCCGAAACTATGGGAGCCTTGTTTTGTCCCCGCGGCACGCCCCAGGCCATGGGATTAGTACCCAGAAGCCGCCTCGCACCACCGTACGGGGCAACACTGCCGCCTGGGTTCGCGCCGCTACAGATTGCGAATCCCACAAGCCCCCTGTCGGCGATACGCTCGACGTACTCCCCCGTTCGTCCCACATGATTGCAGCGGGAGACTGCCACGGTTCCCACTCCGAGCTCCCGTGCCAAACCGGTGGCAACCTCCACCGCATAGCGTCCGGCGGTCTGCCCAAAACCCCAACCCGCATCAACGGTTGCCGTGGCACCATTCTTACGGGAAAGGTCGGGCCGCGCCTGCGGCTGAAGCTCGTTGTTTTTGATCTTCTCCAGATAGATCGGGACTTTGATAATGCCGTGTGAATCGAGTCCCTTGAGATTGGACAAGACAAGGGACTCGGCAACTGCAGTCGCAAGGTCCGTCGGAGCACCCGCGGTCACAAGAAGCCGTTGGGCAAGCTCACGGAGTTGTGCGGCAGGTTTGAAAATCACGCCCACGTGACCACCGGCTACCTCGCCTTGGCGGCGTAAACGGTCGTGTGCTCGGAGACATCCACCGCCCGGCCTGTGTCACACGCTTCGATAACGGCACGAACAACTCGCAGGGCGGAGACGCCCTCCTCGGCCCCGACCTCCGGCCGACCGCCGGACCGGATACAATTGGCAAAATCCTCGATCTCTTCTAGAAGCGCTCCGGAAAACGGCAGCGGCTCCGGCGCCTCCAAGGCACGCTTCTGGGGGCCTTTTTCTTTCGCCTGGTCGGGCGGCAGAATGTCCTCCCAGATAAGCTCTTGACCAGCGCGATTGTAGTGGACCGCAGCCCTCTCTCCAAAGATGATACAGTTGCTGACGTAGGCCGAAGTAAGGTGGGTGGTATAGGAGGCGATCAAACCCGAGGCGAAGGTAAACACCGCGACCGCCGCGGTGATGTAGCCGCCGAGGGACTCGTCACGCCGGTAGGTTCCGGTTACGGTCTGAATTGGTCCAAACCAGTACTGGAGAAGGTCCCCGTAGTGGACGCCGAGTTGGTCCAGAGGCCCGCCCGGCACCGATGCCGCGGAAAAAAACCAGCCGTCGGTGTCGCGGCTTTGGATGGCCGGGGCCCCGTGATTCGCCGCGACCATCACTACGGAGCCGAGGTCGCCGTTTTCGAGCCGGCGTTTGATCTCTCGCGCCGATCCATTTCGGCGCAGAGGCATTCCCACGCTCAGGACCAAGCCACGGCGGCGCGCCTCTTCCTGCATCTCCACCGCCAGATCGATTTTATGTGCGATCGGCTTCTCCACAAATACGTGCTTGCCGGCTTGAAAGGCGGCCATTGCTTGCTCGTGGTGGACGTGGTCCGGCGTTGCGAGCACAACCCCCGTTATCGAGGGGTCGGCCAGCAGCTCCCTGTAGCCGTTATGCACCGTGCCACCGTACTCCAAGGAAAACGCGCGAGCGCTTGCCGGATCACGTGATGCAACACCCGCGAGCTCTACGACCGTCGAAGGTCCCATTGCTGCGGCAAGCTTGCGCGCCCACCGTCCCGGCGAGACAAAGCCGAGTTTGACCCGATCTCCGCCATTCACAGTGCGGCTCCATTGTGCTCAAGCACATCCGAAAGCGGACCCTTGCCCGAACGCACGTGGATACGTAGGTGTCTTTCAGCTTCGTCGGGACCGCAGTTTGCAAGAATCTGCAGCAACTGCTCGTGGGAGCTCCGGTTCTTGTCCGTTTCTCCTGGAAAGAGCTTGTTTATCGCAAAAAACATATTCAGATGGATACATCGGCTGAACTCGTCGGACAGAAGCGGTACTCCGGCCAGTGCAACGAGCTTGGTGTGGAACTCCAGCTCCGTCTCCCAGTGGTTTGGATGACCGGCACCGGTCTGATCGAGTTTTTTGGCCAAGGGCATCAGCTCGGGAGACGCCTCCCTAATCTTTGCACCGCAGTAGAGCCGGGCGGCCTGACATTCAAGGGCCTCTCGGACAATGGACATCCCAATGACGTCCTCCCGGCGCACCGGTCGCACCTGAGTACCCTTTCGCGGAATACTCTCGAGAAACCCTTCATTCTCGAGTTGAACCATGGCTTCGAGCACCGGAGCGACACTCATGCCCAGTTCCTCGGCGACGGCTCGACGGTTAAAAATCTGCCCGGAAACAAGCTCGTTTTGGAGCAGCTTGCCTCGGATGGCCTCGTAGGCTTGCTGTTTTAGCGAAAGTCGGTCATTCACTGCGTTGGTACCTTCCCGTTCCTTTGATGCCCGCGCTACTTGTACATAGGCATGCTTATGCTTCGCGATACGAATCGTCCTTTGGCGGCCACAAGTGCCGTCTGCCGTCTTGGCTCTCTAACACGCGTCGATTTGCGTCTTCCGGGTCCCACTGGTCCAGAAGCTCCGCAGCAAGACGTTCTCGAATTGGCGCGTAATCCGGACTCTCGGATAGGTCGGCCAGCTCCCAAGGATCCTGAACGACGTCATACAGCTCCGGTGGGTCGTCCGGGCTGAGCGAGATCTTGTGTTGGTCCCGACGGAGCATTGCCGTGGGTCTGTCGAGCCACGTGCCGTAGTACTCGGAGGTGACTACGTTGTCCCAGTCGGTAACTCGGCCGGCCGCGAGGGAAAAGAGGTCTCGACCCGGCAGATCGCTCGATGCCGCGGCGCCCGCGGACTCCGCAAGCCTGCGGTCGGCGTCCGGGGGCCACGTAAAAAGGCCGGCCGACAGGTCGAGCAACGAGACCAGTTCTGTGCGCCGAGTCCCCGCCCCGGCCGCGTTCGGTCGCCGGATGATCATTGGAATCTTTGCGCTCTCTTCGTAGAAGCAGTGCTTGCTCCATAACCCATGCTCCCCCGCCATTTCGCCGTGATCGCTTGTGTATACCACATAGGAGTCACGGCCAAAACCCAAGCGAGAGAACGTGTCGACCACGCGACCTATTAGGTCATCTGTTCGCGTGACCTTTGCAAAAAAGTAGCGCCGTGCCCTGCGGACCTTCTCGGGAGGATCGCCCCCGGCGGGGCTGCCCCGCATTAACCGGCGCCGGATATGTACAGGATTCTGTGCGCCCAAGCGGTTCCATGGAAAGATCGGATCCGGAATAGACTCCTCAGGATACAGGTCCAGGTACTTCTCTTCGACTATCCACTTAGGATGGGGGCCGTGGAAGCCGACCACCAGAACCCACGGCTTGCCGTCGCGCTGGGATGCTTTGCGTTCGAGGTAGTCCACCGCGGCGTCGGCCACTTCGTCGTCGATATCGTGGAAGCCCGCCGGTGCCACGCCAAAACCCTGGTCAACTTGTGAAAACGATACGCCGGGCACACACCTGTTCCGCCAGTCGGGCACCGGCATGCTAAGGGGATTGTCGACGTCCTTGGATAGTTGGGTTTGGAAGCCCTGGAGACGATCCGGCCCGGCGATGTGCATCTTGCCGTCCAGGACAACTTCACAGCCACGGGCAACAAGTGCACGGGGCCACGTCGGCGATCCCTGCGGAAGATGGGTGTGATTGTCCCAGATCTCGATATCCTGCACCCGACGTCCCGTCAGGAATGACATTCGCGACGGCACACAGAGCGGTGAATTGCAGTAGGCATTGTCAAAGACCACAGACTCTTGTGCCAATGCGTCAATCGACGGAGTCCGGACGAGTGGATCTCCGTAGCAGCCGGTCCAGCGAGCACCGTGCTGATCAGATATAATAAGGAGTATGTTGGGTCCAGGATCCTGTTGCAACGGTCACCCTCCATCACGTTGACAAACAACAAAGCTCCATTCATGATATATCAAGTGATCTATAATTGCAACAAAAATGAACTGTTGTCCGGAGGCGGAGATGGAGCGCGATAGGATACGATTGGGCTTTGTGGGCGCCGGGCGCATCGCCCGGGAACGACACCTTCCGGCGTTCGCGGAGCTTGAAAAGGTCGATGTGGTAGCGGTTTGCAACCGAAGCCGAGAAAGCGGCACCGAGGTAAGTCATCAGTTTGATGTACCCGAGGTGATGGAGGATTGGCGATCGCTCATGGAACGGCCGGACCTCGACGGCGTCTGTATCGGCACGTGGCCCTACACTCACCGAGACATGTCTGTCGCGGCCCTCGAGGCAGGCAAACACGTGTTTTGTCAAGCACGTATGGCGGGGGACCTCCGAGAAGCGCGGGACATGGTGGCGGCGTCCAAGGCCCACCCCGAGCTCGTGGCGATGATTTGCCCTCCGCCGCACAGGATGCCCTATGAGCCCTACGTTAGGGATACAATCGCAAGTGGTGAGCTTGGTGAAATCGTATCGGTGGAACTACGGTCGCTAAGTGGGGCTAACCTCGATCGCCGGTCGTTTACGTGGCGCGAAGACGCGTCGTTGTCCGGGAACCAGATTCTGTCGGTGGGCGTCTATGCCGAGACCTTACATGCCTGGCTCGGTCCCTACGACACGCTTGTTGCACAAACTGCTACACCTATCCCTGAGAAAATCGACACTAACGGCCGACGTGTGAGGGTCATGATTCCACAAGTT
This sequence comes from uncultured Spirochaetales bacterium, assembly GCA_964519835.1. Lineage (GTDB taxonomy): Bacteria > Spirochaetota > Spirochaetia > DSM-27196 > CAZFLD01 > CAZFLD01. The sequence goes on from CAZFLD010000026.1 coordinate 29,071, forward strand.
GTGACTGTCGCAGGACGGCTGCAGTCGGGCGCTGTTGTAACCGAGCACCACAGCGGTGTGTCTGCGGATCACGCACAGGAGATGGTCATTCGCGGACTCAAAGCAACCATCCGGCGCCGTTTTCGCTCGGAGGTTATTGAGAGGGCACAGGCCGGAGGGGAATTTGAACCCGTCGCGGTTCCCCGTTCGCTTCAACGACCGTGGCGCGTGGAGGCGGATTTTATCGATGCTGTTCGCGCCGCGAGGCGTGGAGAGCCATGGTCGGTCAGTCCCGATTTTGCAGAGGGGCTGCTTTACATGCAAAAGGTCGAAGCAATCCACGTATCGGCGCGGACGGGCACGGTAGTTAGACCGGAGGACCTACCATAAGCAGCCGCACAAATGACCTGTGCGAGAGTGCACGTGGGTATGGGGAGCATCACAGCCGACACCCGCCGGTCGGCCTGCACCGTCATTCCGCGGGAAATCGAGCTTCTCGGAACGGCGCGGGGCCTCATCGTGGACAAAACAAAACGGATAACGTGACGGATCACCGAGATGACCGGGCAGATGCCGGGCCCCGAGGCCGTAGTGGAGAGTCCCCGGGTGATGGGAGGTGAAGACTTCTCATATGTGCTGCAACAAGCGCCCGGCGCCTTTGTGACGCTCGGCGTGGCAATGCGGACATGGGCCGGGAATTGCTGCTTGTACCACACCCGCCTTGACGTCGACGAAGAGGCATTACCAATTGAAGTGGCTCTCCGCGTGGCCTTTGCACGAGCAGTCCTTCGCGAGTTGGCAACGGACAAAGGACGATAGCGGCGCTATCCGCTATCCGGTCTTCTCCTCGCGGACCAGATTGAGCGCGCCTCCCGCGAGTAGCATGCGCCGCTGACGAGGCGATACCTCAAGGAACGCCGTGATTGTATGTCCACCGATAGAAACGGGGATTTCGCGCTTCCCTGATTCGACGTGGGAGCGGAGCGCGGGGAACGAAAGAGTATCACCCTGGTCGATCCGGTTGTAGTCCTCGTCGTTTGCAAACTCCAACGGCACAATACCAAAGTTTACGAGATTGGCCTTGTGGATACGTGCAAAGCTCTTGGCGAGCTTGACGCAGACGCCCAAGTAGCGGGGGGCGATCGCGGCATGTTCCCGTGATGAACCCTGGCCGTAGTTGTGACCACCGACAAGAACACTCCTGCCGAGGCGTTGCGCCCGCTCGGAAAAGCCCGAATCCAGGACGTCGTAGACAAACTCGCTGATCGCCGGAATGTTGCTCCGGTACGGAAGAACCCGGTTGCCGGCGGGCATAATGATGTCCGTGCTTACGTTGTCGTCCACCTTGAGCACAACCTCCGCCCGTATCGCGTCCGGCAGCGCGGGAAGGTCAGGAAAAGGCCGAATGTTTGGGCCGCGAACCACGTCCACCGTCTTCGAGCTCGACGCTGGACGAATAAACCACTTCTCGTTAAATACAAAGCGGTCGGGATAGTCGATCTTCGGTGGTGTGCCAAATGACCGGGGGTCGGTGATGTGGCCCTGAATCGCGGAGGCCGCTGCGGTCTCGGGAGAGCAGAGGTAGACCTGGTCGTCTTTGGTGCCGCTTCGCCCCTTGAAGTTTCGCGGGAAGGTCCGAAGCGAGTTGGTGCCCGTGGCGGGCGCCTGGCCCATTCCGATACAGCCAAGGCAGCCGGGCTCGTGGGGCCGGGCGCCGGCGGCGACGAGCTTTTCGAGGCCACCATTCGCTAAGAGATTCACGTATGTCTGGCGGCTGCCGGTGTTGATATCGAAGCTGGTGTGCGGTGCCTTGAGCTTACCGTCCACCATTCCGGCGGCGACCATAAAGTCACGGTAGCTACCGTTGCAACTCGATCCTATGATCACCTGGTGCACAGGAACATCCTCGAGCTCGCGCGCAGGCTTTACCTTGTCCGGATTAGAGGGGCAGGCAACCAACGGCTCGATGGTGGAGAGATCGACGTCCGTGACGGAGGCAAACTCACCCTTGGGCCGTTGAGGCCGTTCTACCCAATCGTCCTCTCGGCCGTTTTGTCTCAAAAACTCGCGAGTCACTTCATCGGAGGGAAACATCGCGGCGGTTGCACCAATGTCCACGGCCATATTCGCGATCGTGGCGCGGGCCGCCATATCCAGGTTGGCCAAGCCGGGGCCGAAGAACTCCATCACGTGCCCGAGCCCTCCCTTTACGGAGTACTCTCTTAGGAGCTGTAGGATGACGTCCTTGCCTGAGACAAAGGATTCTAGCTCACCGTCCACGTGAATGCCCCACACCTTCGGCGTAGTGATGTAATAAGGCCGGCCCGCCATCGCCATGGCGACTTCAAGGCCTCCTGCGCCCATGGCCAGCATACTCAGACAGCCGCCGGTCGTAGTGTGGCTGTCGGACCCGAGGAGCGTCTTTCCGGGAGCGCCGAATCGCTGGCGATGCACATGGTGCGACACGCCGTTGCCCGGTGGTGAGAAGACTACACCGTACTTGGCGGCGCTCGACTGAAGGTAGCGGTGATCATCGGCGTTTTTGTAGTCGGTTTGGATGATGTTGTGGTCGACGTAGCTGACTGCGGTTTCCGACTGAACCCTGTCGATCCCGAGAGTCTCGAACTCCAGATACACCATGGTACCGGTTGCGTCTTGCGTTAGCGTTTGATCAATCTTGAGGCCGATCTCTTCAGCCGGCGCAATCACACCCTCGACCAAGTGTTGTTGAAGGACTTCCTCTGTTAACGTGTTTTTGATCGGCGTGCTCCCACGATTCAACGTACTGCGGGCTCGCCTCGAAGTACAGCTCTCCCGGAGGGACCACGGCGCACCGGCGTGTACACCAAAGCCGGTACCGGCGCGTCATGCGACTCATGCGGCCGAGTGGTTTAGGAGACGGGCATGGTCGGAGTGCAAGCAAGCGCAACCGGCAGGGCGGGACACGCGAGGTGCTTGATTCGCGATCAGAGGCCGTGGAGAATTGAGCTATCAAAACTATGATCAACTTCGGCATCATCGGCCTGGGTCTTATGGGCAGAGAGTTCGCGAGCGCCGCTGCGCGGTGGCACCACCTGGTGAATGCGCCTTCACAGCCGCGAATAACGGCGGTGTGTTCGGCCCGGGCCGACCCCCAGCGGGAGCGTTGGTTCCGCCACATGGCCCCCGACATTGAGATTTCGACTACCGACTACCAAAAGGTCCTCGATGCGCCGTCGGTGGATGCCGTCTACATCGCCGTGCCACACAACCTGCACCGTGAGATCTACAACGCGGCCCTCAGCTCGGGCAAACACCTTATGGGCGAGAAGCCCTTTGGCATCGACCTTGCCGCATTCAACGCGATCAACGAGGCCTATGCCGCCGCCAGGCGCAGTCGCCCCGCATTGGTCGTTGCCTGCGCCACGCAGTTTGCGTTTATTCCAGGATTGCAGCGAATCGGGGCCGCCATCGAGGACGGCGAAATCGGACGGATACTGGAAGTCGAGGCGGGTTTCCTCCACTCGAGTGATCTCAATCCTAACAAAACGATCAACTGGAAGCGGCGCGTTGAAGCCAACGGCGAGTATGGGGCAATGGGTGACTTAGGAATGCACGCGCTCCACATGCCTCTCCGGGCGGGCTGGAAGGTCAAAAACGTTCGCGCAATTCTATCGAACGTTGTTACCACGCGACCGGATACAAGCGGCGCGATGATCCCGTGCGAGACCTGGGACAACGCCACCCTTTTATGCGAGGCCGAGGCACGGACAAACACTCCCGGCGGGCAGACTAAGATCCACAGCTTTCCACTCACCCTCAAGACATTTCGTATCAGTCCGGGAGAGACCAACACCCTATATCTCCGAGTTCACGGTACCCGGTCTTCCTATCGCTTCTCCACAAAAAACATCAACGTGTTGGAGGTACTCGACTACACAGCGGGCGGCGAGCAGAACTGGAAAACAGTCGATATAGGCCACCGCGTCAGCTATCCCTCGATCACCGGCGGAATATTCGAGTTTGGGTTTTCCGACGCCATTCTGCAGATGTGGGCTGCGTTTTTGTCGGAGCTGGACGGTAAGCCCCACCCGTCGCGTTTTGCCCGCTGCGCTGATATCGAAGAAGCCGGCGTCAGTCACCGAATCTTCACCGCGGCGCTCGAATCCCAGCGCAACGGCACCACCGTAGCGTTGTAGCCGCCCCGCTGAAGTAGCCCCGTTTAGCGTTTGTTGAGAGCTACAGCACTACCGCCTGCGTCGTTTTGACAACGGGTATGTGTACGGTCGAAGATACGGGAGACCTTGGAGGTTGTAGAGTGCGCCGGTCCCGCGGACCTAGGGGTCGCGTGGGATCGGCTTTAGGCCGCTTAGTTCGAAGCCTCGAGATGGCCCGATCCGGCCACGGCGTAGTCGTAGATGGTTTGGTGTCGGTTTATCTGGAAGGCGATTATCGACGCCGCGGCGGCGGGGATACCCGCCTCAAAGCCGAAGATTTCCACAGACATCACGGCAGCGGCGATCGGTACGTTCATCGCTCCGGCGAGCATGCCGGAAAAGCCTACGACCAGAAACGGGAGACCGGTGGGAAACGCCCCATCGGGCACGACCAGGCGAGCCGCGGACAATCCAAACAGCATCCCTACTTGCATCGCCGGGCCGGTAAGTCCCGCGCTCATCCCGGAACCGGTGGTGAGGTACGCCGACCCGGTTCGAACGATTGCCATGACCAGGGCCGCCGCCGCAAGAGGAACCGACGGACCCAAGATGCCGCGAATCGGCGCGGTCTGACCAGTCGCAAGAGCGTTCATCAGCTGCGGAGCAGTGCCAAGAAGGTTGGGGTTTACAAGCCACGCCACGGCGACTGCGGCCGTCGCCCCAAGAAACAGCTTTGCAGGAAGGAAACCGTGGTCACGGCGAAACAGGCGCACCGTCAGGGCATATCCACGAACAAAGACGGCGGCCAGAATGGCCACAACAATAGAGAATAGCAGCACCGCCGGCACAAGGCGGAGGTGCACCAGCTGCGGCGACACCGGCACGCTCAGAATCGGTTCGAGTCCGAGTCCACGGCTGATGGCCACGGCCACGGCGCCGGTGAGGACGGCGGGAAATAGGTCACGATATCGCATGTTCGCCCGTTGGATAATCTCGACGGCGAAAATCCCTCCGCCGATCGGGGAGAAGAATAAGCTCGCGACTACTCCTGCCATTCCACAAATCGCGGCGGTTCGCGCCTGCTCGTCGCGTCCGGCCCGGTCGGATTGGTGCATGCGAGGCAAGGCAAGAACGCCGGCAACAACACGGCCGATGGGTCCAACCAAGCCACCGGTGCCCAGCGCGCCCAGGGTCAGGACGGTTGCCGGCAACTTGGCCACGGTCGGCTGCCACGGGAAGTGTGCATTCTGGTGATTTATGCCAAAAAGGTAAGCGGGGATCCCCTCACCGGCGGCATCGGGTGACATCCGATAGATGATAAGACCCGCAAAAAGTGCCGCCGCGGCCGCAAAGACCGGGGGAGGCACGACCGTTGAAGTCAGGAGCTCGTGGGAGGCGTCCAATACCCATCGGACGCCGGCGACCATCAGCGCACTAACGGCGCCGGCCCACAAAGAGATCGCCACCCATCGCAACAGATAGCCGTACGATGCGCGAGTCTCTTCAGAGAACAGCTTTGGTAGAAACCGACGAGGCGCCATATGAGCAGTATCGGCAGGCACGACGGTAACGTGTAGCCGGGGACGTATGCTGCGGAATCCGCCCTGCACACATTGCGCAGTGCGGGCCGCGCTGGACCGAGAGCTACTCTAACTCACCGGTGATCTTCGTACGGCCTGGGCGATGCGTCGGACAAGCCGGTGAACACGGGGATCAACCGCCTCACCGACAAATGCTTGGGGATACGATCGGCTCGACTCCAAGAATCCGCGCTCCTGGCCGGCTACGGCGCTCGCGACTTTGCGGGCTACGTCGGTCCAGTCCGCATCACGGGGTTGGGAGCGGAGCGTCTCGAGAAGGGCGTCGTCCCAATGGGGCATTCGACTTCCCGATCCACAGCCGAAAGAGCTGCGATCATTCCGCGCGGCGGTAAGAATCACGCGTGTGGGAAACGTGATGCTTAAGCCGGGATCATAGTAGTTGTAGGTAGGATCCTCGCCTTGGATAAACTGCCCGGAGTAGCAGGCGCTTATGAGTATAACCGCGGGAAGGTCGCCGATATGCTCCTCCAGGAGGAAGTCGAGCTCATCGACAGAGAGGATGCCGTCGTGGGCATGATCAGCCTCTAAGGCAAACCCCTGGTTGGAGACGCCATGTGACGTAAGGAAAACAAACGCCGCATCTCCCTCGCCAAAATCGAGAGATTCAAGAGCGAGCCCGAGATTGCTTTCCGTTGCCTGGCGAATGCGCACACCTCGCACCCTGCGCCCGTGGTAGCGTGGCATGCTCGAGAGAATACGTGTGTGTTCCGCTTGTACACCGGCCGCCGTCAGCAGTTGATGCATCTCATCTCGGGCGGTGTCCCAATTCTCTATCGTCTGGTCGCCATCCCATGCGGCGCCACTTACAAGCAGGGCCTTCCACGTAAGGGAGTCTGAGAAAGGCGCTACCCGTACGTCCGCGACCGCCTCCACGGCATTCGCGAGCAGTATCGCAATCGTCCAGACCACCGCCGCCAGGGCCAACGCCCGGCCGGACTTCTTGCCACGGTTGGGCCCTCTCGTGCCGCCGGGATTGCTCCCGTGGCCGAGGTTTGTGTTTTTACCTGTGCTCCGTCTCATGCACGGGAGATTCTATCGCGATGCCGCCCAAAATCAGGTCGAATCGGCACAGAGCGAAGAATATTATGGAATCGATGTAATCGACACGGGAGGTCCATCCTAGCAAAACACTCGCTGACGGAGCAGTTGCCGTGGGCGCTACGCGCCGGCGCGCTTGCGCCACTCACGCGGCGACATGCCAAACCTTCGACTAAAGCGACGGGAGAAGTAGAGGGGATCGTGGTATCCCACTTGCCTGCCCACTTCGGCGATCGCCCGGTCGGACATGCGGAGTCGGTCCTGAGCCCGCCGCATGCGCTCGGCCTCCACCGCGTCCATGACGGTTGTTCCAAGCGTGGCACGAAAGAGGTGTTGAAGACGAGATCTCGACATACCGGCCAATTCGGCAAGGGAGTCCACACTGTGGTCGGCAGCAGGCGAGGCGGAGACGGCTTCCAGAACCCGTGTCAATCGTGGGTCCGTGCGGACCTCGTGGCGGCGGCAGGCGAGCTCGACGAGCAGCAGCGCTCGCTCGAGGCTGTTTTGCGCAAGGCCCCGATGACCCGCGCGGCCGGAATATAAAACAACCGCCTTTATCGCGTCGAGCGCCGCAGACCCGACCGACGCCGAGGACGGCTCGATGACGACAGATGCATCGCTCATCCGCACAAGCGCCCAACCCCTCTGTTCACAGATACGGTCGGCGATTGCCGCGGTGTAGCCTCCAGCTTCGAAGTGTGCCCAGTAGAAGTCCCACATGCCCTCTCGCCCAGAGGTGCCGTAGTCCTGCGGGACTCCGGGACGGTAGATAAACGCCGTCCCACCCGCAAGGTTCACCCGGCCGGTCCGCTCCCGATGGACGCCGGCGCCGGCCCGTGTCATCATAAACAGGTAAGTCGTGCCTCCCCGCGCGCGTATCGTTCGATAGGAGGCCTGCTCCACAAAGTGGCCGGCGCGAAAGTGCCCCTCGTCGCGCGCGTAGACCTTCGCCATAGCATGATTATCTATGTTTTCGACGCGATTGTCCATTTAGGAGGTCTTCGATAGGTGTATGTTCCAGGTATGATCGATACAAGACAAAACCTCAAAATCGATTTCGATACTCAGGGTTATGCAATCGCACGGGGACTTTTCGACCGATGCCGTGTAGATGAGATAAACGCCATGGCTGAAGAGATTCACAGGATCGGCGACGATGTACTCAAAGCCTATCCGCGAATCATGCACCCCCATCGATTTCACGACACCGCCCGGCGCGCCATGACCGATCCCGCGCTCGCCGACGTGCTGCGCGAGCTTTTTGGCGAAGAGCCGCTGGCGGTGCAGTCGATGTTCTACTTCAAGCCGCCGGGAAGTCGCGGTCAGGCGATGCATCAGGACCAGTTCTACTTGCAGGTGCGTCCGGGAACCTGTATCGCCGCGTGGATTGCCATGGACTATGTGGACAAGGAGAACGGCGGCATCCTGGTTTTTCCAAAGACGCAAAACCTCCACATCGATTGCAGCAACGTCGGCAAGGTGGGTTCCTACGAGAAGGGCGGAAAGCCCATCAAGATCCCGGAGGGTTTCAAGGCCGAAGCAACCGAAATGGGACCGGGCGATGCCCTCTTTTTTAACGGCAGCCTGATTCATGGAAGCGCCTCCAATCGGACCAAAGACCGATGGCGTCGAAGTTATATCTGCCACTACGTTGGTAAGAGCTGCACAACCATTTCGGAGCACTACCATCCGCTTGTCGACATGGCCGGCAACGACGTCGTTCGCGAGAAAACCACGGACGGCGGCCCCTGCGGCGCCTGGGTGAGGACGGCACGTTGACACACAGAGAACGCTTTATTCGCCAGATGCATCACCAGTCGGTGGACCGGTCGTTCAACATGGAGTTCGGCTACTGGAAGGAGAACTTCACCGAGTGGAAGATGTTTCGCGACAACGGAATCACCAACAACAACGACGCTCACGAGTTCCTCGGTTTCGACCCGATCAAGACCGTCTCAGGCAAGACGTGGATGAATCCGCTCTTCGAAGAGACGGTGATCGAGGAAACCGCGGACAAAAAAATCCTTCAGAACCAAGACGGCCTGATCGCCGAAGTTCCAACGGACGGCCACGAGACAATCCCTCACTATCTAGACGCCCAAGTAAAGACCCCGGACGACTGGGCGCGAGTGAAGGAGGAGCGGTTCCGGCTCGACGACCCCGACCGCATCATCGACGTGGAAGCGGTTTGTCGTAAGCACCCCGCCGACCGCGACTACCCACTTGGGGTCTGGTGTGGATCGATGATGGGAAAGATTCGCGACATGCTTACCTTCGAGGGCATCGCCTACGCCATCTTCGATTACCCAGAGATGCTCGAGGACATGGTGGAAACGTGCTGCCGTCTTGTGGAGCATTCGCTGGATCAGCTGCTGCCCGCCTTTGATTTCGACTTCGCCTCGGGCTGGGAGGATATCGCCTACAAGCAGGGGCCGATCGTGACCCTCGATTTCTTTCAGGAGGTGGCCGTGCCGCGCTATAGGCGGATCGGCACGAAGCTCGCCTCTGCAGGCATCGACGTCTGGTACACCGATTGTGACGGCGACGTGCGCAAGATGATCCCCGGATTTCTCGAGGCAGGACTCAACACGATGTTTCCCTTCGAGGTCAATTGCTCGGGTTTTGTGGGAGACACCCTGGACGAGTACGGACCTGAGTTGCGCGTGATGGGCGGCGTGGACAAGATGATCCTGGCCTCTGGTCGGGATGCAATCACGGCGCACCTCGAGGAACTGCTCCCGTACGTCGAGCGGGGCGGCTACATCCCCCACTGCGACCACCGCTGCCCGCCGAACGTTCCTGAGGCGGACTACCTCTACTATTTAGACCTCAAAAAGCAGATGTTCGGATAGATCAACTCGATTGCATTATTGTGGAGTTTGTTCTGTCATCTTTCTTCCCGCCGAGTCAGGCGCGTTGCCCATGGGATTGAGTTGGAGCGACGACTACAGCGGCTACCTTGAGGTTGCCCAAGAATTCGCCGACGAGGAAGGCCTGGACTACGGCCAACACGAGTTCTGATCCACAGGACTAACAACGATGAGCAGAACTGTGAGGCAGAGGTATTCTTTGTGCTCTACGAGCGCTACGAAGAGACCGTGGATTCCTTCGAGGACCATATCGCCCGCTTTGTCGCAGAGGCGGGGCTCGCGGAATTTTTGAGTCGCGCACAAGGAGGCATTATGGGCGACATCGCGCCGGATCGGGCGATCTTTCGTAGCGCCGAGGGGTGGCTCGTTTTTGAGGAGATCGTGGGTGAGGTCATTGCCCGTGAGCCCGCAGACGTGCCGGCTGTCCTCGAAACGGTCGAGTCCGCGGTCAACGGCAAGGGGCTGTACGCGGCGGGCTTCCTCTCCTACGAGGCGGCCTCAGCGTACGGCCTCGCCGTCCACCACCCCATCGACGGTCTCCCGCCGGCGGTCTTTGCGCTCTACCGCCGATGTACGCCCGTAGATCACCTACCGGCATACGGGGCCGACACAGGCCGCATTCGTCCGGACGCATGGCGGCCCCTTCTGCCGCGGGGCGAATACACTCGCGCCATTACCGCCGTCAAGCACTATCTCGAAGCCGGCCACAGCTACCAGGTGAATTACACGTTCCCGTTGGAGGCGACCTTAATTGGTAGAGCCGGGATCGCGGCGGCGCGCGCCGTAGCGCGTACGCCCGCACGCTCCCAGCCGCTTGCACCGGCCGCCGAAGTGAGCGGCGACGAGCTCTTCGCGTGGTTCGGGGAGTTGCTGTCCAACGAGCCGCCCCCCTACGCCGCCTTCCTCGACTTTGCCCAGTTCTCCATCCTTTCCCTTTCGCCGGAGCTCTTTTTCTCGCTCGAAGGACGCACGATCATCGCAAAGCCCATGAAGGGGACGGCTCCCCGGGGACACAACGCGGGCGCTCCCCATGGCGGCGGGCCCTCCGTACCACCCGGGGCGTTGTCGACGGCCGCCACTGAGGACGACTCCCTCGGCGGAGCCGATCCAGGCGGCGCCACGGGCAGCGTCGACGACAGAGAGCCGGCGAAGCGGCTCTTTGCCTCCGAAAAAGACCGCGCCGAAAATCTCATGATCGTGGACATGATCAGAAACGACCTGGGCCGCATCGCCGACATCGGCAGTGTATCCGTCGACAGGCTCTTCGACATCGAGACCTACCCCACCGTCTATCAAATGACGTCGACGGTCCGGGCGCTCACAAGCGCGCGACTCGCACGAATCTTCGAGGCGATGTTTCCCTGCGCATCGGTCACCGGAGCACCAAAGGTGCGGACGATGGAGATCATCAGAGAGCTGGAGCCGCAACCGCGGGGTGTGTACTGTGGGGCAATCGGCTATCTCATGCCGGACCGACGTGGGCAATTCAACGTTGCCATCAGAACAGCACTTGTGGACAAGGTTGCCGGCAGCTGCCGCTACGGCGTGGGAAGCGGAATCGTCTGGGACTCCGAGACCGAATCGGAGTACGAGGAGTGCCTGATAAAAGCGGCGGCGATTCGCGGTTCCACGACCGTCGGACACGCGAAGGCCAACCGCGGCGCCGGACAAGCCCGGGACGTCGCAGCCGTCGTTCACGGCGAGAGTTCCCACCCCGAAGCTCCGGCGCAGGCTTCGCAGTTCCTCCCCGACGGTATTATCGAGAGCCTGCTCTTTCACCGCTCCATCGGCTACTTCCTATTGGAGCGCCACATCAATCGCTTGATTGATACCGCGGATGCGCTCGGCTTTGCCTGGGGAGGTGACGCCCCGCCTGATACGATGACGGAAAACCTGCGTGCCATCCTCGCGGACATGGCAAACGACTTACTCGAGGCGGCCGAGACGACGGTTGATGTGCCGGCCCCACCGACCAGCCGGCAGACCGGCGAGGCAAGCGCGGAGCGTGCATGGAAGGTGCGACTTGTGCTTTCGCGGGACGGGGAGATCGGCTGCGCGGGGGAGCCCCTTGATCGGGATCCCCTCGAACAGATCGGCGCGGCGCTGGATCGCGGTGCCGTGCAGGTCCCGTTCGTTCGGGCCGTCCTGGCTCCTGAACCGATAGATGCCGACGAGCCGGCCCTCTACTTCAAGACCACGAGTCGTGACGTGTACGAGCAAGCCGGCCGGTCCGCCGGCGTCAACGCAGAGCAGGAAGTAATCCTCTGGAACAACAACGGGCTCGTAACGGAGGGAAGCCGAAGCAACATTGTCGTGGAGCGTCGTACTCGTGGGGGCGGCAACAGGCGCAGCACACTGGTGACGCCACCGGTTGAATGCGGCCTCCTCGCAGGCACCTTCCGCGGACATTTGCTTGATTGCGGTATCATCGATGAGAAGCCTGTCACCGTAGAGGAACTGCTGGGAGCCGAAGCGGTGTACCTTATCAACTCGGTGCGGCTGTGGCGCCGGGCCAACGTGGTCGCAGAGTAACTCGACGTTCTCGGGCCCGTGTTGTTCCGGTGCCACCGCGGAATCCACCGCCACTCGGGTAAGTCGATTTTTTTTAACTTAATGTAAAACAATATTGACATACTCGGGCGTCTGCTATACATTACCTCTTGTAAATAATTCTTTACAGACCCGTACAGAGGGTCACAAGGACTAAATCACATGACAACAGACCAGAAAAACACCTTGGTATCGATGATCGTCTCGTTGGGCACGTATGCCACCTACGTGATTATCGTGCTTTCCCGGGCCGCAGGCGGCGACGTCACCCGAGTCGCATACGTCGCACCGCTCTTGTGGACGGTTGGGATAACCGTCGTGGCGAGTATCGTCGGTTCCATCGTTGTGGCAATTGTCACGGCCGCCGTCGAACGGCGTGAACCGGACTCCACCGATGAGCGAGACAGGCTTATTGACCGCCGCGGCAACCAGGTAAGCTTTGTACTGCTGTCGCTCGGCATGTTCGGCGTGCTGGTGCTGGCAATGATTGAGTCTCCACACTTCTGGATCGCCAACGCCGCGTATGCATCCGGATTTGTCGCTTCACTTGCCGGCTCCATCGTGAAGCTCATCGTGTATCGACGGGGTTTCTGAGGATGGGCAAGTCAACAAAGGTCAAGAACACCATTCGAAAGCTGCGATTCGCTCACGAGGAAATGACACAGCAGGACCTCGCGGACCAGGTCGGGCTGACTCGCCAGACAATTATCGCCATCGAGAAGGGCCGCTATTCCCCGTCGCTCGAGACAGCGTTTCAGATCGCCCAGGCCTTCGGAACTACAATCGATAACGTTTTCTACTACGATGAGGAGGACGCGAAATGAGTGATATCGAACAAGCCACAGAGTGTTCTGTGCCTGGCCGGCTTGCTGCAACAATGACCGCGGTACGATGCTCCACCTACGGCGGACCGGAGGTCCTACGCGTGGCAACGGTGCCCCGACCCTGTCCAAAGGACGACGAAGTCCTGGTTCGTGTACACGCCGCGGTCGTGGGTGCCTCAGACACGGCCTTTCGCGCGGGGAAGCCCGCCGTGTCCCGCCTGTTCACCGGCCTTCGGAGGCCAAAGGCAATTCCCGGGGACGGGTTTGCCGGAGTCGTGGAAGCCGCGGGCGCGCGAGTACGCCGGTTTTGCGTCGGCGATCGTGTGTTTGGGTCCTCGGTGACAGACTTCGGCGCCCACGCCCAGTACCTCGCAATCCAGGAAGAGGCCGCGATTGCCGTGATGCCTAAGAGCTTCGGCTTCGACGCCGCGGCGGCACTGATGGACGGCGCCACAACGGCTCTGCACTTTCTCCGCGACCAAGCACACCTTGCCTCCGGCTGCCACGTGCTGGTGAACGGCGCCGCGGGCGCAGTGGGTTCGGCGGCGGTGCAGCTTGCCGCGATTTTCGGCGCCGAAGTCACGGCCGTGTGTAGCGGCAGAAACGCGGAGCTTGTACGCTCCCTGGGAGCAAGCCACGTCATCGACCGGCAGAAAAGCGGCTTCACTGCCACATCGGGCGCTTCAGCGGTCGACGGCCGCTACGATGTAGTCTTCGACGCGGTTGGCAAAAGCAGCTTCGGCAGCTGCAAGCCGGTCTTGGCCGCCGGCGGTCTCTACATGTCCACAGTGCCCTCAGTCGGTATCCTGCTCCGCACATTAGCCGGCAAGCTGACGCGACGGCACGCCGCCGCCCGCAGCCGTTCCCACAAAACGCCCGGCACCGTCAACAGCCGCGCCGGTTGCCCCCGCGGCACAAGCTCGTCGTGCGGAAAGCGTGCCCTGTTTGCGGCGGCGGGCCTCAAGCAAAACGCGGGCGACCTGGAGTACCTCACCGGGCTTGCCGACGCGGGCCGGCTCCAAGCGGTAATCGACCAGACCTACCCTCTTGCCAAGATCGCCGCAGCCCACGAGTACGTCGAACAGGGGCACAAGACAGGAAGTGTTGTGCTTCAGATGCCGACCTAATGCGTAGAGCGGCGACGCGGTTGAAGGGTCAGGCACTACAGTGCACTAACACCGCGGCCGCCGCCACGGGTGAGGCGGATACCACTTGGCTTTATCCGCTTCCCCGCGTACCCTAAATGTAGATGAAAAGACGGCCTTCAATTAACGTGGTCTCGGCCATTACCCTCGGATTGATCATAGCGGCATTCTTCGGGCTGGGGATCGCACAGTACATCAACCTGGTTCGTATTGATGAGCGAGTTCGCGATTTCGATGTTCTCGCCCACCAACGGGTCAAGGCTTTCGGCGCGGTGGAACAAGCTCTCGGTTTTGACGGGCTGAGCTACCATCTGCAGGACTACGCGCTTTTCGGCGACAGAAGCTCTCTTGCGGCAGCACGTGAGGCCGCAGATAAATTCACAATCGCCGTAGACGGGTTTGCCGGTATTATTGGCCTCTCCGAGGATGACAACAGAGATTTGTCCGCCCTCGAGAGCGCCGTTGGCCCTTTGTTGAGCATAGTGGTGGGCCCCGCTGCGCGGGAGGAAGTGATCCACGCACTCGAGCAAGCAGACGGGGAGGCGGCGATGGATGCCCTGGACTCGCTGCGTGGTCGCACGGAGGCGAACGCCGGTGCGTCCCTCGAGGCCATCTTCGACGCAATCTTTCGGGCGTTCTTGACCTTTGTGATAGCGGCCGGCGCAACACTGGTCGTCATCATTCTGCTGTTTCTTGCCTTTTTTAGGATGCAACGTGGACGTGCCGGCATGATGGTAGACCTTAGCACGCGCCTTGCAGAGGGAGATCTCTGCGCCGGTGTAGATTTCGCGGCAAGAGACGATTTCGGACGGATGGCGGAAAACTTCAACAACGCCGTTACCTCCATGCGTGACGGTGTCAACTCGGCAAAGTCCGCCGTAGCTTCGACGGAGGAAACGGGCACACGACTCTCTGCCAATATCGAGGCAACCCTCGCCTCCACCTCCGACATCGCCCAGGCATCCGTGTCCATGAAAGACGAGATCGAGTCCCTCAACAACGAGGTGTCCCAGGCCTCCTCGGCGGTAGAAGAAATCGCCGCGAACATACGCAGCATCGTAGACCGCCTTGGTCACCACTCTACGGCGGTGGCCGATACCTCTTCAGCGGTCGAAGAAATCACGGCATCCATCGACTCGGTCGCAAAAATCGCGAGCGATCGATCCGAGTCGGTCACCAAGCTTTCCGGGGTCATCTCCACCGGCGCCGATCTCTCACAGAGCACACAACAGATCATGGAAGAGATCGCGGGACGCATCGACGGTATGCTCGAGCTTATCCAGGTGATCAACGGCATCACCGAGCAGACGAGCCTCCTGTCGATGAATGCCGCCATCGAGGCCGCGCACGCAGGCGAGTATGGGCGGGGGTTTGCGGTGGTGGCCTCGGAGATCCAGAAGCTCTCCGAGTCAACGGCGGAGAATGCGGCAACCATATCGAGCACGTTGAACGATTTGGTCGAGCAAATCGGTAGGGCGCAAAAGGCATCGGAGGACGGGGGGCAAACCTTCGAACGAATTCTCGTCGAGATGAACGAGGTGAAATCCGCCTTTGGCGAGATCAACAGCAGCACGCGCGAGTTGGCCACCGGCGGCCGCGAGATGCTCAAATCGACGGAAGCCCTTCGCGAAATATCTGATCAGATCAAGGCCGGCTCAGAGGAGATGAGTGCCGGCGCGGAGGACATCGGGCGAGCCCTCGTGGGCCTAAACGAAATCTCGCGGCAAAACCGCGACAGGATTGAAGAGGTGGCCACCGGTGTCTCGGACATCGACAAATCCGTGGCGGAAATGGCTAAGATGATTCGCGAAAACAGCAAGTCCGTTGCCGCACTCGTGGCGGCGATGGATCAGTTCAACACAGACGGGTCG
The DNA here is from genome assembly GCA_964519835.1 of uncultured Spirochaetales bacterium. GTDB lineage: Bacteria > Spirochaetota > Spirochaetia > DSM-27196 > CAZFLD01 > CAZFLD01. Next base: position 45,085 of record CAZFLD010000026.1, read on the forward strand.
GCAGACACAAGCAGCCAACCCTAGCTTGGAAATTGCGTCGCAAGGTTGAAGCGTTGGCGTGAGCATGGTCGTGAGGCCGGACGCCGGACGCCGTCGACGGTCACGTAGGCGTGTGTCGCACAAACCTCCGCCCGTCCTCACGACACATCGACCACACCGCATTGCGACCGGACGCGGCACAGATCGGTACACTTCCGCCGGGCTCGACCCACTGTCCCGCCATAGAAAAGCCCTTCAGGCGCCGCAGGTTTTTTTTCATTCCCAACATCATACGGAGCATGGTGCGCTTTGTTAGAAGCCAGCCACAGCTCGAGCCTTGCCAATTGCCCGTGTACCGCTCATAACTCAAAGGAGTTGCCACGTCGGTCATTTCGATATCCCCGCCAATCCCCGGGTAAATCCAATTGAGCTGCTCGGTGACCTGGTTTGCAACCTGACTTTGCTCGGTCTTGTACAACGGATTCCCGTAGATTCGCTGCCAGTATCCGTACCGGAGGCGAATCATGACTTCGAGAATGGAGTGACCCTCCGGTGCGACGGTCGAATCGTAGCTCAAGTTTTTGACACTCAAGAAATCTCTTTTGTCCGCGGCGATGGTGGGGCGATGCGGCAGCAGGTGAATGACCCATCCGGGCTCATCCCTCAGGTCACGTTTGACGCCGTAAGAGACTTGGATTTGCGAGTGGGGCTCGAAGGCACGCTTGGGATCGGGCAGATCACAGTAGATTCGGCGGTGGCGACGCGAGGCGAACTCACCTGCAAGCATCTCGAACACGGTGGCTCGCCCGTCGGCGGCGGAGATCACGTAGTCGGCGCGTGGCTCTTCGTCCGTGTACAGACGCACGCCCACGGCGCGGTTTTTCTCCACGAGAATACGCTCCACGCGCTTTTTGTAAAAAACGCGCCCACCGAGATTGGTAAACCGCGACTCCAGCGCTCGAGCGAGCGCGATAGACCCGCCCTCCGGCACGCCGGCGTTTTTTGTGTGCAGGTAGGCCAACATCGAGACTGCCGCGAGCATCGGGATCTCACTCCACCCAAAAAGATGAGGAATAGCCACCCGCAGGAAGGGGCTTCGAAATTGCTTTGCAAACTCGGCGGCCGAGATCGTAGCCCAGCGCAGCGTCTGTCCCGTGTAAGGTAGCATTTCGAGGCCGAGCCTTCCCCAATCGATCGGACCCATCAGGTGCCGCGGTTTCCTCTGCAGCGCCGAGAGGTCAAAGCGAAGCAGGTGTTTTACACCGTCGCTTAGCCGCTTGATTGGCCGCTCGTCTAAGGGTGAGATCGAAACAAGATGCTCGTACAAACGATCCGGATCTGCGTAGGCAATGACGTCGAGGCCGTCCGGGTCCCGGACACGGATAAACTCATCTCGGTGAATAAACCTGAGGGAGTCCAAGATGCCGAGTTCTTCCCACAGGTCACTAAACGCCTGGCCACGACCACTCCCGTACAGGTAGCTGAGACAGCCGTCGAAGACATAGTTGCCCCGCTCCCACGACGTGCAGAGCCCGCCGGGCAGGAAGTGCTGCTCGTAGATGTCCACGTCGTAGCCGTTGACTCGGGCGTAGCACCCCGCCGCCAATCCGGCCACACCTGCCCCAACGATGATGACCTTTTGCGTTCCCAAATGCTGCCTCCGGTATAAGCTCACGCTATCGTATGTTCGTGGTTGGGTCCAATGCTTTTTGGGTCCAACGGTGTTTCGTGGGTATGTTCAGGTACGTTGGTTGGCGGGCGGCCCCTTGATTGACTATTCTTACCACATGCAACTCACTCTAGATTTTTTCGAACAGGGCCTTTTACCTGATGACTATGTGCAGAACCTCAAGAATTACCGCAGCTTGGTCAAAGACCTGCGGGCGGAAGCCGAGGCAAGCCCCGAGCTGGTAGATCGCCTAAAAACCGCGGCCGCCGGTTATGCCGGACCGGTGCGGGCAACCATGGCGACCGAGGACTGGTGTGGCGACGCGGCGTTGAATCTACCGATTCTCGACGACCTCTTTGCCAAGGCGGACGTCCCGTTTCGCATTTTTCGCGGCTCCGAGCACGAGAATTTCCGCGCCTTTTACAACGATCGTGGCCTGGAACACATTCCTCGCGTCTCGCTCTGGGACGGCAACGGGAACGAAATCGGCGTATTTGTCGAGCGCCCGCAGGCGATTGGTCCGAAGGTTGACGGCTGGAAAGACCAACGACCACAGTTCTACGACCTCTACAAGCGCAAGGACCAAGACAAAGAGACGGCCAAAGCTTGGGTTTCCATCTACATGGAGCTACTAAACACATCGGCCGAGTGGTACAAAAACGGAATGTGGGAGGAGACCCAACGTGAGATCGTCGAAATTGTCGAGGGCACGTCGCGGACATAGACCGTATGCGATTGCCCTCGCGTGCGTCCTTGGTCTTGCGGCCGCGGGGGCGCCTCCCGTCGCAGCAGACGTGACGCCCGGACAGGTACGGACCCACACTCGATTCTTGGAGCGCTACTATCGGGAAACCGTTTCACCGATGGTTGCCGAGGACGGCGGTGCGCGCGACGCCATAACCGTATTGGCGGTGATGAGCAATGCATCCGCCGACATGTCGGAGCGTCTTCTTCGAGACATCGGCATTCGAATGGGACCACTTCTTCCTGACGCCGCCGTTCAGTTTGTAACAGTCGTCGAGCTCACGTGGGTCCCCGGTCTGCTCCGCTGGCTTGCAGACGCCGAGATCCGTCGCAAACACGACGACACTGCCGCCTTTTATCGACGGTACTACGCGGACATCGACGCTTTTTCGGGACGGCCGCGCGCCCTCTCCAGATACATCGACCGCACGATTTTTGTGTATCCCGAGTACGAGGGGCGTTTGCCCACGGGCCTACGTCAGGCCGTGGAAAGCGGTTGTTTTATCGTGATACTCGACTCCGACGGACGCGCCCGGTTTTCCGACCTCGCCACCGCCACGGAGAGCGCCACGACCATTTTTGGCGAGATACAAGAGGCCCTGAGAGCCGAGCACGAAGCCACCGGACAGCGCGGATGATCCGGAGAAACACAACAGGATACCAACATGACAAACGAGCAGTACTACGCCAAGCTCTCCCAGGTGGTTGTGGGCATCGGACTCAACATCCAGGAAGGCCAAGAGCTTTTAGTCCAGAGCCCCGTCGCATCGGCCGAGTTTGTGCCGTATGTGGCCCATGAGGCCTACCGCGCCGGCGCCCGTCACGTCACGGCACTCTATGCAGACGGTAGAGTCGTTCGAGAGAAAATCGAATCGGCGCCGGACGCCCACGTAGACTACGAGCCGGCCGCCCTCCACGACGAAGCGGAACGGATCGGGAGAGACGGCGGCGCGGTGCTGATCCTGCACGGTGAAGACCCGGCGGTGTTGGAGGGCGTGCCAATCAAACGACGTTCCAGGTATCTCAAGGCCGTCGGCCGACGAGCCCACGCCGGACGGGACCGACGCATGCGGGATGCGCATCCCTGGGTGGTCGTCGCCGTGCCGACTCCTGCTTGGGCGGCGCGGGTCTTCCCGGAGCTACCCTCGGAAGAGGCGCTGGAGCGACTGCGAACGGCAACGGCGGTTGCCTGCCGCCTGGACCAACCCGATCCCGTCGCGGCGTGGAACGACCACTGCGCCGCCCTCGAAGGCCTCTCGGCCTGGCTCGACAAACAGCAGTTCGACCATCTCGAGTACACCGGCCCCGGCATCGACCTACGCATCGGACTGCCGGCCAACCACAGGTGGATCGGCCCGGCAACCCGGAGCGAAAACGGCATCACGTTTGTCGCCAACATGCCGACCGACGAGGTCTTCACCGCACCCGATCGCGCAACGGTCGAGGGCAAGCTCCGTTCGAGCCGTCCGATCGTCTACCAGGGCTCCTTTGTGGGAGTCGTGGAAATGACGGTGGAGTCGGGTCGGATCATCAAGGCAACAGCCGAGAAAAACCAATCCGTGTTGGAAGATGCCTTGGACCGGGACAAAAACGCCCGATACTTCGGCGAGGTTGCGCTGGTTAGCGAGGATGCACCCGTCGCGAGGCAGGGTCTCACCTTCTTCGACGGACTCTATGACGAAAACGCCGGCTGTCACCTTGCCTTTGGCGCGGCCTACCCAACCTGCCTTCAAGGCGGCGATTCGATGTCGAGTGAGGAGCGTCTCGTCGCCGGACTCAACGACAGCCTGCAGCACCTGGATTTTACGATCGGTTCGGGCGAGCTCGACGTCACCGCCTACGACCGTGACGGGAAGGCGGTACCTATCCTCGTGTCCGGTCGTTGGTCGGAGGCCGCGCAGGAAGCGCGGCAAGCGGGCCGAGGCACCTAACGCCGCACCGGCCTGCCCGCCCTATCCCGTCGCGGCGCTTACCACCTCGGCGTATTCGCGGTGTAGGTAGGTCTCGGCCGCCTCCACAATCGCCAAGTTGGTGTCCACGAGATGTTTCTTTTTGAGAGCGTGGGGAATAATCTCTTTGATACGCTGCACGGCGGGAAAGCCGGCCGCTGTTGCGTAAGCAACAAGCATTGCAACGTTTGCCGCGCCGATAAAGCCGTGGTCCTTGGCGATGTCACTCGCGGGGATGGCAATCTCGGTCACGTCGGTTCGGCCGGAAGAGCTCTGCACGATGGACGAGTTTCGAACGATAATGCCGCCCGGCACCACTGTTTTGGCAAAGGCTTCGAGCGAGGGTCCGTTTAGCGCCAAGAGCGCCGTCGGCTTGTCCACCACGGGTGAGCCGATCGACTCGCCGCTTATGATCACGCCCGCATTGGCCGTACCGCCGCGCATCTCCGGCCCGTACGAGGGTAGCCACGTGGCGTTTAGGCCCGAGGCGATGGCGCAGTTGGCCAAGAGCACGCCGGCCGACAGAACGCCCTGCCCACCAAAGCCCGCAATCTTCACCGCCTGCGTCGCGACCGGGCCCTCAACCGGAACCAGCTCGAGGTCATGCTCGGCGGATAGGAGCTTGACAAGCTCGGCGTCATCCATAACCGCGGCATCGCCGACGAGCGTCGGCTCCCCGGGTGTCGCGCGCGCCGGGCCGGCGGTGGCGCCTCCCGACGTTGCGGTGGCCGTCGCGACGTTTGCATCTTCGACATCGTCCGGGTCGCTGCACTCAGCTTCCTGGACGCGATCCACAAAGAGGCCGAGTGGGAATACCGGCTCGAGCACGTCGCGAATCCAGTCGCGGGCCTCACGGGGTGTTTTTTTCCAGTTGATCGGACAGGGTGAGAGAATCTCCACAAACGAGAAGCCGACGCCGTCGATTTGGTTCTGCAGGCCCTTACGGACCGCGCGGCGAGCTCGGGCGGTTCTTTTGCCGTCGGCCAAGGACACACGCTCCACGTATGCGGCCGCGGGAATAGCGGAGATGATCTCCGCCATACCGAGCGGGCCACCGTCACGGTGCTTGTCGCGGCCGAAGGGGGTGGTTGCGGTGCGCTGCCCTATGAGGGTCGTAGGAGCCATCTGACCACCGGTCATGCCGTAGATGGCGTTGTTCACAAAGTAGACGGTGATGTTCTCGCCACGATTGGCGGCGTGAATGATCTCGGCTGTGCCGATGCCCGCCAGGTCACCGTCGCCTTGGTAGCTGATGATAATCGAGTCCGCGTTGACACGCCGTAGGGCCGAAGCCACCGCCGGGGCACGACCGTGGGCGCACTGCACGTTTCCGGTGTCGAAGTAGTAGTAGGCGAACACACTGCAGCCCACGGGACTCATAAAGATCACCCGGTCTTGGACATCAAAGTCGTCTATAGCCTCGGCGATAAGTTTGTGGACGTTGCCGTGGCCGCAACCGGGGCAGTAGTGGGTCGCCTCAGTTCCCGGCGCCTTGCGGTCGAAGGTCGGATAGAAACTCTTGGGCTTTTGATAGGCAATCATGATGCAGCCTCATACACTTCGTCGGTCGTGGGCACTTGGCCTCCGAGGCGGAGGAGCGTCTCGACCTCCACCTTGCCCTTGACGGCGAGTTTTACGTCGTCGGCCATCATGCCGTCGTTCATCTCCACAACAACGATCCTCTTGAGCGTACCCGTCGAAGCGAGCTCGAGGAGCCGGGGCGCCGGGAAGGGGAAGAGCGTCTTGGGCCTCAGGAGTCCCGCACGAACGCCCTTTTCGCGGAGGCGCTGCACGGCAGTCATACAAATTCGTGACGCGATGCCAAAGGAAACAAGCAGCACTTCGGCGTCTTCCACGTCCGCCTCTTCCCAGTCGGTAATCTCCCGTTTCATCGCGGCGTATTTGTCGGCCAGATGTAAGTTGTGGTCGCCGAGGCTCTTTGCGCTCATAAAGATCGACGAGACAACGTTCTCACGAGTCTCCTTTGTACCGAGCACGGCCCACTTTTTTGGCTTATCGTGAAGCACCTCTTTGGGGACGTCCACCGGCTCCATCATCTGTCCAATGTAGGCATCCGCGAGGATAAACACCGGGCCGCGATAGGTGTCTGCAATCTCAAAGGCACGGTACGTCATATCACACATCTCTTGGCCCGAGTTGGGCGCAAAGACGACGTTTTTGTAGGCGCCATGGCCGCCGCCTTTGACAACGGCATTGTAGTCGGACTGCTCCGGCCAGATATTGCCGAGTCCGGGACCGGCCCGTTGGATGTCGACGATTACACACGGCAACTCGGCGCCGGCGATGTAGGAGATGCCTTCGGCCATAAGGCTGACACCCGGCCCGGAGGACGCGGTTATGACCCGAGCGCCCCCCGCTGCCGCGCCGTATAGCATGTTGATCGCGGCGACTTCACTTTCTGCTTGCAGAAAATGCCGCCCCGACCGAGCAAACAGCTCGGCGGCGGCGTGCGCGATCTCGCTTGCGGGTGTTATCGGATAGCCAAAAAAGTGGGTGGCGCCGCCGAGAAGTGCCCCGCGAACAATTGCCTCGTTGCCCTTCATAAGCTGTTTCATGCCGCGGGCTCCTTCCGGTACACCGTGATTGCGCCCGGTTCAGGACAGGCATAGAAGCACATACCACACGCGGTGCATTCCTCGGAATCAAAACGTACATGTTGGTAGCCGAGCTTGTTGATTGCCGACCCTATGGATAGGCAGTGCTTTGGACAGGTGTCCACACAGAGCCGGCAACCCTTGCACAAGTCCACGGCAACCGCAACGTAGTTGCGAGTTTTTTGGGTCATGCTCATATGCCCCCCATGTCCGAATCATCGTCCCCGCCGTAGAAGCCATGACCAAAAAAGTTGATCTCGCTCACCGCCTCGAGGGCGTCGCTCGGAAGTCCCCGGACCAGAAGCTCGTGGTCCGGACAACCGAGTTTGGCGCATACCGTAACACTGCTATTCTCACCGGGGAGAAAAAACTGAATGCCTTCATCGCTGTCGCAGTCATCCCGGCTACAGGGCCGTTTTACCATCATCGACACCCCGCAATGGGGACAGTGGGCATCAACCAGGTAGTCGGCACAGCCGCTCTGCGGGAAAAAACTGTAGAGCTTGGCGTGGCTACCCCAAAACGCGTCGACAAAGATCAAGCCCCGGCCGGTGGTGGCCCCTGCGGTGGCCCGGTCAGCGGCGGCCGTGCCGTCGACCGAGTTGTCGGCGAGTGGATCGCCGGTGGCTCCTGTTGGGGCTGCGTCCTGCGACCGACCCACGGCGATTCGAATCGACGGCTCGCCGTGAATCCGCACCGAGTCGGACATCAGCGAGTGTCCCTTGGGGCAAAAAATCTCCTCAACCACCAAAAACTCTTTTCCGTGGCGATGGATAAACTTCATTCCCTCGGGAAGTCTGTCGAGAAACTCCCGCGGGATTTTTGTGTGTACGAGTTCCATATTCTGTTGCCTTTAGACTTATTGTAGACCCGGATCGGTCCGGCGTCAATTTCGATTTGCGGACTTACGGACCATGCGCGGCCGGCGGGAGCGGCGAGTTCGCTCCTGTCGATCACCACGGCACGGCGGCGACCGGGGCAAACAAGCACGGATGAGTCCGATATCCGCTGCCCCCGGCTTCAAGTCCGGGACGCGCTAAACCGCTCCATGACAAGGGCTTCGACTTCGTTCCAGTCGTTGGCACGTGGGTCGGCGATGTGTTTGTTGGTGCTATTGGCAAAGCAGATGGTGTCCACGCCCGAGGCGCGGAGCATCTCGATGTTCTTGGGTGCATCTTCCACAAATAGGTCGGCGCCGACGGCGGTCTTATCCTGCAAAAAGCAAAGATCCCAGTAGCGGAAATCGTAGTTGTCCAGCCACTCGATTGTCTGCATGGCGCCTTGCAGATGGAAGTGTTTGATAAAAAGACGTTGTGTCACGACACGAATGCGAACACCCCGGTTTGAGAGGCGCCTGAGGACCACCGAGGCGTGTGGGATTGGGTCCAGATGACGGAAGAGGTCCCGCTGGACCACGGCAAAGCGGTGAAGCGCCTCATAGCCGCCGGCGGCCTCCAGGCCCCACTGGCGAAAATCCCAGCTCACGTCGGTGCTGAGCTCGTCCAGCGGAACCTCGAGCCACTCCGAGGCCACCTTGCGCATGCCGGCAAAAAAGTCGGCGCAGACGCCGTCGAGATCTACTCCCAGAATAAAGCCGTGCTCGCCCGCGCCCATGCTCAGCTCCGCTTAGGTTTCTTCAGCAAAGACGGTCACGTCGGCATCCTCACGGAGTGCTTCGACGTATTCGTTGACCGCCTCGTTGCGGCGCTGTTGATTGAGAAATTCGACGATTTGGCCGCTGACTTCCGCGAGGGGAACCGTCGCCGACTCGGTCTTGTCCGAAACGCGAATGATGTGAAAGCCGAACTGGGTCTGCACAACTTCGGAGATCTGGCCCGGTTCGAGGGCAAATGCCGCCTCTTCAAAGGCCGGCACCATCTGGCCGCGGCCGAAGGTTCCCAGCGAGCCACC
>CAZFLD010000027.1:0-49945 GCA_964519835.1 uncultured Spirochaetales bacterium
CCGCGTCCAACCCAAATGCCTCGAGGTAGTCGATAGCGGCCTTTAAGCCAATGGCCCCCGCGATATTGGGCGTGCCCGCCTCAAACCTATCCGGGGCGGGTTTGAAGCTGCTTTTTTCCTTGGAAACCCGAACGATCATGGATCCTCCGTAATGAAACGGCGGCATGGCCTCGAGAATCTCACGCTTCCCGTAGAAGACGCCTATGCCGGTCGGTCCACACATCTTGTGACCGGAAAACACCAAAAAATCAACATCGAGCTTCAAAACGTCGACCGGATGGTGCGATACAAGCTGGGCGCCGTCCACCAGGACACGGGCACCCGCCCGGTGCGCCGCGGCAATGATCGGCGCAAGATCCGGCACGTAGCCGGTAACATTGGACATACCGGAAACGCCAACAAGCTTGGTGCGATCATCCACCAATCCCTCGAACTCGCCTAAGTCGAGGCGGTGGGACTCGAGGTCGTAACGAACAAATCGCAACTCCGCACCGGTCTTCCTCGCCAAGAATTGCCACGGCACCAGATTGGCATGATGCTCGATGTCCGTGAGCACGATGTTGTCCCCGGCCTTGATGTTCTCCTCGCCCCATGAGCGCATGAGCAGGTTTGTGCCTTCGGTGGTACCCCGGGTGAAGACAATCTCCGCGGCTTCTCGCGCCCCGATAAAACGCGCGACACTCTCCCGCGCCTCGTCGTACATGGCCGTTGCACGCTCGCTAGTCTCATAAACACCGCGGTGCACGGTTGCGCTGAGGGTCTGGTAGTATTCGGATACCGCGTCGATCACACAACGCGGTTTGAGGGATGTTGCCGCGTTGTCCAGGTAGGCCAAAGGATTGCCACGCATCCCTTGCTCAAACACGGGAAAGTCGGCGCGGATGGTGGAACTGCCGAGAACCGGCGCATCGCTTGTTGTCATATCATCTCCGTAACAGCGGAGCCTTCAAACAGCTCTGCCAGGGTCAGTGTCTTGTACATCAGAAGCACCCGGTGGCCCAAACGGTGCTGGGGGCTCTCGAGACCACAAGACGCATCCGGTACGCATAAGCCGCCGTATTCGCGGTCACACCCATCCGGACCCAACGGCCCAAGCACGGCGTCGCTAACGTCCAGCACGGATACCTCATCCGGTCCCCGTACCACGCGATAACCGCCGGACGCGCCGAGCGCCGAAGCGACTATGGCGGCCCGCGACAGGTCTTGCAGTAGTTTCGCCGTCAACGACGGAGCAACACCTGATTTGAGAGCAAGCGCGCCGGCGGAGACCGCCTCTCCCCGCCCCGAATCATAGAGCTCACGCAGCAGTATCAAGGCGTATTCCAACCGTTTGTTTAGACGCAGCATACTACTCATCCGAATCGAATTCGGACCAAATTGATCCTATATCAGATATACTGCCCGCGAGGCGGATCGGTCAAGGATGTCGATTACCGCGGCGGTGTCGAAAGGCAGGCCTGCGGCGGCTAGTAAAGCTCGGCGTAGAATCCGTCGTCCGGCAGGGTGTTTCCGATTGACGCAGGCGCGAGCTCGAGCAGTTGTACAAAGTACGCTTCAAGGGCGTCTTGAGCACCGGCTGCCGGGACAAAACGAAGGTTTGCCCGTGGAATCGCCGCGGCAGCCGTGGCCGGGTCGAGACCGATATCAAGGCCGCCGGTGCCGACGTCGGCGTTCCGCGACGCCAGCTCAGGATTGGCCACGACCCACTCGATGGAATCCTCCACAGCATCAACCGCGCGCAAGAGCTCATGGCGCCGGTTGGCAAAAAGCCCGCTCTTTGCCACGAGCACTCCCTGCGGCAGCCCAAAGCCATCCCCGCCCTGCAAGGAAGACCAGGCGTCCTGCAGATCCACAACGATTCGCGCGCCGACGCCCGCCTGGAGCACACGCGTCACAAAGGGCTCGGGCAAGAGGGCCGTCTCTATCTGACCGGCAATAAGAAGCTGCGCGAGCTCCACCTGGTTAAACCGGTAGTTGAGCAAAAGGTCTTCGGCTGCGACTCCCGCCTCTTGGAGGAGAATCCTCGATACGAGGTCGGGTGTTGCGCCACGGCCGAAGAGGTGCACTTCTTTGCCGAGGAGATCGGAAAAGTCACCAATTGTCTCGTCACGCGACATAAGATACAAAGCGCCCCACGCGGTGACGCCGGCAAGACGGTAGTCGATGCCTTCCGAGTACAACCGTGCAGCGACGTTTGTCGGCAGCGATGCCAGGTCGAGGTCGCCGGCCAAGACTCGCGCGATAATAACATCCGGCGAAGGAAATACCTCGATTGACACCGGCCCGTTATCTTCCATCAAGCCAAGGGCCGCGAGTCCGGTCGGGCCCTTCAGAACGCCCAGGGAGAGAGGACGCTGTTGCGGCTCTTCCACGGTGCCAAGGCCGAGCGCGGGCGATGCGACAGCGATAAGCAAAAAAACAACTATGGCGACCGGCGCTGTTCGCCGGAAATCTGACTGTGTGGATCGGGTTCGCATACCCCGCAGACTTATCTAGAGCTGTTTGTGTGTCAAGGCGGCGTAGGCTATACTGCCGAGACAATGGCCAGTTTAGAAACACAATACCTCGGACTACAGTTAAAAAACCCGTTTGTCGTGTCGAGCTCGAGTCTTACCCAGTCGCTCGAAGGCATTAAGCGCGCCGCGTCAGCGGGTGCCGCGGCCGTAGTCTTGAAGTCGCTCTTCGAGGAGCAAATCGAAAGCGACATATCTGACGACGTGCACGGCGCGGAGGAATTTCAACACCCTGAAGCCGTCGAGTACGTGCGCCAGATGGGTATGCGCCTGGGGCCTACCGACTACATCTCCCTCGTGGAAGACGCAAAACGTTCCGTCGACATTCCGGTCATCGCGAGCATCAACTGCGTCTCCACTAAATGGTGGGGATCTTTCGCCACACAAATCGCGGAGGCCGGTGCGGACGCTCTGGAGCTAAACGTCTCGCTGATGCCGACCGATCCGGGTCTCGGCGGCGAGGCCGTGGAGCGAGCTTTTGTTCGGATTGTAGACAAGGTGCGGCGTACGGTAGATCTTCCTCTCGCGGTCAAGATCGGCCCCCACTTCTCGGCGTTACCTGCGGTGGCGGCGGAATTGCGCAAGGCCGGGGCCAAGGCGCTGGTGCTCTTTAACCGGTTTTACCGTTTTGATATCGATTTGGAAAAACATCAGCTCAAGGCGGCCAACCAGTTCAGCAGCCCTGAAGAGATGCATTTGCCGCTTCGATGGATATCCACCTTGTACGACCAAGTAGGCTGCGAGCTATGTGCCTCCACCGGCGTGCACGACTCCGACGGGGCGGCCAAGCTCCTGTTGGCCGGCGCCCAAGCGGTTCAGGTTTGTTCGGTGCTGTATAAAAACGGCTACGACCAGCTGCAGGTACTCATCGAAGGTCTCAACGCCTGGATGGACAAGCACGGCCACAAATCGCTCGGAGACATCCGGGGCAAGCTCAGCCGCGCCCGGAGTGAGCAGCCCGAGGTGTATGAACGGCTCCAGTACATCAAGGCGCTCACCGGAATCTCGTAGACCACCTACACGCGCACGGCCACGCGAACCCAAGCAACATCAAGGCCCGCGGCGGCACGGGGCAACCGCCACGCGGCACACGCCGGTTGACGTCTGCATTGGACCACCGTCGGCGCCCGCCCCGTTGCCGACTCGGCGCCCGCCCCCGTCGCCCTGGCTACTGCCGGGCTATAAGTTGTGGAAAAACAAGCGGACGCCGTCCCAAAGTCGCTTAAAGAATCCCCCCGCGGGGACTTCCGACCGCGCGCGCAAGGGAACCTCCGCAACTACCGACTCCGCCACCTCGAACACTACGGCACCCATCACCTGACCTTCGGCGACCGGCGCTTCAACGTAGTCCGGCAGCTCGATACGGCCCGTAAGTGCCCGTGCCACGTCGCGAGGAAGGGTAATAGTCGTCGGCCCGTCGGCCATAACTACCAACTCATCACGATCACCACCGTAAACGGGGATAGGGTCAGGCTCCGGAAAGCCCAGGGTGATGTTTTGGAACTCGGCAAAGCCCCAATCCAGTAGGGCCGCCGCTTCGGCGGCCCTCTTCTCGCCCCCATCCGCGTGACCGTCGCCCGGAACGCCAAGCACCACGGCAATCAGGCGTCTATCACCCGCTGATGCGGTAGCAACCATATTGTAGCCTGACTCGTCGATATAGCCTGTCTTTAGCCCATCGACGTCATTTCTGCGGAAAACCAACAGGTTGCGGTTCCGTTGAACAATCGGGGAGGAGACATCGCCCTCGGCACGGTTGCGTGGCTTGGGATAAGCAAATTCCTCGAGGTCGTGAAGAGCGGGTAAATTCTCCGGCCAGCGGCGAATATACTCACGAGCAAAACGCGCCATGTCGCCGGCCGTCGTCAGATTTGCCTCGCTGATTCCCGACGGCTCCACAAACACGGAGTGCAAGAGTCCCATGTCCGCGGCCGCGCGGTTCATTCGATCGGCGAACGCCTCGATACTCCCTGAGACGTTCACCGCCAGGGCCACAGCCGCATCGTTGCCGGAGGAGACCGCCAGGCCCTCCAAGAGCTCCCAATAGGTCACGCGCTGACCGGGCCCCAGGAACATAAGCGAAGACCCCGGCTCCTGGTTGCGCGCCCACGTCTCCGGCGGCAAATCGACATAGTCTGAAAACAAAAACTCGCCCGCTGATTCAGCAAGGCAGGCAACATGGATCGACATCAGTTTGGTCAGGGAAGCCGGCGGAATGACCTGCGTGGAATCCTTATCAAAGAGAATCGCGCCGGTATCAAAATCAACTAACACTGCAGCGTCCGCGTCAAGCTGCGGAGCAGGCGTTGTGTTTGATCCCGGCGGCACGATATCGGCAAAGGCGCCACTCGGTCCAACCAGGAATAACAACATCACAAGCACGACGGTGCTCGCACGAGGAGCAACAGGAACGGCCATGTTCATCGTGTCGGAGTCATACCAAACATCGGCGACTGCGGCAATCACCGATAAATCGTGGTGGCGGCCGGTTGCCGGTCGGCTACCGGTAGGTTATTGCCCAGAATCGGCGCGGTTGATAGGGTTTCCAGTCATGAATGATTCGAGACCCGGCACACATGCGATTCTCGCCTGCGTTTTCGCGGCGCTTGTCGGCGTGGGTGCCTTTATCAGCATACCCCTCCCCTTCACTCCAATACCGATTGGGCTGCAGACGCTGTTTGTTCTTCTCACCGGGCTTGTGCTTGGTCCGCTTTGGGGAGCCTCCGCGATTGTACTCTACCTTCTGGTAGGACTCCTAGGCCTGCCGGTCTTCGCCGCGGGTACCGGTGGTCCGGCGCACCTTGCCGGGCCAACGGGTGGATACCTGCTCGGCTTTTTGCCTGCTGCCGTGGTAGCCGGCCTGATTGCCCGGCCGGGGCACGGTAGACCGTTGCGTGCGCCTCGCCCGGCTTCGCCGGGGGCCACGCGGCCCACTGGTGCGGATCGAGGCAGCGCACGGCCCGTGTACACCCGGAACACCGCAGGTGCGGACGGGGACGCCCCTATCAACGGGAAGGCAGGTCGAGCCGCGGGGAGGTCCGGCGGCCGCATGGGGTGGGAAGTGGTCGCCGTTCTGGCCGGCACCTTGGTTGTATATGCCTGCGGCGTTCCGTGGCTCAAGGTTATCGCGGATATGCCGTGGGTTGCCGCTCTGACGGCCGGGGTGTTGCCCTTTCTTCCCGGTGATGCCGTTAAGGCGGCCGCCGCGGTGGCCCTGGCGCCGGCTGCCCGCCTGGCCATTCGCCGAGCCGACACACGCTTTGCTTAGCCTCTCCGCGGTTGGAGTGAGCCTTCGCACCGTCGACGGTACAGGAATACTGGATTCCGTCGACATTGAGTTTCACAGCAATGAGTTGGTTGTTCTTGCCGGCCAAAACGGCGCCGGCAAGTCGATGCTGGTCCGTTGTCTTTTGGGGCTAACCAAACCGTCGGCCGGACGCGTGCTCTTGGACGGTCGCGAGATCTCTTGCTCCCGTCGGGAGTTGCGCAGGCGTGTCGGCCTCGTATTCCAAGAATCCCACCTCCAGATCATAGGGCAGACGGTCCTCGAGGACGTCGAGCTAACCCCGCGAGCGATGGGTTTTACCAACCAAAAAGTCGAGTCGCTGACCGCGCGCGCTCTTATGGTGGCCGGACTAGAAAACAAGCGCGAGCTTGATCCACACGTGCTTTCAGGTGGAGAGCGGCGGCGGCTCTGCCTCGCGGCCGTTTTAGCGCACAACCCTGAGCTGGTCTTCTTAGACGAGCCGCTTGTCTCGCTAGATCGACCGTCGGCAGCGACGTTTGTCAAAGCAATGCTCCATGCCCGTTCCGAGGGGCGCGGCGTTGTGGTCGTGACGCACGACGTTGAGCGTTTTTTACACGCCGCAGACAGGCTCGTGTTGCTCGACCACGGTCGTCTTATCGCAGCCGGCGGCCCACAAGAGATATTGCAACAAGCCGAGCAGCTCGACCTTGTGAGCACCAAGAGAAGCCCGGTGTGATCACTCTTTTATCATACCGGCCGGGGAAAAGCCTGCTCCACCGCAGCAGCACCGGCGCGAAGCTGCTCGCCTATCTGCTTTTCTGCGCCGGCCAAATAACGGGCGGGCTCCCTCCGGCTCTTGCTTCCGCGCTGATTCTCGGGACGGTGATTGTCGTCACAAAAACACCCCTGTCCGGCCTCGGTTCGATTGCAACGCTTTCAGCTTTTGTGATTCTAAGCCACGCGATCCCCTTCGGCGGAACGTTCTCGGAAAGCCGGCTGTGGCGTGGAGTGTTCTTCGGCGTTCGCCTGTTATGCGTGGGAGCAGCGTCACACCTCTTTCTGGCCACCACACGGGTCGACGAAATCAGGCGTTCCTTGCGTGTCAGCATACGCGCCGTCGCCCCGCGGTTTCGCCACGCGGGACTGCGCCTGTATCTCACCGTCCGCCTGTTGCAGTTTCTCACCCGAGAGGCACGATCGATCGCCACGATTGTAAACGTTCGTACTCCATCTCAGAGACCGCGGCCAATCAAGCGCACTGTGGCCGTGGGGCGGTTGTTGATAGAGCGGGCGATTCCACTGTCCGTAACCTTGGTGGAGGCCATGGAGGCGCGAGGCTCACTCTTGGAAACTGCCTCTCCAACCGCCCACACCTCCGATGCTCGAGCGGCCTCGATTGTCACGGTCCTCGTGGGTGCGGTGCCGCTCATTCTTGCTCCACTGCCGCGTATTCTTCCCGATTTCTCCATTTTTTGATATTCTTCCAACGATGCGGTGTCCACGTTGTGACCAATCAAATGACAAGGTCCTCGAGTCCCGGTCGCTCGCGGAAGGTGCCAGCATTCGCCGGCGGCGCGAGTGTCTGAGCTGCGGCTACCGCTTCACTTCGTACGAGCGCATCGAGGAAAAGCAGCTGATGGTAGTAAAAAAGGATGGCCGTCGCGAGCCGTTCGACCGAAACAAGCTCGAAGAGAAGATCCAGATCGCGCTTAGAAAACGGCCGGTTCCTCAAATGAAGATCGAAGCCTCTATAAACGACCTCGAAGATCAGGCGGAGATGTTCGGCAAAACCAGCCACGAGATTACATCGGCGGCGATTGGTGATCTTGTGCTCGAGAAGCTCTATGAAATTGATCGGGTAGCCTACATTCGTTTCGCTTCCGTGTACCGGAACTTCGAAAATGAGGCGGATTTTATCAAGGAAATCGAGAAGCTCTCCGCGGAGAAGCGCCGCCGTACTGATTAGTGGCGGAGGGATTTGAACCCCCGACCGAGCGGATATGAGCCGCTTGCTCTACCGACTGAGCTACGCCACCGTGCACCCGTCCGCTGGGCAGATTAAGAAAGGCACGATATCAGCAGACCCGCGCCCTGTCAAGGTTCACCTTTGGAGGCTTCTCCTTACACCAAATTGTGCCGGCCCGCGTCTTGTAAGAGGCGCCGGTTCCAGAGATTACTCCTCTGGAACGACACCTTGTCCGCGTAGCGCTCGATGCGGCTGTTGCGCTCCTGCGAATGGCGAACCGACCGACCCAGGATAGTCAAACGGCTGTCCGCGTCGGGCGATGTTTCGGGCAGGATAAGGCTGTACAAGTACAGGTAGAGCCAGGCGTTTGGGTCCAGGTCCGACTTCTCGCCTCCACGGGTTATTGAGCGAAACACGGGGATAGACTCGTCTACGGAGCCCACTTTGGCCCGAGCAAACGCCTCCACCGCCGCGGCGAGTCGTCCGACGACGGTTTTCCCCGACAACGCGCCGACGGCCAAATCGTCGAAGGAGGAAAAGCCGGTTGTCCAATCGATGTTGGCGACAGCAAGCGTTGGTCTCGCAATTTCTTCCGCGGGGGCGGCTCCGGCGGATATGGCAAGGTGAACCGCGTCGTCGTACCGATCGGCCAAAAGCGCAACCTCTGCGAGGAAAAGAAGTACCTCGGCGGTATTCGGCAAATCGCGCAAAATGCGCTCCGCCACCGAGTGGCACCCGTCGTAGGCGATTGCCCGTCCCATCCAGTTCCGCGACACGATCTCACAATCCCGCAGGCCGTATGAGGCGGAGCCCATAGCGTTTTTGGCAAATACCTCCGAGGCCGACGAGTAGCGGCCGAGCTCAAACAAAACTCGGCCGCGAACAAAGACAAAAAACAGCTCCCACCGTCGCTGACCTTCGGCAACAGCTCGTCCTTCAAGGGTCTCCGCGAGGTCTCCCACCCGGGTGAGGTTGCCGTATAGGTAGCTGGTCAACATCTCGAGGCGCCCGAGCAGGTACGGCGTAGAGCCCCCCATGTGGGACTCTTCCGCCTTGCTGCATACCGATAAGTAGTCGCGGGCCTCGGACAACGACTCACGCGCGAGCAGCGTGTGGGCAAACAGCAGGTGAGATCGCACGAGACCCGGGCCGTCTCCCTCTTCTTGGAACCGTATGATGGCCTGTTTTGTCAGGGCGACCGCGGACTTGATGTCCTTGGCAAAAAGCGCATGTTGCCCGCGTGCAAGGAGAGCGGTCGACAGATAACACTTCCGTCCGCCGCCGGTTCGTACGCGGTCCCATCCGCTCACTACGGCCTGCGCTCGGCCGGCGTCCTCAACCCTCACCGCCGATTGAAGCCGCCGCGCGAAGATCAAACGAGCGTATCCCTCGCTTCGTTCAAGATCTGCGCCTTTGAGTATCGGAACCTTTTCGAGACATGGGGGCGTTTCCGGCGACTCGCCGGCCCAGGTCGACACGGGGGGGAACGATTCGACCAGCTTGCCGGAGTACCGCTCGTATGCGGCCAAAAACAAGTCGTCCCTCTGCCGCTCGGCAAAGTGTGCGACCTCTTTGCACCGAGCAGGTAGGGCGAGGACCAAACGCTCCAACTCTTCTCGGATTCGTGCCAGTCCGCCCCCGTTCGTGGATCGACAGGCCGTAGAGATGGCGCGACCAAAGTCGCCGCTGCTTAGGTAGTAATTGGTCTCACCGCGCACAATACCGAGGTCGGAAAGCTCTCGAATGCCCGCGAGGTAGCTTGCCGCAGGATGTCCGGATTGCCCAAAGACCTCTCGGTCCAGACCGGGCCGGAACACGCCTTCGAAGGCCGTGAGGGCCGCGCAGACAAGGGACGCAGTCGGCGACAGCAGCGCAGCTACCGACGCCGGAGACACCGATTGGTCCGCACCAAGCGAACGCAAGAGCACCGCAACCGCCTCACCGTCACTGACCCTCCGATTCTGCACCCCGTCCTCGCCCGGCAAGAGCTGCGAGATTTCCGCAGAGGTCATCGGGGGGACATGTACACGGCTGACATGGCCGAGACGGAGGTTTTGCGGAAGAGTCGACGTAGAGGACGTAAACACCCACCCAGCCTCGCTACCGTCCGCCCGGCTGCTGCGCTCGAGGAGGTGGTCGATTATCGACACACTCACCGGATCGAGGCGGTCGATCTGCTCGACCACGATAATCGGCTCCCGATTTTCGTTGCTCGCTCGCGCAACGTAGTCGTCAACGGCAATCTGAGCCAAGGACAACAGATCAGGTACTACAACGTCCCCAAAAGGCTCGGCACGCAAAAAGCCGGCTCTGAGACTTGGCAAAAGGCGCCGTCGGAGGCCGATGTTGGCCCGAGAGGCGTGAGTGGGTTCGGGCAAGGCGGCCACACATACGGCCAGGTCGCACGTCCCGGGGTGCTCGGGGTTGGTATCTCCGGTGCCGAATGCAGACGCACGGGGCGCGAAGGTTAGCGCGCCGCCCCTCGGGACCAACTCTTCGATGGCCGCCTCCACCGTCCACTCAGCTGCGGATTGGGGGCCGCCGCACACGAGCACGGGCACTTCGGTTGTTTTTTCGTTCACAACCGGATCAAGCGCGTCCAACACCACCGCCGTGGCTCGCGACCGCGCGGCAAGAGTTTGAATGCTTGGAAGATCACGATCTGCTTGGCTGTCCGCCAGATCGCTCACATAGAGATCCGAGTGGCGCCTGAAGGCAAAAACAGCGGCGAGACTGGGCATGGCCGCCGGTGTGCAGTACAGCGAGTCTTCCGTCGTTCGGGCCGCGAGCCTCTTTAGGCGGCGAAGCTCCTCGGGCAAAGCAAGCGTGAATCCGACATCCGGTGCAGCGTCCACGAGGAGCACGTGGCCGTACAACTCCACCGATCGATCCAGAAAAAAACGTCGCACCGCCTTTACCACGGAAAAGATTGGTGACGCGGCGTTGGCTTTGTCTTCGGCAAAGGCATACAGACGGTACCCGTCTTCGATATACGATGCAAAGGGCTTGTGGGCGCCGGTCAGAGCCTCGAGCGAACGATCCACCTCGGCCGCTACTCGCGGTTGGGTTCTTGTTAGTTGTCGGTAGCTTCGGACTTCAATGAGTAGGTAAAACATGCCTGTCTCTAATCTATTGTCGAATAGAAGAAGGCAAAAACTGAGCTAAAGTCGAAAACGCGTTGAGTTAGCTGCGACCGTACAGAAGCTCGATCAGGTCCGTCTTGTCGATATGATCCATGCGCGTGAAGTGCACACCGATATATACGCGATCCTGATCGGTGAACCGCCGTGCGACAACGCCGGTCGCATCGATGTTCTTTTTCCGGCCGCCCTGGTCAAACGTGATTTGCAGCTCGAGGCTGGTAAAGATAACGGGCGCAACCTTCTCTTTTGGAATTGCCACAAGCGCTCCTGACCCACTTATGTCAATCACTTCCGCATCGACAATGTTGTCGTGGTGCTCTTTCTGCACGAAGTATCCGTTGACCTTGAGAGAATACGACAGTATCCGGCCGAACTGAAGCGCAAACTCAACGGCCTGGGAATCAAAACCACCGGGATCCTCATCAGTGCGAATCAAATACATGTACCCAATCACATACTGGTGGTACAGAACCGGGCAGTACATCTCGTACCGAATGTGGTTTTTGCGATTCTCCGCCGCGACGGTTTCGAGCTCCGTCTCGACCTCATCAGGATCCTCGCCGTAGGCCTGAGCGAGCGCTCGCACCCGTTCCTTGGTTAGAATCCGCTGCCTAACCGCCTGGGGCTCGTCGGATCCCAACTCCCAAAGTGGCAACGTCAGAATCTTACCCGACCGGCTGATCAACATTTCGGGCCGTGTCTCGGGCGTTCGCTCGCGGAACATTATAATCTTGTTTTCGGAGGCAAACTCATCCGCTCGTTCCCGAAAGGCCTTTAAGAGCTCGCCGATTTTGGCCGCGTCGAAGTTGGTAGCGACCGTAGGCTCTTCGACGGGCTCGTAGAGCTCCGAGTCGGGGAACTGCATCGTGAGCTCTTCGCCGTCGATTGTGATCGACAGGGTTAAGCCCTGGGGCGGGAATATGCGCTCGAAGTCGCGATTGAGATCACGATATATCTCGCCAGGTTGCCGCAAACGAAGATCGACACCGTTGTGGGCGAGGACGTTGGTGGTAAAGGTCATGGGCTGGTCGCGAAAAGAGAAATACACGTTTACTCTCTCACCCTCCGCCAAACCCGAATTCGGCTCACGGGATAGCTTTAGGGTCACATCAGCGTCCGTGTAGTCGACAATGGTCGCGTCGGCGCGAAACCTTGGCCACTGCACCTCGATCGGATCGCCGGAATCGAGGTAGCTCCGAAAGATAAACTCTTTTTCTATTCGATGTACTTCAACCGCCACAGCTATGGCCTTCGTATTGTCCACTCATAGGTGGTTGGTTCATACGCACGATCCCGCGCCTCCTCCGGATGCTCCAGTAGTCGAAAGTCGACGTGGATGTCCGTAATATACCACTGATTGCCACGTATGATTAGATACACATGTCCCTGGGCTGTGCCGCGGGGCGACAGAACCCGCACCGGAAACTCAGCCGAGACATCGCTATTCGACGCAGGTCTGCCGATCACTACGCTACTTGGCAATACCGCCCCCTCTACCACGTCTTCGAGCTGCAGAGTGAGTAAAAAACGGCGCTCCGGGTCGAGGGCGTTGCTGCGGATCCGTCCGCGCCCCAGGTCGGTAAACAAATCGCGCAAAACGGCCCCGGCCCGCGCCGCCGCACCCGTGGCCCGCCGCTCATCAAAGAGCCGCCCGAGATCAAAGTCCTCCGGCACCGATGGACCACCCCATCCGGCCACCAATACAAACGGCTCTTCGGCCGGAACCGCTTGCATGGGCGCCGGCGCGGCACGGACGCCCCGGTCACCGGCGAACTCCGCCGTCCGCAGACCATCGGCTCCGCCTGCAATTCGCTCGCCGGCGCCCACCGTACCGAGGCCGGCGCTCCTCCCATCCCCGGCACGGAGCTCGGCATACCTAGTCTGGGCGCCCGGCGAGCACGCGACGAGGACGGCCGCCAATAACGATGTGGAAACCACCACCATAGCCCCAATCGATCTACCCCGGCCAAGCATGGCAGGAGGCTATCACGCACCGTGCCTTTGACGCAAAGCCGAGGACTTGTTTATTCTGGCTAGACGTGAACAAGCACGATCGAATACGGGCTCACATGGATCAAGACTATGGGAAGCCCATCCGTGACCCGCTCTGGAAGCACGTCTACCTTTCCGAGGGGCTCCTTGCTCTCATAAACACACCCCCGCTGCAGCAGCTCAGCCGCATCAAGCAGCTCGGCCCCGCCTATCAGGTCTACCCAGGCGCTACGCACACAAGACTGGCCCATAGCCTTGGTGTGTTTGCCCTGGCTAAGCGAATTGTCGCTGCATTGCTGAGGTATCCCGACTCGTTTCCTGCCGATCTGGAAGGAGTCAAGGCGTTTTTGTCGGCGGCCCTCCTCCATGATCTCGGCCACTTTCCATACGCGCATAGTCTCAAAGAACTTCCTCTGGCGGAACACGAGGCACTCGCCGCCGAAATGATCCTACAGCCTCCCCTATTGCAAATCATCAAGGATCAGGTGGGCACCGATCCCCGGGCCGTTGCCTCCATCATCGACCCTGAGCGTGACAGTTTGGGTGATCCGCAGATCGTTTTTTTCCGGCGAATTCTCTCCGGTCCGCTCGACCCGGACAAGCTAGACTACTTAAACCGCGACGCGTACTTCTGCGGAGTCCCCTACGGCGTCCAGGACATTGACTTTATCCTCAGTCGTATCCGACCACACAAGGACATGGGGCTCGCGCTACACAATTCCGGAATTTCAGCCATCGAGAATCTGCTTTTTTCCAAGTATCTCATGTACCGAGCGGTCTACTGGCATCGGACGGTTCGAGTGGCCACCGCGATGATCAAAAAGGCGCTCTATCCCGCGCTCGCACAAAATGCAGTCACACCGTCACAACTCTATCATCTCGACGATGAGCTCTTTTTTCAGAAGTTCACGGCAGAAGTGTTTCCTTCATTTCGGCTGATCGAGCGTGTAGCGGCTCGTAATCATTACCGGGTGCTGCACGATGAGGCGTTCCCCGCCGAGGGTATTGACGATAGGTTATCCTCCGACTTGAACCTACGAAGCCGCGCGGAGAAGCTACTCGCGGAGGCAATCACACGGACCGGAACCGCGCCTGTCCCCGACGAAGCGGTTATTATCGATGTGCCCGAAGCCGTCTCTTTTGAAGTGCATCTGCCGGTTACCGACCACGGTGCGGTTGTGTCCTATCCGGAGGCAGACACCGTGTTCACACCCCAGGTGGTTGCCGATTTTACCCGGACACTGCGCCGCCTCCGAGTTATCGTGGACCCGTCCTACGACATCGAGCCCTCAATGGTGTCCGCGGCACTTCGAGAGATCGGATTGCGGTTGCGCTCTGAAGGCGCGTAGGCTACGATACATCTTGCCGTGGGCTACCAAACACCACATCGGACACTTGTCCCATGAAACACACAAGGCTGATGCGCGAGCGTGTCCGTCGTGTTACTGTCTTGTTCAGAGAGCTTGGGCTCGAGCTCACCGACGTTGAGTACACGGACGACAGCTTTACCGCCGGTTTCGAGACGGAGTCCGGCTTCGACGCCGGGATCTTTATCGACCACGACAGCAAGTTCCTCGAAATAGCGTTTACGTTTGCGTTTTCGCCGGCGCTTAGCGACTTTGTCAAAGACCGTGTCGACGACATGTTGCGTGTCTGCTACGAGTACGGGTGCTATATGACCCTGCAATCGTCACGGCAGGAGATTACGTTCTCCACGTATACAAAAATCTACTATGCCGGACTCAACTACTTCGCCCTCAAAGAAACACTTCGCGAC
The DNA here is from genome assembly GCA_964519835.1 of uncultured Spirochaetales bacterium. Taxonomy (GTDB): domain Bacteria; phylum Spirochaetota; class Spirochaetia; order DSM-27196; family CAZFLD01; genus CAZFLD01. The sequence continues at coordinate 14,639 of CAZFLD010000027.1, forward strand.
TTTTCTGCTACCGTCGAGTCCTTGCACGAGGTCCTCGAACCGGCAAAGGGGGTTTCTCATGGAGATTCATAATCTCATGGAGGACTTGGTAAAAAAGGTCGTAACCTCCATACAAAACGATGAGCGCGACCAGAGCGCATACGGCTACTGCATCTCCGACGACTGTTGCCGGGACGTGATCTGTTACGTCTTGAATCGCATTTCTCCGCGGTATGTGACGTCCGGTCGGGGTCTTGCACACGCAAATGTCGACCTCGGCGACGATCGGCAAGTCGAGGTGGATATCGTGGCGCTGGCCAACGAGGGCTTTAAACGCGTTTCGTCCACCAGACGGGACTACTACGACACCGGCGAAACAACAAACGTCGCGGAACCCAACACGGCGGCCAATGGACTCTCCTTCCCCGCGGCGCGTGGCCGCATTCTCCACGGCATGACCTTCGAACCGATGACACGAGGTGAGGTGGCGCTGTTTCGCGCCGGGGAGCTTGTTCCGATGATCGATGGCCGCTGGCAGAATCCGGTCCCGCTGACCTCCGCCGCCCCCGGGACCTACATTTTTCTGCCGGCCTCGATTTCAGCCGACGATACACACCAAGGTATGCAACGACCGGCTCTCTATGAGTTCGAGGTCGTGGCAGAGGCGCCCGGTTTCGAACCACTTCATCACTTTTTTTCCCTTGAAGCTTACACGCAGCACGGCGACGCCAAGGACTATCGTATGACGCTGGATTTCTGCCTTCGGGACCTGTACATCCTGCCCAGTTAGCCCCGTTCGGGGCTCGGCCGGGCTCGGGCACGTCGAGCTAAAAGGTCTCCGAATAGATTTTCACGTCTTCAATACGTCCCGCCACGTCCTCTTCCACGAAGTGCAGCACTTTCTGCATCACACGCTCGCCGTGTGCTCTCGAGTTTGACACAACAGCCGCCGCCACGTGACTGTAGGAAAGGCTGTCGTGAAGATCGATTTCCGCCATGGAGACTTTGTAGCGGCGAATGATCTTCTCCTTAGCGGAGGTGATAATCCTACGCTTTTCCTTGATGGAGGTGATATCCGGGAGCTCAAGAATCAGCTGGATCATCGAAACGATCATGGCGTGTCGTCGAACACGTCCTTGATGTCGTCGATCTTTAGGTCGAGGACGGTAGATTCTTCGCCCGCGTCGGAGCGGGCCTTTAACGGCAGGTAGACCTCGTTGTACTGTCGCGCAAGCCGGTACACATCGTCGTCGGCATACAACTCCGGCGTTTTTACTTCGAGGTTGTAACCTCTCTCCTCAAAACCACGCCTCATGATGTGAATCGGATCGGTGACCGTGAGCGCGAAGTGAGGGCTGTAGTACAACAAAAACACCGCTACTATCACAAGGATAATCGTGAAGTAGACGATGTTTTCTCGGGCCTGCGCTTCGTTGAGGTCACGAACATCGAAAAACAAGCGCGTCGAGCCTTGCGCAAGGTGGGCGTAGTCGACCGGTCCAAAAAACGCGTCGTAGACGTCTTGTTCGAATCGGCTATACCGGACACGGCCGTCTTCCATCACAACGAGTATGTCGGTCTCCGACCGTGCATATGCCTCCAGCCGATCGGCGGCGCCGGCCTCGGTAAGCCCGGCGTGAGTGATGTAGTCCATGCTGCGGAAGTTTTGGTCCCGCACTTTTGCGTCGAGCGATGGGATCGTCACAAACGTGGAGAGCAAGGTAAATCCTATGAGTGTGCCGACGACCGCGGTCACCGCAAGTCCCGTAATCTTGGCCATGTGCCTCTGGACCATGGCCGAGTCCGTGTTTTTGATCCGACGAAAGACCTTGAGAACGCGCAGCAGCCTGAGAACCCGCGCTATGCGAATGGCTTTGACTACCTTTAGTACGTTCAACAAGCCACCAATTCCAGCAACGGATACGCCTCCGGCTAACAGCGCGAGAGCCTGAGGACCTGAGTTCAAGACCAGCAGCGGGATACTCGCCAGAAAATCGATCCACCCACGCTCATGGCTGAAGTACCGGAAAAAGCGTCCGTTTGCGGCGGAGTTAAAGCTACGTACGAGAAACTCGATAGTAAAAAACAGGTCGAAGGCAAATCCCGCAAACAACAAAAACCGTCGAGTCGACCAGTTCCAGCCGCTGAGGGTAGCAAAGTCCTCGAAAAAGGTCTGAACAAGAACCAGGACGATGGCGACTATTACAAGATTCTCTAAAAATGACCCGACTCGGTTTTTCATACTACCACCCATTCTCCGCCGCTATCTTGTAGAACTCGTCAAGCATTTTAACGTCAAAGCCGTAGAACTTATGGTTGCGGCGAGCAATACTAAACCAGCTCTTGTCGGGCGTGTCGGCGCCCCGATCTATTCGGACGTTTGGCTGGAAGTTTCTCGCGCGTGCCGCGAAAATGGCGGCAAATCGTGCCGTCGCCTCAACAAAGCGGTTCTCGCCGAAGGATATGTTTGAGTTCACCGCGCTTTTTAGCACCTGGTCCGGGAGGAACTTTGTTTGCTCTTTTAGTACCTGAAAAACCTTGGCCGCGAACTGACTCTGTACAATTCCGGAAAGGTTTTCCTGACGATTCTGACTTTGCTCCGTTGCAAGGACGTGTATGGTGGGCTTCAACAAAAGCGTGGCTTCGATCATTGCCTTTACTTCTTCTTTGCTCATGCGTAGCCGTTGCACCTTGGTCAACTCGAAGTGAACGTAGCTTTTTCGACGGAATGCTTCGTCCACATATCGATCGACAAGGCGGTAGCTCAGAGCTGAGTAGGGACCGGTGAATCCGCGCCGTGCCATGGGCTTTTTTAAAAGGCCCGTTAGAATAGATAAGACTTGATCGTGGATTTTTGGATAAGGAACGTTCTGTTGCCTCAGGAACTGGATAAACGAGAAGTTCACCTGCTCGGTTACTATCCGGCGAAGGTCGGGAATCAGGCCTTTGTCCGTGAACTCCATAAGGGCCAGCAGAAGAAAGCCGAGAATCTCGTTCCACCCTTTACCCGGAAAAAAATTCTGCGAGCCCAACGTTGGACCAAGCTGAGCAGAATTGGTGTTGAGAAATTGAATAATCTGCTCTTCGCGCTGAAGGGCATTAAACTGCTGCAAGGCGGGATTGGACAGGAGTCGCCCTACAAACGCCTCAGCTTTTTGATTTTCCACGCTCACGTATTCCTATTTCGGAAGTTAAAAACCCCAACACAATGGCATATTTCGCGAATAATACATCGAGCAGCAGGGTGAGAACAAGGCAAGTCCACATTCTCTTTCCGTCGGGCTTTCTATCGGGCGTTTTGTGGCTCGCTCTGCTCCTTCCGGCAACACCCACACTAATCACGGCACAGGACTTCTCGTACTTCCGCGAAGAGGCGCCGGAAACGCTTTTCGGCTTCTCCATCGGCGATGCCGAGGTCGAGTTTTTTGTCTCCGGCTCATGGAAGACCTCCCTCGCCGGCGTTTTTGGCGCTGCCTTTCACCCGCCGTTTGAGGTAGGCGGCGGTACCACGACGGTGCCATACGCGGTGCCCGGATTCACCGATCCAATCCTATCGAATCAGGCCAACGTGGCGCTCACCATCCTCATCCTCGAGCAGTTTTTTCTCGACGCGGCGTTTGTTGAACCCCTCGTACTGTCGAGCATGCTCGGAGGCTACATCGGATCGGAGACCGATTTCCTGAGATACCTGGCGGTGGGATACGACCAGTTCGCATTTGGTCCCTACCCGTTCCTGAGTCTGGGAGGCTCCGGGAATGCCGGCCCCGGTGCCGAGGCCTTTCTGGTGGGCCAAGACACCGAGTATGAATTTGTCCTGCGGATCGAGGAAAGTGACACCGTACGCCGGTACTTCCGCGGCACAAGAGAGGTGTTTGAGACAAGGGTGGATCTGCGGAACTACGAGCGAGGGGCCGCATTTGTGCTGCCCGACTCCAACGTGAGCGACCTTCGCCTATACATTCAGGACGAAAACGGTACCCCGGCGCAGTTAGCCGACGGCTCACCCACGGCCGAGCGGTATCGCCGCCTCAACCTTGATCAAGACGCCGTTGTGGATACCGAGGCGGGGATTGTGTATCTCCGTTCGCCGGTAACCGCCCAACTCGCCGTCAGCTACAGTGTGGATGGGGACTTTGTGGGAACAAACGATGCGAACGGTCAAGATGCGGTGTTCGGGCTGACAAACGGCGCCCCCGACCCCGGCCGTCCTATCGATTTCTCGTTCTCCGGAACGGACTTCGACGACTTAATAAGCGAGCTCGGGCGGTCCACAGACCAAGTACGGCGGACAATCGAGTCCCGGCCGGCCCTTGTCCTCTACGCCCCGGGGTACTACTCGCCGTTCGAGTTGCTCGGACTATACACCGCTCCGTCCGGCACCAACGAAGACGCGCAGATCTCGCTCCGGTACCACGCCGGCGAAGAGAGGGATGCGCCCACGGCGCCCCGAGCATTTGTGGACGAGCGTTTCTCCACCGAGCAGCAACTGATTATCAGGATCGGCGATCCCACCGGCCCAGTGCGGGGCCCTTACAGTCGCTACCCATTTCTCACGCCGACGGATGCCTACCCGGCCGGTCACCCGGAGCTCTACGATGTAGCCGGTGCATCGCCCGTCCCGGTGGACCTTGTGATCACGAGCTTCGGACCACCGGGAGATCTAACGGTCGGCGGCGAGGTCCTCCCGGCGACCGTGGAGGTGTACCGGAACGGCATCCTGGACCCCGCCGGCGGCATCGACCACGAGAGCGGACAGGTCTTTTTCGGAAGCGACCTGGGCACAAGCGAACGGGTCGAGCTGCGTTATCGGACGGCAGGCGGCGGCGCAGGCTCCGACATCGTTTTCGGCGCGGCGGGCCGATACGGTTTTGCGGCCGCGGGCACGGTGTCCTTCGGCGCGGGACTGCGGTGGCGCCTTAGTCCGGAGCTCTACGCCACCGAGCCGGAAGAGCATCAGGGTGCCGTGTTGGCAGGTGCGGGGCTCGATTGGAGCGAGGGACCGGCCCAGATCTCCGCCGACCTGTCCTTCTCGTTCCGGCACCCAAACTCCACCGGCCTTTTGAGCTTGGCATCTATGAACGGTGCCCGCCGGTCGGTATCCGCCCGCGCCTCGGCTCTCGCACCGGCGGCGGCCCCGGACTCGGAATTGCCGGGAACCGCCGCACTCGACGCCGGGTCCCGGCGTCCGCCGTCCTACCGCAACTACAAATCCGGGTCCGTTTACCTCGACGTCGACTCCACGCCGGTACCTGATCCGGTAGATGGCGCGGTGGGCCCCTATGTAGCCGCCGTAGCGGGCCTCGAGGGCCGAGTCCTGGTAAACGAGTTTGCCTTTGCCTCCGGCGGCGACTGGCAGGCGACCCGCCTCGGCCTTGCCGCCGGCACCGCGGCGCCCACGGGGTTGGAGCTTTCTTGGAAGCTGGACGGAGGCCCCGGCGCGGCGGCGCCGGACACTTCCGATCTCGAGGTCTATATCGATATTGGTGCAATCGGGGAGGATGCCGACGGCGATGGATCTCTCGCCGCGGAGGCCGGACCCGCGGCGGGTGGTTACCCGTTTGCCACCCTAACGGTCCCCGGCGACCCGGAAACAATCGATGGGGAAGATCTCAACGGGAACGGCGTGCTGGATAAAGAAATACCTCAGCGAATCGTTCGTCGTGCGGTCGCCCCCCCGGGGGCGGGCGCTTTCGAGCGGCTCAGTCTCGAGTTCACCCCTGCTGAAAGGAGCCGACTCTCCCAAGAGCTCCGTGCAATCCGTGTGACGGTCGTCCACGGGGGAAGCGGACCGGTCGCAGGAAGGCTTGTCGTAGGGGAGATCACATTGTCCGGAAGCGCTCTTCGTGTAGTGGCGGATAATCCCGCGGATACCTTTGCGCGGGAGGTGGACCTCGACCACGAGGGTATAGAGGACGCCGGCAATACCGGCTCGGAAGGTAGAATTCTGTCCCGGGCAAACCCCGGTCGTGTTTTGGAGCTTGCCCAAGATACCCCGGGACGAGTCTCGGTGATCGCGGACCGGACCCACTTCCGCGTGGGCGACTACGGCCGTATATCGTTTTTTGTCTACCCCGTCTCCGTCACTTCGGGAGACGGCCTGCTTTTGTTTGCCGGCTCGTACGGGCCGGAGGCTGCGGAGCTGACCGCGGGGGACCCGGTATATGTGGCGAGGATTCCCATGCCGGCAGCCGGAGTTTGGAGCCGCGTGGACCTCGACCTCGAAACTGGAGCCGTCACCGTGAACGGAATCGAGCAGGCTCCGGACTCAACCGACTACCTGGGTTTTGCCGCCGAGCGCGCCGGGAAGCTCGGCCCCAACCAACGGATCACCACGGTCGCCGTGGGCGTCGAATCCGTCGGCAGCACAAGAGTCTACGTGGACGAGATCTACGCAGCCGACGCGCGAGGCCTGGCAACTCTCAACGCCGGTATACTCTCTTCTATACGCTACCAGGGCAACCTGGTTGAGGCCGGGGGGTTTCCTATCATCGGCTCGCCATCGGTTCGCGTCCGTGCCGACGCCGGCATCCCCTTTGCGGAAACCGCCGCGTCGGCATCCCTGGGGACCGATCTGGCGGCAACGTTGATCGGCATACAAGCAGGTCTACGAATTGATGCCGAGTTCCAGGCCGCGGCGAACGATCCCGCCCAAATCCGCGCGTTGGGTCACTCGTTTGTGATTCCTTCCGTCGCTTCTCCGGTGACCGTCGGGACACGCTTTTTGCGCCTCTACGGAGAGGCCCCGGTGGAGACGGCGCAACTCGACGTGGGCTTTCGAGTACCCGAAACACTCGGGGGGCAGATATCCGCCGCCGTTCGTACGGACAAATCGATACAAACTCGATCGTGGACCGGTCGCTTTGGTTCCGCTACGGCCGGGGTGCCGGTGTCCGGAGAGGCGGCCCTATCGCTTTCACAAGTATCAAACGCCGAAGTCGACGTGACCCGTGACTACACACATGCGTGGTTCGAAAACTTCCCTCGTCTTTTCTCGACCGCCGGCGAGGCGGAACAAGAGCGCCGCGTAGAAGGGCAAGTAGATACGGGACTTGACCTCGAAGGCCTCACCCTCTCCTCGCTTGTTTCCGCGCAAACCAGGAGTGACACACGCGGCTTTTCGAGCTCCGGCGCCATACATCTTGGTGTTTCGGCGGCCGTACAAGATGCCGGAGTTACCTTTGGCCTCGAGTACACGCGGAGCCACGCTCTAGGCGAGAGTCTTGCTCGTATCGGCGATGGTACAACGTTCTGGAACGATGTGGAGACATGGGTTGATCGCACGACAGGTTTTTCGTTTCTGATGGAGCCTTTTCCCGTCGTTGATCTCTTCTCGCCAAGCCTAACGGCGGACTTTCGCTCCGCCACGGCCACAAGCGAAACCGCATCCTTCTCAACACAGGGCAATTTGTATGTAACACGACGTATTGGTACCACTCCTTGGGATGTTGTTGTTCCATCGGCTCTTCGGATGGGTTGGAGACGTTCCGTCGACCGAAGCGAGGATTCGGTGGCTTCCGAGCAGGAGTTGAACGTGTCCGTCACATCGATCGCCGCGAACGTGTTTGGCACCTTGGGCCAGGCACCGTTTTTTGACTTCTATGAGACCGACAGCCTCTCGAGCCGCATCGGCCTCACGGTGGAGTTCGACGGGACGGACGCGGTGGAACCGGCGTCGGCGGACTTGACCTTCCGGACCACGGTCGGCGTGGACGGCCCGCGGCGTGAAGACATTGGCCGGCCGGCGTTTATCGCGTCACTAAAAAACGATTTGTCCATCGGCTTGGTTTCAAACACGGTGGTTAACGCCACGACGGCCTCGCTTTTGTGGCGCACGAAGCCCAGGACCCTGTTTGACATCGAGGAGACGGCGTTTCTCTTTGAATCCGGCGGGTACTTGGAAAACAGGGAAGTCGTAGAGGTTACCGGTCGGTCGGTGCCCTCGAACATCGAGTCGTCTCGGTTGCAGGTCACACTCGACCACACCACCGCCCTTGTGGTGCCGGACACCGGTGAAATTGCCGTATCCGCCGCGTTTTCCCTCGGTGGAAGACCCCTGATTCTGGAAACAGGGCGTGATATGCTCACCTTTATCGGGTTTCGACTCGTGCTGTCCGGTGAGCTTCGGTTTTGACCCCCGGTCGGCGGGAGAATTGCGAACCACACATGCCGACACGTTTGCGGTATCAGGTGTATATTACCTGTGTTCACCTGAGGAGGAACCATGCGCAAAACTGCACTTGTACTGATAGCCTTTCTTGCAGCTACGGCCTGGGTTGGCGCCCAGGATGTAGAAGATATGTTAAACGAGGTTGGCGACGACGCTTCCGGAATCCAAGATATCTTGGGCCTGGACATTGGCTTAGGCGTCCAGTCCTTCGCCAACCCCGACTTTGATCCGCTCAACCCCGGCGCTACGCCGGAGTACCTTACATGGCAGTCGGTAGACCTTCAGCCCGACATAGCCATTGGGCAGTTTGGGCTGGGGCTCGACCTCACCTTAAACTTCACTTTTACGGGTGGAGAGAACGGTGATGAGTTCCAAATACGCGAAGAGGACTGGCTTCCAACCGCGGATAGGACCTTTCTCGAGATTTACCTTCCCAAGTTTCGCTACATTCGCTGGGACCAAAAGGGCGCTCCGCTATTTGTTCAGTTGGGAACCATCGATAACGGTACACTCGGAAACGGCTTTATTATGGGCAACTATTCAAATGCCCAGTTTCTGCCGGACCGCCGTATTTTTGGACTCAGCTTCGACCTCGACGGCCGGCTTTTTCAGTTTCCCTATGTCGGTTTTGAGTCGTTTGTCGCAAACCTTGCTCAATTCGACGTCATGGGCGGTCGCCTGTTTGTACGTCCCATTGCCTGGGCCGACATTCCAATTATCCAGAACTTCGAGCTCGGCGGAACATTTGTCGTGGATACGCAGCCCTTCCTTCACGCTCAAAAGGACCCGGAGAGCCCCTACTGGCTGGGCCTTGACGCTCCCACGGCGGTGCCGGAAAACGCCAACGTCCTTATCTGGGGTCTCGACTTCCAGCAGCCAATTATAACCGCGGACTTTTTCTCGCTATCCGCCTTTGGCGACATCGTGTCACAGACGGCAACTTTAGATGAGCTGCCTGATCCGACAGTCCCACCGACGGACCCGGGCGCCGTCTCCACCGGCGGAATGATTGGTTTTGGCGGCCGCATACTCGGCGTCATCAACTACGGTGGCCAGGTTCGTATCATGGGCGAAGACTTTATGCCCGTGTACTTCGACAGCGCCTACGACCTGTTTCGCGTTCGCAAATACCAGATATACAGCGGCGAGGTCGAGGGACCACCCGAGTTCGCCGGGTATTTTGCCACGCTTGGGTTTTCGTTTTTGGAAGACGCAATACGGTTCAACGTATCCCTCTCCGGTCCATTCGACACGGCGGCTGACGACCCGGGATCGTCGTTCAAGAACCCGCGACTCCGCGGCGAGTTTGTACTCGAAGAGGGAATCTTAGGCGGCTTGAGCTTCGAGGCGAGCTACGACAAACAGAACATTACCGATCTCGCCGACCTCATAGATCCAACGGACGCTGTTATCGGTGCGCGAATCAACTATCGCACCGGCCCGGCGGTTATATCACTCGTATACGACGTCAAGTACGACCCGTACACCAACGGCGACGAGCCGTGGATTATTACCTCGGGCCTCGAAAGCTCGATCAGCTTGTTCTAAGGAGGCAGCCTGATGAAACGCGCGCTAGGCATAGCAGCACTTTTTCTCTTTGTAGCCGGTGCCCTGTTTGCACAGGAACCGGTGGCGATACTCGAATACTACGACGATGACTTTGAAGTCGTCATAACGGACGCCGACGGCAACGATTATGACTTTATCTCCTTTGGCATGGAGCTCCTCCCGGGGGATACGATTACCACCTACGCATCCACGGCGGAGATACGCCTCGACCCCAACGGTACGATTATTAAAGTCGGCGAAGGCTCGGAGTTTACCATCGATTCCATCGCCGGTTACCAAGGCGCCGAGTCCAATGACTTTTCCATGACCGTCGGGCGCATACGCACCGTGGCGGCGTCCGTAGCCGGCGCAAGCTACAATTTACGCACTCCCACCTCCGTGGGAGGTGTTCGCGGCACCGAGCTTGTTAGGAACTACGTGCCCGACGAGGTGGACGAGCTGGGCGTCATCAATGGCCAGGTAGAGTTTGTCAACACACAAACGGGCGAGAGCATAATGCTCGGCGCGGGGCAAGGAGCAGACGCCTTGGCCGAAGTCTTCGAGGCGGTTGAGTGGGCGCAAGACAAGTTTCAGCAGTTCCTCGAAGACCTGGACTTCCAGGAGCTCGACCCGACACAAGTCCCGCAGCGAGAGCAGGTCTCGGAAACCGAGCCGGAGGATACGCAGCCGGATGACACCGAACCGGACGACACGGCCGATCAGCCCGCGGACACCGCCCCCGTGGTCGTTGAGCCCCCGCCCTCCGATATTGGCGACGGTGACGGAGAAGACGGCGAGGGAGAGCCCGCGGACGCCGCCGCCACAACGCCTTCATTCCTCGACGATGCAATGGGTTGGCTCGGCGACATATTTGCCGCGGACATTGGATCGGTAACGCTCGACGGACAAACCTACGCCAAGGCGGTCCTCCAGCCGACCTTTGCGCTCGGCGACTTCCGCCTCGGCCTCTATTTGCCCATCATTTACCAAAACAACCTATTCGATCCCTCGGACTGGTACCGCCCAAAGGGGAACAACGAGTGGTCCTTTGGTACCGACGAGGCCTTTGCGGGTCAGGATAACGAAATCCTGCTTCGGATCGGCGATATTCTCAATGACTTGGCGCTCAAGATCCGCTTTATGGAGTACGGCGATATTCGCGACCCCTTCTTCTTTAAGGTCGGCAACGTCAGCGGCCTTACCGTTGGTCACGGGCTTCTTATGCGCAACTATGCCAACGACGCGGACTTCCCTGCCGTTCGGCGCACCGGCGTCAACCTGGGAATTGATTTTGGTGCCGTCGGATTCGAAGCGGTTGTCAACGACCTTGGCGAACCGGAGGTCTTTGGTGGACGCTTCTACCTGCGGCCCTTCCACCCGAACTTTGGCTTGGCCTTTGGTCCAAGCGCCGTTGCCGATATCGACCCGGCAGGGGACCTCCCGGACACCAACACAAGCGGCGAAGCGGTGTTTGTCGAGACCCGGACGGCCGATCCGGCCTTCCTCAACGTGGCCTTTGACCTCGACCTCGGCATTGTCGAGAGCGATCCTTTCTCGATTGTGCTCTTTGCCGACGCCGGCGGAATGATACCGATCCTCGACAAAGCCATAACCGACGTCGATGGAAACACGGTGCCGGCAGGGCTGCGCACCGAGGCGCTTTTTACCACAACCGACTCGGGCGTCGAGTTCAACAACTTTGGTGTCACCGCAGGTGTTTTGGGCAACATCTTTATTTTCGACTATCGCTTTGAGTTCCAGTGGTTCGACGGCTTTTTCAAGCCCGGTTTTTACGACGAGAGTTACGACCGCCTCCGTGGTGAACGCGCACGGGACGTGGTGAACTACCTGAGGAACCCGGGAAACGCCGAATATGACCAGACCACGCTTGGCGTCTACGGCACTGGTTCCGCGACCATCGCGGAGGTGTTCTCAATTGAGTTGGGTTATCTGTGGCCATGGTACCTCGACGAAAACAACGAGCCGCAATACTCGGACAACGATCGCTTTGTTATTAAGCTCGGTGCCGAAGAGGGGCTTATCCCCTTGGGCATCACCGCGAACATCTCTTACGAGCGAACCAAGTTTATCCCGATGATTATCGGCGAGAACCAGGCGCTTACGCTATTTGACGCGAACACCGTGTTCAAAGGCGAGGTTGTTGTGCCGGTCGCACCCATTCTTGACTTCGCGGCCGTTGTTTCGACGGCGGTTAGGCGGGATTCGGCAGGCAACGTTATTTACAACGCCAACAACAGTCCCGAAATCGCCCCGACCATCAGCATTGAAACCCGCGTAGGCTTCTAGGCGGGTGAGCTCGGAAAAAAGAGCATCCCGGAGGATCGCGGTCCTCCGGGAGTCAGTTGCACGAAAGATAGCGGCCGGCGAGGTAATCGACCGGCCGTTTTCTGTTGTCAGGGAGCTTATCGACAACGCGATCGACGCGGGCGCCGACGACATCGAAGTAGAAATCGACTCCGGCGGCATTAAGCTGGTCCGAGTGCGGGATAACGGCTCGGGCATAGGCCGCGACGACCTCGAGATCTGCTGGCTCCCTCATGCCACGTCAAAGATCACAAGTGAAGACGACCTTCTGACAACTGCAAGCCTCGGATTCCGCGGGGAGGCGCTCTCAAGCATTGCACACGTCGCGCGGCTAACAATTACCAGCTCCCCACAGGATACCGACCCACACCGTCTTGTTGTGGACCAAGGCCGGCTGGTCGAGCTTACCCCAAGCCAATCGCCGCCGGGAACCACGGTGGAGGTAGCCGATCTCTTCTACGCCTATCCCGCTCGAAAGCGGTTCCTCAAACGTGTCCAATCTGAAAGCTCGGCGTGCCGTACCGTGGTGGTTGATAGGGCCCTCGCCTTTCCCGACGTTGCATTCCGGTTTATCGTTGACGGGAAGGATCGCCTTGTCCTCCCGGCGGCGGACAGGCTCTCTCGAGTCGTTCACGCATGCCTAGAGCCGGCTGAAGCATCCCTCCTGTACACCGCCAAGGGAACGGGAGACGGGTTTTCCGTTGAGGTCGTGATGGGAGACCCGGGGTTGATACGGCGGGACCGACGACGTATGGGCTTTTTTGTAAACGGGAGGCGCTTGTCGGACTTTGGCATGATCCAGGCTATCGAGCATGGGTACGCCGGCCACGTGGCCGGGGGCCTCTACCCTGTCTGTTTTGTGTTCGTCGCCATGGATCCCTCCCTTGTCGACTTCAACATCCACCCCGCCAAAAAAGAGGCACGATTCCGCAACTACGGCGACCTGCACCACCGTGTGGCGAGCCTTGTTGCACAGCAACTAGACGCGGCGTCGCGAGAACGATTCGCAGACGGACCGCACGGGGTCGAGAAACCGCCTATCCGGCCCGGTCCCCCCGCGGGCTCCGGGCGCGGCGGTCTATCACACAGGCGTCCTATGCGGCCCTTTGAGCCAATCGACTGGACTGCGTTTGAGGCGCCGCAGCCGGACAGCGTCGACACGCCACGGGCGCCTGCATCAATAAGCTCGCCAACCGACCCACCGTTTTACTACCTCGGACCACTCGGTTCGCTGTTTTTGGTTGCGGAGTACCAAGGCGGCTTGATCGCAGTGGACAAACACGCCGCCCATGAGCGTCTTCTTTTTGATCGACTACGCGAGAGACCGGGCTCGCAGCCCCTTCTTGTGCCCCTTGGATTTGATCTGGAGGAGGATGAGTCTCAGCACCTGGAGAAGGTACGGCAGGATCTCGAGCAAACCGGAATAAAAGTACATCACGTAGGCGAACAAGCGTGGGAGCTACGGGCGGTACCCGTCGGTTTTTCCGGCACCGAAGCATCTATTGTGACGGCGATTCGGAATCGAATCGCCACCACCCGCGCCCTCACGGCGGCACTTTTTGCCGACATTGCCTGCAAAGCCGCCGTCAAAGACGGCGATTACGTCGACGACACTACGGCAATCACGATCATCGAGGGGGTACTCAAGCTCGACACGCCGCGCTGTCCTCACGGTCGTCCGATCTACTTCGAAGTGACACATGACGCGATGTTGCACGGCGTGGGCCGCGAACCGGACGGCCATCGGCCCCACGACGGCACGTTCTAACGCCGCCACAACGTATAGCTCGGCATCCGGCCGGCCGACGGACAACACCGGCCGGGACGCTTATAGCCTGGGTAGCGGTATACCAACAGCGCGATCGGTTCTATAGGGAGGCGAGGAGCGCCTCCACCTCGTCACGCGCTGCGTAGTCAGGATTCTGATTCAAAAGCTGCGTGAGAATTGTCTCAGCAGCCTCAGAGTCCTCCATGGCGACCAAGATTTCGCCGAGACGATGATACGCCTGCCAGTACGCCGGATCGATTTTGATCAGCTCGAGCAGGGCATCCTCAGCGCGCACAAGATTTCCCGCGCCGATATGGGCCAGCGCAAGGTTGTAGCGCATTAAGGTAGCATTGGGACGCATCGAGACCGCCACCTGATAGTGGCGGATCGCATCGGGGTAGAGCTCCATGCCCAGGTAGACGTTTCCAAGATTGTTGTTGACTTCCAGGGAATCCGGATTTATGGAGTGCGCGGCAACGAGGAAATCGAGAGCCTGCTCGTACATGCCTTCGTCGTCGAGGATTCGCCCCATCTCGACAAGGGCGTTTACGTAGGTGCTGTTTAACCGGATTGCTTGGGAGAGGGCCGCGATAGCCCCGTCAACATTGCCGACTCGCTCACGCAGCTGACCGAGTGTATAGAAGTACTCGGCCGTACTGGAGTCGAGGGACACAGCTTGCTCTGCGTACTGGAGCGCGGAATCAAACTCTTGCGAGTCCATTTTGACGATAGCCAAGTTGTGGTTGTTCACTGCGCTGCCGGGGTCGAGGTCTACCGCTCGCTGGTAGTATCGCTCCGCCTCGGTGAGGTTATCGTTACGGTAGTAGGCGGCCGCCAGTCGGGCATTGTAGCCGGCATTCCCGGAGTCGAGGCCCACGGCGCTACGCAAGGCGTCGACGGCGCCGGCGACATCAGCTCGGGAGAGGAGTATCGAACCGATGCGGTTGTACGCCCGCGCATCGTCCGACCTTATCTGGGTTGCAAAACGAAAGGCGTCAAGTGCGCGCGACTGATCGGACAGTGCCAGGTTTGTGATGCCCAGGTTGTAGTAGGCATTTGGGTAGTAGGCGTTGAGGTTAACGGCGTTTTGATAACTCGAACGGGAGTCACGGAAGTAGCGTACCTGCGCCTGCGATCCGTCCCGTTCCTGTTGCCCGGCCCGGAACTGGGCGTTACCCAGGGCATAGTACACCTCGGCGCTATCGGGGTTTAGCCGTGCCGCCGCCGTCAATTCCCTGATAGCCTCGTCAAAGAGCTCGGTTTGCTGGTAGATCAACCCTAAGACGTAGTGTGGCTCCCACAGGCTGTCGTCCAAATCGATGGCGCGGTTGGCGTTGCGTATTGCACGGTCCACGAGATCCGAATCCCGGGGATCCTGCTCGAAGTACGACCGGGCGATTCCGGAAATGGCTGCGGCGAAGTTGTTCTCGATCTCCAGCACCTGATCAAACAGGTCTCGGGCCACACTGAAATTCTCTTCTTCGCGGGCCTCGTGCGCCTCGGCCATCAGGTCTCGAATCTGCTCCTGTCGCCGTCGTTCCGCCTCGAGTCGCGCCTCTTCTTCACGACGCTGTTCCTCGTTCAAGCGGGCGAGCTCCTCTTGCCGTCGCTGCTCCTCTTGCCGTCGTTGCGCGTCTTCCTCGGCCTGACGAGCCTCCTCTTCTGCTTGCCGTCGCTCTTCTTCCTGGCGCTGCTGCTCGGCCAGCTGCCGAGCCATTTCCGCCTCCGCCTCCCGACGGCGCGCTTCCGCTTCGGCTTCCCGCGCCCGGGCCTCACGCTCGCGGGCGGCGACCTCGGCACGCTGCCGTTCTGCTTCAACGGCCTCCGGGTCCACCTCCGCAGCCCGGCGCGCCGAGACAATCCGGTCCCGGAGGGCTGTTGCCTCGGCATCATCGCCATTCTGCAGCAGAATCCGATCCACCAGATCCAGAGCCCGTTGGTACTCGCCGTTGTCGAGGTAGTCATGAGCGAGGCGGAGTATGTTTTCCCGCTCACGTGCAGCCGCGTCGTTATCGTCGGACGCCGCCTCCGCGGCGCGTCGTGCGGCGAGTATCGCCTGCCGCAGGTCGCGGGCATCTTGGTCCTCGGCATCCTGAAGCAAAAGCTCGTCCACAAGATCCAGCGCCCGTTGGAACTCACCATTTTCCAGGTAGTCGCTCGCCAGGCTCAGGGCGTTTAGACGCAGGCGGTTCTCCGCCTGGTCTTCACTTCCGCGGTCCTCCGGGCGGCCGGACAGAGCAACGATAAGCACTACCGCGGCGGCGACGGCAAGAACCGACCCGCCGATGATAAATATCAGCTTTTTATTGGAGCCGTAATACATGGCATTCCTCGTCCTACCGACAGATTACTCAGCGATATCGAGCTCTTCCTCGGTCTGTTCAATGTCTTCGTTTTCCGCTTCAAGGTTGGTGGTCTCGTTTGTGGCGGAATTGAGGGAGTCGAGGACCGATCCTAGAAGCTCCTGGCGTCGCCGTTCCGCTTCCAGGCGCCGCGCTTCTTCCTCCTGGCGCCTCCGTTCTTCGGCCAGGCGACGTTCTTCCTCTTCACGGCGGCGTTGCTCCTCAGCCTCACGTTGCCGCCGCTCCTCTTCCTCCTGCCGCATTCGTTCCGCTTCGATTTCGGAGGCCAACGCGGCAATCATTCGCTCGATTGCCGATTTTTGGGGTGTATTTGGCTCGAGCTCGAGGTACCGGCCGTAGTCGGCGATCGCCTGCTCGTAGTCCTCGACGGAGACCGAGGCGTTCGCACGGTTCAGATAGGCCGGGGCGAAGTTTGGTGCCGCCGTGATGGCTTGGTCGTAGGCATCCATGGCGTCGGCCGCTCGGCCCATGGCCCAAAGATTGTTGCCCATGTTAAACGAAGCCCGCGCCCGAGGCACTCCGGTCACGGACAAAGCCCGTTCGAGAATCCCGACCGCCTCCTCGTTGCGCCCGAGTTGCTCGTAGGCGATAGCCAAGTACAGGTACGTCTGAGGATTTCCCGAGTTTTGTTGCAGGGATGACCTCAGCACGGCCGCCGCCTCGAGGGGTTTGTTCTCCCGCAGCAAGGCTTCACCTTGCTCGAAAAGACTCTGGGCCGACAAGCCTTGCACACAAACAACGGCAATAAATGCAATTAGCACACCGAGTGCGGGCCGGACCACAGAACGGTCCGATTTGACAGAGGAGGTCAATCGATTTAGTCTTTCGCGGTATGGAGAACAAGTGATTCTTCCAATCATTGCCATTATAATCCTCGGTGCCGCAATCGTTGTCTTTACGGTTTTCCTCATTCGAAACTTTGTTGCACCAAAACAAATCGACGGCATTGTTAAGCTCATTAAACAAGACAGGGCGTCACAGGCGGTCAAGGCGGCAAAAAAGATCATCGTCCGCGAACCGCGCAGCACCGACGCCCACTACCTCCTTGGCATGGCCTACGAGAAGGAAGGCAAAGAAGAACTGGCACTGATGGAGTACCAGACCGTCAATCAACTCGGCCTTTTTACTAGTATCACACAAGAGAGCCCCTTTCGGGAACGGATTGCACGACTATATACAAAGTTTAATCAGCCGGAGGAGGCCCTCAAAGAATACCTCCTCTTAGCCAAACGGGAGCCAAACAATCCGGGGGTGTTATTCGAGATCGGCTCGCTGTTCGAGTCCCGCAACCGGTCCGACAAGGCGGCTCATTACTACAAAAAGGCCATCGATCTCGACGCCAAAAACGGGCAGGCCCACTTTCGCCTTGGCTCGCTGTTCTACAAGGCAAAGCGACCGGCAGAAGCCAAGGAGTTCCTGGACAAGGCCATCAAGCTTAATCCGGACAACCTCAAAGCCAACTACTACTTGGGAAAGATACTCAAGGACAACCGCGACTGGCAGCCGGCGCTGTCGTTTTTAGAGAAAGCTTCCAAAGACCCGGAATTCAAGGCCAAGGCCCTTGTAGAGCGGGGCGGCGCATACATGCAGATGAGCCAATTCGAGCGGGCGATCCCGGAGCTCCAGCGCGCAGTAAAAGCCGCCCCGTCCGCTGGAAGCCCGGAGGCGCTCTATGCCCGGTACTTTTTGTCCGTGGCCTTTGAAAAAACTCGCCAGATAGAACCTGCAATCGAACAGTGGGAGGCCATCTACAGCCAAAAACCTGGATTCCGTGACGTCGCTGAGAAGTTGAGCCAGTACCAGGAGCTTCGCACCGACGACCGGGTCAAAGACTATATGACCGCGGGGCCCGAAGAGTTCCTGCAGCTCTGTACCGGCATCGTAGACGCCATGGGGCTTACGGTGCGCGACGCGACAAGTGTTGGCGAGGGCTGCCGCATCGTTGCGGTAGAATCCCAATCCAAATGGCGCAACGCGCGTAAGTTGCCAAAGCTTATTCGGTTCCTGCGCCTTACCGATCCCGTAGACGAACCGACCATACGTGAGGCCAACGAGGAGATGAAAAAACAAAGCATCACTCGGGGGGTTGTTGTATCAAGCTCCGACTTTACGAGGCGGGCAAAGAGCTTTGCTGAGTCCAGACCGGTGGATCTCTATGGTCGAGAGCAGCTGCAAACGCTCCTCAAGCGGAGCGACGCGCAAATCTCGTGAGAGTCCTCTGCGTTGCCGATCATATCGATCCCCTGGTGTACAGCGCCCACATAAAAGATCGATATGAGAACATAGACTTGGTTCTCAGCGCAGGCGACCTGCCCATGGATTATTTAGGATTCTTGGCAAGCAGCCTCAACAAACCCGTGGTTTTTGTATTTGGCAATCACAACCTCAAGCACCTAAACCGGTTTGGCGGACGTTCCCGTAGTGTGCTGGAAGAACCGATTCAGAAAGTCTTTGTGAACTTTTTTGGAGCAACTCACGTTGGCGGGAAGGTCAAAAACATCAAGGGGCTTCTTATTGCGGGTCTCGGTGGCAGTAAGCGGTACAATAATGGGGAGAACCAGTTCACCGAGCGGCAGATGATGTGGAAAATCATTCGAATGATTCCAAGACTATGGTGGAATCGCCTCGTCCACGGTAGGTTTTTGGACGTGTTCCTGGCCCACGCGGCTCCGCTTGGTCTGGGCGACAGGCCGGATCCGTGTCACGAAGGCTTTGGCGCTTTTTTGTGGTTTTTGGATAAATTCCGCCCGGCGGTTATGGTTCACGGACACATTCATCTCTACGACCTAAACGCCCGTAGAGAGCGATGGTACAAAGGCGTCCCAATCATCAACGTTTACAACCACCACGTACTGGAACTCGAGGAGAAAGATGGAGCAATTCGTCCAACAAGAAGCAACACAAGACTTCAATAAGGCGCGCAGCAAGGAGATCTTTTCTCGGATTATGAACACACTCAAGCCTTCCCGGCATGAGATGCTATCGCTACAAGAGGTCAGGGAGATTGTCAAACCTAAGAGCGAAAGCTACAAGGGCATGCAGGTCGTTCCGATCGCCCAGATTGTCGGGAGCGAGGGAAGGTACCGCGACTTCAATCGGAGCTTCCTGCCACGAAGGGAAAGCCTGCGACGACGCTGGACCTCCGTCGATCGGGCCCATCTCTCCGATGTGATACTCCCGCCGATCAAGCTGTACGAGATCGGTGGTGTCTACTTTGTCCGCGACGGAAACCACCGCGTCTCAGTGGCCAGGTCCCAGGGTGTCCAGTCGATAGACGCGGAGGTTACTTCGCTCGGCTCAGAAATCAAACTGAGTCCGGATCTAACTCGCGAAAACATGCGGGAGGCGGTAATCGAGTACGAAAAAAAAAGGTTTTTCAAAGAAACCGGATTTCAGCGACTCTTCCCCGACTACGACCTACAGTTCACGGAAACCGGACGTTACGATGCGATTATCGACCACATAAACCATCACAAGTATTACATCAATCAACACCAAAGCAGCGAGATACCATTCGAGGCGGCCATTAAGTCGTGGTACAAAAATGTCTTTAGGCCGGTCGCAGACGTCATCGAAGAGGAACGGGTCACATCACGCTTTCCCGGCCGCACTGCCGCGGACTTGTACGTCTGGACCGTGAAGCACTGGGATGAGCTAAAACGGCGGTACGGTCAGCAGTACCCGCTAAAAGAGGCCGTGCGAGACTACAATGTTCGATTCGGCCGTAGTCTCTGGAGTCGACTCAAAGATCGGCTCTTCGGCAGGTCCGGGCGCCCAGACGGGGAACAAGGCGGGCCATAAGACCGGCTCGGGCGCTTCGCGAGACGGCCCCTAAAAGGGATACGGACCGGAGACCAAACCAACACCGCCGTCTTCCACATAAGCAAACGCTTGGTTTCCCGGTGCGTTGACCGGCCGACCGCTGCCGATCTCCCCGTAGGAGACCTGACCCGCCGCAATCGAGGCATTCGCGACCCGATTTCCGCCACGGTCGAAGACGCGCACCAAGGCGGACTCCTGGTCCCCGGGAATCGAAACCACAAGACTGTTTGCCCTGACCTGGAGCGCGGGAAACGCGCCGCCCTCCATCGACCGAGCACGGGAGACAAGAGCGCCGGCGGCGGTAAAGCTCGCTTCGCTCCGCTCCCCGGCCGCGTCGAGCACGATAACCCGATACAGGCCGCCGGGCAGCTCCTTGCCGCCGGCCCCAACAATACGGTCGTGGCCAATCCATAGCTCCTCTTCCCGCTCAATCACAAGCCAAGTTTCATCCGTGAACGACCAAAACATCTCCGCTTCATCGTTGATGATGTAGAGCTCCTTGAGGTCCGCACGACCATCGTGATCCCGCACGAGCGCAAAGACGGATAAGCCCGCTTCAACGGTTCCGCTCGACCGGTCGTCTATCGCCAACACCTGGGACTCCACCGTTAGTATCTCCGGTGCGGTCCCACTGCACGACACGCCGATGAGGCAGACGCAAACAGCAACCAGCCCCCCGAAAATCATCGATGTTCGTGGACTACGCACTTCTATCGTGTCCCTTTATTCACGTCGTTTGGTAGCGCCGTATACCGTTTTTTATAGCGTCCGCCCCCGGCTCGTGTGATAAATCCTTCAGATGCCAGGAGTGCGAGTATTCCGGCCGCTCTGTTTCGACTGGTCGAGACGGCCTGTCGAAAGTCATCTTCTAAAAAGACCGATGTATCGCCGATGCCTTCCGCCGTCCGGCACAAGTCAACAAGCCGCGCCTCGGCGATATAGGCGGGCCCTGGAAGGCGATAAATAAGCCCGTCGGCAACAAGCCGGTCGAGGATGGGGTCCAAACGCCTATGGTCGGGCGGCAAGAAGCAGCCGTCCGGCTCCGGCGCCGCTTCTACCGTCGCGAGCACCGCCGACTCGGCCGGCGAAACCGATGGACGCAACGACAAAACGACGTCCTCCAAAAAGACCGGCTCAACGCCGAGCGTTTTTGCCGCGTCCTCGGCTCGCGCGCCCTCGGCTTTTGCCCTTCTCAGAGACGCCGCGAGTTTTTGTGCCTTCGCCGGAGTAAATACCCACGGTCCGCATCGCTGCACACCCGGAGAAAGCCGCGTGGTCGGGAGAGGCAAAACGTTGTCTCCTCCCGCCTCGCCACCGGACCTAGCCGCAGGCGCGTAACTAAAACCGGCTACTCTAAGCCTATACGTCTCCAGATCCTCGCTCGCGTGCGGCCGAATGTCGCCCCTCGGCACAAGGGGTAACGCCACCGTGCCAGGCGCGGAGCCCACTCGGCAGCGCAAGCCCTGCAAACAGGGGACCGCTCGCTCCAAACGGAGTCTCACGTGCCGCCCGTCTACCGCTTTTGCCTGAGTAATCTTGGCGCTTGATTCTCTAACATGAAGTGATCCAAGTCGCGCGGGCCTGCCACCGCTTCGCTCCGCGAGATAGTCCCGGATACTCGCCATAGAGACAACAACCTCCTGGCTACACACCCACGGTTGATCCGCCGGTGTTGCCCACAGCGTCTTTTCGAGAAGGTGCCGAGGTGCGCCCTTCACCGCGACCCAAACGCCTTCCGTCGACTCCGGCTCACACTCCCGCACTCTCACTTTCCGGCCCGACGGAAGTAGCCGGAGCGACGACGGTGGCGCGCAGCCATCGCCGCCGGTGAGCAGTATGTAGTAGTGCTTTGGGGTGGATGATCCGGTTGCGGTGGTTCCCCGGACGCCTCTACCCCCCGCCCCGACGCCGGCAGCGTCGTTGCGTGGGTGGTTGCAGTCCGGCGTACCCACAAAGCGAACACCGTACAAGGTCATAGCGCGCATATTATCGTGCTGGTATGATTGCTCCATGGACTACTCATTACTCGCCTCTGTCGCGGAGACCGCGGCCGGCAAAGCTTCGCATATCCATAGACAATTTCAAAGGTCCGGGTTCGCCGTTGAATCTAAGGGCCGGGATCATGACTTTGTCACCGAAGCCGACAAGGAAGCCGAGCTTGCCGTTGTCGGCGCCATTCAGGAGGCATTCCCTGAGCACGGTATCGTTGGCGAGGAGGGCAACAACGTCGACGGTTCTTCACAGTTCGTTTGGTACATCGATCCGTTGGACGGGACCACGAATTATGTCCACGGTCTCCCCTACACCGCAGTATCGATCTGCTGCGTAGAGGCAGCAACGGTGGTTGCGGCGGTTGTTCAAACCAGCGCGGGAGATCAAACGTTTTCCGCTTCCCGGGGAGCGGGAGCAACACTAAACGGCACGCCAATTCACGTAAGTGATCGCACCAAGCTCGAGGACAGTCTCCTGATAACCGGGTTTTTCTACGACCGTGCCGATCGTATGGTTGCCAATCTTGGCGCAATTCGGCGTTGCTTCGAGCACGGTTGCCGTGGAGTCCGTCGGTTCGGTTCGGCGGCACTCGACCTCTGTCACGTGGCCGCGGGCTGTGCCGAGGGATTCTGGGAAAACTATCTGGCGCCCTGGGACTACGGCGCCGGCATGTTGATGGTCGAGGAGGCCGGCGGGTTAGTTACGGACCAAAACGGCGTCACACCAACTTTCTCACCATCGTTTGTGGTGGCAGGGAACCACCACGTACAAGAGGCGCTGCGAAAGCTGGTGCGACCGCGAGATGAATAGAGTCTATTCTATGTATCTGTCTAGGATTAGTACTGCTTGGAGGCCTGGATCTTTCGCTGCTTTTTGAGAAGCTTGCGCTCGAGGGCCTTTCGCTTACGGTTTTTTATGGTTGACGGTTTTTCGAAGTATTCCCGCTTTTTCCACTCGCGGATTATTCCTTCTTTTTCCACCATACGCTTGAAACGCTTTATGGCCTTCTCTAGTGGCTCATTCTCATCGACTCGAATGTTAGCGATAGCAATCACCTCCCCGTCTTTAGATTCTTTTACCAAACGCGCGGGCCCGTGTGCGGAGAGCACTCCGCCTAGGATTCGGGTGATACGGGCCGCGAGTGATTTAGTGTAGTGATTATCTCGGAGATGTCAACAAGAGGGCTCGTCAGCAGCAACGCGGGGTCTACGGCAACGGGCCCGATTCGGACCTCCCAATGCAGATGGGGGCCCGTTACCAGCCCCGTGGCACCCACGGTGCCGATACCATCGCCCCTTCGAAGCAGATCTCCGACCTCAACGCTTGTGGAGTCAAGGTGATAGAAGAGGCCGTATACACCGGGCAGGTGTTCCACGACAACGGTGTTGCCGGAGATAATCCGCTCCTTGGCCATGACCACACGACCGGCGGCCGGCGCAAACACCGGCGTTCCCGTCGGCGCCGCCAGGTCCAGGCCGTTATGGACGGAATAGGCCCGTGTCCCGTCAAAGTAGGTATAGGTTCTGCGGTCGCCGAAGGCCGAGCTCTCGATTCCGTCCGGCACCGGATTATCAAAGACGTTCCAATAGAACACACTCTTGCTTTGAGCGCTGAACAACAACTCGGTGAGCTCAACCGACTCCTCTCGACGGCGCCGGCTTTGGTCCGTACGAAGGCTTGTCATGTCGGACGAGAGAGGAATGACGGCGCTGACAAACGGACGGTCGGCAACTTCGATGGGAATTGCAACTTCCAGCTCCGACCCGTCGGCGACCCGAATGACCGCCCTAAACGTGTACTCGCCGGGGGCGTACGTGCTCGGTACACCCTGAATCGCGACAGGAACGGTGGTCTCGCTATCGGGTGACAGGTAAAAGCCCGGCGTACCAACCGTTTCACGGCCCTCGGGATCCACAACGGCTATCTCAACGATGGAAGAAGCACCGTCGACCGGAAACACCGGGAACCAGCCGCCGCGGGCAACCGATACCGGCGCGGAGATCGAAGTGGGGTTGTCCGCCGCCGCCACCGCCTGAGCTGTTGCCGGGACCGGCACCAAGAGGGCCAACGCGAAAACAAGGCGGATACGAGCAGCGGGTCCTTTCACGACCCGCTTCCCGGTTTTATGTCGGAAATCACGAGTTGGAGCGTTTCACGCCCCTGGTAGTGGTTTTTCGAGAGGCTAAACACCACCGATACACGGTCCTTGATCTTAAACCCGTCGGCAATCTTCTCCGCGCCTCGCCAATACACGGCCGGCCACTTGTTCTGTCCCGCGTCAAGCGTGAGGCGGGCGTGCTTTTGCTCCCCGCGACCCATAAAGCTGATGTCGACAATCCTCAGGTCTCGCGCGAGAAACAGGAGCGGCGGATAGTCTTGGCCATACGGGCCAAGCGCCTCCACGACCTTGTACAGGTCGGGAGTAAAATACTGCTGGGGTACCTCGGCATCCACGACCAGCACCTCACCGTCGGCCTCGTCCAGCTCTATCTGACCAACGTCCCGGGCGATGCGCTCGGTCAAATCGGGCAAACGTTCCGGGCGAAGCGAGAAACCACCCGCGGAATCGTGGCCGCCCCAATCCTCCAAGATGTCCTCAAAACGCTTGAGGAAGGCGGTGACACCAAATCCACGTACACTTCGAATTGACCCTACGGCCTTGTCGTCCAAAAAGGCAACGACCAGGCTCGGCACCTCAAACATTCGTGCCAACCGGCCGGCAAGGATGCCGGTAACGCCGCGGGGCACGTGTCGGTCGGCGACCATAACAAAGCGGCCGTCGTGCTCCTCGAGACTCTTTTTTGCGTGTGGGAGTACTCGGTCCCAGGCCTCGTCACCGCTTCGCTTCCTGCTCGTGTTTAGATCGAGCATTTGATCCGCCAGGGCACTCTTTTGCTCAGGGACCTCGTTAAGGAGCAGCCGGACGGCCACGTCGGGGCTGCCCATACGGCCGCTTGCGTTAATCACCGGCGACAACTGCCAGGCCACATCCTTGGAATCGAGGGCCCGGCCGGAGACGTTCTGACGCTCGAGCAGTTCGCGAAGCCCCGGCCTTATGGTCCGACGGAGACGATCGAGTCCCCTCCGCACCAGAATCCGGTTTTCGTCTTTGAGGGGCATCATATCGGCGAGGGTGCCCATCGCGACCAAGTCAAGGGTCTCCTCGAAGGTCTCGCCGACAAAGTCCTGTTTCTTCAGAACCATGGCCTCAAAGAGGCTTACCAAGACGTCGATCTCCTCGATCGGGCGGTCCGAGTAGTGAGCCAAACGAGAACCCTTGCGCATTCTCAGCAGACTCATTCCGCGCAAGCTGGGAAAAAGGGTGTGGGCCTCGGTTGCGAGGTCTACGACCCCTATCTCGGCATCGTTTCCGAAAATGGACCTGAGGTAGCGAACCTGCACGGCCTCTTCATATACGATTATGGGACGGCCGACCAGAAATGCGGGCAGCCGCGTCTGCGCCACGTCTACCACCCCCGGCACAATCTGCTCGCTAATCCGGTCCAACTCTACAAGATTCTCCATGCGGACACACTCGACAATAAGCGTGTCGTTTCCCGGACGGATGTTTAGGAGCGTTACATCCTGCCCGTAAGCGGGTGTAGACGCGAAACTCAAGGCCCAACAGACCTTAGCAGTAACCGCACACGCTGCAAGACCGTCAAAGGGGTATGCGGTGTCGGTGAGTTTGGGATTGATCACCGCTACTGCGGGCGGCAGATCCTCTTTTGGGTTGTGATGGTCCACCACAATTGTGTCGATACCCTTTGCGGCAGCCGCTTGGATTTCCGCCGCATTTGTCACACCACAATCGACGCACACAATAAGGGTCACGTCCAAGTCGACGCACTCCTCCACAACAGCCGCTCTCAGGCCGTAGGGCTCGTCGCCCATAGGAACACGCCATACGACGTCCATATCGAGGCGCCGTAGCGCTTCAACCATCAGGGTCGTGCTTGTAATGCCGTCAACGTCGCGGTCGCCAAACACGAGCACCTTCTCACCCTCCGCCGCCGCGGAAAGAATACGGCCGACAGCATCCTCCATCTCCTCGAACAAAAACGGATTGTGCATGTAGCGAAGGTCGGACTCAAAGATAAATCGAGCTTCCGCGGGCTCGGTGAAGCCACGGCGCGCGAGCACGGACGCGGTAATCATATCGATGTTGTGGCGACCGGCGATCTCGCGGACGAGCGTCGGGTCAACGTCGGGCTTAATCCAGGTCATGATGAGGAAACTTCGTCGAGGATCATAAAACCGCGACCGCCGCTCGGCGGCCGTGCCACGGACGAGCTCGCCGGAGATGGTGCCGCGCCGGGTGGGTCCGCCTCGATGCGGTAGGCGTTGTTTACTATCTCCAGCGCTTCCGCCGCCGCGTCCGTGTCGTCCGCGTACAAATCCGCCAACGTCTCACCGGCGGAAACGGAGTCGCCGATTTTGTGGCGCAACAAAAACCCGGTATCCGGCCGTATCTTGTCCTCGCGAGACGCTCGACCCGCGCCCAGGGCGATGCCGGCGATGCCATACGCGTAGGCGTCGATCTCGTGGATAAAGCCGTCCTTTTTTGCCTGTACTTCCTCGTGCACTCGGCCTCGCCGGGATCCGAGCTGGGACTCGAGAGCCTTGTAGTCGCCGCTTTGGGACTCTACGTTTGCCACAAACTTGCCGTGCGCTTCGCCTGACTCGAGCTTTTCCGTGCAAAGCGCAACACCCTCCTCCACACCACCAACGATCCCGGATAGAACACACATCCACGCCGACAGACGAAGGGTTACCTCCATAAGGTCCTTCGGCGCGGACCAATCGTTGGGTGCAAGCTCCGGCTTTAGGCAGTACAACGACTCTTCCGCCTCGAGGAAATTCCCGACGGCGTATCCCAGCGGTTCGTCCATGCGGGTGATACAGGCAACAATCTTTTTGTCGAGCGCGGAACCGGTCCGCACAAGACTTGTTGCGAGCGCGGACGCGCTTTCTTGATCTTTCATAAACGCACCACGACCGCACTTGACATCAAAGACCAGCGCGTCGGCGCCCTCGGCAAACTTCTTGGACAAAATACTTCCGGTAATCAGCGGCACAGACTCCACGGTCCCGGTCACGTCACGGAGCGCGTACAACAGCCTATCGGCGGGGGCAATTCGCTCACTCTGCCCCGTCATAGCAAATCCCACGTCGGCAAGAATGCGGCGAAACGCATCTTCGTCGCGGGCGATTGTGTACCCCGGTATGGACTCGAGCTTGTCGAGGGTACCGCCGGTGTGCCCGAGCGAGCGGCCGCTCATCATGGGGACATGCACGCCACATGCGGCCACAATCGGGGCAAGGATAAGAGACACCTTGTCCCCCACACCGCCGGTGGAGTGTTTGTCTACAAAGGGCCCCTCGAGTGTCGACAAGTCGATAGTGCCGCCGGAAGCGATCATCTCACGTGTCAGGACACCCGTTTCCCATGCGTCAAGCCCTCGGAAGTACACCGCCATCAAAAAGGCGGCAACTTGGTAGTCCGGAATCTCACCCTTGGCATAGCCCTGCACCAGGAAAGAAATCTCATCCTCCGTGAGGACACGCCCATCTCGCTTTTTCTGAATGATATCTACAACTCGCATAGCCACAGTGGGGGCAGGATATCACAAGACGATGAGTTTGACGTGCGGTACGCATCGGACTATCTTTCCCGGCGAATCATGGCCAACTATCGGTTGTTTTTGGACCTTGACGGTGTTCTCGTGGATTTTGAATCCGGTGTGCAAGAGGTAACCGGCAAGCTACCCCACGAACAATCGTTGCGAGAGATGTGGGGCCGCCTGGCAAGGACAAAAAACTTCTACGCCGAGCTACCGTGGATGCCGGACGGCAGGCGGTTGTGGGACTACTGCAGAGGCACATCTCCCACGATTCTCACCGGCTTGCCCTTTGGCAATTGGGCGGAGCCACAAAAACGCGAATGGTGCCGCCGCGAGCTGGGCCCCGAAGTCCCGGTAATCACCTGTTTTACCAAACAAAAGGCCAAAAAAGCCGTGGAAGTGCTGGAGTCTGGTGAAATTCCCGTGTTGGTCGACGATCGAGAGCGAATCAAAAAGAGCTGGCAAGAAACCGGGGGCGTGTTTATCCTCCACACGGACGCGGAGAGCTCCATCGGCAGGCTCAGAGAGCTGGGCGTTTAACAGAACGGGTCGGCAATTCGCAGCGTCGAAACGCCCGTGCCAAACACCTCCTCCACCATGGACCGCAAAAAACCGGAGGCGTTTGCCAAGGTCGGTCCACTCACCGCGACCGAAACGGCCTCGACAAACCGTCGCTGATCGGTGTAGGCCAGATACGCGCGTGTCCGTGAGCTCAGCACGTAGGCATTGGCGTCGTCGCTCCTTCCGGCGTGCAGTTGGCCGTCGAGACGGGAGTAGTAGGCCTCGTCATCCGGCTCCAGCAATGCGCCGGTGTCGGCGCAAAGCGAGGTCGGGCCTCAGCCCCAAGGCGGACATCAGGCGCCACGCAAAGAGAACGGCCGCAATTTGCACCTCGCGCGGATCGGCGTCTGCCAAAACGGCAAGCGTCTCCGTCAGAAGTGGAAACCCCGGCGCCGACTCGTCGCTCTGCTCCGACTCACCGGCACCAAACGACGCCAGAATAAGCTCGGCACACAAAGATGCCGCGTAGAATCTTTCCAGGCTTTGGTGAAGGCCCGGGTGGTCGTCGATGACGTCGATATCCGTGATCTTTACGGAGTCCTTGACGGGGTCCGTGTATGTCTCGAAGCGCGCTCGAGTCAAAAAGCCGGTCCGTGATGAAAGTCGCCCCTTATATGCCCCGTGGGCGATCGCCCGAAGGATTCCCCGGCCCTTCGCGAACAAGGTAAGGCCCTTATGATGATCGCCGATTCGGTGTGTTTTGAGGATAACCGCCTCGACCTTAGCCGTTCGCGACACGGTTTCTTTTCTCCATCGGCTCTTACTATACTATAAGGGCGCGGCACTGCCGGCGCCCCAGTTACCTCATCAAGGCAAGGAAACTCAATGCCCAACCAACAGACAAAAGCGGGCCCGATCATACCCGCCGAGCACGTTTTACCGGCGAAAATCCTGCTGTTACCGCTTACCGGCAAACCTATCTTTCCGGGGATCTTTACCCCGATGATGCTTCGCGGAGAGGCGGAGATCGAGACGATCAACCGAGCGATGAACACCGACAGTTTTGTTGGGTTTGCGCTCACCAAAGAGGAAGATGCGGAGAATCCCGCCGCCGAGGATCTCTTTACCGTCGGCACGGTAGCCAAGATCGTGAAACGTATTAACCTGCCGGACGGCGGAATCAACGTGTTTGTCTCCACCATCAAGCGATTTCAGGTCAAAAAGTTTATCAGCACGGCCAATCCCATCACCGCGGCGGTCGAGTACCTCGGCGACACGGGCACCGGCACCGACGAGGTGCAGGCCCTAACCCGCGCTTTGATCACCGAAATGAAGCAAGTCTCGGAGAACAATCCGCTGTTTTCGGAGGAGATGCGCTTAAACATGATCAATATCGACGACCCCGGGAAGATCGCGGACTTTATCGCCTCGATCCTCAACGTGTCGAGAACGGATCAGCAAAAAATCTTGGAGACGGCAAATGTTCGTGAGCGCATGGAGACCGTACTGGTGCATATCAAGCGCGAGCAAGAGCTTATGCGCATCCAGAAGCGGATACAGCAGCAGATCAACGAAAAGATCGAAAAGAGTCAGCGAGAGTACTTTTTGAAAGAAGAGCTCAAGGCAATAAAGCAGGAGCTCGGGATGGCGGTGGACTCGAAGACCTCGGAGTATCAGCGATTCAAGGAGCTTGTAGACGAAAATGTCCCACCTGGGGAAGTCAAGGAGGCGGTTGAGCAGGAGCTACAAAAGTTCTCGCTAATGGACGCTAACTCGAGCGAGTTTATCGTCACCCGCAACTACCTGGACACAATCGTATCCCTACCGTGGAAGGATCCAGAGCAGGGTGTCGTAGACATGGCGCGCGCGGAGAAGATCCTCAATGCCGACCACTATGGCCTGGAAGACGTAAAGGAGCGGATTCTCGAGTACCTCGCAGTACGTAAGCTCAAGTCCGACTCCAAGGGATCTATAGTTTGTCTGGTGGGACCTCCCGGCGTGGGCAAGACCTCCGTTGGAAAGTCGATTGCCCGGGCATTGAACAAGAAGTTTTTCCGATTTTCGGTCGGTGGCATGCGAGACGAAGCGGAAATCAAGGGCCATAGACGCACCTACGTAGGCGCAATGCCCGGGAAGATCATTCAAGGACTCAAGATCGTGAAGGCAAAGGATCCCGTGTTTATGATCGATGAAATCGACAAGATTGGAGCGTCGTTCCAAGGTGACCCGTCGTCGGCGCTCCTCGAGGTCCTCGACCCTGAGCAGAATCATAGCTTTCGCGATCACTATCTGGACCTGCCCTTCGACATTTCCAGCATTCTTTTTATTTCAACAGCCAACACCTTAGACACAATCCCCCCTCCGCTACTCGATCGTATGGAGGTTATCCGCCTCTCCGGCTACATCGAGGCGGAGAAGGTCGCAATCGCAAAGCGATATCTAATACCCAAGTCGCTCGAACGGGCGGGCCTGGCAAAAAACGCGGTGCGGTATCAGAAGTCGGCACTGTCGGAGATAGCCGACCGGTACGCCCGCGAGGCCGGCGTGCGCAATTACGAAAAGGCCCTGGATAAGATCCATCGCAAGATCGCGCGGCAACACGTCACCTCGGAGTCGGACGATGCCGTCGTCATAAGCAAGGACAACCTCGGCGAGTATCTCGGTAAGCCTATCTTCACGGAAGAAGCGCTAAAAAAGGTGAGGCGGCCCGGAATGTGTGTTGGCCTCGCGTGGACGGCCTACGGTGGCGAAACGCTTATGATCGAGGCCGTGGCAAACGCGGGGAAAGAGGGTTTTAAGCTGACCGGCCAAATGGGAGAGGTTATGCAGGAATCCGCAGGGATCGCCTACTCCCACGTCAGGCATATCGCGGGCGATTTTGGGGTGGATCGGGCATTCTTCGAGGACAACCACATCCACCTCCACATTCCCGCCGGCGCAACTCCAAAGGACGGACCTAGCGCCGGCATTACGATGGCCTCCGCGCTGCTGTCCTTGGCGACGGGACGGAAAATCAAGCCGCGGCTTGCCATGACCGGCGAATTGTCGCTCGTGGGTCACGTTCTGCCTATCGGTGGGCTCAAGGAGAAAACCATCGCTGCACGTCGCAACAAGATCAAAGAGGTAATCATTCCGAAGGGAAACCACGCGGACCTTACCGAGATACCCGACCACGTCAAAAACGGGATCACCTTCCACCCCGTATCCACGATGGAAGAGGTCATTGAGAGGATCTTCTGACGTGAGGCGCCTTGGTGTTAACAGCATGATCGTTGGAGCTATGCTCGGCGCGATTCTTTTTTCTTCGACCGCCCCGCCGGCACAGGGGCAGGATCAGGGCCAAATCGACAACCACGATCCGGTTGGCGAGCGCCCCGCGATCGAGGCCGCGGGTCTTGTCATTGACGCGCATACGTTCGATGCCCTGACGGCAATGCTGCCCGGCGCGTTCCGTGCCGACGCGCGTTCGAGCCCGGAGGGCTTTGTGGAGGGCATGGTGGCGCTGCTCGAGGCGCCCCCCGCATACAGCGTCCTGGTCGACAGGGACAACGCTTTGCCGCCGGATTATGAGCCGGACGACCTCGTTGCGCTCATAGAACACGAGCCTGAGTTGGAGCTAAACCCGCGCACCAGAGCCTCACTTTCGCTCACTCGGGACACGCTCGAGGCGCTCTTGGAGCTGGACGCCGCGGCGGACCAAGCCGGTCTGTCGCTTCTTGTGTCGTCGACCTACCGGTCCTACAGCTACCAGGAAAACCTGTTTGCCTATTGGGTAAGCGAGATGGGCCTGGAGGAGGCTTCGAGGATAAGCGCCCGCGCGGGAACAAGCCAGCACCAACTCGGCACGACGGTGGACTTCGGCTGTGTCTGCCCCGACTTTGCGGACACTCCGGAGGGGCGTTGGCTGGCGGCGAACGCGCACCGATTTGGCTTTTCGCTCTCATATCCGGAGGGCTACGAATCCCTCACCGGCTACAGCTACGAGAGCTGGCACTTCCGGTACATGGGACGCGATATTTTGCAATTTGAGCAGAAGTACTTCGGGGGCCTTCAGCAGCACATGCTTGAGTACTTCAAGAATACCGTGTGGATTTGGCAACTCTTGTACAGCTTTCCCGGGTACAGCCTTCCCGGCACGGCTCAAGCAAGCCAAAAACTCCCGGTACGGGAGCAACCGGTCGCGCGCGGCCGATTCGCGAGGTTTCAATACCTGATCTTTTCTGTTATTGTTTAAACGGATGGTTTTGTATGGATACAAATAGTCTAAAAAAGGCCGTCGACAAAGACTCGCTTCTTAAAACATTCCGACGGATCTCGCGCCGAAGCAATATTTTCATCGGCTTGTTCGACTTGGATCACAACGTCATTGCGGCCACCGACCAGCAGGCCCTCTGCCTGAACTTTCACAGCAAGGATCCGAACTTGGCCGCCGGCTGCCGTGATACCGGCGAGTACCTCGAAGAACGTGTGGAGGGTGGAGTACAGGCTCAGCGCCAGTGTATGAGCGGACTGTGGGACATCGCCGTGCCAATTATGATTCAAGGAGAGCAGGTTGCCCGGCTCTTTGTTGGTCAGTTCTTCTATCAGGAGTCGCCACCCGACACCGCTCTGTTTCGTCGCTGGGCCCAGGATTACGATCTTCCCATGGAGCGTTACCTCAAGGCGGTCCGACGGATACCGGTACTCTCTACCGAAGCCGTGGGATCTATTGTCGAGACTGCGAAGTCGGCTTGTGTTGCGGAACTGAACCGCGCGGCCGGGCATCTGCAGGGCTCTGAGCACGCCGACGCCGTGTAGGCGTTTTTACGTTCTTTGCAAGCTTGATTCGACGTTATATCCTGCCTCCGCGGAGGAGCAAATAGATGCTTGGCGCGGACGACGTATTGACATGGTTTCAGCAGGGAGCCCTAACCCACCCGTTCAAAGAATTTGACGGCCCGGCCGCGGACAGGTCGCAGACCGACCGACCGGTAGTCGTAACAAGTGTCGACCTGTATCGCTACATGGCGGCCG
Source organism: uncultured Spirochaetales bacterium (assembly GCA_964519835.1). Taxonomy (GTDB): domain Bacteria; phylum Spirochaetota; class Spirochaetia; order DSM-27196; family CAZFLD01; genus CAZFLD01. Next base: position 47,741 of record CAZFLD010000027.1, read on the forward strand.
TCGCAGGGAGCATCGCCCCCGACACGAGCCCACAGGCCGCCATATTGGAAGACCTCGTCGGACACGCGGACCACTTTGTGTTTGTCCTGGTCGACGGATTCGGCATGGATCAGCTCGAGGACCTTCCCGGCGATGGGATTATCGGCAAGGCACCAACCACCGAGATTCGAAGTGTGTTTCCGTCGACGACGGCCGCCGCCCTCACATCGCTGGCGACCGGCGTCTGGCCGGCCGACCACGGTGTCGTCGGCTGGTGGACCTACTTCACGGAATCCGATCGAGTCATCTGTCCGTTGACCTTTAAGGAGCGGAGAACCAATCGGTCGGCAAAGCGATACGGAATAACACCCGCGTCCCTTATTCCGTCGCCGCCACTATACGCATCTTTCTTTCGGGACTGCCGATTCTACCTCCCGGTATTTGTCCGCGGCGGCCCTTTTGCGGAATGGTCGCGGGGCGCCTCACGGGGATATAGTTACCTCACGCTTAAAAGCGCGGCCCACCGGATTGCGGCGCACATCTCGCGGGCTAAGGGCGCGACGTACAGTTACTGGTACATGCCGCACCTAGACTCCACGAGCCACCATCGTGGTCCCCACGCGCCGCAGTCCCGCAAGACTCGCGGGAACATCCTCGACGCGGTAGCTCAACTGCAGGCACGGGCACCCAAAGGCACCACAATCGTCCTTACAGCGGACCACGGACAGGTGGAGGTGCCGGCCGAGCGAGTCTACGACTTGGACACCCGGAAAAAGCCATTTAGCTACCTGCGAGTCGCTCCGACCGGCGAAGAGAGTACACCGATATTCCACGTGCAGGCCGGAAGACGCGATGAGTTCCGTCGCATTTTTGCGGACCTTCCCGTAGCCGGCGACTTTGCGTTGTTGACTCCCGAGGAGTGCGCAGATCTCCAGTTGTTTGGACCGGGCAAGCTCTCCAAACGTATGCTCCCCCATCTGGGCGACTTTGTCGGCGTCGCAAAGGAGCCTACGCTCTTGCGAAACGCAAGCGCCGACGGCGGCAAACCTAATCGGGGCGAGCACGGTGGCCTCCGGCCCGCCGAAATGCGAATTCCCCTCTACGTTCTGCGGGCCTAATTGGAACTCCTCGCACCGGCAGGCGACATAGAAAAGCTAAAAACCGCCTTTGCTTATGGAGCCGACGCCGTGTATCTGGGCACCAAGCTCTTCTCGCTCAGAGGGAAGGCGCGGAACTTCGGCTCAGGAGACATCAACGAGCTTCGTGCAGTGCGCGAGTACTATGCCGGCGAGGGTCGGCCCCGACGGGTCTACGGAGCCGTCAACATATACTTTCACGAGGACCAAATCGCCAGGCTCGACGAATCGGTCGAGGCGATTGCCAACTTCGGCTTCGATGCGCTAATCGTCTCCGATCCGGGCGCCGCCGCCGTGATTCGCCGGCATCTGCCCGACATGGAGCTCCACCTCTCGACTCAAGCGAACTGCACAAACAGCGAGGCAATAAAGGTCTACCGAGACCTCGGATTTAGCAGAGTGATCCTGGCCCGCGAGGTGACCATGGAGGAGTTGGGCAAGATCCGGAACGCCGTCCCGGACGTTGAGCTGGAGGTGTTTGTTCACGGGGCGATGTGCCTGGCGTACTCCGGACGGTGCCTCTTGAGCGCCTGGACGGCGGGCCGCTCGGGCAACTCTGGGGACTGCGCGCACTCGTGCCGCTGGAACTACCGCCTCGGGGAGTTGGCATTGGAGGAGGAGAAACGACAGGGTGAGTTCTATCCCATCTTTGAAGAGGACGGCTACACCACCATCCTCTCGAGTCGCGACTTGAACATGGCCGACCACCTACAAGACCTCGTGGACATAGGCATCGACTCGGCGAAAATCGAGGGACGGATGAAGTCCGTCTACTACACTGCGGTAGTGACTCGTGCATACCGCAAGGCCATCGACGCTGCCCACGGCACACCGGTGCCGGATCTTAGTCGGTACGTGGCCGAGCTCGACAAAGTGAGCCACCGCACATACTCAACCGGCTTTTACTACGGCCGCGAAGAAATCGAAAAGCCCGCCGAATCGATGTACCGGCGCAGCCACTTGTTCCTCGGCACCGTCCGCCGGCGAATCACCACCGTAGCCCGCCGGTCCACTTCGTCGACCCACGCGGAGATGGGTACGACCGGCCCACACGGTACGACCGGCCCACACGGTACGACCGGCCCACACG
>CAZFLD010000028.1:0-1456 GCA_964519835.1 uncultured Spirochaetales bacterium
CTTTGGGCGAATCAGTCCCGAAGCCGCAGCGGCCGCTTCTCTGCCCTGGTCTCTGTTATGGGGCATCGCCGTAAACGCCGTCGCCTGGGGCCTGGTAGATCTGCTGCTCGTAGCCCTTACCATAATCCCGCGGCAGGAAAAGCCCGGGGGCCGACAAAAAACACGGCGTGTCGGCCCTGCGAAGATGTTGAAGCGTATCCTGTATGTCAACGGTGGCCTCGACGTGCTCTACATCATCGGCGGGGGCGCGGTTCTTGTTGTATCCCAGGGGGGGCCCGTTTTCGCCGGCGTCGGCGTGGGCATCGTGCTCCAGGGAGCGTTCCTATTGTTTTTCGACTTTTACCACGCGCCACGGGTCCCGGTTGAACAAGACCTGGAAAACACCGACAAATAATCACCAAAGGACACCCGTATGAAATACATCCCACGAATTTATGTTTGGTCCGAGATTGACGAACAAAAACGGAAACAGCTTTTATCTCGTTCGGAACAGGAGCTTGACCAAATCGAGGACCGTGTTCGCGAAATCGTCAATGACGTTCGTACGAACGGCGATGACGCCCTCCTTTCATACGCCAAGGATCTTGACGGCATCGACCTCGGCGGACAAAAGGTCGTGATACAACGGGCGGAGCTCGACTCAATGGCGGAGGGCCTGTCCACCAAGGTCGCTGCCGCAATCGAGCGTGCCGTTCGCAACGTGCGCAGGTTTCATGCCGATCAGGTCGATCGTGGCTTGCGCCTGGTCGAGATCGAGCCCGGTGTCCTCGCAGGCGAGCGATTAACCCCCCTCGGCCACGTGGGCCTTTATGTACCCCGCGGCCGGGGCAGTTTCCCGTCGATGCTTTACATGCTCGCGGTCCCCGCCTCCGTCGCCGGAGTAGGAAACATAACCGTAGCCACACCGGCGGAGAAAGAGGGCAACATCAACCCGGCTGTGGCCTACGCGGCGCAGCTCTGCGGTGTCGACTCCGTGCTCCGTGTCGGCGGGGCCCAAGCGATTGCGGCCCTCGCGTACGGCACGGAAAGTGTGCACGCGGTCGATAAAATCGTTGGTCCCGGAAGTATCTGGGTTGCAGCCGCGCAACGAGTCGTGGCGAGGCACGTCGCCGTCGGCCTCCCGGCGGGTCCCTCGGAGTCCATGATAATTGCCGACGATACCGCCGATCCGGCGACAACCGCTCACGACCTTTTGATCGAGGCGGAGCACGGATCCGACAGCGCGGCAATCCTCGTCGCGCACAGTACCGACTTTGCTGAAGAGGTCGCTAAGGCCGTCGGCGAGCTTGTACCAAAAATGCCCGAACCCCGGAAGTCGTTTGTTGCAGACGTGTTTTTATCGTTTGGATCGATTATTGTGGTCGGCTCTTCCAAGGAGGCCGCGGATGTCGCAAATCAATACGGTCCGGAACACCTACAGATTCGCACCTCTGACCCGTGGGCGGTGCTGGAGCGC
>CAZFLD010000028.1:1556-49739 GCA_964519835.1 uncultured Spirochaetales bacterium
TCTCGCCATGAGACACGGACCGGGCGGCCAATCCACCGCCTACGTCGACGGGGTTTTCGCTCGCTTCGAGGCTCTGACAAACCTCGAGCGCGGAAGCTACAAACCTCGTGTCTACCGGTTGCAACGTATGCAACGACTGTTGGACGCCTTCGACAGGCCACAACTGGCGTTGCCGACGATTCATGTGGCCGGATCAAAGGGCAAGGGGTCGACGGCGTCGTTTGTTGCATCGATTCTATCCTTCGCCGGCGATGCTGCAGCCGGTCCTAAAGTGGGGCTCTACACATCACCACACGTAAGCGACTACCGGGAGCGGATCACCATCAACGGCGCGTTTGTTCCCGAGGCGCAACTTGCGGAGGTCGGCGCACGGCTGATGGAGTTCTTGGATGCCGAGGAACGTTCGGACCTTCCCACGCAGGAGCTGCCGACGACGTTCGAAATGCTTACCCTGTTTGCCTTTTTGGTGTTTGTAAAAGCGTCGTGTGACGTCTGTGTGATCGAGACCGGTCTGGGCGGAAGGTTGGACGCAACCAACTTGGTTGATCCACTCTGCTCGGTTCTGACGCCCATCGAGCTCGAACATACCGAGTATCTGGGCACCACCATCAGCGAAATCGCCTTTGAAAAAGCAGGCATCATAAAACCGGGCAAGCCGGTGTTTGTCTCCCCGCAGCCCGCCGACGCGTTTGCCGTTTTCCAGTCCAAGGCGCGGGAGCGGGGCTGCGCGCTGCACTACCTTCCCGCAGCGGTGGACTCGGTCGACGCCACGGTGGATTCGCACGGTAGCTCGTACGAGTTAAGGCTACGGGATGGATTCTCGATCTCCGGCCGCTGCCGCCTTGTCGGCCGTGTCCAGGTAGACAACGCGGCCCTTGCAACACTCTGCGTCCACACTCTCTATCCAAATGTAGGTACCAAGGCGGTTGCTCGCGGCATCGAGAGGGCCTGGTTGCCCGGCCGCGTGGAGATCTTTCCGGGTAGCCCGCCTGTAGTCATTGACGGCGCCCACACGCCACAGTCCGTCGAACGTGTTGTAGATACCTTGGTGACGATCTACGGTGGAATCGGGGTGTGTGTTTTCGGCGCCGCGCTCGGCAAGGATATTGCAGGAATGCTTTTGATACTAGGCCGGGAGTGCGGGGAGTTTGTGGTGGCACGGCCGGGAACGTTCAAAAAGAGTGCTCCCGAAGAGATTCACCACACGCTCGAAGACATGGGCCGTGCATCACGTCTCATTGAGTCACCGCGGGAAGCCTTGACTACGGCGCTGTTGTTGTGCCCGGACCAGCTCCCCGTGCTTGTGGTGGGATCATTCTACCTTGCCGCCGAGGTCCGGCGGATGGTCCTGGAGGGCGCACATGACAAAACTCTTATGTGACGCATGGAACATCAAAGCCGGAGACATTGCCCCAATTTCCTTGCACGAGATAGGTCGGTTTCTACGTACAGCCGACGGAGGTAGAGCAACCGATAGAGGTAGCCAACCGCGATGGCACTGAACTGGCGGGAAATCGACCTCATACTCAACGAGATAAGCCTCGAGGGGAGTTTTGTTCAAGAGGCGCGGCAGCCGGACTACAAGTCCTTGTATCTGCAGATCTTTCGTCCGGTAGAGCGAGAGCGGTTTTACCTGGCCGTTATCCTCGATCAGCCGCAGTATCGGTTTCACAAAGCAATCCGGCGTCCGCCAAAGGCCAAAAAGCCCCCGCGATTCTACGAGTTTCTCCGATCCCGTGTTGTGGGCGGCAAGATCGAGGAGTGCACACAGCTCGGCATGGAACGTATTGTCCGGTTTACGGTGCTTCGAGGCGGCGAGGAAACCCGGCTGTACCTTCGCCTATGGGCAAACAACCTCAACCTCGTCGCGACCGACGCGGACGGCACGATCCTCGACGCCTTTTTCAGGCGGCCCAAGAAGGGCGAGGTCACGGGAGGACGCTACACCCCGGAAACCGATCTGGACTTCGACCGCCCCGCGACGGAGAAGGATCTCGCCTTTACTGTTCGGGAGCTTCCGGGAGATGGGCCCTTTCAGGAGCGCTTGCGCCGATTCTACGAGCAGAATTCTCGGGCGGCGAGCAACAAACGGAACTACCAGGTGGCGTTGGCCCATCTCGAAGGGGAGCTCGGACGGGCCCATGCACACCTATCACGTCTTCTGGAGGAGGAGAAATCCCTGGGCTCCCCCGACCGGCTCAAAGAGTATGGCGACCTGGTCACCGCCGTGATCCATCGCCTGTCGCGTGGGGACACGGTGCTCGAAACCGTTGACTCGGACGGCAACCCAATCACTATACCCCTCGATTCTACCAGCAGCCCGGCGGACAACGCGCAAGGGTACTACACCCGCTATAAAAAGGCTCTTTCGGGGGCCCGGAGCTTGCAGGCCGAAATTCACGATGCCGCGAAGCGGATTGAAGCCCTGGAGAGCCGGATCGAGGAGCTTTCCGATCTGGACGAAGACTCCCTTGCACGCACGGCGGGCGAAGCCGAAGCCGACCGGAAACGGGCCAAGCGGCCCGACGACCAGCTTCCCGGCAGGCGCTTCTCGTCCGGCGAGTTCCTGCTTATCGTCGGCCGCACGGCCAAAGAAAACGACTCCCTGCTTCGAAAGCATGTGCGTGGCAACGATTGGTGGGTTCACACGCGGGATTATCCGGGCTCCTACGTGTTTATTCGTCCCAAAAGCAGCTCAAAAGAACAATCAGTTCCCTTGGAGGTGCTCTTGGACGCGGGAAACCTGGCAATCTACTTCAGCAAAGCCCGCACTGCCGGAAAGGCGGATTTGTATTACACTGCCGTAAAACACCTACGGCGGCCGAAGAACTACAAGGCGGGACTGGTTTTGCCCACCCAGGAGAAAAACCTCTTTGTGGAGACCGACGAGTCTCGGATTCGACGGCTCTTTTCCGAAGGGAAGGATTCACAATGAGCGACGAGCTGCTCACACCCGGCGAACAAACCATCCTCCTCAACATTGCCCGAGGCACCGTTGCAAAGGCCGTCGGTGATTCTCCGGAGGTTCACAACGACAAAAGGGAGAGTCCGGGTGGGAACTACGCCGCGGCAAGTGCCAACCTGCAGGCTCACAGAGGTGTGTTTGTCACGCTGCACAGCTACGAGGGCGCCGATCGGAAACTACGAGGGTGTATCGGTCGAATAGTTGGTGACCGCGCTCTATCCGACCTCACGGCGGAGATGGCGGTATCCGCGGCCTTACGAGACCCGAGGTTTCCGCCCCTTCGCGCCAACGAGCTTCCCCACGTACGCTTCGAGATCTCGGTCCTCGGCCCTCTCGCGCCCATCACAAATCCCGAAGAGATCCGAATCGGTATCGACGGGCTTTTGCTTCGCACAGGCGGCAGCTCCGGCGTTTTTTTACCACAAGTGCCCGTCGAGCAGGATTGGACCATCCCCGTCTACCTCGAGCAGCTGTGTAAAAAGGCCGGGGTTCATCCGGGGGCCTGGCGTGAGACCCGGTCCGAGCTACTTCGCTTTGGTGCACAGGTTTTCGCCGAGCCGTAGTTTGACACCGCCTCCGGGAAAGACGAATATTACTCAACGATCCGAGGTTATGATGGCAGAAGCAACAAGCGGCTACGTTCCGAAAAACACCATGTATGTCCAGACCAAAAAGGACGGCGAGCAGCGCCTAGGCATTCGAACCGGCATCAAAGCCAACAGCTTTGCATTGCGGCGCCTAACGGGTGGCACAACCCGATCCGGCTACGTTGTCAGGGACGGGAACGTTTATGAATGGCGCAGCACCGGCTTCCGTGAGGAAGAGGGGGAAGTCACGCTTCTGGGCCCCCCATTACAAGGGCAGGCCCTGATTGACAGCATCGAGTCCGCCCGGCCGGAAGACAAAAAGCCCCTTCTCGGGCGGATTGCGTCACTGACCCGGGACCTAAAGGCCCTCTTGGACCACACCGGTTTCGAGCCCGACGAAGCACCACGCCAGGCCGTCTCAACGGGACCTACTCGCGGCCGCAAGAGCATGGTTCGGCCGGACGCCCGTCCAGCCCATCCGTACGAACGGCTCCATGGCAATGCCGTTATGCTCACCGACGACGGTGGGGCGTTTTTCCTGCCGGCGCCGCTTCTCGACGTCCTGCGCGACAATCAAAACATCGGTGAGCAGCTTCGCCTCTTCGAATTTCTTAATCATCCGGAGCGCAGCGGCGAAGACAATCTCTGTTTTTTTGTCGGGGTCCTCGTATATCGGCTCCTCTCCGGAAGCTACCCTTTTGCCGACGCGGATTCGGAGAGTGTTCATGCGCGTATGCGCGACACCCGGCCGCTCTATCTTCGTTACCGTCTGCCGGAAACGGCGCCGGCCTTGGCCGACCTGATCGCCGAGGTACTAGACCCGGCCGTTCCCGAGAAATACGACCTCACGAGCCTTGCTGACGCGCTCGATGCCATCGGCAGCGACGGCTTTTTTGTGGACGTGAGTGATGACGAGCGCTCCGAGCTTGCCGAACAGGCGGATCTTAAGGCCAAGCGCGCTGATACACACTACCGCCGCCGTGAGGCGGTTCGGAAAAACTGGCGACGCGCCGTAATCATCGGCGTGATAGCTGTTGTGGTGGGCTCCGTGCCCGCGACGATTATCAGCAACGCGCTCGCGCCCCGACGGACCACGGGTATGCCTCCGGAGGAGGTTGTCCGGTCCTACTACCTCGGAATGAACCAACTCGATCACGACCTCATGGAGGACGCGGTCATGGAAGATGCCGGCCGGCCGGAAATAAACGAGGCTATGAACCTCTTTGTGTTGTCGCGCATGCGTATGTCCGCGGAAGGCCAATCCGGCCTAGTGGATCCACAACAATGGATGGAGGCGGATCGCCCGGAGCTGCCGCCCACGGTCCACTTATACGGCGTGTCGGACCTGCAACTCTCACGGGAGTTCCAAACCGACGAAGAGGCCGGCTTTGTAGTGAACTACATCAAGTTTGTCCCCGATTCACCCGACGTAGAGGAGCTGGACGCCAATACACGCGCTGAGAGCCTGGCCTTCGACAGGCGCGACCGAGTGTTCTTGCGTCGACATCGCGCGGATTGGGTGATCTACCAGATCGACCGGGTTGAAGATGAGCTTTTGGGACCAAGCTCTCGGGTAGACGAAAAGCTACTCAGCGAAGCTCAACAAGAATGAGATAAGCCCGCCTAAGAGAAATGCGCCGCCTGAGACAACCATTGCCGTGGATGTGGTTTGAAGGACCGTATCCGGAGCATCGGGAAACACCGCCTCACCAAACACGGTAAGCAAGAGGCCCCCAATTTCCACCACGGAACCTACTCCGCCGAGGATGGCGCCCGCGGCAACTGCTCTCTCCTGTGGAGTGAGTTGGGGCTCTGGGTCTTGCACCACCTCCGTCTCCACAGGTATTTCACGGAGAACCGGCACGTCTTCTTCGCCGTCACCAGGCTCCTGTTGCTCCTCGGGATCGGCCTCTTGCGAAGGCGGCACCTCTTCAACTGGGGGAACGTCCTCGGGTGGCTCAGTTGGTGCTGTTGTGGTAAGCGCGGCAAATCGTTCACTCAGGCTCGGGAAGGCCTCGATAGCTTCTTCGATCTCCAACGGTTCTTCGCCAAAGGTATTGGCCTCCCAATATCGTCCGATCTCTTCACGGATAGGATCAGTCTGGAACACAATTATCAGACCACCGGCAGGCGTTGACTCCGGCTCCGTGCCGGGGTCCCCGCTTGTCGGAACCCGCGCGACGGTAGCCATTTCAGAGGCGCGCAACACAATAGCTCGACCTGCCGCGGGCCCCTCCACCGTGGACCCCGGTGTTTGAGCCTCCGACGGGTCGGTGGTTGCCTCCGCGTTGGCTTCGTCTGAAGTTTCTGGGGGTGAAGTTTCTGGGGGGGCTTCCTCGACCTCGACCTCGTTGAGGTCGGCGTCGGACTCCGCGACAAGAACACTGCCCTCAAAGACGTATACCTGGGTTAGCGGAACCCCCACATCGTCACGCGTCGCAACAAAATCGTAGCCAAAGTCCGTACCACGGACACCCGCGACCGCCTCGGAACCACGAATCTCAAACGGCGTGGTGCCGGTTACACGTTGCACTCGGGCCCTGAGTCGGCCGTAGTTGAGTGTAAAGCTGCCCCCGGTGGTCCCGATTCGTTCGACCTGGAACGTGGTGTTTTCCGCCACGTTGACGACGTTTCGTGACGGGAACAGTTGGATTTCCAGGAAGGTCCCATCATCGGTCTGAATGAGATCCCCCTCCATCACTTCCATGCCTACCACGGAGTCAAACACAACATCGTAGGTGGAAAGCTGATCCCCCCGGAAGATGCCAACCTCGGTTCCCTCGGCGTAGATTATGACACCAAAGGGTTCACCGCCGGTGCTGTTCTGAGCGTACCCCGACGCCGCAGTAAGCATAAGTGCAACCATCACGCAACATGCAGTCAGCACACGCCGCGCGCCAAAACCCGACACCGTTCGAAACTCAGTTAGGCTCATGAACATCACTCATCCAAAGTATAGCACGCCAACGCCTGGCGCGACCCACATGCCGGCTCGATACCCGGCGACCAACATTGCCTCTCGCCAATCGGCAAAGTATCATAATCGATAAAATGGAGCAGTTACTCAACCAGGTTCGGGTTGCGTACTCGGACCCGGAAGTCAACGAGATACTCAAGGCACCACCACACCGAGACGCTCCGTTTAGTAGGCACTTTAGTCAAGGCGAGGATTTGTTTCTGCGTTTCGAAGACCAATATGAGGTTCCGAGCTTTCCTATCCATCATGACTTTAGTGCCGATCGCCCTACTCCCGTCTACCTAAAAGCGCTACGTTCTTATGTAGACCGCATCTACCAGCGAGCCCCCGCCCTCTTGCACGACTTGACCTACACGTTCGACCCCAGCGAAATATTCCGTCCCACCTTCTTCCATCTGTATCGGATGCAAGATCAAATGTACATGTACGTCGTTCGCCTAGACATGTCCTACAGGCCGAATATCCACGAAGCCCTTACCAGAACGGGTAACGACCACACTCCTCAATATCGGACAAATCTGCTGTTCCTGGAGGTCGATTTTGTTCCCCTCGACGACGTAAATGTTGTTGACGGCAAGGTTAGGGCCCTCAATATTCGTCAATCGATTTCTCAGACTTGGATTGGCGAGACCGGCAGAGGATACTTCGTCCAGGGAATTTGGTTGGACAGAGAGCTGACGAAGTTTTTTTCGAAACTGTTTGTCCCAAAGGGCAAGCGCCTCTATCCGTACTATCCGTTTACCTGCAAATACAAAGCCGTCTGTCATTCAGTTGTGGACCTCGGGCCCGACGGCCGCAAAAGGACCCTGCCGCTGTTATATAGGGCGAGTCAGTTTCTCGAGCCGCGGATGCCACGCATCGAGGCGGCCCTAAAGGCAAATCAATTCTCCGAGGACCTTGAAGAGTTTAAATCGATAAAGGCGGAGGTTTCCGAGTCGTGGAACAACACCTGGAACGAGATCGGCGTCGAGGTCTACCTTAACGACGACGACATGCGCGAGTACAGGCTCGTCTAAACCAATATGCACTCACCACGCGGCAGCCAATCGGCATCGGACGGTCCAAAGGCCGAGCTTATCCCCAGCCCGGGGATCAGAGCAACGGTTATGGGGCTGGGTAGTCACGGCGGCGGCCTCGAAACCGTGCGGTACCTGCTCTCCCGCGGAGCGGAACTTGTTGTAACCGACCTAAAAGATGAAAAAGCGCTGACGGATACTCTCCTGCAAATCGACGACAGGAGAATCCGTTTTGTGTTGGGCCGCCACGAAGAAAAGGACTTTTCCGAGGCCGATATCGTGGTCAAAAACCCGGCGGTTCCCCGATCCTCATCGTATCTTGCGGCGGCTTCCAGAGTGGAGACCGATATCTCGCTATTCCTACGAGAGGTACAAAAAAACCGGCCCCGCATCGTCGCGTGGACGGGTAGCAAAGGGAAGTCGACTACCGCGGCGGCGACTGCTCACGTGATCTCGGGGATTGGGCTCGACTGCCGGCTGGCGGGCAACATCACCGTGAGCCCTCTACGCTACGTCGACGACGCTCTTGCCGGTGCGATTATGGTTCTCGAGCTATCGAGCTTCCAGTTGGGAGACTTGGCGTTTGCGGCAAAGCGGTCTTTGGTTCCCTTTCCCTCCCTGTCGGCGTTAGTCTCCGGCATTACCAACATCTTTCCGGATCATCAGGACTACTACACATCCATGGAGGACTACGTGGCGGACAAGCGCCTGGTATACGCCGATCAGGAGGCAAACCAATGGACCATCGTAGGAGACGACGCCTACGGCCAAGACTTTTCCTCCGATACGCCGGCACAACCGGTCCGGATATTCGAAACCGACACGGACCTCCCTGATCACGGAGACGAAGTCGGTGTAAGGGCTTCAGGCGGTGCTCGAAGTGATTGGGTGAACAACGCCCGTCGGGACCGAACCGCCTACTACCGGGCCATATCAGAATCGGGAACACTCTACGCCGGCGGCGATAGAGTCTTCACCCTGCCCAGCAGGCTCTTGGTCTCCGGTTCCCACAATCGTCGAAACCTTACGGCGGCGGCGGTTGCCGCCTATCTTGTCGGCGCGCCGGCCGACAAGATACCGCCGGCGGCGGCGGGTTTTACCGGAATTCCGCACCGCCTCGAGCACCTCGGACAGATCGAGGGCGTGGACGTTTACAACGACACAGCTGCAACGATTCCCCAAGCAACTCTTAGGGCCGTAAAGGCCTTCGACGCGCCGGTCCACCTCATCCTCGGCGGAACGGACAAAACCCTCGACCTTTCCGTAATGCCGCAGATAGCCGAGTCCGTGGCATCAATCCATCTTATCGACGGCAGCGCAACAAGGCGAATGGTCGAGGCCCTCGGCGTGGGACGGGCGGCCGGACCGTTTGGCGATCTCGAAGGCGCCTTGCGATCCGCTCTCAGCCATGCCCGCGGTGGTGATGTAGTGCTGTTTTCCCCGGGCGCGGCGTCGTTTGAATTGTTTCACCACGAGTTTCACCGCGGCGACGAGTTCAAGCGGGTGTGCGCGGAGATAGGCGTAGAGCCGCCGGACTCGATGCCGGACGAGAAACCCGACGAGAAGTAGCAGTGGCCGGCCCGGCTTAGAAGCCGGGAACGTACCGAGCCGCGTCCTCAGTCAGGTCGAGCACAAGCCGTACGCCGATGCTAAAACTCGTGCGGTCGGCGGGGAATCGGCCGCGATTCGTGGTTCGGACGTCGGGAAACCGAGTGTTCCATGCGCCGCCGCGGACTACTCGAAGCACATCAGTCGCAGGTGCTTGTAGCTCCTCCGGCAACAGGTATGCGGGTATGGACTGGGCGCTTACTGCCGGGGCCGCGTAGAACTCGCCGAGTCGCGCGTAGGCATCATGTTCATACTCGTCACTGCACCACTCCCACACGTTCCCGATCAAGTCGAACACCCCCTCGGGATTACCGTTATATCGCGTGGCATACCCGCCGCGCACGGCACCGTTGTAATACCCTACTGGTGTCGTCGGACCGCCGGCCCCGGTGTGCGGCGGGTCGATCTCTTCGAAGGGATCGAAGCTCCGATAGTAGTTGGCCCGTTCGGCCACAAAGTCGTTGCCCCATGGAAACGCGCGGTTCTGGGAGCCGCGGACGGCGAACTCCCACTCTGCTTCCGTCGGCAGACGATAGCCCCGGGCTCCCGGCACACGTCTACCAAACTCGTCATAAGCCTCGTCGAAACCTCGAAGGCGGCTAAGGACATTGGCAAGAAAGACGGCGCCGTGCCAGCTGATACCCACCGCCGGGTGTTGCCGGCGCCCCGCAACGGCCGCAATAGACACATTGTCGGCGTCTTCGAGTAACACAAGACCAAACTGCGTGCCGTAATCGAGCTCTTCAAGTCCCAAGAGCACTACTCGGTCGGCGGACACTACCGCGTCCTCCTCGAGCCGGGCGAGCCCGTTGCTGATAGCCCAATTAAACAGGTCGGCGGCCTGTTGGTTGGTAAGCTCGAATGTGCCCATCGCGAACGGGTCAGACAGTTCGACTTGCCGCGGGGGCCCCTCGTCGCGAGAACCGTCGTTCGTCCCGATTACAAATACACCCTCGTCTCCGGGGGCCATGACAGGCGCCGCCGACAACACGAGACTACCCAACAACAACGCGTGGGAAGCTGAGAATCCCGGCGACAGACCGGCATCGTTGATTGCCCTCACACGCCAGGTGAGGGCATCGCCGTTTCCGCCGGAGATGGGCGAGCGGACTCCCGTCTCCCCCGTTCTCACGACGCTACGCTCATCCCGAGACACGACCTCGACCTCGTACTCCTCCGCACCCGGTACCGATGTCCAACGCAGAAACGGCTGGAGGTCGAGTGTTGTAGACCCGTCGGGGTACCCCGCGCTTGTCGGCACGAGGCTCCAGTCGACGGCAAATTTCCGCACTGCGGAAAACGGTCCCACGACGCCCGTTTGTGACGAGGCCCGCACCCGCACGTACAACTCGGCAGTTTCGCCGGCGACAACGCCTTCCGGAACGGTGATACTCTTCGTAGAGAGCGCGTCCGCCGCAAAGATCATGTCCGCGTCACCAAACCGCGGCGATGAGGCGATCTCCACGGTAAAACCGGCGTTTTTCGGGGCGTAAGCCCAGCGTATCTCCGGCGTAAGATCGATTGTGGAAAGCCCCCGGCGCGGCGATAGAATAACCGGTACCACAAGTCCGAAATCAAATTGGACCACCCGGGGAATCGTTTCCGTGACAATCCGGCCGGCTCTATCCTCGGCCACGACCCGGTACACGTAGCGGGCTCCGTCCCTGATGCTCCGCCCGATGTTCCGCCTGATGCTTCGGGGATCAACTGCGACTTGTCCTGCGCGAATCGGGAACCTCATGGCCGGTTCCGCGCCAAGCCGCCCGACGCTACCCATTGAGGAGTCGTCCGGGGGCGCGTCCTCCGGCCGCCGGTGATCTGCTGAATCCTGTGCGGCCGGCACCAGGACGGGCGCCGGCGCGGGTCGCCGGCGTTCCTCACGCGGAGTGGGTGGAACCGAGACCGGCGGGATCGCCGGCGTCTCTTGGAGCACCCCGGCCGCCTCGGCAACGCGGACTCGGTCCGCCCACGGCCGAAAACGCGGTGGCGGACTCGGTGGGACCTGGGGTGGGTCGGGCAGATGCACGGAACCGGGCGCGGTCTCCCATCGGCGAGAATCGGCCTCTGCAACCAACGGGGCGCCGGGCGGCCGTGTGATCTGAACCGGTCGCTGTGCAAGCGCGGGCGGCGCGACGTCGGTGGCGGCGGCTGACAGCCGTGCCTCGGCATTCGTTACCGTCGTGCCGTCCCCGGCGTTGTCGCCCTCCCTGCCGTCGTCGGTTAGGTCCCGGGACGGGTCCCGCGGCGGATCGTCGACCGGGTCGTCGGGCGCCCCGCCAACGTCGGGAGCAACCTCCGGCCCCGGCGAACGTCCTCTGTGAACGTGATCCAGAAACTCGAGATAGGCGGAGTCAACGTCGGCCACGTCGAAGACCTCGACAAAAAGGCTCAGTTCCGCGTTCCCATCGAGGGAAATCTCCGCCCGGATGGGTGCCTCCGTAATAACGGAGCCGTGGGCAGGTCCGGAGAGGTCTATCCGCGCCGGTTGCGGCGGAGACTCATCCGGCCGAGAGATAGCTGGAGCGAGGGTCCGAAGGCGTGGCCCGCGGTACCGCGGGATAAAAGGCAGCCGTTCGCGGACGCCGGGCCCCGCCGCCGGCCCGACGGCCCGGTCGGCCCCATCTCCCGCAGAGACCGGCGGAACCGTCGCCGGCCGTTGGTGCTCCGGAACCTCCGGCAGATCTACGGCGTGGGGATCCCATCGCGCGTCGGATTGCCGGTCACGAGACTCATCCGATCGCGCCGGCGGAGCATCGGGCGGCGTCGGTTGTACAAACGCCGGCAGTTCTCCCCCTGCACGCAACGGATCCGCCGGCGGTTCTTCGGCAACCGGCCGCTCGTCGGCGTCGGAGGCGGGCTCGGCGTCAGCCGGCTCTTCCGGGTCGTCTATCTCACCTGAGCTCTGCGACGGCTCGGTGACCTCCTCGCGAGGCGTCTCCTCTTCAGGGGCTACATGCTCTTGCGCGTCGACTTCCTCCGCGTCCGGTACCGTCTCGGGTTGCGGCTCGGGAGGGGTCTCACAAGCCGCGGCAACAAACAAAAGCAGAAGGCACCATAGGAGGTTCAGGAGTACTAGATGCCGGCGTCCTTCGACACGATCAACCATCCTGCAATTATACCCAAGTGATCCAAAGAGTGTGAAAACGCAGGCCTCTTCCGACGACTGAGACCCGATCAGGTCCGCCGTTTTCGAATGCGTTTGTGGTAGTAGTTCCTAAGATTTTCAAACGACCGGTACAAACCGTAGGTGAGCTTGTGCCGCGGCACGTCGACGAGACCCGGCCGCCGCACTATCGAGCCCCCGAATCCTGTCTTGAATCGATACAAACCGGCCATCGGGTGATCCGGGTCGTCCGTGGGGGGTATGCCAAACAAGTCGTAGCTGGTGCATCCCTCGGTCCGTGCATCGGCCATTGCCCGCCACTGCAAGGCGTAGGGGGCCATGAGGTTCCGTTTGATGTCGGAGCTCGCACCGTAGAGATAGGTCGCTCCGGCGCCGGAGAATCCGACGATGATACCTGCGAGCAGGTCCCCCTGGTGGTGGGCCAGGTACAATCGCAGTCGCAATGACGACGACTCCCGCGCGGCAAGGGAAAACAGCTTTTCGTAGTAGGCAAAGGGGTGGATTGCGATTTGATCCCTGCGAGCGGTAGCAAGATACATGGCGTACCACTCTTGCAGTTTGGTCGCCGGCGCCGTGTCTACCTCAACTCCTCTTTTTTCTGCAAGACGCACGTTGTAGCGTGTTTTTGACTTCATACAAGCAAGCAGCTCTTCCTCGGGAGCATCAAGGTCCACAATCACGGTCGTGGGAACCTGGACATCAACGGTGGGCACACGGAGTCCCGATCGCGTAAAAGCAGATCGGGCCGCCTCCATCGACAGTCCGTCACCGAGAACCCACGGCAGGTCGAACCGTAGCGCCATGACACCGCGTGGTAATGTGTCGCCGACCAAAGCCGCAAGCTCTACCAGGCGATTGGACCAACTCTCGAGCAGCGCAGCGTTGCCGACCGCGTTTACCGACTTGCCGGCCTCAGGACGCGGGTCGCGCCTCCAATCCGGTCCGTGGGGGACGTAGGCCAGGCGGAGTGGACCGATATCCCTAAGTAGGACCAAAAGGTGCTGTTCCAGCGACCCCGTCGTGTACCTAAATGCCAATCCATGCCAGGAGAAGAGCTCCTTGAACTCCGCCCACACCGCGCTTTGCAGAAAGTTGTCCCCCGGCGGTAGTTGGGAGTACGGAATTGGCGATAGATCGGTAATCACTTCCCGGCCGGCCTGCCTTACCGCTTCTGCCTAACCGACCTTGCCGGTGTCGACGGACGTGGTGCGAATCGGCTTGCCGTCGGCCAAGAGCCTGCGGTCACCGTAGCGCACCTCGTTATTCACGACGCGAATCGGAAACGAGAAAAACCTGTCGATGTCGATGGTGGGAAGCGTTTGGTCGTCGGCGGGCTGTGTCACTCCCTCGACCGAAATTCGGGTTCCCGGAGCAACGCCTTGAAGAAATAGCACCTCCACCTCCTCGCCGCCATCGGACTTCGGACGATCCGCCGCAAGAAGCATCCCTTGACTCTCGACGCCACGAAGCTTTGCGGGCTTGAGGTTGGAAACAACTACAATCGTCTTGCCGTCAAGCCCCTCCGGCGCGTAGTACGGGACAAGTCCGGAAACGATCGTACGGCCGGGCTGCGTGCCGTCGTCGAGCGTTTCGATATAGAGCTTATCGGCCTTTGGATGCCGCTCGACGGCGGTTATCCGCGCGGCGCGCAGATCTACCGTGCGGGCGAATTCCTCCGGTGTCGGCGGGGACGGGTCTTTGCCGCCGTCGGGTTCCGTTGTCGAGCCGGCCGGCGACTGCGAGCCCGTCGTGGCGTCGCCGGTGCCGTTTGTCGTGGCGTTACCGGCCCCCTTGGCCTCCGCGTCGCCGGCGGCCGCTTCGGCCCGTTCGGCTTGTGTACCGGCGAATCGGGACCGGAAGGCTTCAATCTGATCGCCCTCCAACTGAGTGAACAGAATCTCGGGCCGTGCCACCGAATCGATGCCTCGCCGGTTCCCGACCAGCTCCCAGCTCGGCACGTCGTTACCAAGCATGGCGAGAATACGACGCGACGCATGAGGGATAAACGGCTCGGCGAGGACCGACAGGTCGCGGACCAAGTATGCCAGCCGCGAGAGCGTTCGGTGCGCCGCTTCCGGCCTGTCGTGGCGCGTTTTCCAGGGCTCAGCCGTTTGAAACACACGATTGCCGTAGTCGCTCAGCTCGAAAAAGGTGTGAAAGGCCTCCCGGATCCCGGCCCACTCCAGGCTTTCCGCCACACGACCCGCGTAGTCGCTTACTACTGCATCGAAGTCCGCCGGAAGGTCGTCCTCGCCGACGGTCGAAACATCGAGGACCCTGCCGCCGAAGTACTTCGAAATAAAGGATAGCGTGCGGTTCACGAGATTAGCGAAGTTTCCGATAAGCTCGCCGTTGGTCTTTGCCTGAAAATCACTCCACGTGAAGGTAAAATCCGAGGTCTCCGGGCGATTGTAAAAAATGTAAGAACGCCAAACATCCGCCGGAATACCGGTATCCTTTGCGTCGTTGCCAAAGACCCCGACCCCCTTGCTCTTGGAAAATTTGCCGGCTTCGTAGTTCATATATTCGGTGGAGGACATGTGGTGAAGCATGGTCCAGCGCTTGCCCGACCCAAGCAAACTCGAAGGGAAAACGACGGTATGGAAGGGGATATTGTCCTTTCCAATAAACTGGAAGAGACGAACGTTTTGCGGATCCTTCCACCAGCTCTCCCAGTCGTTGGTGTGGTTAGCCGTGATCGAAATATACCCAATAGGGGCATCAAACCAGACGTAGAACACCTTTGACTCATAGCCCTCGAGGGGAACGGGGATGCCCCACTTCAGATCCCGCGTAATGCCACGCTCTTTGAGGCCGTCACGGATCCATGCCTGGGTCATCTGCACGGCGTTTTTCGCCCACCTGCCTTCTACACGAGCGGAATCCATCCATGCCTCGAGCTTTGGGCGAATGGCGGGCAGGTCGATATAGAGGTGCTTGGTCTTCCGAAGCACCGGACGCGAATCGTCTATTACACTGCGAGGCTCGATCAGCTCCGACGGATCAAGAAGCTTGCCGCAGTTCTCGCACTGGTCGCCTCGGGCCTCCCCGTAGCCGCAACGGGGACAGGTACCGCGCACATAACGGTCGGCGAGGAACATGGCGGAGGCCTCGCTATACAGCTGCTCGATTTCTCTTTCGAAGATGTAGCCGTTTTTGTGTAGGTCGAGGAAGATCTCCTGGACGATCTTTGTCTGAGCTGTGGTGGAGGTTCTCCCAAAGCTGTCGAAGGATATGTTGAACCACGCGTAGATGTCTCTGTGGATATCGTAGTAGCGCGTGCACAGCTCCCGCGGCGTTATGCCCTCCTCCAGCGCGCGTGTTTCGGTAGCCGTACCATATTCGTCCGTGCCGCAAACGTATAGGGTCTCGTATCCGCGGAGTCGGCAGTACCGTGCAAACACATCGGCCGACAGGACCTGGATAAGGTTGCCCAAGTGGGGAATATTATTTACATACGGCAAGGCCGAGGTGATAAGCCGTTTTTCCATAGGCGACCACTATATGGGCCGCCTTTTACCCCTGTCAACACAGACCTTTACCTTGACCAAGCATCAGGGAAGAGTTACGCTAAATAAGACATGCAATTACTTTAGGAGGCGATATGTCCGAACGTGACGTGACGCCCCCAAAGCTTCCGTTTAGTCTAAAGCCGCGAACGATAATTGTCATTCTCGTTGTCGTGGTGGTCATCGCAGTTGCTACCAGCAGCTTTTTTGTCGTTGACCAAACGGAGCGTGGGGTTGTCCTCTTACTTGGAAGGTACAATCGTACCGCGGAGCCCGGGCTCCACTTTAAACTCCCGTTTGGGATCGAGCAGAACTACAACGTTGTTACCGAGCGACTCCAAAGCCAGGAGTTTGGTTACACAACCCTTGAAGCGGGAGTTACATCGCGGACGCAGCGGGCGTCCAACCCCGACGAATACCGAATGCTCACCGGAGATCTCAACATCATCGACATCCAGTGGAACATTCAGTACCGGATCGTAGATCCACAGGCGTGGTTGTTTAACGTCGAGGATCAGCAGAAAACAATCCGCGACATTTCACGATCAGTCATTAACGCACTTATCGGAGATCGGGGCATCTCGGATATCTTGATTGGTAGCGGCCGTGAAGAGATCCAGGTCCTGGCCCGCGACCGTCTGAACGAGCTCTTTAGGACCTACGGCCTGGGGATCAACGTAACCGCGGTCAATCCGCAGAACTGGGAGCCACCTACGGGTCGAGTCCAGACGGCCTTCGAGGACGTCAACCGTGCCATCCAGGACATGAACCGGCTTATCAACGAAGGCCGACAGGAGTACAACCAGGCCATTCCCCGCGCCCGTGGTGAGGCTCAGCGTCTTGTGCAAGTTGCCCGTGGTTACGCCTCTGAGCGCGTGAACAGGGCAGAGGGTGACGTGGCCCGATTTCAGCAGGTACTCCAGGAGTACCAGGCCGAGCCGGGCACAACACGGACCCGCCTGTACGTCGAAATGATGGAGGATGTGTTCGAGGGAGCCGACGATGTTGAGCTGATCGACCGAAACCTCCAGAACTTTATTCCGCTTTTGAACCTGCAGCGTGACGGCGCAGCGTTAGGAGGTGCCCAATGAAAAAGCTCATTACGGTACTTGTGATCATCGCCGTTGTCGTGATCGTCTTTTTCCTTATCGGACCGTTTTTTATTCTTGAGGAAGGGGAACAAGCGGTTGTTACCCGATTCGGGGAGATAGTCGCAGTTCACACCGAAGCGGGACTAAAACTCAAGACCCCGCTTGTGGACACCGTAGTCACCTACTCCAAACGGATATTGCCCTGGGACGGGTCGGCCCAGCGAATGCCTACCTCGGAACGCCAATTTATTTGGGTCGATACTACGGCACGTTGGCGCATCGAGGATCCAAGGCTGTTCTACGCCAGTGTTTCAACAGTTGATCAGGCCTTTGCGCGTCTGGACGAAATCATCGACTCGTCGGTCAGGAATACCATCGCCGCGAACCGGTTGGCGGAGGCGGTGCGGAGCAGCAACCTTATCACCGAACGAGAGATTCCGCCGCCTATCAGCGCCGAAGAACGCCAACAGCTCGAGGGCCTAGACGAGATCGCCAACCTCGTAACCTTTGACGTGCAACTCGAGACCATCCAGTCTGGTCGTCAGGTTCTTTCCGACAGGATGCTTGCCGCCGCACGGGAACAAATCGCCGACGGTGATCTTGGCATGCAGCTCATCGATGTTATTATTCGCCAGATTCGCTACTCGGACGAGCTAACCGAATCGGTCTTCGACCGCATGGTCGCCGAACGGGCCCAGATCGCCAGCGCCTATCGCTCATACGGCCAAGGCCAGAAGCAAAACCTGCTCGGTCAGGCGGAGAACGACCAGCGGGCTATCCTCTCCGGCGCCTACGAAGAAGCCGAGGTTATCCGTGGTCAGTCCGACGCCGAGGCCGCGCGTATCTACTCCGATACCTACGAAGCGTCGCCGAGGTTCTTCGAGTTCTGGCGATCCATTGAGTCCTACCGAAGGATCCTTCCGACATTCCGGAAGACTCTGACAACCGACATGGACTACTTCCGCTACTTGTACAGCGCGCAAGGGGAGTAGGCTCCCCAAGACGCCGTTTTTGCCGGCTCCGCGTTTTCTGCGGGGTCGGCTTTTTTTGGCATGGCCGGGGGCGGGGGCAGCACCCTGTATGCCGGCTCGCTTGCCCTGCCCAGGCGGCGCTGGTAGTATTCGCGCGATGCCGACCACAAACGCGCCCCGGCTCCTCTCTCGGCTACTTGCGGGAATAGAGAACCATGGGGCACCTGCCGAAGAGGCGCAGGTTACATCACTTGCCTACGACAGCCGCTTGGTCGAACCGGGAGCCGTGTTCTTTGCCCTGCCCGGTATACACACCGACGGACGCCGGTACATTCCCGACGCAAAACGGCGCGGTGCAAAAGCCGTTGTTACGGCCCGAAGCGATCCAGGCGAGGGACCCAGAGTTCGTGCGCCGGCGTCGACATCCATTCCGGTTGTGGAGGTGGGGAACGTGCGCGACGCCATGTCGGCAATCTCGGCACGCTTTTTCGACTCTCCGGCGGACGAGCTTTTTGTCGTCGGTGTTACGGGCACGGACGGCAAGAGCACAACCGTGTACTTTCTGTGGCAGATACTGCGAATGCTCGGCGTACCGGCAGGATTCCTTTCCACGCCGGCTGTTGGTATCGTAGACGAGGTCGTAAAAAACCCGTTCCGCCAATCCACTCCGGAATCGCCGGAAATCCACCGGTTTTTGGCACAAATGGTCACCGCCGGCTGTAGGGTCGCGGTTGTAGAAGCCACAAGTCACGGCCTGAGTAACAAGACCGCACGGCTTGCCGACGTGCACTTCGACGCGGGAGTATTCACCAATATTTCGCACGAGCATCTCGAGTTTCACGGCAGTTTTGAGAACTACCGATCCGACAAGGGCAATCTTTTTCGCTCGGTGGCTCGCCCCGTCGGGAAGCAAAACGCCCGCCATGACCGGTTTGCCGTTGTAAACGCCGACGATCCGGAGGCGGTGTACATGGCGGGACTCGCCAACTGCGACGTTCTCCGTTACGGCACCAATACAAGCCGCGTCGACCTCCACTACGATCTTGCCGAGGTCGGCGGCTCAACGACCTTTTCTCTGAGCCACGGGCTTTCGGCCGGACCCAAGGTCCCGGGTCGCCTACCGTTTCCCGGCTCCTTCCACGTGCCCAACTATGTCGCGGCGCTCCTCGCCGCGGCAAGAATTGTGGACAGGCCCCCGCTTGACCTGATTGGCTACGCCCAGCAGCTCTCCACGCTTGTGGGTCGCATGACGCGTATAGGGCAACAGAACTCCTTTAGGACCTTTGTTGATTACGCCCACACGCCGGGGTCCTTCGAGGTGGTATTGCCCGAGCTCGGCAGACTGCGCGGTCCGGGCGGCAAGCTTGTTGTCGTGTTCGGCTCCGCCGGAGAGCGAGACATCAAAAAGCGGCCTTTACAAGGTGAGGCGGCGGGGCGACATGCCGACGTGGTAATTCTCACGGACGAAGATCCACGCGGCGAAGACCCTATGACAATTATCGAGGGTATAGCCGAAGGCTGTCGCCGGAACCTGGCCGATGAAGTGGTACTTCGCATTCCCGACCGACGAGAAGCCATCGCGGCCGCGGTTGCTCGTGCGCTGCCGGGAGACGTGCTCGCATTTCTGGGCAAGGCTCACGAGTCGACCATCATCTACAAGGATTTTGTGATGGAATGGGACGAAATTGCGGTGACGCAGGACGAATTACAAAAACGAGGGTATGACTATGGGCTCGACTAAGGTAGCCATCCTCTACGGCGGACGGTCCGGTGAGCACGACGTGTCGCTAATGTCGACAACCAACGTTGTCCGCAATCTGGACACGGCTCGATTCGAGCCGGTCCTCGTAGCAATTGCGACAGACGGAACATGGCACCTTCAGCACAAAAAGCTCGTGCGCAACGTCCTCGCCGGAGACGACCTTCGCATCGAGGCGACGGGCGCCTTTGTCGACGCGAGGCCCGGACACGGACTCTACCACAACGGGACCACGCTGGAGGTGGACGTGGCTTTCCCGGTGCTTCACGGCACTTTTGGGGAAGATGGCAAGGTCCAGGGACTCTTGGCTACAGCTGGAATCCCCTATGTGGGCTCCGGTGTCGCCGGCAGCGCAGTTGCCTTTGACAAGGTTCTTTCCAAGCGTTTGTGGATTCAGTCAGGGTTGCCGACAGTCCCATTTTTATTGATCAAGAGAGCCGACACCTCGGGCGACGGCGCGGTAGAAACGGCGGCGCAAAAGGCGGTGGATCGCTT
Organism: uncultured Spirochaetales bacterium; assembly: GCA_964519835.1. Classification (GTDB taxonomy): domain Bacteria; phylum Spirochaetota; class Spirochaetia; order DSM-27196; family CAZFLD01; genus CAZFLD01. The sequence goes on from CAZFLD010000028.1 coordinate 21,659, forward strand.
TGGTCTACCGGTCTTTGTAAAACCGGCACGCCTAGGGTCGTCGGTCGGCATTAGCAAGGCCGACGACGTTCAATCGCTTTACACGGCAATCACCGAGGCGCTCTTGTACGACACAAAAATCATGGTTGAGCCTGAGGTCGACGCCCGCGAGATCGAATGCTCCGTGCTCGGGTACCCCGAGCCGCAGGCGTTGCCGCCGGGAGAAGTGAAGCCTAATCACTCCTTCTACAGCTACGAGGCCAAATATCTCGACCCGGAAGGCGCGGGACTCGAGATACCCGCGGCCATTGACGTCGAGGATGCTAACGAGGTTCGGCGCTTGGCCCTCGCCGCCTTCGAGGCCGTGGATGCGGAGGCGATGGCCCGCGTCGATTTCTTTCTCGAACGGTCCACGGGGAAAATACTCTTGAATGAAATCAACACGATTCCGGGCTTTACGGGAATTAGCATGTTTCCTCTGCTCTGCAACGCCGGGGGAATCACCTACGCCGAGCTTGTAAGCCGCTTGCTCGAAGCGGCACTGGCGAGGCAAGTGGTAGAGACCGGTCTGCGCTACACTCCCTACCAATGCTCGTAGGAAACAATCCGATCCGTAGGAAGGCGATTTGGCGGACCGGCCTCCTCAGCGGCCTTGCCGACAAGCAGTAGGGTAACCACACGCATCCGGTGGGGAATCGAGAGCACCGCCTTGGCGTCATCCTCGTCGAAGGTAGTAATAAGGCAAGTGCCCAGGCCTTCCCTCACGGCCTGCAACATCATAAACGACGTTGCGATAGTCAGGTCGATGGGGTACGAGAGTTGCCCATTTGGCATCGTGTAGTCGACATTGGTGGTGCAGCTTGCGACAATAACGGGAGCCTGGCCGATCCACTCCTGGCCGTAGCCCGCCCGCTGCAAGGCTTGACGGCGCTCAGGATCCCGGATGACGAGAAAGCGCCATGCTTGCCGGTTTTTGGCGGATGGGGCCAGTCGCGCAGCCTCGATGATGCGGGCTACGGCCTCCGGCGCTACGTCTTCGTCGGAGAAACGATGAATGCTTGATCGTCTAACGATTTCGGGAAGTATATCCAAGCCGCTCCTCTCTTCATTCGGGCCCGTTCTGGTCTTTATCTTAACAGGATATGTGGCGTTTTCACAGTCGAACTCTTTGGAAATCGGAGAGTTCGCGCGAGGAATGCGGCTTGTTGCAATCGCTCGGGAAATCGAGGCGATTGGGCCGCGGCCGGAAGGGTCGCAGGCGGAACAAGAGGCTATCTCATACCTAACAAACCACCTCGATAAGTCCGGCCTTAGCTACCGGGTGCAGGAGTTCTTGAATTTCGAGGGGGGCCATTCGTTTTCCCGGAATGTCATCGCAGGCACGCCGGAACGTGGTCCTCCCGACGTTGTGTTTGCGGTGTCCATAGCAACCGCCGACGGCCGCGGCGACGCGACCGGACTGGCCCTTGCACTTGTCTTGGCCGAATACTTCGCAGAGCAGACGTCGGGACCTTCGGTCGAAATAGCTCTTCTTGGGGCCCAGCACGGGTCGGCGCCATCCTACCCCATGGGGTCGAAACTGTGGGTCCAAAGCGGCACGCGCCGCGAGAAGCCGCCGGTATTCTACATCTCCCTGGCAGGGAGGCCGACACGTTTGGTGGTTCAAACCGGCGCAGGTCGATTAGTTACACCACTTTGGCTGGTGCAAGCGGCGGAGAGAAGCTTTTCAGAACACGACGTGTTTTACGACACGCGGGGCGAACGCACCACGTTCTATCACCTGGGCATTTCCGAGCGGTATAGTCCGCTTACGCCGCTCCTCAGTGCGGAGTATCCCTCCATCGAGGTCCAGAACGGCGCAACAATTCCCGTCGAGGTCGAGGCCTGGGCCGACCGTTTGGCGACGTCGTTTATTGGTCTGGCCGAATCCGGCAGCGCGCAGGAACAACACTCGTGGGAACGCCACTACCTACCGGTCCAGCTTGGATCGGAAAAGATCATCGTAGGGGAAGAGGCCTACATAGTCGGTTTTCTGGGCGTCTTCCTGGTACCCCTTGGGTACGCGCTTGTGTTTCAGAAGCGCGGAAGAAAGTACCGCCGGATTCTTTTTCGAGATTTTTGGACAATTCCCATTCTCCTGGGAACGGTTTTTGTGCTCCTTACCGTTGCGACGTTGCTCATTCAAGCCGTCCTTGGCATGACGCGGTTCCCGGACCTGTGGCGCTACGCTCCGGTCGCGTTTATCCTCCTCAAGTTTGCTTTGCCCGCTTTTTTGTTCTCGCTGCTGTTTCATCTTCTTGGGGATCTTCCCATCTCGAAAAAAGGGAGCTTCTACTCGGCGGGCGCGGTCGTTCTCCTCTTTATCGACACCGTTACCACTGCGGCGATTAATATCTCCCTTGCCTACTACTTTCTGTGGGCCTTTGTGTTTGCCTTTTTGTTCTCGTTGTTTAAGCCGATCCTGTTGAAGCTCATTTGCCTTCCGCTTTCCCTGTTTTGGGTGATCCGATTCTTGTCGGATGCTACCGAGCTGGGGGAAGAAACCGCCCTAGAATACATCATTGTGTCCCCGCTCTGGTCGAACCTGCTTCTCGCGTTTATCCTGCTTCCGTTTTTGTTTATGGTCCTGCGCCTCAACTTCTTGATCCGAAACCCCTTTCGCGATCGGCGCAACTTCGCCCTGCGGGTATTTGTCTGGACAACCGGAATCGTTACCGCGACGCTCGGAGCCTTTGTGTTTTTCTACTCGCCCTTTGGATCGACTACTCCCATGGACCTTCGGGCGGTTGAGGAGACTCTGCTTGCAAGCGGAGGGAGAAACCTCCGGGTCGAGGCGCCGGCGCCACCCGGAAACTTCGCGCTATCCTACGGCCCCGACACCTACCAGGTCTCGATGACCCGGAGGGCCTACCTCATTGGACTACCGGACGGTACCGGCCCCGTAAGCGCTGCAGTTTCGGGAACACCGTTTTTGGGGCGAACACGATATCAAGCCCGTATCGAAAGCACGGAGCCCGTTCGGCACCTAACGTGTGTCGTGGAATCCCTTGCGCCAATCGTCGTGTATGACGTCGGCTACCCGTACTCCCTCTCAGAGGACGGAAGACGCTTGGAAGTTCACATCGGCCGGAATCCGCCGATTCCCCTGCGATTCGAGTTCACAATCCAGACGGAGGGGTCGCCGCGGGTCCGGATTGTCGCAGAGGGCGAGTCGGGCCACGACGCGACGATACCCAATCGGAACGACCTTTCCATCAAAACCTCGATCCGCACGATTTGGGAGGGCAGCCCGTGAGCTCACCCGTGATCTTCCACGCCGACTTGGACGCCTTTTATGCGTCCGTCGAACAACGGGATAACCCGGAGCACGCGGGAAAGCCGGTTATCGTTGGAGCCGCGCCCGGGCGCCGTGGTGTCGTGTCGGCATGCAGCTACGAGGCTAGGGCGTTTGGAGTGCACTCCGCAATGCCGATCAGCGAGGCGTATCGCCTTTGTCCACACGGGGTTTACCTGCCGGTGAGGATGGGTCGGTACGTGGCGGTATCGTCACAGGTCATGGCAATCCTTGCCTCGTGGACGCCCGCGCTGAATCAAATAAGCGTTGACGAGGCCTTTTTAGACATGACGGGGACAAAGCGCCTTCTGGGGGCGCCCCACGCCGTCGCGCGAAGGATTAAGGATCAGGTAAAGCGAGACCTCGGCCTGGTTGTATCTATTGGTGTTGGGCCTAGCAAGTTCGTGGCCAAAATCGCCTCGGATGTCGGCAAGCCCGACGGCCTAACCGTGGTCCCGCACGAAGGGGTGGCCGAATTTGTTGCCGGCATGCCGTTGCGCAAGCTTTGGGGCCTGGGGGCAAAGACAATTCAGCGGCTGGCGGATTTTGGCATTGAATCGGTCGTCGACCTGCGCCGTATAGACCGGGAGCGGCTCCAGGCACTCTTTGGTACCGCCGCCGCAGCTTACCTGAAGGCCGTAAGCCACGGCGAGGACCCAGGAATCTATACCGGCGTCACAAAAAGCCGGTCGTTCAGCGGGGAACGGACCTTCGAACACGACACGGCGGACAACGAGGTCATCACGCACCGGCTCTTAGAGATCGCACACACCGTGTCCCACCGCCTGATCAAACAAGGAGCACGGGGCAAGACTGTCGTCTTGAAGCTGCGCACCGAGAACTTCGAAACACACACCGCGCGGCAAACCCTCGACCACGCGATACGGTCCGCTGAGGAGCTCTACAATACCGGGCTCGCGCTGCTTTCCAAGAGTTGGGACGGAAAACGGCGAGTACGGCTGGTGGGGCTCGGGATTTCCCACGTCCTCACGGACGGCTCCCTTTCACAAGGAGAGCTCTTCGAGTCTGTGGACGACAAGCGACGGCGTGTCGAGGAAACCATAGTCGCGGGAGGCTTCCACCTGAAAAAGGCCGCGCTCCTGCCGCGTAATGATCCTAGCGCAATTCGGCCCGAAAGCTAAGAGCCTCTTCCAGGTGCTCTTCCTGGCTTCTGGTACGACTCCTGATACGGCGTAGACGGCGAATCACGTCGTCGAGGATTATCGCGGCCTCCTCACGATCGGACATCCGGGGTATATCAACGGTTCCCTCGTAACGAAAGTTCTTCTCCAGGATGTCTCTCTCACGCCTGTACCGATCGGCTTTACCCGATAGTTCTCGGTTCCTGCGGTTCTCGTTCCAGTTCCGGGACATAAGTGCGGCGGCAAGCTGTGTCAACGCATCGTGGTTGAGCTCCTCTCGCTCGCCGGAAGCCATTTCCGCCGCTTGGAGATCTACGGCCTTTCGTGCAAGGGACACGGCAAAGTCGACGTTTCCAAAAGAGATCACACCGGGCAGGCGCCGGTACATCTGGCTCAGCACGTAAAAGGACTCGACGTGTGCCGGAGCTTGTCGAACTGCTTCGTGGAGCAGATCCCGCATCTCCCCGGCCTTAAAAAGGCTGTTCAGAACACCCCTTACCTGCGCGGCCTTTCCTATGCTCGCCGACTTCCAAAAATACGCATTGTGATTGGAGGGGTCCGCGTCGATCGCATCTTGGCCCAGACGCTCGGCCTCTTCGTAGAGCTCCATCGCTCGATCCGTATCACCCGACCGGAACTCGATGGTCGCGCCGAGCTGCATTGTAGCGCGCGCGAGACGCCAAAGGACTTCACCGCGGTCTCGACCCGACCGCAGCGACCTCAGGCCACGCTCGAGCTCGGAAATCGCCTCTTCGTAGGCTTCCTCCTCGTACAACGCGTCCGCACGCTCCAAGACTTCGTCGACCTGACCAAATACCGTGGAAAACACAAGGAGAAACAAAAGACCGACCATACCGATAACTCGACGCATAGGACCTCCTCCGCTGTTTGTGACTCTACGTGCCGGTCCTCCGCCATGTCAATGTCGATACGCGGAAAACGGATCCGCTAATCCGCTATACTCGCCGCGTGGCCGAACATATATTGCCTATCGTCTACGGGACACTGCAAATATTCCTCTTGGCCGGAGTCGGGTTTGTACTTCGACGTTTCCTTACATGGGAGTCGGTGTTTTTCCACCGACTTTCAACGTTTGCGGTTCGTGTCACCCTTCCCGTACTCTTTTTCGCCCGACTCTCGCAAACCGACATAGAGGCCCTGTCGGACGGCCTATTGTTCGTAGGAATCGCGCTGTTAATGACCGCTGTGGGAATCCTGGTGGGACTCATCGGTGCGCGCGTCTCGGGCGCCGCGCGGAGTGGGTATCGCCGGCAAACCATCGCATTAAGCGCCTTTGGAAACAGCGGGTATATGCCCGTCACCGTGACCGAGATATTCGCCGGCACACTCCCCGGCTTTGCGTCCGTGTTCGGCAGAGAGGAACCCGCGCTCCTGATCGGGGCGTATCTCATCGCTTTTAGTCCCCTCTTGTGGTCGGTGGGCAACTACATCATGACCGGCAAGGGCCGACGCCTTCGGTTGCGAACCTTTGTCTCGCCCCCGTTTGTCGGGATCGTGGCGGGTATTTCGGTTCCGTTGCTCGGGTTACACGGCGTCTTTGCCGACCCTCGATTGCCCCTCGCCACCGTAGTCAACGTGGCCGAACGCCTTGGGAGCGTCACCTTTCCACTGGTGCTTATTGTTGTCGGCTCAATGATTGCCGAATTGGGTCACCCGCGCCACGTGAGACCTCCGATCAAGGTTATGGCCGCCGTGGTGAGCATCGCCCGATTTCTGGTGCTACCCGGTCTGTTCTGGCTGGTGTACCTGCTGTTCTTAGACCGCCTTGATGTCGCCCGGCCGGTGATCTGGGTGCTGTTCCTCGAGACCCACGTCCCGCCCGCCACAAATCTCGCCATAATGGCCCGGGACAAAGACGTGGGCCGCGACGAGGCCGCCTTTGTCTTGTTTGTGACCTATTTGGTCTATCTGGTGCTTTTGCCGGTCTTTATGATGATTTTTTTGGGAATTACGGGGATTCGATTTTAGGGACACCGGCCGCAACCGGTTGGAAGTGCTGCGAAGCCTGTAGGTGGCGCGGCATTAGCCACACTCTTCGCAACAGTTCTCACAAATTGCGCGGCATAAGCGGCACCAGCATTCGCGCAAGGCGCTCGAGGAATACCCTGTCTTCCTCTGAGAACGCGTCCTTGGTGTGCGAGTCGATGTCGATCTCACCCAGAAACTCTTCGCCGTCGAGCACCGGAACTACAATCTCCGATTTCACGTGCATGCTGCACGATAGGTAGTTATCCTGGGATACAACGTCCGCGACTGTCAGCGTTTTGTGGCCCGCCGCGACTTGGCCACAGATACCGCGGCCGTATGGAATACGAACGTGTTCGGTTGCCTCGCCGTAGTACGGGCCAAGAATGACCTCTTGGCGACGCGGAACGGCAAAGTAGAAGCCAAACCAGTCATAGTGGGGAATCGCACGCCCAAGAAGGTCACAGAGGCGTTGCAACCGGCTCAACGCGTCTGAGTCGTCACTGACGACCCCAGACGCCTCGGCCTCCAGTTTAGACCAGTGCAGGAACGCCGGCTCGGACTTCATGGTACGGCAAAGGACACCGCCGTCCGGAACTGGTGATAGGTCGTAACGTCGTCGGCGTTGTTTGGGCCGTAGGCCAACAGGACCGAGTATTCGGTGCCGCGCTCCAAAGCCTTGTCGTACTCATCACCGCTGTTTAACGGCATCCGAAAGCCGATTGACGTAGCTCCATCGGCCTCTGTTCCGGTAACGTTGGACAGGTTCCGGCTCCCGCCCAGAGACTCATCACTGCTGTGGGCCGTCATGGCGTTGCCATAATGGTCTTCCACGGTTGCCACATTACCGGTCACATACCCGATGACCAAATTGGCGCCCTGCATACCGCGCTCCGGGTCAAATCCCACCGCAACCCAACCCGTCGTCGGTGCCTCCACCTCTACATCGAGTGATTCGCCTACAACACGATAGCGGAAGATCATTCCATCGGCCGTGATCTCCTCAAAGCCTGGGTTTTCGGGAAAGTCGGTTTCGTTTTCGTTCGCGACCCCGGGCGTGTCGCCGCCACCCGCTTGTTCCATGCCATTCCCGGTGTCATCGCCGTCGTTCTCATCTGAAGCGCCCTGCGACTGGTCGGCAAATTCAGCCGCCTCTTGGTCTTCGGAACCGGATTCCGCTTCACCCGACCCGCACGCGACCACAAACACCAACGCAAATATGACAAACAACAGACCCCAAACCATGCTTCTGTTCATAACGTATCCTCGCTATCGGCTTTTCTGAGCATTCGTTCGCCAATATACTAAGGGTTGTCCGTCGTGGGGAAGCAACGTTCGATCGGACACATACCAATCACGAGGGATTCTTGTGCTACGCTCTAATCCAAACTACGCAAAGCTCCATTCGGGCTATCTGTTCAGCACCATCGAGAAAAAAGTTGCCGATTTTCAAAAACGGAGGCCCGAGGTCGACGTTATTAAGCTCGGAATAGGAGATGTTACGGGGCCGCTGTCCGCGAGTGTGGTCCGAGCGTTCCAGGCGGGGATCGACGAAATGGCGTCGGCCAAAGCTTTTCGCGGCTATGGACCCTATGAAGGTTACGAATTTCTGCGCCACGCAATTGCTGAGTCCGACTTTTGGTCCCGAGGCGTGGAAATCGGAGACGACGAGATCTACGTCTCCGACGGTGCCAAGTGTGACACGGGCAATTTCCAGGAGTTGTTCGCGCATGACGCAACAGTCGCGGTACCGGACCCGGTGTACCCGGTTTACGTAGACACCAACGTGATGGCCGGCAGAAGCGGCGGTTTTGACAATGGCCGCTACCGCGGAATCGTCTACGTGGACGGCAATCCGGACAACGACTTTGCCCCACGGCCCACGGACGATCTCGATGCTGATCTGGTCTACCTCTGCTTTCCAAACAACCCAACCGGCGCAACCGCCGACCGCGACAGACTCGCCGCGTGGGTAAGTCACGCCAAGGACAGGGGTAGTCTTATTCTTTTTGATGCCGCCTACGAGGCATTTATTCGCGATCCAGACCTTCCTCACTCGATCTTTGAGATTCCAGGGGCTCGGGAGGTCGCCGTAGAGTTTCGGAGCCTGTCAAAGACCGCCGGCTTCACCGGAGTCCGACTCGCGTACACCGTCGTCCCTCGGGAGCTTACCGTCTCCGGACCGGCGGGCGCCCTCGCCGTCGCCGACCTGTGGCGCCGGCGCCAAGCTACCAAGTTCAATGGCGTGTCTTACCCGGTCCAAAAGGCCGCAGCCGCGGTGTTTACCCCTGAGGGCCGGCGTGAGGTCACAAAGACGACCGACGCGTATCTAAAAAACGCCGCACACATCAAATCCACAATGGAGCAAAAGGGCTATCGCGTGTGGGGTGGTGACAATGCTCCCTACGTGTGGATCGAAACAAAGGGCGACGCATGGGAGTTCTTCGACATGCTGCTCGAGGAGGCGGGCGTTGTGGTCACTCCCGGCGTGGGCTTTGGCAGGAACGGTGAGGGATTTATCCGCATCAGCGCCTTTACCACTTCCGACAAGGTGGCCGCGGCCCTTGCACGCATAGACTCCGTTCTTTAGTGGGTCAGGCACGCCTGTTCACCCACAACTTGACGGGGGTGTCGGAGAAGTCTATTCTGATTCCGGTAATCATCTACAATAGTCCTACCTCTCATGCGCCCTAAGCGCCTGATGCAGCACTAGGAGGCAATATGGGCAACAAGACTCGCTTCGTGCCGATAACGCGCAAGGTTGCCGCCATCATAGTTATTAGCTTGGTCCTTGGAATTGGCGCAATCACCTTCTTTTTTGCCCGGTCCCTTTCCACAACAATCGAGTCCGGCACCGCGGACAACATGACCACACAATCCGACATCCTGTATCAGGCGATCGAAGCTTTTATGCTTCCCGGAGAGGCCACCCTGGCCGTGGATTTTTTTGACGGCATCGCCAACATTACGCCGGACTACGATATCCGCCTGTATCGCACCACCGGCGTCCGCGCCTTCTCGGACAATCAAACCATAGAACGCGTAAACGAAGTCCTCGGCTTCCAGGGGTTTGCTCTAAAAGACGATCCGGATGACAACCCCATGAGGATTGTGGGCAATCCCAATTTCGAGCGTGTGGCTCGGCCACCTACCGAGGAGGTCTTTGTCACCGAGACCGACCCCGAGACCGGTGTTACGATCCTTCGTGCATACAAGCCGCTCTTGAACCTGCCGGTATGCACGGAATGCCACGGCTCCGATCACACAATCCGTGGCGTCATCGACATTCGAAACGACATCACGGACTCCGTTATTGCTCAGCGTGACTCGATTATCATCTCGAGCGGCTTTTTCCTCGGAATTGTTCTGTTTTTGACGATTGTCCTTACCTTCTTTTTGCGCCGCTCAGTCATCCGACCCGTGCAGAAAATCGGACAGGTCTGCGCGCTGGTGACCGACGGCGACTTTGACGTGCGCGTCGATTACTCCGCCAACGACGAGATAGGAAGGCTCGGCGGCACAGTCAACAAAATGGTCACGGGATTGCACGAGCGCTTTGAGCTCTCCAAGTTTGTTTCTACTTCGACCATCGCATCGCTCACGGAAGACCGGCAGGCCAAAGACGCAAACATTACGATGTTTTTTACCGATATCCGAGGATTCACATCGTATTCGGAACAGAACAATCCGGAGACCGTTGTCACCAGCCTCAACGAGATCATGGTATTCCAAAGCGACATTATCCAAGACGAGGGCGGCGACATCGACAAGTACGTCGGTGATGAGATATTTGCCCTGTTTACCGGCGAGAACCAAGAAGAGCGAGCATGTCGGGCGGCATTTCGCATCGTTGAGGCAATGTCGCAGACAAAGGATCCTCGGTTTTTTGGACTCGAGGTGGGGGTTGGAATCAACCGTGGTGGTGTCATAGTCGGAATGGTTGGCTCCGACCAAAGGGCTGATTTTACAGTGATAGGGGACAACGTCAACTTGGCGGCCCGACTCTGCAGCGCCGCAGGTCCGGGTGAGGTTATCGTAACGGAAACGCTGCTGGCGGCGGTTGTCGACACCGTAAAGGCCGAAGGGCCGTACTCGATGCGGGTCAAGGGTAAAAAAGAACCGGTCCGAGTGTACAAAATCGTCGCTCCGGATACGAGCCGGTCGGAAAACGCCGCATCGCGGATTGACACATTAGAGGGTGGATCAGAATGAGACGAATTACCGGCATGCCCGTACCGGCCGGCCTGTTTTTGACGACATGTTTACTAATTACCGCAGGCTGCGCGGAGGAAGAGGCGGCGACGTTGGTAGATCCGAATTACCGTGAATGGTCCCAAACCGTGCCGGATACCATCCGTGGTCAGGTCCCAGGCCACGGTGACACCCTGCGGCGTATCTACATCAACGACGTGGGCACGGCGGTTGTAACAACGGAGGACGAAAACGGCGCGGTAGACTACGACTACCCGGCCGGCACCGTCATTGTAAAAGAGGCCTTCAACGAGGAACCGACTACGAACGAGAGTCCCGACGCAATAACCGCGATGGTCAAGTCACCGGGCACCGACGAAGCGCGTGGCGGCTGGATATGGATATCTAAAGATCCGGAGACGGGCGCCGAGGACCGGAGTCTCGGGGATTTTTGCCTGACCTGCCACGAAAGCGCCAATGAAGAGCACCCCTACGGCGGTCGGAACGTAAACGGCGAGTTCAGGGACTTTGTCTTTTACCCCTATCGCGGCGACTCGTAGGAAGACAACTCGCTGCGCTTGGGCGGCCGCGGCGATCTTTCTCCTCGTAGCAGTTTCCTGCGCGAAAAACCCGGGCAACCCACTAAGGCCGGCGATTCGCTCCACAGACGACGTAACCGCAGTGTGGTCGTTTTTCGAGGCTGAGCTCACGGCCCGGCACTTTGTAGTCAATTCTGCCTCAACCGTTGACTCTTCACTGCACCTCAGGGACAAGCTGCTTTCCGGCGAGGCCCATATCGGCATTGCGTCTCTGGACACCCTGGTTGTGCACTTGCGGCTTGATTCCGACAACAATCGTGCCGCCCACCTCGAACAGCTAAATACTCTAGACCAAGAGAAAGGCGTGCGCTGGCTTACCACCCTGCCCTTCTCGAGCGAAATCAACTTCTTTGTGTCGCCCCACACCCGTGACGCGCTCGTCGGCGGTGTGGCTGCGGCCACGGGTAATGACGCATCGGACCGTTCCGTGGATGCGCCTGGACATGCCGGAATTGCCGGTTTGGCTTCGTTTGAAAACAGAGTCCTTTACCGGGGCCCGGCGATCCTGCTGATCGGTGAGGAGTATTTGCCGCGAATCGACGCGATCTACGGCCTCGACATCCCACGGTCAAGCCTCGTAGCCGCAACTCCCGCAGGCGGCGTGTTCGGTGCAGGCGCCGCTGCAGGCGGATCGGGCGATCACGGCCCCGCCGCAGCGCAAAGCCACAACCAGATTATCGTGGACGTCTTGCCTGCCGCCGCGAACCGCCCGGGCACCGTGCAGCTGCGGGACGAGCGCGGAGCGATAGTTCGTGGCGTTCCGGTGGTTGGTGTGGAGGTGGCGTTGCTGTCCGAGTACCCCGAGCTCGAGATGCTTCTGACCGAGTTGGCGGACAAAATCGACGCGGTTGCCGTTGCCGAGGCGCGCCGCGCCGACTAACGGATACGAATCAACGTAACCAGGCCCCACACGGCCGCCGCCGCGCCGCAAACCAAAAACAGAAGCCAACGGCCGGAGGAGCCAAGGGCTTCCATGACCACACCGGTCACCAGATAGCTTGTCGGCGCAGCAACGGACCCTGCCGCCTCCACAATCGCAAAAAACCTTCCGTGCAGCTCCGGCGGTTTCTCCAGCTGAATCCAGGTCGTCACCGCCAGGTACACCGTGGCCGCGGCCGCGCCAATTACAAACGCCACGAGAGCTACGGTGACGGCGTTTTGAAAGAGTGCCATGGCAACAAAACACAGAGCGACGGCCACGTACGCGGAACCTACCAGCCTTCTGCCCAAAAGTCCTCGCAGTATACGGTAGGCAAAAAAACCAACAATTCCGCCGGCAAGCGCAGATGCATAGAAAAACCCAATACTCGATTCGGATAGAGCCAACTCGTCAATAACAACAAAGGGCAGTGCAAGGAGTACCGACGGCGTAAGAACAAACAAGAGCGCCTGGGAAGCGATTAGTAGCCGGGCTTGATTGCTCCGCGTTACCTCAACAAGGCCACGTCGCACTTCGCTAAACAACCGGCCTCCTCCCGAGGCGGTACCACGAACGGAAATCAGTCGCTCGGATAGGCCTGACAAGAGGAAAGTCACACCGTTGATCAAGAACAGGGCGGGTCCGCCTATAAGCACAAAAAGGCCGCCGGCGACCGCATTGCCAACAAGCCCCGACATCTGGGCGCCGGCGGCGCGCATGCCGGTTGCCGCCGGTAGATGGTCCGCATCAACAATTGCGGGCAAAAACGCCAGAACCGTCGGCACAAAAACCGCGTGCCCAAGCCCGACAAAAAAACCAATCAAGAGGACAAACAGCGGTGTCTGAAGGCCCGGTACGGACAAGCCGACACCGGCGGCAATCATAAGTACTCCCCGGGCCACATCTGAGACCACCAAAAGCGTGCGCTTTGAAAGACGGTCTATGACTACGCCGAGAATGGGGCTTAGGAGGAACGCAGGGGCCAGGGCCGCGAACTGGAAAAACCCCAGGTAGAACGCCGACTCGGTCATCTCTTTTAGCAGCAGCATCACTGCGATGAGATAGACGCTGTTGCCAAATGCCGAGACCCCGTTTCCCGCAACAAGGAGACCAAGGTCACGCTTTGAGGATCTCACCGAGCAGGCTTCACCCGCAGAACAAGGTCCCAGGCAAACGAAGCTATTTGCAGTGCCAGAACGACGGCATACGTCACATTGCGAACGGCTATCCCCGACGCGCTCGACCAGAGCGGTGCGTAGCCAAGAATAAGTGAGGTAACAACCACCGCAGCAACGGATTTGGCAAACATCTTGTAGGCCTTTGGAGAGACCGGTGGGTCGCCGTCAAATCGGCTCAGTAACACGTAGAGGTACTTTATTAGGCCAATAAGCACTACGTGGAAGCCAACACCGTGGGCCTGTCGAAGTCCGAGGGCCAAGGCAATCGCAAAAACCGAATCCGATTCCATGTCCCAGACTCCGCCGAATGCCCCGTGGGGTCGGCGACGTGCAACATAGCCGTCGAACAAGTCCGTTAGCTCTACCAGCAGCAGGACACCCACCAAGAGATACGCAGCATTGGTGTGAGCAATCGAAAGAACCGCGGCAGCGACCTCAGATGCCGCCAAGGCGATCAAGATAAGACAGCCGGCCGCCACGCGCGCGGTGGTGAGTAAGTTAGGAAACAGCGAGCCGGTCCCGTCCGGATGAAGGTGTTTTGCCGCTCGATACAACACAAGCATTGCAATGGGAGTCCATCCGGCCAGAATGACTAATCCGGCATGGCGCAACGGCGCGAGCTCGAGCATAACAACTGCGAGGACGACGACCATGCCGTGCACCTGGTTCCAAATGTGGTACAGGCGGTCGAAGGGGATTCGCTCGTCGGGCCCTCGTAATGCTGCGCTCAGTGGCCGTTCGGTTTCCGCCTCCAAGCGTTGGTTCTTGTACATTCGCTAATAGAATACTATAAAACTAGAATTCCGTGAAACGTGACCTTGACATCGCTTTGACAGACCTCTCCCCGTGAATCACGATGTTCGTCGTTACTACGACGCTGTGACTCAGAGGTTCTTACGAACCGGCGGCTCCTCACAACGAACAGGCCACTTGCATCGGGAGCTTCGCGTTCCCACCGGTCTTCGAGACCGAGAGCCCATCGAGGTCGTGTACCAATTGATCCTACAGGAGCTGCGTACGTACGGACGGTTGGACAAAGGCGCAGGGGCTGGACCAATAGCAGACTTGGGCTGCGGAATCGGTGCCGGCATGGCGTGGTTTGCGCGGCACACCGGCCGGCCGGTAGTCGGAATCACCCTGAGCCCCGTTCAGGCCGCAATTGCTCGGCGCCGGTTTGGTCGGAGTATTGCCCCGATTGTCGGGAGCTTTCTTAGCAAAAAGGACCTTGCCCAACTCACGCCGGCGCAGAGCATCGGCGATGCCTACATGGTTGAGTCGTTCACGCACGCGGAAAACGCCCAAGAGGTGTTTTTGGTCTTGTCGGACGTGCTTCAACACCATGGACTGCTTGTGATATGCGACGATTTTCCGAGCGAGCGCGATTATCCACGCAGCACACACAAGGCTCTTACAGATGCGCGCTTGCACGCTGAGTTCCGGTGGGGCTGGCACATCAATAACCGGCTTACGGTGAATGAGGTTACAGCCGCGGCACAACGCACCGGCTGGCGCCTGGAAGCGAAGACAGACCTAAGCGACTTGGTACTGCAAAACAGGCCCCGCGACTTGGTCGCTCGAGCCGCGGCGCCGGTCGCTCGCCGCCTTGGCTTAGAAGGCCCGTACTGGCGTAACGTCCGTGGCGGCGGCGCCCTGCAGCGACTGCTGCGACGGCGGCGCCTTCGCTACATGCTGCTTGTTTTTAGGCGCCGGCCATAGCTGTTGCTGGGCCTGCGCCCATCCGGCGCCACTAGTTATCCATCGCACCCTCCGAGATCCACCGCCGCACAAGGGACAGCTCGGCTTCGTTAAGCATTTCGACGTGCTGCGGCATCAGATTTCCCAACGACGGTGTGATTTCCTCAGGGGAGGCTTTTAGGTACACTACACTCTCCGCGGCGTTCCCCGCAGCTATGCGCAGACCGCCGTATGCCGAGGGGACCCCAACGGCTCCGGACTGAGGATCAAACACATTCACCAGGTCGGGCTCCATTCGCCCCTCCCACGGATGGTGACAATACGTACATTTGCCGCCGCGCGAGCCGAGGGAAACCCCGTCGCCAAAGATAGCGCGGACCGAGGTTCGCAAGCGACCGTCATCCTCAGCGCCCTCGTTGATCCAGACACGGAGCTCTTCCAACTCGGCGTTGGTAAGGCGCGGGATGCTCCACGGCATCGGGTTTCCTTCGACCTTGGGATCGTAATCGGTTCGCTCGATCTTGAGCATCAACGCGCTATTCTCGGGCTCGCCGGGCACCACAAGAACGGGCCGCACTGAGTTCGGCCAACTGTTCGGACGATTGATCATGCCGAGCTCGGGATCAAAAATGTCGGTGAGGATCACCTCAACCGCGTTGTTTTGGTGATGGCAATCGACGCACTTTTGCTCAAAGATTGGGAAGACGTCCCCGGAGTAACTTACAACTCGTACGCCGGAGGGTTCTTCATCCCCGTCCGTCTCCTCCGGCGCAGCATCCACGGCGGTACTTGCCGTCTCCGGCCCGGCCTCCTCGGCAGTGCCCGGCGCGGTGCCGGTTCTCGGACCGTCGCCGGCGCTCCCGGCATCATCACCACCCGCACCGCACGAGGACCATAAAACGACCAGCAACACAGCTACGGTCGCGGTAAGAGTTCGCATAGAAGTACCCCTATCGAGTTGTTCAGGTATTGTAGCATGGTATCGTGACAGCTACTCCCTGATCTCGTTGACCAAGGCATCGAATATGGTAAGCATATCGCCTGTTGTCTTTCTCAGACGGGAAGCGAGTATTTTTGCGATTTCCCGTGTAATGGGAAGGCCGATCTCCGGATGCTTGTCTCCTAAGTTTAAAAAAGCCTCTTTGGTGACAACCAGAAAATCCGAGTCCTCGGTGGTCATAACGGTGGCCGAACGTTTGTCGTCATCTATCAACGCTATTTCGCCAAAAAACACGTTGTACTCGGCACGGAGCCGGACGACCGTGTAGCTGTCCCCGGCGCGCGTTTGTTTTTGTATTTCGACAGCGCCGGTCAGCGCCACGAACATCTCGTTTCCTAAATCGCCCTCTTTGATAACAAGCTTGCCTGCGGGGTAGCTTCGCCTTCCACAGATGGCCACCAAGTGATCCATCAGCTGCTCGTCGTCTTTTAACAACGCGAATAGGGCGATTTTGCTCAGCTTGTCCCGAATGTCGGTGTCATTCACTGTTACTCTCCAGCTTTTCGAGGACTATTGCCAACGAGTGTTTCTGAAGGGTGTAGTCGCCGGCCGGCAAAAAGATCGGCTTGTTGACCTCTAGTCCCTTTACCTTCTGTAGGTTTGTAATCAGCGTCGAAACATCCGAGGTCTTCTGAGCTTCCCTGAGCGACTCGATTTTCATCTTAGTCGGAGTACCGGTGTTCTCGAGTACGCCGAGAATGATGCGGCCATTCGAAACGTCGAATTGTTGGCGAAACTCATCGTAGGATCTATTCACAAACTCCGCCGGGATTGATTCGGTCACGATGTGAGACCCCCCTTCGGCGTGAGACAGGAGATCATGGATGATGTGGGACATTCCATTTGTGGCGCTCGTTCCGGCAATAATCTGCCGGGTAAAGTCGCGGCTAAACAAAATCTCGTCGCAGGCGGCCTGGCGAAGATAGCTTTCGAACTTGCGATCGAGAATTTCGGCGCAAACGTACACTTCCTTTGACATCGCCTTGACCGTAAGAACGGTCATGACGGTTTTCGAGTCGACCTCGGAAGCCGCGGAGCTTTCGAGCGTGTCGGCCAAGATCAGCACCTTGCTTGCCGTTGTTACACTCGCGCGCGTCAAAGCCATTTCGGAGAAATAGTCGCCGTGAACATACTTGAGTCCCTTGAGTTCCGGCTCTTCCTTCAAAGACTCCACCAACTCGGACTGCACGTTTGAGACAATAACAATGTCCTCTGCGCCGTATCTATTGGAGAGTCCCACTATGTCCAGCAGAACATCTTTCATGTCGTCTTTCCAACCACAGATAACGAGGTGCGACTTTATCTTTTTGAAGTCCATAAGACCTCTCCTTGCTCTACTATTGCGGTCGACCAATAGCGATGCCAGCGATCCCGACAGCAGGCTCACGGCGCCGATCCCAACAAACACGGTGATGATGGCCACCAAGCGTCCGGCGACGGTTTGCGGCACCACATCGCCGTACCCGGTCGTGCTGAAGGTGATAATAGCCCACCAAATCCCGTCGAATAGGTTCCCGACGTTTTCGTTGCGCCCAAACTCGAAGATGATCAGCAATAGCGCCGACAGAAAGAAAAAGAGCGCGAAAAACAAAAGCGGTTTCGCATAGGTGGAGTTTCGAAACCATGCGCCGATCCGCTTCCCGGTCTCCCTCAACGCCGAGCTTCCTCTGTTCGGTCGTGATTGATCAATGATTGGACCGTCTTCGAAAACTCCTCCGCACGTCGTCGCAAAAACTGCATAAGGTCTTTCGCTCGCTCGGCGTCTCCGGCGTCTGTCGCGGCTTCAATGGCGTAGGCTGCGTCGCCAAGAGGACGAGCGCCCAGGTTCCAGGCACCCCCTTTGATGCCGTGCGACTGCACTTGGGCCTTTTTGAGGTCCCCACCGGCGAGCGCCTCTTGTATCTCCTCGAGATCCTTTTGTAGGCGCTTCACGAAGTCCGACAGGACTCGTTCGACTATGTCGCGCCGTCCCATAAAGGTTGCTATCGCGTTATCAAAGTCGAAGATGATCTGCTCCTCCCGACCGTCGGCATCACTCGGTTCTAAAGACTCCAGAGGCTCCAGAGCCTCAAGCGTTTCGACCTCGTCCTCCGCCGACGACAAGGACAACGTCTCGACCGGAGTCTCAGTGGTCGCCCCCTCCCCGAGGTCTGCGGAAGGCGCCAGCCACTCCCCGAGGATTGGCTCGAGATCCCTCGCCTTAAACGGTTTGGTCAAGTAGCCGTTCATGCCGGCAGCGAGGCAGGCTTCGCGTTCGCCTTTTAGGGCATTTGCGGTTACCGCGATGATTGGCCCGGAAAAGCCTCGGTCCCGTAGTTTTTTAGTCGCCTCGTGGCCGTTCATTTCGGGCATCTGCACGTCCATGAATATCAGGTGCGGATTTTCGGCCAAAGCCGCATCCACTGCCTCCTTGCCGTTCGAAGCCAGAACCGGCGAGTAGCCAAACTTCTCTAATATGGTCTGGAAGAGCCTCTGGTTGACCGGATGATCCTCAGCAATAAGTATTCTGCGTCCCGCCCGGAAGGCACGCTCCGCCTCCGGGCTAAGTCCCGAGCCGACGGATTCGGCTTCTTCCGCCTCTCCTTCCTTCTCCCCGGCCGCGACACGCATCAACACCATCGCAAGCTCGCTCCACTTGATAGGCTTGTGGAGAACAAACGCAAAGCTCTGGTGCCACCCGTACGCCAGGTGGGCACCGGCCTTGGAGGGTTTGCCACGAGGGTTCATCAACATGGCCACCGTGCCGGGTTCCGTGGCCGACTCGCGGCCGGAGGGGGCAATGCCCGCGGAGCCGGACCTGGCGACAAGGGCAGCCCAGTTGATTTCACGACCGCCTGATACGGAGGAATCGACTACCACCACGTCAAACGGCTCGGCGTCCTCCGCGACGAGGTTCTCCACAAGACTCTCGAACGACGCATAGGCGGCAACACGACCGAATATCCGCTGCAAGTATCCCGAGATCACCTGGCGGCTTACATCCGTGTCGTCCACGAGCAAAACGGATTTTGTTGACCACTCATCGGGGAACCGAGACATAATACTCGGGGCATTTTCTACGGTTCGAAAGCCGATGGTAAACCAGAATGTCGACCCTCTTCCCTCTTCGCTTTCCACCCCGATTTTTCCACCCATGAGGTCAACGAGATTTTTGCAGATGGAAAGCCCCAGTCCGCTGCCGCCGTACTTGCGGGTGGTGGATGAATCCACCTGGCTGAAGGACTGAAAGAGTCTGTGACGCTTGTTGGCCGGTATCCCGATGCCCGTATCCACCACTTCGAAAAGAATCTGGGCCCTGGATTCCTCCTGAGCCACGAGTCCGATTCGAATCATGATGTGTCCGCGTTTGGTAAACTTTACGGCGTTGTTGAATAGGTTGACGATGATCTGTCGTATGCGTGTCGGATCACCATGAACCGCCGGTGGGAGATTTGGGTCTACGTCTAGAACCACCTCGAGGCTCTTTTTGTGGGCCTCGAGGCTCACCATGTCCACCGCATCTTCGACCATCGTAAAAAGATCGAAGGGAATTTCTTCCAAGGTGAGTTTGCCGGCTTCGATCTTCGAGAAATCGAGTACATCGTTGATAAGGCCAAGAAGCACTTCTGCGGAATAGCGGACCTGCTGGGCAAAGTCACGTTGTTCGTCGTTGAGGCCGGTATCGAGAAGCAGCTCCGTCATACCGGTAATCGTATGAATCGGGGTCCTGATCTCGTGACTCATGTTCGCCAAGAATTCGGACTTTGTCCGTGTGGCTTTCTCGGCGGTTTCTTTGGCGTCGCGGAGCCCTTCCTCCATCCGCAGCCGGTCGGTAATATCGTCGATGACAATAACAACGCCCCCTGCGTTGGTTTCAGGGCTGACACGCCACTCCCAGTGACGATGATCCCCCGGTCCGGGGCCACCGACTTCTACGACAACCCGTTGTTGCGAGCAGTCGGCGAGGGCGTTGAGGAAGGCGTTATGCACGTGCTCGGAAGGGGCGCCCGCAAGTTGCGACCAAAGAGGCGAAGAGGATAGATCCTGCGCCTTTTGTCCCAGTAGAGACTCCGCATGCGCATTTGCGGCTACCGGAATGCCCTCCGCGTCAAGGACCAGCATCGCGACCGGAGACTTAGAGAATGCTGCCGCGTACGAGAATTCACCCTTTTCCATACGTCTTCTTCAATAGTATCGGGAAGAAAGGGGGAAAGCGACAGCATTGAATGAGTACGCCACGTCGTCACACTCTCGGAGGGGTGGGTAAGTATACGCTTGCCCGGTACCCAGACGCTCGAACTCGGTGAGACGGCCACTGCGGTCATGGGACCGTCGGCCAGGTACGGGCGACGGCCGGGAACCCTACGGTGCGAAGGCTCGGCTAAAAGTTCAGGCTCAAGATCTCGGTGGCCTTTCGCAGTACAGGTTCGGGTTGTAACGGCTTTATCAGGTAGCTACGAACACCAAACTGCAAGGCCTTAATCACGGTTTCCCGTTTGGACAATGCAGAGAGAACAATGATGGGAAGACTGAGGCCCTGGCGTTGGAGATGGTCTAACACGGCAAAGCCATCCATCTCGGGCATCATAAGATCCAAAAACACCAGATCGGAGATCATGGCTTGGGGATCATCCACAAACTGGCGGCCGTTTTCGTAGCACTCAATAGTCAGGTGAGTGTCCGCGAACACCGTCTTGATAAGCTCTTGAATCACAAAATCGTCGTCTACCACGCTAACACGCACGTCGGAAGGCAGATCGTGCAGGCTAAAACGATTTCCGGAGTCCAGCTCCGTCTGGAATTTCATGTCCAGCGACTCGCCTTTCTCCTTTTTTGGTGCGCTGGCTTGGAGGAACTCCTGCTGCACAACCCGGTTTTCGCCGTCCATAAAGGTGCCGCTACGGCGGCCGAGAAGGCCATCCATCGCCTTCTCGAGAGTCTTGACCACTTCTATTCCATTGAGGTCGCTCCGCCCCTTGATGTACTTGGTCACGAACTCGGAGTTGGTCAGGACCTTGATGCTCCGTAGCTTGGCGCCGGTACGTTGAACGATGGTATCGAGAAAACTCGACAGTTTTATACTGTCCTCGGGGCCCACCTCGACACCGGACATGATAATCAGCACCTTGGGCACGCGTAGTTCGTAAAGATCGAGAAGTTCCTGAAGCTTGTAGCGGAGAAGCTCGATTTTCTCCCGATTCAAGCCCCGGGCAACCTCCACAAAGATGATATCTTCGTTTACATGGGTCTCGATGATACAGGGTGCATCGTCGAACTCAACCTTTGTGCCGAGAAGCTCGGCCGCGTAGCTTAAGAGCGCATCCACCTTGACCGGTTTGGTAAAAAACTTTTTGACTCCGTAGCGTGCCACCTCAACGAGCTTCTCGCGCTCGATCCTTGTCGACGCCATTATTACGGGTATGCTCGCCGTGTTGGGATCGTTGCGTTTTGTTTCGAGGATGTCGAGGGAGGAGGCACGGGATAGGTAGTAGTCCATGATCATAAGGTCCGGCATCTCGTTGCGAAGTTTCGCGCCGCCGTCCAGTCCGTTGATTGCGTAGACTACCTCAAAACCGCTTTCTTCGAGCTTATGTCCCACAAACTCCCGAAAGAGCGAGGATTCGTCGATTAGGAGGATCTTTTTCATGCCTCGTCCAGCTCCTCACTCAGTTATAATTTCCCTGGCCTCATTTTGCAACAGCACCTTTTTCAGGGCTCTAGTGCTAAACTCGGGCCGGAAGGAGCATTATGTACAACAAAAAGTGCCGCAGGGCGTTGATTCTGGCCATCGTCGTGATTCTTCTCTTTCTTGGTACCGGCCGTGTGTTCTCAGAAGAGGCATCCGACCCTCGTTTTATCCTGCGACCGGCACCTACCCTATGGGGAGCGTATGCCGGTATAGGCCTCGGGTTCAACGGTTTTCTTTTTGACTCGGAGACCAAGCTCTTGCTCGAGTTGGGCGCTTCCTACAGCGAACGAGGATATTTTCGATTACCCGACCGATCGGTTTTCGCCGGGACCACGGGTTCCTTTGCCGGTGAGGACGCACCCTACTACGACAGGCTCAACATCGCATGGGGTCTGGGCGTCGAGCAGGGCCTACTCTTCGATCCCGCGCGGAGAGCAAACATGCTGGAGGTGTTTTTGTACTACCGCGGGGAATATGACGATAACTTCCGTTCGGATGGAATCGACCAACTCGTGTTTCAAGCCAATCCACCCGGTGCCGCGGCCGGCGGAGAAGAGATCCTGACAAATCGCCTCATTCTTGGCGTGAGCTTTGACTCCGTAGAGTCCGCCCAGATTACCAAAGTGCTTTCGGGAAGCCGACTCGAGGCATCCTTCACTTGGGCACCGCAGTTTCTCCTAAACAATCTGATCGGAAGCTCGGATTATGGGCGGCTAAACGTCACCCTCCGTAACTTTTTCCCAATGGTAGGGATCACTTCCGACGACGGAATGAACCTGTTTAGCCTCTACCTTGCGCTTTTCGCCACGGCCGACCTTCTTTTGGGCGATCCGGAGGACGTCCCCTACCTCGCCCGCCGGCGTATCGGAGGACTATCCCCACGGCGCGGTCTCGGCGGAGCGGTTCGCGGCTACGATACGGGTCGATACGATTCGCGACTGAAAGTTGTCTCCAGCGTGGAGCTCCGAGCTCAGCTCCCGGCGTTGTTTATACCCGATATAGTGCCGGGGCTTCTTACATTTATCGACGGGGGCTACTATTCGGACTTGTTCGACGCGCCGACAGGCACGTCCGGCGATCCGGGTCAGGAAGGATGGCTGGTGGGGACGGGTCTTGGGCTTTCTCTAAACGTATTGGACCTAACAACCGTTGTTATGTATCTCCAATTCAACCTGACGGAAAACAACGTGGACGGAACTGCGGTGGACTTCCCCGTGTTTGGCTTTTCGTTTCACTTTTAGGTTTGGGCAGCCTTTGCTTTAGGTCGCCTTAGAGCCATAATCTGGCAACGCCTTGATCGGATGGGGGGTACCACATGGCCACACACACCAATGCCGACCTCGAGTCTCTTCTCAAAGACCTCTTTCGCGCCGCCGTCGACGCGGTAGATCCACGGCGGCTGGTCGAAGACGCGATCGCCGTCGATCGGAATAGACTTATCATACGGGGGCCGCACACAACGCTCGAACTCGACGCGGCAGCGTACCCCAAGGTCTTTGCAGTCGCGGTCGGAAAGGCGGCCGCACCGATGATGCACGGCGCCTACGCGGCGCTCGGCCCCCGAATCTCGCGAGCAGTTGTTGTCCTAAAGTCCGGCCATGGGGAGCCGCCTGGGGAGGCGCAAGTCATCACCGGAGGGCACCCTGTGCCGAATCAAGGTAGCATCGATGCGGCCACAACGGTCTTGGACCTCCTCGACGAGGCGGATGAATCGACATTGTGTCTGTTTTTTATCTCCGGGGGCGGATCGGCACTTATGGAAAAGCCCGTGGAGACTTACCCGCCCATCGACCTAAAAGCTATGCAGCAAACTACGCAGTTGTTGCTACGGGCCGGGGCACCGATCGAGGAGATCAACGCGGTACGCAAACATCTTTCCGCCGTCAAGGGCGGCCGCGCCGCGGCGGCGGCTGCTCCCGGCGCCGTCGTGTCACTTATCCTCTCGGACGTGGTCGGTGACCGGTTGGACACAATCGCGTCCGGTCCGACCGCGCCCGACGTCACCAGCTACCAGGACGCAAAGACCATATTGCAGGGCCGGGGTATTTGGCCGGCCGTACCGCCGGAGGTGCAAATCGCTATCAACCGTGGCATCGACGGGGCGCTGCCGGAAACTCTAAAAGCCGGCGACCCACGGCTTGACGCCGTCCACAATGTGATTCTGGGGAGTAATGCCGTTGCGCTTTCCGCGGCCGAGGCGGCGGCACACAAGCGAGGCTACGCAACGATAGCGCTATCCTCTTCCATTGTCGGCGAGGCTCGTGAGATTGCACCGGTTCTGGTCGCCGTAGCCCGCGAAATCGCGGACCACAACAGGCCGGTGATCGCTCCCGCCGTGGTGCTGGCCGGTGGGGAAACCACGGTTACGGTCACGGGCGCCGGCGTCGGCGGAAGAAACCAGGAGGCGGCGGTCGCCGCATTGTGCAGCCTTCGAAGCAACCCGTTCCCGGAAGGCCGGCGCATGCTGTTCCTTGCTGCGGCCACCGACGGAAACGACGGCCCCACAACGGCGGCCGGCGGTTTTGCCTCCCCGGAGCTCGCCGCGCTGCCGCTCGATCCGTCGGACGCGCTCCGGAACAACGACTCAAACCGCTTTCTTGAGAAGGCGGGCGCGCTCTTTACACCGGGCCCGACCGGAACCAACGTGTGCGATCTATGGGCGCTTGTTGTAGTCTAAGTGCATGCACAAACAGAGCGCTATGGACCTAACCCGCGACACCCACGTACTGTTCCCGTACCTCCATGCCACCGCGCCGGCGGATCTTGCCGGAAGCCTCCAAGACGCCGCTCGTACGGTGATCCGTTCCGTCTCCGGCTGGAGATCGGTCTTTGCAAAGGACGGCGAAGAGGAGAGCCGTAACGCGGAGGTAGCCGAGGTGAAACTCATGATTGTTGCTCTTGCCGTGTCTCTGTTTGCCAACGTAGTGATGCGCCGGTCCGAGAATTGCAAAACCTTTCTTCTAGCGTGCGACACACGCCCCACCGGCATTCCGCTGTGCTCGGCGGCTGCGGCAACCCTCTTGGCGAAGGGAGCTCCGCTATGCTACCTGGGCACCGCGGCCGCGCCGGAGCTCTTCGCCTACGCCGGCCACGAAGGCCTGCCGTTTGTGTATATCACCGCAAGCCACAACCCCATCGGTCACAACGGAATCAAGTTTGGACGTAACGGCGCCGTACTCGACCGCGAGGCGTCGCTGCAATTGATTCGCACTTTCAACGATCTTATGATCGATAGCGCGTCGCTTCAGTCTATGGTCTCTACTCTCTCCGAGCAGTTGCAAAACGTAGCAGCGGCCGACCTCGACGCTGTTGTGGCCGATGCTCACAAACACAAAAAAGCCGCAGCCGTCGCCTACACCGGCCTCACAAACGCGGTCGGCTTTGGCCATCCCGACACCGGTGCGGAGATCGCTTCCCTCAAAGCCGACCTCACGTCGGCAATTTGTTACGGAAACCGCATTACTGTTGTTGCAGACCACAATGGAGGCGCCCGCACCCAAAGCATCGACGGTAGCTATCTTTCGGAAATGGGTCTCGACTATCGGGCACTAAACGACACGGCGGGATCGGTTGTGCACAAAATCGAACCCGAAGGTGAGGCACTCGAAGAGTGTCTCTTTGCTCTGCGCGGCGTCAGGGAAGGTATCGGATACGTTTCCGACAACGACGGAGATCGAGGCAACCTGGTGATCACGGACGCCTCGGCCGATGCACGAGTCCTTCCGGCACAAACCGTGTTCGCACTGGTGTGCGCGTCCGAGCTGCTCTGGGTCCGATGCATAGTCGACGCCGGACTCGCAGAAGAAAAGCCCTTGGCGATTGTGGCAAACGGTCCGACATCACTCCGCGTAGACGAGATATGCGAGTCGGTGGGAGCAAAGCTCTTCCGTGCCGAAGTTGGGGAGGCCAACGTGCTCGGAAGGGCCGCCGCGCTGCGCGAAGAAGGATTCCGCGTGCGTCTTGTGGGAGAGGGGTCAAACGGCGGCAACATTACCTACCCCGGACAGGTGCGGGACCCACTGTCCACGGTTCTTTCCGTTGTAAAGCTTCTTCGGGGGTCCATCGGCGACATATCCCTCAAGGCCCGCTTCGTCAAACTCTTTGGTGCGCGGAAGGACGACCCGTCACTCTCTGATCTTGTCGACGTGCTTCCCCGGTACGCCACAACACCGACCTCCGAGACTCGGGCAAAACTGAGAATTCGCTCGACAGAGCACGGCAAGCTCAAAGCAAGCTACGAGCGCCTTTTTCCGGCTGAGTTTGAGAAGCGGCGAGGAATGCTCGAGCAACGGTTTGGTGTGACCGACTATCACTTTGTCAACTTTGAGGGTACGACTGTAGTATACGGTCCCGGCGGTCGCCACGGAGAGGAGCGGGGTGGTATGTCGGTAATGCTCACCGACGCAAAAAAACGGCCACGGGGCTTTTTGTGGATGCGCGGATCCGGGACCGAACCTGTGTTCCGGATCATGGCAGACATCAAGGAAGGCAGCGAAGATGCCGAGGCAGAGCTCCTCGAGTGGCAGGCGGCTATGGTACGTCGGGCGGACTTGCTCGGCAACCACCAAAGACCCGGCCCGCCTCAGAAATCGAGTCGATGCCGGTAACAATACAACAGACGGCTTCATGGGTCCGGCCAAGGTGATTAGCTCCCTTGGTCACGCTGGATGCAAGAGATTCAGCACTCTTGTTAACATGGACACGAACTCGGCACTGCCCGTCTCTTTGGCATGGGTCGAAAGCTGCCCCTCGGCAGGGAACCGGAGCGTTTGGTCCGCGATCCCCAAAGGCCGGGTTAGCCTATTGGCCTATGTGGACAACACATATTCCGTGGCGGACGATTCGTCCGGTGTCACAAGTCCGTCCTTTTCAAGCGAGGCTACCGCGGATTGAATCCGCTCCATCACAAATCCCGTCCGCTCCACAAGGATTTCGAGTGAAAGCGCTTCGCCTCCCGCAAGCTCTGCGAGAATCCGGCCCCGGGCCTGGCGGGGGGATCCCTCGAAGGGACTCTGCTTTGTATAGGCCGAGCTCCTTCGATTTGCGTTTGGAAACAGCCGGCTAAGCACCGCGCCGTAATCCATCAACGCATAGTACCACTGCCGCGGATCGGACCGATACATGGTGTTCTCCACAAGCCCGTAGACGTGGTCATCGGGAACGGAACAATAGTCTCGGAAGAAAAAGTGAATCATCACCCGGCGGATATTTGTATCAACAACAACGGTGGGAACCCCAAACGCAAACGCAGCAACTGCGGCGGCGGTGTACTCACCGACGCCCGGCAGGCTGCGCAGCTCCTTTGCCGAACTTGGAATGCGGCCGCCGAACCTCTCTGCGACACGCTTGGCAGTCTCATGGAGGAACCGTGCTCTCCGGTTGTACCCGAGCCCCTGCCACACAACAAGGACGTCCGACAGCGGCGCGGCAGCCAGAGCGGCCGGGCTGGGCCAGAGGGAGAGGAACTCTGTGTATTTGGCCCGGACACGATCCACCTGGGTCTGTTGGAGCATCATCTCGCTTACCAAAATGGCATATGCGTCTTTGGTTTCGCGCCAGGGCATGGCACGTTTGTGCTGCTCGTAGAAGCGAAGAATCAGCTCTTGAAAGCGACAAATGTCGGCTTCACTCGGATGGGACGGAAACCGTTGGTGGGGATCGTCATAAGACGCCTCAGGAAAAAGGTACGACTCCACCTACGCGCCGGAGGCGGACTTGGCCCTTCTTTTGGCCGCGTCCTCCGCTTTCCTCGATATCCGATTCCATACACCGGTTAGGCCCATGGCTTTTTTGGCCGCCACGATGGTCTGTTCGGCTTCTTTTCGCATCTTGATGGTGCCGTTGTAGATCACCTCGTCCACGAAACCCTTCTGCGCGGCAATCTCTGCTCGCTTTTCCCGAATCGGGGCAAGAAAGCGATTGACGACCTCCGCCAGGGAGGCCTTGACCTCCACATCGCCGATGCTGCCCGCCCGGTAGCGCTCTTTGAAATCCTCAACCTGGGCTTTGTTGGGATTAAACGTATCGTGGTAGATAAAGACCGGGTTCCCTTCGACAGTTCCCGGAATGTCGGCACGGATACGTTTGGGATCCGTGTACATGCCCGACACTTTTTTTGCAACGGTTTTCTCGTCGTCGGACAAAAAGATCGAGTTGTTGAGAGACTTGGACATTTTTGCATTACCGTCGGTGCCGACCAGTGACGGCACTTCGCCAATCAGGACCTCCGGCACAGGGAATACCTCGCCGTACTGGTAGTTAAAGCGACGTGCAATCTCTCTAGTAAGCTCGACGTGAGCTTCGTTGTCCTTTCCGACCGGAACCAGGTCTCCCCTCGGCAAGAGAATGTCGGCGCTCTGCAGGACCGGGTAGCCGAGAAGACCAAAGGGC
>CAZFLD010000029.1:0-46682 GCA_964519835.1 uncultured Spirochaetales bacterium
CAATCCCGAGATTAATGTTCATGCCTGAAAGCAACAAATGTGTAAGATGCGCAGAACACAAGGGTCTCGGCCCGCCTACCCACAATATCGACCTCTCCGGACCGAGTATTATAGTTTCTTTCCAGGATTTCGAAGCCGAGTTCCTCGACATAGCGCGCGGCGATCCCCTCCCCATGGAGACCGAAGCGTCGAGTGTTCACCCGCCTTTTTTTTTGCCGCTTTGGCTTTTCCCGTTTTCCTCGGATAAGTCCTTCGGGTCCACGGCCTTTGCGATAAAGGTGTTTTTGTCGGCGAGCAGATCGATGACATTTCCCTCGTCACGTTCGTACTCGCGGCCGGCCCGGTCAATCATAACCTTGACTTTGGGCCGCATGGTCGCCTGCGGATTTGTTGCCACTACACGGCCAACCGATCCATCGTTTAAAAGCACAACACTACCGACGGGATAAATCCCCATGGTACGAATAAATATCTTCAAGACCTCCGGATCAAACCGCCGCCCGTTGTCCCCCAGTATGGTTCGCATGGCGGTGTAACCGATCATGGAGCTACGGTATGGGCGCTTTGAGACCATTGCCTCAAAGGCGTCCACAACGGCGATGATTCGCGCCGGCAGAACCATGCTCTTACCCGAGAGGCCTTTTGGATAGCCCTTTCCGTCCCACCGTTCGTGATGCTGCAAAACCATCATGCCGATTTCTTCCGGATAGCGAAGCTCTCTGGTGATGATCTTGTAGGCGTGAATTGGGTGTGTCTTGACGGTCTTGAGCTCTTCAGGAGTAAGCGAGCCTTGCTTGTTCAGCACCTGCGCGGGAAGGCGCAGCATGCCGACATCGTGAAGCAACGCCCCCGTTGCGAGTTGGATAAGCTTATGCTGCGGGAAGCTAATATTTGTTCCGACTAAGATCGACAACACAGCGCTGTTCAGCCCATTCTCGGCGAAGCCGGACTCCCCCTGCATGCCGTAGAGGATAAACTGCACAACATCGTTTTGGAGTTTGCGAAGAAGACCGATAATCTCGTCGATAATCCCATCGACCGAATCTACACTCGGCGCCGAACCATCCTTGATAACGTCGGTGGCGGCTTGAAAGGCCTTTGAAATTCGCGTGTATGCTTCTAGAACCTGCTGCTGCTCAGGGGTGTTAAACGCCTGCTGAAAAAACGAAGTCTTGCCCTCAACCGGAAGATCCCGAATGAGCTTGCCTTCGGTCGCCACCTCCGTGATGTTCCACTTTTCGAGCCGCTTTATGTCTTTTTCTTTGATTTCAATCATTTCCGGAACGAGAAGGTTCACGCCGTCCACGTAGACCGGCTTGTCGAACTTCATGCCGGGTTTGAGATCACTTGTTTTAATCGCCTTCATTGGCTACCGGAAGCACTCGTCACTTTCTAAGTTTGTTATCGACAGTATGTATGAAAACGAGCAGCTCCGCAACTAATTGGTAAAGCTCCTCGGGAATGAAGGTACCCGGATCGAGGGTGACAAGCATCTCGGCAAGCTCGGCATGCTCCACCGCCGGAATTCCCGCGTCCTGCGCGAGGGCCACAAGCTTGTCCGCCAACTCCCCGCGGCCCGTTGCCAACACAAACGGCGCCGGTAGGCTTGGATCGTACTTTACCGCCGCAGCCTTCTTTTTCATGCGGTTCCACTCCAGCCCGTGATTTTCGACCGCCACTCCGCCGTATCAAAGCCGTCAAACTCGTCCGACAAAGCAGCGGCCTGGGCGGAGACGCCCTTTTTGCTAAGACGGCGAAGCAGTTCACGCATAGCGTTACCGTACAAGGAGACCATCGACCCGCCAATCGTGACCTGCCCGCTCTCGTCGCTATGGGCGACGATCGTAGTGCCCGTCCCGCTCTGAATTTCCACACTGTAGCGAATTGTGCGGCCCGTCTTCAAATCGAGGCATATCCTCAGCGCACCATCGTAGCGGTCGGTACCCATGGTCGCACCGAGCGGAACAACCACCCAGTGGTGGTTGTCGCTTAGGTCTTTGGCCCGCAGATGGTTATACAACTGAATTGGATGACCGGGACGGAGGGTTTGACGCTCCACGTACCGCCGGAGCGCGCCACGACCGTCAAATCCGGACTCGTCGCGCTCTTCCCGATCGTTCGAGCGCTGCCGTTCCCTGCCGCCCGTGCCCGATCCGGCGCCGACGGGAGGAACCAACAGATCACTCAGGCGCTCGATAACTTGCTCGTCCTCGGGGAACCCCTTTGCGATGAGGGAAGCCGCGGTACGGCCGCGACGCCGGTCATCACTCAGGCGCCCAAGAATGTGCAAAGTGGTATCGCGCAGAGGCAGGCGGCTTCGGATTGCCGCAGCCAAGGCCCCCTCGGCGAGGTTTTGAGCAAGCGCCTGCGTCGGTGCCGGCCGGCCGGCCGGGGTTTCGGGGCCCGGTCGCCCCAGGCGTGAGAGCTCCAGTCGCCCGTTTTGTGCGTAGACAAGCGCCCGGAAACGTGAGCCCGGAGTTAGGGGGGTACTGCTTTTTGCGGTAAAACGATGCCCCGCGAAGGCCAGCCTGTATCGGTTCCCGCCAAGTGACTCCAAAACGGAAACCACTACACGACCACTCGGCGGCAGTCCCCGGAGGAAACCGCGCGCCTCGGCGACGATGGTTCCCGCGGAGATCATAGGAGCCTAAGCCTCGGCTTTTGGTCTTTTCTTTTTGATAAGCTCACGAACCTTGGCGGCCTTCCCGACTCGGTCCCTGATGTAATACAGCTTGGCTCTGCGAACACGACCGCGCCGTACAACCTCGACTCTGGTCACTCGTGGGGAGTGAAATGGGAATACACGTTCCACACCTACGCCATAGGAAATCTTTCGAACGGTGAAGGTCTTGCGGATACCCGAATGGTTCTTGGCAATTACCAGGCCCTCGTAGATCTGTATGCGCTCCGTGCGCCCTTCAACGACGTTAAAGTGAACCTTAACGGTATCGCCGATGCGGAAGTCCTCCGCTTCGTCCTTGAGCTGCTCGGCCTCGACGGCCTTTACTACATCCATGTGCTCTCGCTCCTTTCCAGAAGGTCGCTTCGGTAGCGCGCGGTTTTCTCTCGCGCAACAGACCGTCGCCACTTTGCAATTTCGCTGTGATGCCCCGAAAGAAGAACCTCGGGGACGCGCCGGCCACGAAACTCGGCCGGCCGAGTGTACTGCGGGTACTCCAAGAGACCCGCACTAAACGACTCTTCGGCAAGGGACTCTGTGCTTATGGCACCACCGAGGAGGCGATAGACCGAATCCACGATGACCATGGCCGCAACCTCCCCGGAGGAAAGAACGTAGTCCCCTATGCTCAGCTCATCGTCCACATACATGTCTATGATGCGCTGATCTATGCCCTCGTATCGTCCACAGATTAACACCAGTTCACGTTCAAGGGCCAATTCCGATGCCACGGACTGATCAAACAGCCGACCTGAGGGCGTAGGATACACTACGCGGGCCCCTTCGGCAAGAACAGAATCAAGGGCGGCGGCCAACGGCTCGGGCTTAATGACCATGCCCGCACCACCGCCATACGGCGCATCATCACAGGTACGGTGACGATCCAAGGCAAAATCCCGGATATCCACAATCCGGTGCTCCAGACGTCCGTCCTCCACCAGCTTTCCAAGGATTGACGTGGCGAAGTACGTTTTGAGCAGGTCCGGAAACAAGGATAAGACGGTCACCGTCATAGTGGGCATGTTGGACTCATTCGATTATCCAGTCCTCGAGCAGCTCGACCCGACGTTTGGACACGTCGACGGTCCCGATAAACTCCTTCACAAACGGCACGGTACGTACGCCGCCTGACTGTAGTTCAACGTCGATCATATCCGTGTGTCCGTTGTCCCATACTGAACTCACGGTACCTACCGTGCGACCATTGTATAGGACACCACAGCCGACCAGATCCGCGACGTAGTACTCGTCTGCCGCGAGCTGAGCGGCGCCCGCTCGGTCTACATAGACCTGCCCGCCCAGTAGCTGTGAAGCTTCCTCGCGGGAGTCGACCCCGACAAGCTTACAGAGAATACCCTTGTCGACAACCCGGAGGGTTTCAACTTGGTAGGCTTGGCGGCCGCCGGCAGAGTCAATAACAAGGCTCTTGCTCCCGACCAGATGAGCGGTCTCGCCGGAGTAGCTTTCGAGGAGGATTTCGCCACGGACCCCGTGGCAGCCTCGTACCCGTGCAGTAACGAGCTCCCGAGAAAGCATTGCTTTAGTCGAGAATCTCCAAAACGACGCGCTTGCCGGATTTTGTCGCGGCGGCGCTCAAGATCGTCCGCACGGCCTTTGCTATACGCCCGTGCTTCCCGATTACCTTGCCGATGTCGGCCTGGGCAACCTTCAGCTCGAGGATGGTGGATTTCTCGCCCTCGATAATGTTCACTTCGACCTGGTCGGGCTCGTCCACAAGGGCCTTAGCCAGATAGGTCACTAGGTCTTTTTCCACAAGTCCCACCTCCAACCTCCGTGAATGGCACGTGTCGGCCGAGGCCTACAGATGCATGTTTTTCCGATTCAAGAGCTTGCGGACCGTGTCGGACGGCTGGGCGCCACGATCGAGCCAATCCTTGACCCGGTCCTCCTTGATTTCGAGCTGTTTTTCCTCGATTTCAATTGGATGGTAGAGGCCGACTTCCTCGATGGCTCGACCGTCCCGCGGACTTCGTGCATCCATGACTACGATACGATAATAGGGCCGTTTTTTTGTTCCGAACCGCTTGAGTCGAATCTTAACGCTCAACTTTGCCTCCTCAACGCCCGCTCAATTGAGCGAACATCTGCTTCTGGTACTTCTTGTTCTTTGTGACTTTCTTCATCATATTTCGCATCTTCTCAAACTTCTTGAGCAGCCTGTTGACCTGAAACGTCGATGTACCGCTCCCCTTTGCTATACGCTTCCGACGACTCGGACCGATGATGTGGTGGTTCCTACGCTCCTGCACGGTCATCGAGAGTATCATCGCCTCTTCGTACTTGATTTCGTCCTGATCGATATCATCTTGAGATACCGAGCCGGCCGCCCCGGGGATCATTTCAATCAAGGACTGAAGGCTGCCCATCTTCCGCATTTTGCGGAATTGATCAAGATAGTCCTCCAACGTGAACGTCGCGGTCTGCATTTTCCGCTGAAGGCTTTCAGCCTCGACCCGGTCGTACGTATCCTGCGCTTTTTCGACCAGACTAACGACGTCGCCCATACCCAGGATTCGTGACGCCGTTCTATCGGGATAAAAAGGCTCCAGGTCCTCAATCTTCTCTCCGACGCCGACGTAGACGATGGGCTTTCCGGTGATCGTCTTGATACTAAGCGCGGCTCCACCGCGAGCGTCCGAATCGAACTTGGACAGGATCACACCTGTCAAGCCGATCTGTTGGTCGAATGCCTTGGCGATATCGACGGCGTTCTGACCGGTCATGGCGTCCGCGACCAAAAGCGTGGCCACCGGATCACAGGCATCTCTTACCCGGCTCAACTCGTCCATGAGGTCTTCATCGATCTGAAGACGCCCCGCCGTGTCCACGATTACCGTATCAAACTGTTGTTTTGACGCGTGCTTGAGCGCGGCAGATGTCACGTCAACCGGACCCCTGGAGTCGGCGATGGAAAAGACCTCGATTCCCGCTCGTTCGCCAAGCACGTGCAGCTGATCGACCGCCGCCGGCCTGACCAAATCGGCGGCTACCAAAAGCGGCCGGCGCCCCTCGTTCTTGAGGCGCCGCGCCAGCTTGGCGGCCGTAGTAGTCTTTCCCGAGCCCTGGAGGCCCGTCATGAGGATCACACTGGTTGT
The DNA here is from genome assembly GCA_964519835.1 of uncultured Spirochaetales bacterium. Classification (GTDB taxonomy): domain Bacteria; phylum Spirochaetota; class Spirochaetia; order DSM-27196; family CAZFLD01; genus CAZFLD01. Next base: position 5,797 of record CAZFLD010000029.1, read on the forward strand.
GTCGGGCCCCTTGAGTTCGATTTTGCTCTGTTCGTCGCCGAGGAACTGAATCAGCTTATCGTAGACGAGTTTGACAAACTGTTGTCCGGGCGAGACGGCTTTGAGAACGCTATCTCCCGTAGCTTCCTCGATGGTCCTATTAACAAACCGCCGCACGACACGGACGTTTACGTCCGCCTCGAGCAGGGCGACTTTGATTTCGGAGACCGCATCTTGAATGTTTTTTTCGGAGATCTTGTTCTTGCCGCTGAGCGACCGCGCAATCCCCGACAGTTTATCTGTTAGTCTTTCCAGCATGCCCCTAGCTTTCGCGAAGAGTTTTAACGCTATGTATACCCAGCACGAGGACTGCTGTCAAGCTCAGTCAGCCCCGAGAGGTCCCACAGGACCCCGCCAAATCACTATCGTATATGAAAAAAGTGACGGTCGAGGTACTCGATTCGGGCGACCGCATCCTCCCAATAAGGGCTAAGGGGATAGTCGTCTACCACAGTCTCGTAATGCGACTTGGCTGTGCGCATGTTGCGGCGCTCTGAATCACTCTCGTACAAAGCACCCAGACGGAAGTGTAGCTCGTCGAATGACATTCGACCGTCCGCTTGCACACGGTAGGACTCGAAGGCGCCTATGGCCCTCGCGACGAGACTCGCGTCCATAAAAACGGTCCCCGCCATCAGGAGCGTCTCCGTCGAAAGCGCATCGGCACCTCCGAGCTCGTCAACGAGGCTCGCAGCTCCCTGTGCATCGCCACGGTCGAGTGCCGCCTCCAGCCGTTCGAGGGGATCGCCGGGATTCGTCGCAACAAATGCGGCGGGCGATGCGATCCCGTCGCTTTCCATGCCGCCGCCGGAGGTGCCGGTCGTGGGGCCCACACCGTCGAGGCCGGCGGAGTCCTCATCGGGGACGCTGCTCGGGCCGGCGGCCGCCGGGGCGCCCGTTTGGCCGGCGCCCACGAGGGCATCATCCGCCGGTTCATCGGCTTCGGAGCCGGCGGCGGGAACTCGTGTGTCCCGGGAGGCGGCGCTCTCGGCGCCGGCAATGGTGGTTGTGCCGGCGACAACGGCCGGCCCCCGCGGCCTTGTGACGGCCACCGGGTAGGAAATGTTGTCGGAGATACCGCGTGTCAGGTCCTGCCGAGTGAAAGAGAGAGCGTAGTCGCCCGGGCCGGTGAACCGGAAGCGGAACGCGGTTTTTGTGTTGTCCGCGGAGCGATCGAGGAAGCTCAGATCGCGGCGCCCACCGGACTCGCCGATGTAGACCCAACCAGACCCATCGAGCTCAATCTCGACCTCTTGATTGGTAAGAGCCGCTATCCCTTGTGGACCGTCCTCCCAGGCAGCTACTGCCCGGCCCGATTCACCCTGCTCGGCCGGCCCCGCCTCTGTCGACGGCGACGGCGACGGCGACGGCGCCGATACAGCCAAGCGTTGATCAGCCACTTCCCCTGACCCCGGCACGGGCGCCGGCTCGTCCCGGCCACCACCGGCCGCGAGAGGCGTATGGTCCCGAACCGTCTCCGTCGGTTCATCGCTCTGCCGCTGGTCTGCGGGCGGAGATTCCTCGCCAATTGCGGCCTCCGCCTCCGCGCCGTCCCGACGAAAGAGCCCGCCAAGGCCAAGAGGGAGAAGCGATGGCGCTGCGTCGTTATTGACGGTTGTCGGAGAAACGTCGGGCCCCGTGCGGAGTTGGGTCGCCCCCGGGGACCGGCGCTCACCCGCCGCGGAGGCGGTTGCGATCACGTCCGCAAAGCGGGCCAAGAGCCGGTCGAGGGGCGACACTCCCTCTCCCTCCGGTGCTGCATCCGTCGTCACCGGTTCGGCCGGCTCGGCCTCCGTAGAATCGCCGGCGTTATCCTGCAGCGAACCGGACCCCGCGACGGACGCCGCCCCACCGGGAGCGATGCCGGGGGGCAACGCAACCACCGCCGCCTCGTCCGGTTGCGGGGCATCCAAGCGAAGGCCGGGCGCCGGCAGAGTGTACTCGGGCGTGGGGGTAGGCAAGCTCGGCGCCGGTAGCTCACGCAGGTCCTGCTCGGGCGTGGCGGTTGCCGGCCCGGACATCCCGGGGTGTCCCGCCGCTTGGCTCTGCGGCCTGTCGATGTAGACGGCAAGCGCGGCCTCTTGCGGCGGGCGCGGCACGGGCGCCGAGGCCGACAGCCCGGGAGTCGCGAGGCTTTCCGGCGAGGGAAGCTCGGAAACTCCCGTCGTGGCCTGGGGCGTAAGCCGTCCGAATCCTACATCCGGCGCTCTCGGGACTGCAAAAGGCGGCTCGAGGCGCGAGGTCGCGCGAGGCGGCGTCGGCGGCTGAAACGCTTCCTGGAAAGATGCGGCGTTACTAGTGTCCGAATCATCCGAATCATCCGAATCAGATGAGGCGCTGCCCACGGCGGGCGAAAATCCTGCACATGAGGATAACGCTGCCACCAACAGCGCCGCGAAAAACACGCGGGCGTAGTGCGGCTTCATATCCCCTCCCAATACAATGGTACGGCTTTTTTGTATTTCTGGGAAGGACTTAAATCACGGCACGGAGTCGAAGAGCGACTGAATAAGGCGCCGGCTCTCCTCCTCCAGAAGCTCACCACCTATTTCCGCGGGATCGGTCCAGTATGGCGCCATATCAGCATCGGTCCACGGTTCGCCGCTGGGTACAAGCGCATAAAAGCGGCGTGGGGTCTCATTTGGCAGGGCGAAATCCCTGGTCGGTATAGATAGCGTCTCCGTCGCCGGTGCGCGATCGTTTGACACCGGCACAGGGCGACCTGAGAGAGTAACGATGATCACTATCAACACCGCCACCGTGGCGATGCCAAGCGTAACAACAATAATCGTGCGATAGTTCGGTGAATCGAAGGTACCAAAATCAAGCATGAACCGGCTCGGGACTATCCGAATGATCGAGGCGGATCGAGATGATCTTCGAGACGCCGGACTCCTCCATGGTGACTCCCAGAAGACTGCCGGCCCCGGCGACAGTCCTCTTGTTGTGGGTGATCACTATGAATTGGGAGTTTTGGGCGAATTCGACGAGGAGATTGACAAAGCGACCGACGTTGTTTTCATCGAGGGCCGCGTCTATCTCGTCGAGAAGACAAAACGGCGACGGGCGCACCATGTAGGTGGCAAACAGCAACGCAACCGCGGTAAGAGATCGCTCCCCACCGGACAAGAGAGCTATATTCTCGAGTTTCTTCCCGGGCGGCTGCGCATAAATCTCGATCCCCGACTCTAGGACATTTTCATCGTCCAACAGTCGCAGCTCGCCCCTGCCCCCACCAAAGAGCCGTCGAAACATGGCATGAAAGTTCTTCTTGACCCGCTCGTACGTTTCCAAAAACAACTCGCGGGATTCCATGCGGATCTCCTCGGTGACACGTGCCAAGTCCGTTCGTGCTCGTTTGAGGTCGTCGAGCTGGCTTGTGAGAAAATCGTAGCGCTCTTTGATCTCCGCAAACTCCTCCGGAGCCATGAGGTTCACATGGCCGAGGCCCCGTCGTTGGTCTTTTAACCGGGACAGGCGATCGCGAAGGTCCTTGGCAGATTCCTTGATGTCGAACAACCTGGACTCGTAATCGGCGAGGTTTCGGGAGTGCCGTTCCTCGAAGTTTGCGTAGATGTTGCGGATTTCCGCGCCGACCTCCGCTAGTCCCGCCCGTAAGGTCTCCACCTGTTCCTGCTCACGCGCGAGTTGGGCAACTCTGTCTTTGACAAGGCGTTCCTTGTCCCCGACTTCGCGATGTCGGCCGGCGATACCCTCTTCCAGCTTCTGGACGTCGGCGAGGAGCTTTTTGTGTTCCGCGTCCAGCCGAGCAATCTCGCCGTTAACCTTTGTGATGTCTTCGTGAGTGATCCTCAGCCGCTCCTCGGAGCGCTCTACGGACTTCAAAATCTCTTGCTTTCGGAGTTTTTGGTCTTCGATTTCCGAGCCGCTTCTTTTTAGCTGTTCTTCTACTGCCTCGAGGCGGCTTTTCATACGCGCTCGATTTACGCGTAGCTCCTCGAGAGTCTTTTGATATTCACCCGCCTTTGTGGAGAGCTCTTTGTTCTCCCCTCGTCGATTGGCGATATCCGCACGGCTTTCGCCGATCTTACTTCGCGCCGCTTCCGCTTCGGCATCAACTCGGCGTTTCTGTGTGATAACGCCCTCGGGCGCAACCAACTCGTCCAATACACCAGCAAAGCGCTCCCCGTATTCCGCCACGAGCAATCGTACACTGCGCGCGGCACCGAGAATCTTGGTCCATGACTCCTGAGATGCCTCCAAGCGCCTGCGGATGTCGGCGGGCTTCCCGACGCCCAACGCATCGCCGGCGAGATCGGCCTTGCCTTCGGCCTGAATGATAATCGTGTCGACCGCCTCACGAATTTCGTCCTCGAGGCGCCGCCGCTCGCCAGATGTGTACCCTCTCGCGGCAAGCGTCTCGTCCAGCTCCTTCACTAGATTGTCGGTTATTGCCGCCAGGCGCGCGCGGATATCCGCTTCCGCGGCCTCCAGTTCCACGATACGTTTTTCTTGCGCCTCGACGGCCGTGTCATTGTCGGCGATACGGCGACGGGTCGACTCAAGGTCCTCCTGGAAACCATTGATGTTGGCGTCCACCTCGGTGAGCCGTAGCCTCGCGTCATCGGCCTCCTTGGAGCGCTCCTCGCGCTCGGCGGTCAACGCGGCGATTTTCTCGTCCGCCGCCATGATTCGTGTTTTGTCGTGTTCGATGGACTCCTCGATCTCACCGACACGCCCCTTGAGCATCGTGACGGTTCCGTCTCGATTGGACCGCTCGACTTCGACGCCGTACATGCGCTTTTGTGCGTCGATGAGCGACGACTCCATGGAGTTCATGGACTCGAGCTCCGCCTCGAGATACTCGTTTAGGCCGTCGATCTCGCTTTTCACCGAGTCCCGCGACGCCTGCCTTTTGACAAGGGCATCCTGCCGCTTGTCCCGTGTATCGACGAGGTCCTTGAGACGAAGAAGTTGCAGATCCAGCTCCACCTCGAAAATTCGACCCTGCAACGAGCGGTATACTTCGGTTTTCTCCGCCTGCTTCTGCAGGCTGTCATGCGATCGTTTGACCTCACCGATGATGCTCTCAACCTGGCGCATGTTTTCTTCGGTTTTTTCCAACTTGCGCTCGGCTTCCTGGCCCTTGACCCGGTATTTGGTGATGGCGGCCGCCTCTTCGAAAATCGCCCTGCGCTCTTCGGGCCTATGGGAGAGCACCTGGTCGATCTTGCCCTGTTCCATTATGGAATAGGCGCTTTTTCCGATCCCGGTATCGTAAAACAGCGTCTTTAGCTCGCGCAGCTTGACCGGGGTGTTGTTGATGTAGTATTCACTTTCGCCGGATCGAAACAGACGACGCTTGACAGCGATCTCGGCACTCTCGATCGGAAGGATGCCGCCGTCGTTTTCCAAGACAAGCGTTACTTCGGCGACGTTGAGTGCTTTCCGGGATTCAGTCCCGTTGAAGATGACATCTTCCATCTTCTCGGCTCGAAGGCTCTTTGTGCCCTGCTCACCGAGAACCCACTTGATGGCGTCGACGATATTGCTCTTGCCACAGCCGTTCGGACCAAGAAGGGCCGAGATACCGGGCGTGAACTCCACACGGGAACGGTCGGCGAACGACTTGAACCCAAACAATTCGATGCTCTTGAGAAACACCGGTCCCAGTATAATCAGGCACAATCCCCGGTCAAGTTCGTTGGCGTTGGTCTCCTGGAACTTGTTCCGGCGCCTTGCAGGCTACAGGCTCGCGTGCTACGCTTGATAAGACAAATCAACCAAACGGTTATCTGTCACTATCTTACCAAGCGTCCACCGGTTTATCATCTGAAACGTCCCGAGTGCGACGCGGGACCACATGGATCCTAGGAGGACCTATGAGCGCTATTGGCGATAATGTCCAGTCCGCGGACTGGAAGAGTGAGAAACACGTACCGGTGATCGATTGCCCGGGCTCGGCAAAGGCTGGGGAGGCCTTTCCCGTGGCGGCAACCGTCGGCAAAGAGATAAGTCACCCGAACACCACGGAACACCACATCAGCTGGATTGATCTATACTTCAAACCGGATGACGACAAGTTCACGTATCACCTCGCCTCCAGCCGGTTTATGGCACACGGCGCGGCAGTCAAGGGAGCAAACGAAGGCCCGGTCTACACCGATCCGTCGGTTACATCGGCCGTCAAGCTCGGCTCGTCCGGCACGATCATCGCGATGAGCTACTGCAACATCCACGGCTTGTGGGAAAGCAGCAAGAAGGTAACCGTCCAGTAACGGCGGGCGTTGATGAGGCGGGCCGCGGCCCACTCGCCGGACCGGTGACCGCCGCGGCCGTTATCTTTCGTCCGCTTCCCGGAGTTTCCGCGAGCCTCCTGGACGCGGGCCTGCGCGACTCGAAAAAGGCAAGCCCGGAGCTACGGCTGTCCCTCGAAAGCGCAATCCACGCTTGCTCGTGGGTAGGCTACGGCTGGGCGTCTCACAAAGAAATCGATCGCATCAACATACACCACGCCTCGCTTTTGGCCATGCAACGGGCAATTCGTGGCCTCCTTCGAAGCCTGGCGGCCGGGACTCGGCCGATAGCAGCGGTGGTGGACGGTAAATACTGTCCCGACGTGCCGGTTCCCTGCACCGCCGTTGTTGGGGGCGACCGAACGGTGCCGGAGATCATGGCGGCATCAATACTGGCTAAGTGCGCGCGGGACCGTTTTATGGAACGCTATGGTCGTCTCGAGCCGCTATACGAGTTTGCCGCGCACAAAGGCTACCCTACCCTGCGGCACCGAACGCTTATCGGTCTTCACGGTCCGTCGGCAATCCAGCGTCTAAGCTATTCGATGACTCAACCGCCTCGATAGCGGCGAGCATCGCTCGGCGGAATCGGTCAATGTCTTCCTTGTACACAATAATGGAGCGCCGCTCGAACCGCTCTTCGCCCTGCTTATCGCTCTCCACCAGATTCAGAAAATACTCGCCCCTGCGATTCTCCTTCACATTAAAAAAATAGGTGCGTCGTTCCGTATCGACTCGAGCCGAGTAAATCTCCCCGCGAATGGCCATGGGTTGCTCCTTATAGATCGTTGTCGTTGATTAGCACATCGAGGATCGCCGTCAAGTGCTCCGCCCTGCGACGCTCCGCCGCAGTCGTGCTTTTGACGTCGTCCGCCTCCGCAACACGATCGTAGATGCTGCGCTCTTGTGCAAGGTCTGCGGCATTGCCGGCGACAAAACCAGCTAATTCATCGTTCTTTACTTCGAGATGGAACTGCATACCAAGGACACGGCGGCCGTAGGAGAACATCTGGTTTGTGCACACGTCGGTGGAGGCCAATAGAGCGGCGCCAACCGGTAGGTCAAAGGTCTCGCCGTGCCAGTGAAGTACACTCGTCACCTCGTCCACTCCGCTGCCCCACGACGCCACGGCGCCGGCAAATGGAGAGGCGGTAGCCGGGTCCACTGCAATGGGACCAAAGCCGATCTCTCTCCCCCGGGCCGGATACACGGGTGAACCAAGCGCAACGGCGATAAGCTGGGCTCCCAGGCAGACGCCAAACGTCGGCACGCCAAGCGCTATGGACCTGCCGACCAGCAACTTCTCCAAAGCGAGCCAGGTATACTCATGCGTGTCGTTGGCGCTCATAGGGCCGCCGAGCACAACAAGCAAGCCGTAGACTTCAACACGGGGAAAGATCGGTGTCTCGAAAACGCGAACGATGTCGTACGACCAACCACGTGACGTCAGATACTCCGCCACAAGTCCCGGACCTTCGTGAGGAACGTGCTGAATGATAAGCGCGTTGTTATCCGACACGCAGCTTTACGCGTAGGAGCCTATTTTTTCCCGGACCAGCTCGACAATCGGGGGCTCGAGAGCGGTAGCCTCGGCCTCAAAGCTCTCTCGAAGCTGCTTTGTGTCCAGTGAACCGTCCTGTACGAGGATCGGTGTCATCTTGGCGCTAAATGGTCTTTCACCGGTGTCGATACGTGTATGCGAGTAGCCGCTGTTGGCGCTCCAGGTAAGCGCCCGTTCGGTACCGGACAGGTCATAGCAGAGTTGGAAGCCCATTGGATTCGACCGACAGGCCTCATCCTCGTACCAGACGATTAATTCCATGTCATGACCCTTAAACCAACGACGACCACCTTCACCGGGGATTTGTCGCACCTCTTGCAGTTCGCTAAACATCAAAACCTCCGACTTAGTAGTCTATTAATCGAAGAACCTTCGCAACCGGCGTCTTTGAGGTCTCTCCGGCTCCTTCAAGAATCCGATACTGTGTTCGGGCGGACCAATTCCCGCGGGAATCGAAGCTGGTAGTTTCCCACTCGAGCCGGGCCTGCGCCGGAGCTTGTTCCTCCTCGGGTGTTGCGGTTTCGGGCTGCGACAGAAGAAGTTCGGGATTGTTCAGACCAAGAAAGTCATCCGGCGGGACCGGCAAGCGTCTCTCGATGACCGTCAAATTAGGATTCACCGACCGCACGGTGCCCTCGAGGTAACCGGTTGCCACAAGGCGCCGTGATTCGGTAACCAGCACGGCGGCCCGAACCTCCGGAAACCGGGAGAGTACCTGCAAGGCCTCCGAAAGCGGCAGGCCGGCGACAATACGACTCAAGAGGTCAACAACAACACCCTCTGTAGCCACAACAGTGGCCGCCACCACGCCGTCGCCTTCATCCGAGACAGCGGCGGACCTACCGCCGGTGGGCCCATTCGAGCGAAACCAAAGTCCCGGGGCGTAGGCGGTTGCAATGGAGGCGTTGACTACATCGACCTCGTAGAGATCGTCCGACGACGAGACGCCTGAGGGAGACGGAATTGTCACCGTGTACGGCGTGAACTCGTCCCGCAGACCGGCAAAATAGGAGACCCCGTCAACGGTAATCGCGGCGCTCGGGAGTCGCATCGACACCAATGCACGCCGAGCTTCGTCGACGGCGGCACCGCGGAGAAAGGGCATCGTCTCGAGACGTGTCCCCGGAAGGGCAAGTTCAACCTGAAAGCCTGCCTCCTCCAACCGCATCTGGTCGTGATGACCTCGGATACCCTGGGGCCGCGAGATCGAATCGGCACCCGTGCGTGCTACATGCCCGAGCACAAGTGGCGAATAGTGCCCCAAGGTCTCCTCGGAAATGGACACAGCCGTCTGCAGCGACCTATGGGTCACAAACGAGGCATCAAACGGGACGGCGTACGCGCTGAAGTTGATAATCTCAGCTTCGGTGACGCGCGCGTCCTCCGGGTCGAGCTCGAGGCGTTCAGAAACCTGGGAAATTCGCTCCACAACAATATCCGCGGCATTCCGTGGGTGCTCTCCGGCGATTCTCACGGAAAAGGGACCATCAGTGCCGTATCCGAGATCGATGCGACCGGTGCGAATAGAGGGAGACCGCCGCTGAGAGCTCGACACGGCCAGGTTGGCGTCACGCACCGGTCGCCCCCCACGGCCGGCGCTGTACGTTTCCTCGTACAGGGTGCGCCCACGGTTGTCCGTGACGGCAAGGGCGCTTATGACACCGCCCGCAAAGGTACGGGATATCTCCGTGGCCGCGGTTCGTCCTTGGGAAAACACCTCCTGCAACGGGCTTGCCACACCGTCGTAGGTTAGCGTGCGTGTAAAAAGTGTCGACCCGGAGGCCGACCGACCGCGGACCTCGGTGGGACGACCGGAGGTACGTTGAATGTCCAGGCGCGCAGGCAGATACGGTGCCGTCACGGCGGGGCCGTAGTCCGCGGTAACTCGAGTAACAAGACCACTCGATGTGGACGCGTAGGTAAATCGATACTCGGCGATCGGCACATCGGTGAACCAATCCTCGCTGCTGAGCCGTCCGGACCGATCGAAAGTCCGGCGCACAACCGGGGTATAAACCGACCGTGCACGCCCCTCCTCCATCGCTACCTCGACATAGGTGTGGGCAACCGCGGAGACGTCCTCCGGCGGTTCGACCGACAAAAATGCGTCGGGACTGCGAGCCGTAAACCCATCCTGGGCGAAAACTACTGCGCCGGCGAATAATAACAAAAACGCTGTTAGGTACTTCATCGTCGATATCCTAAAACATACTTGGCGAGCGGCCGTTACATCAATCGCCACCGCCGTGGCTACAGAGACTCGTCGTCGACAAACGCGGCAAGTATCTCGATCATCCAAGCCTGATCGGAAGGCGAGGCCGTCTCCACCGAGGAGTGCATCGCCCAGATCGGAATGCCTACGTCGACGGAGGGTACCGCAAGGCCCGCCGCCACCATCGGCCCGACGGTAGATCCGGCTCGCTGCTCGCTTCGATGGGAGAAAACCTGGATGGGAGCACCCACAAAACGCGCGGCGTTTTGGAATCGTCGAGCCGTCGCCGGAGTAGTCGTGTACCGGTATACCGCGTTTTCCTTGATCGCCGGACCCCCCCCGACAACCGGGTCATAGCCGCTCGAGTGCTTTCCAGGAAATGATGGGTGAACCCCATGGGTGGCGTCGATACTGATACAGTACGATCGTGCAAGCGTTCTGGCGATTTCCTCTTCCCCACCACCAAGTGATACGACAATACGTCGCACAAGCGCCGCGGGAAGTGCCGAGTCGGCGCCGTCGGGCGTGCGGCTGCCGATCTCTTCGTGGTCAAACAAGAGTGCAAGACAGTTGCGAGGCGCATTCGTCCGGGTCATTGCGGAAACTATGGCGTGGCAGGCCGCGAGGTTGTCGATGCGGGGCGCGGCGATCAGGCCGCCGGCTTCGCCGATTTGTTCGGCGCGGGCGGTCGGAAGGGCGGAAACCTCGATACACCCACCTCCCGCATCGGTGTCGAGCCCGGTCCCGGCGGTCACCAGGTCGAGAACATGCTGCAGTTGCTCTTTGTTGTCCTTCGCGTCTCTGTTCTGCCGCTTCGCCGGTGCCTCTCTGCGGTCCACCGGTCGGCCTTTGCCTGTTACCGGCGGCTCTTCGGCGTGACCCTCCGCGTCGGCGGCGTCGGCAACAACAAGTGCCAGATGCGTCGCCTTGTCGAACGCAAATTTTTCGTTGGCCTCGCGGTCGTAGTGCAGGGCGAGACTCGGCATAATTCCGACGGCACTGGGCGTCTCAAACAGGTTTCCGTCACCCGTCCTCCCGGCCGCACGGAGCGGTCTATCGAGCCAGGTATGCAAGAGCGGCGATCCGTATGGCTCCGCGGGAATTCTCACGTACGATCCCTCTCGCTTCCACTCCCGAGGACGGAGTCGTATGCCGGGGCTGTCTAAGTGGCCGACCAGAATCACGAACCCGGTTTCCCAAACCGGGCGGCCGGTAACGGCGAGCGCCGCCACCGACGACTCACCCGGCATAATCCGGTACTTGCCGGGACCCAAGCGGCCCCACTTGTCCCTCGGATCCATCAAGCTAAACCCGGCTTCCGCAAAAAGACCCGACGACGTACGCGCAGCATGGAGAGCCGTCGCCGAGCCGTCGATAAAACTCCCGAGACCACCTGTACCGCTGCTTGTTGTGTTTGTGATACGCCCCTCCCTAAAGATTTCGCGTCAGAATCATGTAAATCGTGTAGGCGATGTAGCCCACCATCAGAACGATGCCCGGCCACCGGCCCAGCCTCTTGCGTGCCGCAAGAACCACCCATAAGAACACGGTGATCGCCATCATTACCAGAAAGTCGACACGGAAGTCCGAGTCGCGCAAATAGATGGGGCGTATCACCGAAACCATCCCCAGAACGATAAGCGAATTGAAGATGTTGCTCCCGATGATGTTTCCGAGAGATATGTCCATCTCGCCCTTGGCAGCGGCGGCGATCGATGTTACCAGCTCGGGAAGACTGGTGCCCAGGGCCACGACGGTGATACCGATAAACCGCTCAGAGGCACCAAAGATGTTCTCCGCGATCCACGAGCCTCCGAGAACAAGCAAGCGCGCGCCAAGTGCCAGACCGATGATGCCGCCCGCGATCTTCACGACGATAAGGGTCACCGAGGCGGCATGCGCCTGCGCCATAGCCTGTGCAGCTTGGCCGGCCACGGGTGCAGGCACCTCCGTCGGGTCCGGATCCACGTTCTTGCGACCACCACGCCGCCCCGTTCGATAGAGTATGCCGATGTACAGGGCAAGCAGGACGACCATGGCCAGTCCCTCGGGCCGGCTAATCACACCGCCGAAAAAGATGTTGCTTCCGCCGAAATTTAGTGCGGTCACCAACAGTACAAGATAGCTCACCGCTATAAAGGCCATGTCAAAGCGGACAAGCCGGCGCATGGAGGGCATAGGACGAATGGCCGCGGCTAGACCAAGGATCAACGCGATGTTAATGATGTTGCTTCCGACGACGTTTCCAAGCGAAACCGATGTTTTATCAGCAAGGGCCGAAACCAAGCTGACAAAAAGCTCGGGAGCGGATGTGCCAAAAGCCACCACTGTTAGACCTATGACAAGTGGTGCGAGGCCCAGTCGGCGCGCCAGCTGCACGGAACCTTCCACTAAAAAGTGCCCGCCGAAGTAGAGCAAAACAAGGCCCGCGAAGATAAAGGCGGTGTTTAGGACGATTATCCACGCCATGGTCGGTAAATGTATTATACCCGTTGGATTCCAGCTACACGTTGATGTGAAGGAACAAGAGTTCGTGTCGGTCAAGACCGGGACGGACTACCCCACCGGCGGCGGAACTGTCCGTGCCAATACTCGGCGACTACTCGAAGTCCGGAAGCGGGACAAACGTCATCTCGCCGTCTTCCAGCAGTCATCGTGCCCTTGCGAAACGGTTGGGCGCGATAGCCGAGTCGCCGGTACTCGTTGGCGACTGGGTAAGCGTACCGGTCGGGGACAAAGCCTCCGTAGCCGTCGCCCCGCGGGGTTGAATACTGCACGGCAAACTCGCCTTTTATTAATAAGGCGCTCCGCCCGTTTGGATTTATGATGATGATCGCTAATCCCGCGATGCCCCACGCCTGAAATGGCGAATTACTCGTGAACTCGATTGTTATCTGCCGGGCCACCGATTGCAATGCCGCGCGCACGAGCTTGGACCCATTCGCGACGGGTGCATCGCGATAATCAAAAGACTGCGGAGACCACGCCTCCCTGTCCCGGACAGTCCCCCCGACTCCGACGTGCTGAAAGAGCATGTATGATTCGATGTCCGAACCCCAGGTAAAGCAGACAGCGTTCTCGTAGTCCGCGCCGGGGTTAAACTCGGCATTGAGCTGTTCTTGGTAGACGCGTCGGAACGCGGTAGATACGACCCTTTCCTGTTCGAGGCTAAGGGCGTTTTTGCCCGCCGCCGACAACACGCCGACGGCTTGCGGCACATCAGGGTAATACTCAGACTCCAGGGGATAGCCGACGTTGACAGGCACCTCTCGCTCTATCTCCAAGACGTGGACCTGGAGCGCACCTTCGGCAACCAGGACGGCCGGGCATACCGGCACCGCCACAACAACAAAAAGCGAAAACAAAAAGCGCCGGCTAGTCGTCGCGATGGAGCAACTCGTGAAGTTGCGCGCGGCTAAACACCCGTTCTTCGATTGTCTCCACTCGCGAGAGCTCAATTGGATTGTCGATGTCTTCTTGTTTGCAGTACGCCAAGGCGTCGTAGACGCTCTCGAAATGGTCCACGGTGATCCGCTCTTCGAGCTTCTGGTAGGTGAGCACGTAACGCACTGTACTCTGCACGCCGCCATCCTAGTCCGGCGCCACCGGGGTGTCAATTGGATGGAACATATGGGGGAGATGGACCGCGTGGGGCTTGGTCTAGTGGTCGACTGCGTTATCGATGCTGACGATGCTGAGGTCGTCCCGCAGACGGAACCCAATGCGCCGCCAAAAGGCCAGACCGGCATCGTTATCCGCGAAGACTATCGCGTGGCAGCGCTTGATGCCCCGCCGCGCGAGCCCCGCGAGCGCCGATTCCACCAGACCGCGGCCGACACCCCCGCGCCGACGATCTTCGGACACGGCGAGGTGATAGAGGTAGCCACGCCGTCCGTCTTCTCCGGCGAGGACCGTACCGACGATGCGTACGTGTCCGGTTTGAGCGCTTGGCGGACCGACAGACGGCGGCGTCTTGTCGACGGCAACAAAACAAGACTCGGCGTTGCGCGAAAGGAAGCGGCGAAGACTTGCCTCGTCGTCTCCGAAGGAAAGACCAATGCCGGCCGTTGACTCCCACAGCGTAAGGGCGGGGCTAATGTGAGTAACGCCAAATGGATGTATGGCGCATGTTCGGGATCTATCGGCCGTCGGCATACGTCTCCTCGATGTCTTTCTCCGTGGCACTTTAGACGAAGTAGTAAAGGATTAAAAGCGGCCATTGGCCGAGTTCGGCCGGGATCGCGGCACCGGACCCCGGCGAGCCGAAGGCGTCGAGCCGGTAGCCCACTCTTCCTCGGAATCGTTGCTCGACAGGAGCACAAGAGCGCCCAAGCGAACTGGCGAATTCTGACGCACATGATGGAGACGTTGGAGTTTACGGCAGGTGAAGAAGCCAATGGTGAATCAGACGATGGGCGCTGACGGACTTGAACCGCCGACATCTTGCTTGTAAGGCAAGCGCTCTACCAGCTGAGCTAAGCGCCCGAGGGTCGAGTGTCCGCGCCCGGCCTAAAGACCGACCGCCAATCATACAAAGCCGCCCACCAATCGGTACGGCAAGCTCACCAATCGACCGCGGAAAAATAGCACCAAGCAGACGCCGGTGTCAACGATCACCGTCGGCAGTCGCGGCCTCGGCCCCGGTGTCGGCTTTTGAGACAACTCGGAGTGCATCGGTTTCTGCTCCCTAATAGAGAGTCGTGTGTGGGAATGGTATCTCGATACCTTCCGAGTCGAATGCCTTTTTGAGCCGACGGCGGTACTCCCTGCCCACCGCCCACTGCTGTAGCGGCTTTGTCTTGAAACGGGCACGCACCACCACCGCGCTGTCCGCGAAGTCGTCCACTCCCATGATTTCGAGCGGTTCCAGAATCTTGGACCCGTAGTCGGGGTCCGAACGCAAATCCTCCGCAACCTCCGCCATAACCCGCACTACCTCATCGGTGTCTTCCTTGTATGCGACGCCTATATCAAACACCATCGCCGACCACTCTTTGGTCATGTTGGACAGGGTATTGATCTTACCGTTTTGGAAAACGTGAATGGTTCCGGACAGATCCCGGAGGACAATGGTGCGAAGGCCAACGGACTCAACCACTCCGCCGACGCCATTGATGATCGCAACATCTCCCTCACGAACGCGGTTTTCCAAGAGAATAAAAAACCCGGAGATAAAATCTCGCACCAACTCCTGGGCGCCGAACCCGACGGCCAGGCCCGCGATACCGGCACCAGCCAGTAACGGACCGATATCGATCCCGATGTTTCGTAGCACGAGCATCACAACGATCAGCAAAACAACAATGCGCAGAAACGACGCAAGGAGGTTCATCATCGTCTCCACGCGCTTCGCTTGCTCCGAGGTGTCCTCTTCTTTGGCATCGAGCCTGCTAAGAATGGTCGCCTTGGTCCGCTTGAGGACAACTCGCACAATCCGCAGACCCGCAATACCCACGGCCAGGGTAAGGAGGAGTTCAACCAGCACCGCCGGCTTTGCCTCCTTTCCCCTTTTGTGTACATTTTGCAGACACCACCTCAAATCCGGGAAGAGAATGAGCATCAGCAAACGCAGAAACATCGGCATCATGGCCCACATCGATGCCGGGAAGACGACAACAACCGAACGAATCCTATTTTACACCGGCAAGAGTCACAGAATCGGCGAGGTGGACTACGGCGAAGCCACAATGGACTGGATGAGCCAAGAACAGAACCGCGGCATCACCATTACATCGGCGGCTACGACATGCTTTTGGAAGGATCATCAGATTAACATCATCGACACACCGGGCCACGTCGATTTTACGGCGGAAGTCGAACGGAGCCTCCGCGTTTTGGACGGGGCCGTCGCCGTTTTCTGTGCCTTCGGCGGAGTCGAGCCGCAGTCGGAGACCGTGTGGCACCAGGCGGACCGCTACGATGTGCCGCGGATCGCCTATGTGAACAAGATGGACCGCATGGGTGCCGACTTTTTTGCGGTGGTCAAAGAAATGGAACAAAAGCTCGGCGCGAAGACCTTGCCGGTCCAGATACCAATCGGCACCGAGGCAAAGTTCGAAGGAATCATCGATTTGATTACGATGGAGGAGATCCGCTGGAAAACGGAGAAGTACGGATCCGAAATGATCCGCAAACCCGTGAGCGAGACTAACCGGGAGCTTGCGGCACCGTGGCGGGAGCGGCTTATCGATACCGTAACCGCCGCCTCCGACGAGCTCACGGAGCTCTATCTCGAGGGCGAAGAACTCCCCGTGGAGAAAATCAAAGGGACAATCCGAAAAAAGACTATCGCAATCCAAATGACGCCGGTGTTCTGTGGCGCGTCGCTGCGGAATCTCGGGGTGCAGCCGTTAATCGACGGTGTTATCGACTATCTACCGGCACCCGAGGAGCTACCGCCGATTATCGGGCAACACGCAAAGACGGACGAGGAAATACCGGTCAAGCGCTCCGAAGACGGTCCGCCGCTCGCCCTCGTTTTCAAGATCCAGAACGACCGTGAGGCGGGCACGTTAAGCTTCGTTCGTGTGTATTCAGGGGCCATCAAAAACGGCACTCAAGTCTACAACATCGACAAGGGCAAAAAAGAACGCGTAAATCGGCTTCTCCGTATGCACGCAAATCGCTCCGAGCAGGTGGACAAGGCGCTCGCCGGCGACATCGCCGTGGTGGTGGGAATGAAGTTCCCGCAGACCGGCGACACCATCGGCAGCGAGGGCCAGCAGATTATTCTTGAACGGATGGAGTTTCCCGAGCCCGTCATTCACGTGGCTATCGAGCCAAAAACACTCTCTGAGAGGCAAAAACTGCAGGACGTCCTCAAGCTAATGGCCGCAGAAGACCCGACCTTCTTTGCCAAGGAGGACGAGGACACGGGAGAGATCATCATCTCGGGAATGGGAGAGCTCCACCTCGACGTGGTGGTAACCCGGGTTACGGAGGACTACAAGGTCGATGCCAAGGTAGGCAAACCGCAGGTCACCTACCGCGAGTCGATCGAAGGCAAAGCGACTCACACGGAGACTTTTCACCGTGTGATTGCCGGCAAAGATAACAATGCCCAAATCACGATCGAGGTCTTTGCCCGAGATCGCGGCAGCGGCAATCATTTCGATAACACATTGCCGGTCGACGCACTGCCCCCCCACCTCATCGAGGCCGTCAGCCGCGGCATCGAGGGAGCATTCACCTCGGGCATCGTCTATGGCTATCCGGCGTTCGACGTCGGCGTGCGACTTGTGGGTGCCAAGTACAACGAAAACACCGGTACCGAATTCGCCTACGAGGCCGCAGCCTCGCTTGGCTTCGACAACGCGTGCCGCGCCGCTTCGCCGGTGCTCTTGCAGCCGATCATGAAGGTCGACGTGATGTCGCCCAAAGAGTACATAGGAGAGGTAGTAAACGGTCTCACCATGCGGGGCGGACTCGTGGAGAGCATCGACTCGCGACCCACCATCGAACACATTCGAGCCACGGCGCCACTGGAAAAGATGTTCGGCTACTCCACGGCGCTCCGGAGCGTATCGCAAGGCCGGGCCACCTACGCCATGGAGTTCTCACATTTCGCCAAGAAGGGCTCATAGGAGGCCCGACCGGCGCGCGGGGCGCGGCTGATGCGTGCCGCTCGCAAGGCGCATGTGAAAGTTCGGTTAGCACCAAGCTTGACATCGGCTCTTTTGCCAATAAGATGTATGGATCAACTTCACGCTTGAAGGAGCCATTGCATGGGATTCGCCACCGATTCGATTTGTACCGTCGCCGTCGCCGGCCACGGAAGTACCGGGAAAACAAGCCTGGTCGAACACCTCTTGTTTACCGGTGGAGCGATTCCTAAGGCCGAAGCCGTAGAGTCGGGCAAAACCGTCAGCGATTCGTCCGAGGAAGAAATTGCCGCCGGCCAATCGATCCACCTTTCCCTGTCCAACCTCGTCTGGAAGGACAAAAAGATCAACATCTTAGACACACCCGGCGCCTCCGACTTTGTCGGCGAGGTGGTCGCCTCGTTCCGAGCCGCCGAGAGCTCGCTTGTTGTTGTGGGTGCGCGTTCAGGCGTAGAGATCGAAACCATCAAAATCTGGCGGCGCTTGGAAGATCGCAACATGCCGCGGATTGCTTTTGTCAACAAGATGGACGTTGAGCGCGCCAGCTTCACCAATGCCTTAAACGACCTGAGCGAAAAGTTCAGTACCACGTTTGTGCCTGTTAGCATTCCCATGGGAGAGGCCGGCGACTTTCAGGGCGTTATCGACCTGGTGGAAAACAAGGCATACATGGCGCCGGCACCAGGACAACGGGAAGAACCCGTCGATATCCCCGCCGAGTACACCTCCATGGTCGAGGAGTATCGGGCCACACTGATGGGTTATGCGGCCGAAGGGGACGACGACCTCACGGAGAAATTTCTCGAAGAAGAAACGCTGACGGACGACGAAATCCGCCTGGGATTAAAGGAAGGCTTGAGGGACAACAAGCTCGTGCCCGTCTTCTGCGGGTCGGCCCTGAGAGATTCAGGCCTATATCCACTCCTGGACTTTTTTGCAACTTCGGCGCCGACCCCGGCCGGCATCGAAGAGACCGCCTATACACCGGACGAGGAAGAAGTGGCGGTTAAAATCGATTCATCCGGCCTGTTGGCGATGCTCAATTTCAAGACGAGCATCGACCAGTTTTCCGGCAAACTGTCGTACATCAAAGTCATGAGCGGCAAGCTCACGGGAAACACCGAGTTTATCAACTTCCGCGACGGCTCAAAGGAAAAACCTTCCAAGATATACACGGCCATGGGTAAAAAACTCGTTGAGGTGGACGAGCTGCCGGCCGGTGACGTCGGCATTCTGACAAAGCTTGATTCCGCGCACACAAACGACACGTTTTGCGTGGCTGAAAGGCTTATCCACTACAAGCCGCTGCAGCTGCCGCAGCCCGTCTACTCCCTGGCAATTGAAGCGCTCGCGAAAAAGGACGAGGACAAGCTTGCTGAGCACTTGAACCGCGCATCCGAGGAAGACAAGACGTTTCGAATCGAGTTTAACACCGAGACCAAGCAGACCGTGATTTCCGGCATGGGTGAGCTCCACATCAACACGATCCTGGACAAGATCAAGACGGGCCAGAAGATCGAAGTCGAGACCCATGTGCCCAAAGTTGCCTACAGAGAGACCATCACCAAGAACTCCGACTCCACATACCGGCACAAAAAACAGTCCGGCGGCCACGGACAGTTCGGTGAAGTGGCCATTCGCGTAAAGCCCCTTCCCCGCGGCGAATACTACGCCTTTGAAAACGAAATCAAGGGAGGCTCGGTATCCAAGGGCTACATGCCGGGCATCGAAAAGGGCTTCCACGAGGCCATGGCAGCAGGCACCCTCGCCGGCTACCCGGTGGTAGACGTCGGCATCTCTATCTATGACGGCAAAGAACACCCGGTGGATTCTTCTGAAATGGCGTTTAAGATCGCCGCGCGTGGTGCGCTCCATCAGGCCATGGAGAAAGCCGGTCCGACGCTTCTCGAGCCGATCATGAACTTGAGTGTGTTTATAGACGAGCAGTACCTCGGCGACGTCCTTTCGGACCTCAGCTCACGGCGCGGCCGGGTTATGGGACAAGAGCAGATCGGCGGCGGCATCGTGGAAATCAAGGCACAAGTCCCCCAGGCGGAACTTCTGCGCTACGCCATCGATTTGCGATCCATCACCTCGGGCACCGGAAGCTTCGAGGTCGAGTTCGACCACTACAGCGCCATCTCGGGCAAGATTGCCGACGACGTAATCAAGGCCTCCGAGGCGGCCAAGTCCGAGACCGGTTAGGCGCGGTTTTGTGATATTTGCCGAATGCGTCGCCAAGTTGGCGCCTCTGACGGACGCCGAGCTGCGTGACGTCTTCCTTGCCGGTCTGGAGTCGATAGAGTCGCGAGCGCCACGGCGCCGAGTGCTTGTGGTGCCGCCGGACATCACGCGGTTCCATTCGCGTGCCGGGGTGCTCACGCAGTGGGCCTGGCAGCATTTCGGCGAGCGACTCACCGATGTCCTGCCGGCCATCGGCACGCACGCGGCGATGACCCCCGATGAAATCACGAGTATGTACGGCGCCGTGCCGCACGATCTGTTTCGTGTGCATCGGTGGCGCAAGGATCTCGACCAGCTCGGAGAGGTGCCGTCCGAGGTCGTGAGCACCCTCTCCGACGGATTGGTAGATTTTAGCTGGCCCGCCGAAGTAAACAGGCTGGTTTCGCAGGGCGGCCACGATCTGATCTTGTCCGTCGGCCAAGTGCTGCCCCACGAAGTGGTCGGTATGGCCAATTATAACAAAAACATCTTTATCGGCACCGGCGGTCACATGGGCATCAACCTAAGCCATTACCTCGGCGCCGTGTGTGGCATCGAAAACATCTTGGGCCGCGCCCATACGCCGGTCCGCGCCCTGTTGAACTACGCCTCAGACAACTTCGCTTCGCACCTGCCGATTGTATACGCCCTAACCGTCGTCGGTGTCGGCGCGGACGGCAGCCCGGAGACACGTGGCCTTTTTGTGGGCGACGACATCGAGTGCTACGAGAAGGCGGCAGCCTTTGCGCAAAAACACAACCTGTTTATGGTCGACAGACCACTCGACAGAGTGGTCGCCTACCTCGACCCAAGTGAGTTCCGAAGCACGTGGCTCGGCAACAAGGCCGTCTACCGGACTCGTATGGCCATTGCAGACGGCGGTGAGCTTTTGGTCCTGGCGCCCGGCTTAAAGGAGTTTGGGGAGGACGTTACGATCGATATGCTTATCAGGCGGCACGGCTACTACGGAACACCTGCCACCGCGGAGAAGGTACAACAGGATCCGGAGCTTGCGGCCATGTTGGGAGCGGCCGCCCACCTGATGCAGGGCTCGAGCGAAGGGCGATTTACGATTACCTATGCACCGGGAAATGTGACGCGTGAGGAGATCGAGTCGGTAGGGTTCGGCTACGCCGACATCGCGGAAGCAATCGCACGCTACAATCCGGAGAATCTCAAAGCCGGGTATAACACCCTCCCCGACGGCGAGGAGGTCTACTACGTGCCGAACCCGGCCCTCGGGCTCTGGGCTCACAAGAGCCGGTTCAAAGAATAGAGCGCCTTCGCCGGAAGTGCGGGGTCGGCCCAAGTATGTCGGCGAGACGCGTTGCTTATCGGTCGGCCAGCGGCCCGTATGAACGGCGGCCAAGCACGTTTTTGTAGGCCGGCCTAATGATTTTCCCCCCGGAGACGATCTCTTCGATTCGGTGCGAGCACCATCCGGCAACTCGAGCCACGGCGAATATCGGTGTATAGAGCTCGGGCGGTATGTTGAGCATCTTGTAGACAAAGCCGCTGTAGAAATCCACGTTCGGCGCAATAACACGCTTTACACCCTTAGCCTCCTCGAAGACTTCGGGCGTCAACTCGGCAATATTGTTGTACAAGGCAAGCTCGTCTTCAAGCCCCTTTTCCTTAGCAAGATCCTCCGCCTTGGCCCTTAGCAAGATGGCGCGCGGGTCCGAGAGTGTGTAAACGGCGTGTCCCATGCCGTAGATCAGCCCGCTTCTGTCGAAGGCCTTCTTTTGGATAATCCGCAACAGATACGCACGGAGCTCCTCTTTGTTCGACCAGTCCTCGACGTGGCGCTTGATGTTGTCCAGCATGCCCATGACCTTGGCATTGGCACCGCCGTGCTTGGATCCTTTTAGGGAGCCTACCGCAGCCGCTACCGCGGAGTACGTATCGGTCCCCGCCGAGGATACTACGTGGATGGTAAACGCAGAGTTGTTACCGCCGCCGTGCTCGGCATGGAGGCAGAGAGCCAAATCGAGCATCTCCGCTTCGAGCGGCGTATAGCTCTTGTCCGGGCGAATCATCTGAAGCAGGTTTTCCGCTGCGGACAGCTCCGGCTGAGGAGCATGAATATAGAGGCTTTCGTCGTTGAAATAGTGGCGTTTGGCCTGATAAGCGTAGGCGGCCATGGCGGGAAATCGCGCGATGAGCTCCATGCTCTGCCGCAGCACGTTTTTGACGCTCTGATCCTCCGGCGTTGGGTCGTAGGAGTAGGACACCAAGGTGGACCGCGCGAGCTTGTTCATGATATCGGCACTGGGCGCGCGGAGAACCATGTCTTCTGTAAATCCCGCCGGTAGCTCGCGCTTTTCCGCGAGCAGGTGACGAAACTCCTCCAGCTCGGAGAAATTCGGGAGGTCGCCGAACAAAAGCAGGTAGATGACCTCTTCAAAGCCAAATCGTCTATCCTTCTGGAAGCCGTCGACGATGTCCTTGATATCAATGCCACGATACAGCAAGCGTCCGTCCACGGGGATTTTTTCTCTGTCAACGATGATGTACCCGTGGACCTCGCCAATCTCCGTCAGACCGATAAGCACACCGGTACCGTCTTCGTTGCGCAGACCACGCTTGGCGTTGTACTTGGTGTACTCGTGCTCGCTTATGATGTTTTTCTTTTCCGCCCGAGGCGCATGCTCCTCGAGGAAGTGTTTTTCACGTACGCTCATTGCGCCTCGCTTGTATATTCATTCATGTAAACCGCATGATTATAAGTCAACAACCCTGTGGGCGACAAGCTCGTAGACGGTCCCCTCGCTCTTGCGCTCGTACCGTGTAACGGGCCTTCCCGGTATGCGCGTCACAAAGCCGGAGCTCGACAGTCGTGACTCCGCGACCGCGGCTTCTCGCACCTGTCGGGCGTAGTACTCCTGGTCGCTCGCAAAAGCCAGATAGCCGTCGACCTCGAGGCGTTCCGTAAGTAACCCCACAAACGACACATCCAACAGCCTCCGTTTTTGATGGCGTTTTTTAGGCCATGGGTCCGGGAAAAATACGTGGAACGCCGCGACGCCGCCAGGCGGAAGCATGTATTCCACCACATCCGCGGCGTCAAACCGAACAACACGGACATTTGTGAGCTTGGCTCGTTCAACGTCCCGTAGCAGGCGCGCAACGCCGGACTTGAATACTTCAATGCCCAGAACGTTCCAATCCGGCCGATTCTGCGCGTACGCCAGGACTGATTCACCGGCTCCGAAGCCGATATCTACAAGAAGCGGCGCCCGGCGCCTAAATATCGCGCTCCAATCGGGTACCTGCGGGGCGTACGGCACCCCCAACCGAGACATCAATCGCTCGTAGGCATCCCGGGCTCCGGCGCTCATGTACGAGCGACGCGAAACAAAGCTCCGCACGCTACGGCCTTCGGACAGAGGACGACGCGGGCTGTGATCCTCACCCACCCGCTTCTATCCCCGGTTTCGAAGGTGAGTGTGGTGTTACGCCGGCGTCGTTGAAAATCGATTCAACCTCCCGGACGCTGCCGGCAGCGAGCAGGCGGTCGGAAAGGCCCCTCAACTCAACGGCGGAGAGCTCTGCAACCTCGCGTCGCGTACGGCCGATACGCTTCGGATCGACGCTTAGACGTCGCAGTCCCGCGCCGATGAGGAAACGCAACACGGCGGAATCTGAAGCGGCGTCGCCACAGACAGAGACCGGCTTTTGCGCGCGATCGGCCGCCCGAATGATCCGCGCGAGAGCCCTGAGAACCGCGGGGTGATGCGGTCGATACATTTCCATGACCCGCTCGTTAGTGCGGTCCACTCCGATCATGTACATCACAAGGTCATTTGTCCCGATCGAAAGAAAATCCGCCACAGCTACCAGTTCTTCGACCGCCTCCACCGCGGACGGCAGCTCGATCATGGCTCCGAGGCGGGGATTCTTCTGGGTCTCGAGCCCTTCTTCGAGGAGCTCGCGGACACACGAGCGTACCAAATCGCGCGCATCGAGAAATTCGTCCACGGAGCTGATCATCGGGAAAAGGATATGCAGGTTCGCATTGCTCCCCGCACGGAGCATGGCACGCAGCTGCTCTCGAAAGAGATCCGGATGCGCGAGGGAGAATCGGATGCCGCGAAAGCCAAGGAAGGGATTAGACTCGGTGACGGGATCGAGATACTGTAGCTGCTTATCGCCGCCAATATCGAGCGTCCTCAGCACAACGGGCTTACCGTCGAATGCCTCGACAATACGGCGGTAGATGGCGTACTGCTCTTCCTCGCTGGGGAACGCGTTTCTGATGATAAATGGAAACTCACTGCGATAGAGTCCGATACCGGTGGCCTTACTCTGCCTTGCTAAACGGGTATCGTGGTAGAGATTGACGTTGGCCGCTACATCGATCTCGATGCCGTCACGGGTTTTTGCTCCTTCCGGCGCGTCGTCGTCGGTCTGCTCGAGCAGGCGATGCTTCCGGTCACGAAACTCCGCAAGCATCGCGGCTTCGGGATTCACAAAAACCGTTCCGGCCAGACCGTCCAAGATCACCGGGGCACCGTCGTCCATGTCGAAGGCGCGCTCATCGCGGGTCAGCACGGTGGGAATTTCGAGGGACCGCGCAAGTATGGAGATGTGTGCGGTGGCGCCGGCCGCCGCCAGGATAACCCCTTCGACATTTTGCGCGGCAAGCTTCACAAGCTCCGACGGAAAGAGGCTTCGGGCTACGACGACCAACCCGCTGTAGTCGGCCGTGACTTCATTGCCGTCCGTGCTCGTAAGATTCGCGAGGATACGATGCCCAAGGTCCTTTACGTCGACGGCTTTTTCTTGGACGCGGGGATTGGAGGTCTTGGAAAAGAGGTCCACGTACTCGTTCACAACCGACACAACCGCCGCCGAGGCCGGCTGCCCGTCTTCTATGGCGCTCTGCATCCTTCCTGTGAACTCAACGTCCATGAGCATAAGGAGATGTGTACTAAATATTAGCGATGCAACATCCGAGAGCCGCTCGTCGAGTGTGTACTGCAACTGCTCAAGCTGCTCACGGGTAAGCTCTACGGCCTGTTTGAATTCGTCGACTCCGCGCGTACCGGCCGGCGAGCTACCGGTACTCTCCGGGCGGCTCAAGGCTTCCGCCATGCCCTGTTGAGGCGTGCCGAAAACCAGAAGCCTACCGACACCGATGCCGCCGCAGCTCTGTTCGCCGCGAAAGAACACAAGAGGGCCCCGCTCGCCGGGCCCGGTCTCGCGAGGAGCCTTACGGAGCTCCATGAGAATTTCGACGTTTTCGAGGGTGGCGGCGAGTTGCGACGCGATGACCTGTAGAGCGCGCGAGTCCTTACCCGAGAAGAACCCCGCCTTCTGGTGCTGAAGGACAAGCACACCGATTCGGGACAGCCCCTGACGGATCGGCACCGCCAAAAACGCCTGAAAGGCCTCCTCGCCCAATGCGGGGATGTACTTGAAGTTTGGGTCCGATTCACCACGATCAGCAATAATCGGCCGCAGTTCCTTTAGGGCCGCGCCGGTAATGCCTTCGCCCGGCTCGAGCGCGAGCTTTCCGACATGGCTCTCGGATAGACCTTTGGTAGCACGAAGCACAAGTTTGTGTTCCTGCTCGTCGTAGAGGTACACCGAGCAGACATCCGCCCTCATGTGTTTCGCAACAAGCTCTACTACGTCGCGCAAGAAACTCTCGACGGAGGATTCTTGCTCGAAGAGGTGTACGAGCTGTCCCACGCTCCAAATAAGCTCTATGTTGTCACGTTCGCCGGCCATACCTTTCCCACCGTATTGTAAACGAGAACCCGCATTTCTAAAGGAGAAGTTGTAAGCGTCCAAGCAAAAACTCAGACTTTTCTTTGAGACCCACGACATCCGACTCCAGGATCAGCACGTTGGGCCGTTTTGGATCGAGTCGTACCTTCCCGGCGGATGAGGAGACCAGCTCCACGACGCGCGATGCGTTGATTGCCGACACTTTGCCAAACTCCACGTCCACGACGCTGCGACGTTCCTTGAGGGAAGCGATGTGCAGTTTTTTGCACAGTATTCGAATTTCTGCTAGGGACATAAGACTCTGTACCTCGTCGGGCGGCGGACCAAAGCGGTCCTCGAGCTCGGCAACCACCGCGTCCAGCTCCTTTTCATCAGAGATCGAAGCGATCTTTTTGTACACCTCCATTTTTTCGGTGGCATCGGCCACGTAGGAATTGGGGATGTAACCTGAATACTCGAGCTCGAGGTAGGTTTCCGCCTCAGGCGCCTCGGCGCCGTCGCTCTCTATCTCCCTAATCGCTTCGTCCAAGAGCTTTACGTACAAATCGAAGCCCACCGACAGAATGTCGCCGCTTTGCTCACGACCCAGGAGGTTGCCCGCGCCGCGGACCTCCAAGTCTTTTAGCGCAACCTTAAAGCCGCTGCCGAGCTCCGTGAAGTCGGAGATAATCCGAAGTCGCTTCATTGCGAGCTCGGTAAGTGCGTGCTCCCCTGGATACAGCAGGTAGGCGTAGGCCAGACGATCCGAGCGGCCTACCCGCCCACGGAGCTGATAGAGCTGTGAAATGCCGTACATATCGGCCCGATCGATGATAATCGAGTTAACGTTGGGAATATCGATGCCGTTTTCGATGATTGTGGTAGCCACCAGCACCTGAAATCCGCCGTGAATAAACCGGTGCATGATGTCCTCGAGCTCGGAAGAGGCCATCTGCCCATGAGCCGACTCTACCAGAACCTCAGGCACCACACGATTGAGAAACAGGGCAACCTGGTCGAGGGTCTCCACCCGATTGTGCAGGTAGTAGACCTGCCCTCCACGCTCCACCTCCTGGCGTATCGCGTTTGCCACCAGGTCTTCATCGAACTCCTGAATGACGGTTTCGATCGGGAGGCGGTTGTTGGGCGGGGTCTGGAGCACCGACATGTCCCTGATCTTTAGGAGACTCATGTGAAGGGTTCGGGGAATCGGGGTTGCCGTGAGCGTGAGGCAGTCAACGGAGGTTTTGAGTTCCTTCAAGCGCTCCTTGTCTTTTACGCCGAACCGCTGCTCCTCGTCGACAATCAAAACTCCGAGGTCTTTGAATTTGACGTCCCGCTGCAGGAGCCTGTGGGTTCCCACCACCAAGTCCACCGAGCCGTCTGCAATCCCGGCGAGTGCCTTTTTTTGCTCCGCCGGGGCGATAAATCGTGAGAGCATTGCAGTCTCCACCGGGAATCGGTTGAGGCGGTCGGAGAAGTTCTCGTAATGCTGTTCAACGAGGATTGTGGTCGGCGCGAGCAAGGCGACCTGTTTGCCGGCCGAGACCGCTTTGAAGGCGGCCCGGAGTGCCACCTCGGTCTTGCCGTAGCCCACATCACCACAAATCAGACGATCCATGGGAGCGGGTCGCTCCATATCTGCCTTGACGTCGGCAATACAGCTCAACTGGTCTCGCGTCTCCTCGTAAGGGAATGCGGCCTCGAACTCCACCTGCCACTCGCTGTCCTTGGGAAAGGCAAACCCCTTGGCCGTTCGCCGCTTGGAGTAGAGTTTGACAAGGCGCTCAGCCAGATCCTCGACGCTTTTTTTGACACGGCTCTTGCGTTTTTCCCAAGACGTCCCGCCGATACGATCCAACCGCGGTGGTGCACCTTCGCTCCCGATGTAGCGTTGGACGAGGTTGACCTGCTCGATCGGAACGTAGACAAACTCCTCACCCGCAAACTCCAAGTGAATGTAGTCGCGTTCGTTGTTGCCGGTCTTGATGCGCCTAATGCCCTTGAAGCGGCCGATGCCGTGGTTGAGATGCACAACGTAGTCGCCCTCGGAGAGCTCCACAAAGCTGTCGATGGCTGCGCTGTGAACCTTTTTGACGCTGCGGGGCAGGCGACGCCGCCGACCGAAGATCTCTCGCTCTTCGATAACCGCAAAAAAAAGGTCGGGCACGGAAAATCCCGTGGAAAGCTCCTCCGGCACCACTCGGAGGTCGAACTCCCTCAGCAGATGGGAAATCCGTCCCGCCTGCACATCGGTGTCGGCGAAAACCCATATCTCGTATCCGGACTCCCCAAGCGAGGTGAGCTCTTCTTTTAAAAACTCGACGTTGCCAAAAAAAGACCGCGGCGCAACGGCACCCAGGTTAATAACGTTTGCCGAGTCGACACCGAGGCTGACAAACTCGACCCGCCTGCCGACGCCGCGCAGCGCATCCAGGCCGACCAAAAGCCGCTCGGGTGAGGGAATAGGCCGGCGCCCCCGCTCGGTGTAGAAGAGGCCGGAGTACTCCTTGGCGAGCGCGCCTTCGGCGGCATCAAGCCGCTCAGACTCCAAAAAAAACACGGCCGGCGACTCGCCGAAATAGTCCACAAGCAAACCCGGCGACTCATAGGCCAACGGAAAGTAAATTTCCTCACCCGCTAAGCGCCTTCCTTCCTCGAGAGGCAGGCAGACTTGGTCGACACGCGAGACATCGGGCGCCGCGGATGCGCTACCCTTGAACTCTTCGAGGGTTTCGATGCGTCTTCGCAAGGCAGCTATGCGCTCTTTGGTCCAAACCACCTCTTTTCGTGGATAGAGCTCCACATACTTGAGTCGATCAATCGAGCTCTGACTCTCAACGTCGAAGAGTCGTATGGTTTCGATGGTGTCAAAGGAGAAGAGCAAGCGCACGGCGCTCTCGGAACCGGGCAGATAGAGGTCTACGACCTCTCCGCGAACGGCGTATTCCCCCGGCACCGACACGCGCGGCACACGAAGGTATCCGAGCTCCTCCAACATGTCGCCAAGATCAAGGGGGTCCAGCCGATCGTGAACCGTTATTTTTTTTATCCGACCGCGAAAGTCGTCAACCGGCGGCAGTGGCGTGAGCGCAGCTCGAAGAGGTGCAACCACAACCTGTCGTTCTCCCGCCAAGAGCCCGGCCAAAACGTGGGACCGACGGCCGAATACCGGGGAAGCGGAGGGCGTTTCTCGATAAGGAACACTGCCCCACCACGGAAACATGGTCGCCTGAACCCCCGCAGTGTCCAAATCCTTAAGGAGATTCTCAGCTTCCTGCTCCGTTGGTACGATAATAAGGGCGGGGCCCGAAATATGTTCGCGAAAACGCCGCAGGACAAAGGCGGGGAAGCTCCCCGCAGCGCCACGAAGGTACAATGGAAAGTCGTGACGCACAAACCGCGAAATCGCCTCTTTGATGGGTGGAAACTTCGAGAGGCGCTCGTGTATGCTCGACAGGAAATCATTTGTCATGACTAAAAAAGTCTTTGCAGCGATCCTGCTGGCGCAGATCGCCCTATTCTCCTTTGGACAAAGTCTTGGACAATCGGTTCCAGGAGCCCGTAGCAGCTCGTCGGGTCACGATGTTGAGGTCGCAATCCGCTTTTTTGATAAGGAGATATACACACCGTCGAGTACCGTCATGATTCAGCTTATTGTGCGGAACAACGGACTCTCACCGTTTCGCTTCCGCTTGGCGGAAAACCCCGTGTACAACGTAGACATCGATGTTCGGACGGCCCAGGGAACGACGCTGACGGACAGCGAGGAGTTTACCAACTCCCGTCAGGCGGTTCAACCGGTGTTTTATCGTGAGATCAGTCTCGGCACGCGCGAGGAGTACGCCGTACTGCTGGACTTGGACATGTTTGTTGAGGTGGATACCGCCGGGGTCTACACGATTAGTGCCTTGTTCTATCCCGAGCTCAACTACATCAGCGGTCAATCTGCCCTTCGCTCAAACGAGCTTATCCTGTCGATGATTCCCGATTTCGCCGACGCCGACGATGTGTCTGAACGCATCGCCCAAGAAGGCGGACTGCTGCTTGTACAGGAGGACCTTTCGCCGGACGAGGTTGTGCGTCAAACGATTGTGGCACGCATGCAGGATGACTGGAACCGGTTTTTCCTCTACATGGATTTGGAGGAGCTGTACACCGAAGTTCCCGCCAGACGCCGTACGTTTACCGCCCTGTCCGCGGCCGAACAGGACGAGCGCCTCGATGAGTTCCGCGAAACGCTTATGATGACAAATACCGACGAGCAAATCGCCGATAGGCCGATCTCATACCAAATCCTGTCCACCTACTACACGCCTACGGAGGGCGTGGTTGTTGCAGATCAACGGTTTGAGTATCCGGACTTTATCGAAGTACGCCGATACACCTATCAGCTTGAACGTCGCGACAACGTGTGGGAAATTTCCGGCTATACTGTACAGAACAGAGGCACGGAGGCTCCCTGAGGAATGAAAATTCTTCTCATTGCTGAACGGGACGAGGTGCGTGACACGGTAGAGTCGCACTTGGGTCCGCAGCATGCAGAAATAATCCGATATCGCAATCCCATAAAGGCCATGGACAACCTCGATGAAATCGAGCCGCACGTGGTTCTTTTTAGTGCCCAGGACTTTCCGCGCCACTGGAAGCCGTTTTTGGCACTTCTGCGGAGCACATGGGACAAAAGCGAAAGTGTCTTTGTGCTCTTGAAAGGCGATGACTTCACCGAGGAAGAAGCGGCAAAGGCGCAGGCTCTTCAGGTCAACGGCGTTGTGCACGAGGATCTTGCCAACGCCCACGAGCTCAACCGCCTTCGTGAAGTCCTGGGCGAGTATTCCGTCCTCTCCGAAGGCCGGGGCGAATCCCGCTCGCCGGTCGATGACGATGACGGAGTTCGCCTTGTGTTGACTCACCCACTCTCACACCGCCTTATCACGGGCACCGTGAGGGATCTTTCTACCTCCGGTCTGTCGTTCGAGGCCGACAACAAACGGGTTACTGCGGGGCTCGAGCAGGGTATGCGTTTTGCAGGCTCCACCCTCCGCCTTAGGGATTCCATCTATCCCATCGACGCAAAGCTTGTTCGCACCGGAGCTAATCTTGGTGTTGAGATCGAGCGTATTCCCGACGGCGGTCGGCAGGAGCTCGAGGCTGTCGTGGAGAAAATCTCACAGAAGTCCACAGGCGGGAACGGGCTTCGTTGACATCTCCCTAAACCGGCTCATACTATTGTGTAGGGAGATACAATTGTGAGTGTGGCCATTTATCTTGAAACAAAAGAGCTCTACGAAATCATCCCTGCGCAAAGAGAGTATTCCGGAGACGCACGGGCGTTTTCCGGTGCACCGAGGCGGCATCCCTATGACCGCTCGAAGCTCCTCCTCGTGCCCGAACCCTGGACGGAGCCTACGTACCTACTGGAGTTTCGTCTGGAAGACATCGTCCACGTAGAAGACCAGTCGAGCCTGGCCAACACGGAGGGCGAGAGCCTGACAATGGTGCGGATTTGGGTACGCCACGGGGCGATCGGCGTGGAGCTGCGGCCATTTCATGTGGAGAAAGCCGGCCGGGAGCCGGATAAGGCCGCCACATCGCCTCCAGCGGAGACGCCGCCCGCGGCCGGCCGGGCAAACAGGAAGTCGCTTGCGCGTTAAAGGCGACTACACCTTCACGTCCGAGAGCGTCGGAGAAGGGCACCCCGACAAGCTCTGCGATCAAGTCGCCGACGTTGTCCTCGACGACGCAATTCGCCAAGACGCGGACTCCAAAGTCGCTTGTGAGTGCTTGGTTACAACGGGCCTTGTACTTGTGGCCGGCGAGCTCACCACATCGGGCTACATCGACATTCAGTACCTCGTACGGGACTTGCTCGAACGAATCGGCTACGATTCTCCCGATTGCGGTATGGATTACCACAGTTGCTCGGTCCTCTCGAGCCTTCACGATCAAAGTCCGGACATAGCTCGAGGCCTTGCCGGATCCGGCCGCGGTCACGGTGCCGGCGACCAAGGAATGATGTTCGGCTACGCCTGCCGCGACACACCGGAGCTTATGCCCGCTCCCATCCACTACGCCCACGCCATCATCAAACGTGCCGCCATGGTGCGTCGGGACGGCACACTGCCCTACCTGCTCCCCGACGGCAAGTGCCAGGTCACCGTTCGCTACGAGGACGGCAAGCCCTCCGCCGTGGAGACGGTTGTGTTGTCGCTTCACCATCGGGACGATCCGCCGGGGCTCTCCCTTTCCACCGGTTCCGAGCGCGAGGCGATCATCGAGGAGATAATCAAGCCCGCTATCACCGGAGATCTCCTATCGTCCAATCCGAGCTACCTGATTAACCCCGCCGGTCAATTTGTCGTCGGCGGACCTGCTGCAGATACCGGCGTGACCGGAAGAAAGAGTATGGTCGACTCCTACGGCGCCATGGCGCGACACGGCGGCGGTGCCTTTTCCGGCAAGGACCCGTCGAAGGTAGACCGCTCCGCGGCATACGTAGCGCGCTACATTGCCAAAAACCTCGTTGCTTCCGGTGCTTGTGACGAGTGCGAAGTGGAGCTTTCCTACGCCATCGGTGTTGCAGAGCCGGTCTCGGTCTTTGTGTCGACATTTGATACGGCAACGTGCGAAGAGGAGAGGATCGCCGCGGTCGTCCGGAAGCATTTTCCACTCACTCCCGACGAGATCATTGAGCGGTTTGACCTCCTAAGGCCGATCTATTCACAAACCGCGTGCTACGGCCACTTCGGTCGCGGCGATTTTGCGTGGGAGGCGGTGGATTTGGCCAACGTCTTGGCCGACGAGCTCGAGGTGGTAAAGGAGGGTGCGTGAAAGCCGGGCGGTTTTACGTCGCGCCGGAGAGAGCCGGGGGCCGAGTGCAATGCACACTCTGCCCGCACCGGTGCTCGATTGCCGACGGGAGACGCGGTATATGCGGGGTTCGCCAAGCAGAGGACGGCAAAATCGTCCTTCCGTTTTTCGGCGCCGCCTCCGCGTTGGCCGTGGATCCGATCGAAAAAAAACCGCTCTATCACTTTTACCCAGGAAGCTCGATTCTCTCGATCGGTTTTCTCGGCTGTTCGTTGCGATGCCCGTTCTGCCAGAACTACGAGATCTCACAGCAAACAACACGACAGACGAGCTACGTTTCCCCTGAGGAGCTGGTTGCCCAAGCGCAGGACGCGGGATCGGCCGGCATCGCCTATACCTACAACGAGCCAACCGTTCACTTGGAATACGTCCTAGAGACGGCGCACCTGGCGCGCGAGGCGGGCCTAAAAAACGTCCTTGTCACGGCCGGCTACCTCAATGGAGCGCCAACCGACGAGCTTTTTTCCGTAGTCGACGCCGCAAATGTTGACCTCAAAACCTTTCAGGCAAATCGGTATCAAACGGAGCTCGGCGCCGACCTGGAGCCGGTTCTGGCGTTTATTCGCGCAGCGGCGAGGCGCATTCACGTGGAAGTAACAACACTCGTCGTCCCCGACTTCAATGCCTCGGAAGCCGAAATCGCCCAGATCGCGGGCTTTGTGGCAGAATGCTCACCCGATATACCCCTGCACCTCAGCGCCTACTTCCCCCACCACAAGCTTCGTACCAGGCCCACCGAAGCCGGTGAGATTGTCGATTTCGTGCGTGTGGCGCGCAGACATCTGAGCTACGTCTACGAGGGAAACACGGGCGGACCCGCGGACACGAGATGCGGGAGCTGCAACGCCGTGCTGGTGGCGCGGCGTCGTTATCACATCGATACGACGGGCCTCTCTTCCGACGGAAGATGCAATACGTGCGGCGCGGCTACTCCCATTGTAGTGGAGTGACCGGGGCCGCACGTCGGTCCCGTGGGGCCTGTTTGAAGCCCGCCGGCGCTTTTCTCCCGCTTGACAGACACCCCAAAAACACGATATTGTGCGCCCTACTTATTCCCCTGTAGCTCAGTCGGTAGAGCAAGTGGCTGTTAACCACTGGGTCGTTGGTTCGAGTCCAGCCGGGGGAGCTTTTGCGTGAGGCGCGGCGGAAACGCCGGGCCGTACCCGCGCTCCCAGGCCGCCTATCACGGCCTGTACCGGCTGCGGTGCACGCACCCCGCGCCCGGCTATTCGTGGCGTGGGGAAACGGGCGGTTAACTCAGTGGTAGAGTGCTTGCTTCACACGCAAGAAGTCGCCAGTTCAAATCTGGCATCGCCCACGACAACCCGTTACAGGCTAATGATTTACAAGGTTGGTTTTCCGGCGTCGTAACGGACTTTGGAGCTTGGCAACAGATTGGCAACAGCTTGGCAACAGATAGTTTGCGCCAAGGAAGGGCCTTCAAACGTGCCGGCGAAAAGACGTGGTCTATTTACTGGTGGGATCACGACGGCAAGCGCCACACTATGCGGACCCGCGAAACCGCCCGCAGCCGCGCCCAAAAGATAGCCGATCAGAAACAAGCGGAAGCCCTCGGTCCCCGAGATGCTCCCAGCCTCAGGGACTACTGCACACTGCGTGGATGGTTTCTCGAGCGATGCTCGTACTGCGCGGCGAAAGGTCTGAAGCCCTCCACGCGAGAGGGACACCGATACCGACTCTATGAGACGGTCCTGCCCGAGTGGGGAGACCGACCGCTTGATGAGATCAATACGGTTGAGTTCGAGCGATGGATACTCGCCCAAAAGAAGTACAAGAACCGCAGCAAGAACGCGCTGAAAAACACCCTCTCAATTGTTTTCGACCAGGCCATGCGCGAGGACCTCGTGACGACGAATCCGATCGCGCGGGTCTACTTTCTCAAAGAGGACGATCGCGAGGAGCGCCCGGGCCTCTCGACGTGGGAAGTCTCCAAGCTCTTTCCCGCCGGCGACAAGGCATTTGCCAAGGTATGGGACCCGTGGTGGCACGGGGTGTTCTTCGAAACGCAGTTTGCGACCGCCGCGCGGACGGGCGAGATGCGAGCGCTCATGTGGGACGCAATTATCATCCCTCACCGGATTGTGCGGCTTTTTCGCCTTGTGGACTCCCGGCGAGAGATCACGCTGCCGACCACTATGACCACCCGGAGCTTACGATCCGGGAAAAAGGCCTGGCCCAATACGCCGATCCGATCGAGGGGATATTTCCTGGGTAATCCTAACATAAGGATCAAAGAACGAACGGTTGTGGCGATCGCTGAAGTACGAGGACATCTACCTGAACTCCTACGAGAGCCTCGGCGAGCTTCATGAAGGGGTGGAGCGGTACTTCCGGTTCTACAACACCGAACGGTTTCACCAGGGGCTGGACTATCTGACGCCCGAGCAGATGTACCAGTCATTCGCTACGGACACCCCCCTTGCCGTTGGCAGGGTAGAGATTACCGGGGAGAGGAATTCCTTAAACCCGTTGGAAATTCTGTCTTGACGTTTGGGCCCAGTTCACACCCCTCACACACACGTTTTATCGCGGCTTTCCGAACCGTGAATTCGCCTTGGTTGCCGTAGGGTGGAGAGTGCCAGAAAAAAGGTTTCGCGGACACTATTCCAACCGTCTTTGCGCTCGTCGATAGACATCCTTCCGGTGGCATATAGCGAAAATCGTTATCATTTCGCCGTCGATTTTCAGGACAACGCGGTAATCGCCAACTCGGAGTTTTCGATAGCTTCTGAGAGTTTTTCGCAACGGCTCGGAGTACTGATCGGGTTGTGTAAAAAGTCTTTGTTCTATGGCTCGTTGAATTCGGTCTCGAATGTTTTTGTTGAGTTTGGGAATATCGGAAGTTCGTACGTCGGGATGATAGCGAATCTGGTACGGCATTTTCAGCTCCAGACATCATCGTGCGATAGCGCTGTCTCCTCTCGAAATGTCGTCTCTCGCTCTTCTGCCAATTGCGCTAGCGCAACGTCTTCTTCCATCTCAAGAGCTTCTTTAATAAGATCGCGCGTAACCAACGACATCGATACGCCCTGTCTTTCCGCGCGTTGCTCGATGAGATCATACAGCGACGGATCGACAACAATATTGATCCTCGGATTTTTTGACGGCATTGTTTTCTCCTGGTCGCAGTGTATCACTTTCGACACACCTTTGTCTCGAAAATTCCACCGTGTGACGCTTCCTTGCAAATCAGACCTATTCGGCCGCCAATGCATCATCCTGGGGCTATCAATGCGGAAACGCTTTACGAATAAGAAGATCTAATTTCACGCTTCTTGCGTGCGCCCCCAGGAACGTCCGGCCCCTGGCTGCCTACGTGTGCTTCGACGAGCCATGGACGGCGAGGAACGCTGTTAACCAGGCAACAAGAGATCGGATGGCGTTTGACGGCCAAAGATTGCCATTTTTGCCTGCCGTAAACGGGAAGGTCCTCACAGGGCGGGTAGTTCCAGGAAGACTGTACTTATTTGCGTACTTATTCTTTCGAAGCACGGATATATATTCGGAGTATCACTGCGAAAAGCCATGGAAAATATGACTTGATTACTATTCGCCGTGGTTATACATTGGATATACCTTGGATATATAATGGATATACAATGGTGTATTAATAAGGTTTTCTCATGGTGAAAAAACTAACAAAACACGGTAACAGCCTGGCTCTCATCATTGATAGGGCGGTTTTAGATTTACTCGAAATAAATGACGATACGCCCTTGGATATTACAACTGACGGCCAAGTGCTTGTGGTTACGCCGGTGCGGGACGAAGCGCGTCGAGAAAAATTTAATGATGCCTTGAGATCGGCTAACAAAAAATACGGAAGAGCTCTCAAACATTTAGCTGAATAGGCGTGAATCCTGTTTTTCTTACGCTCGGTGAAATTCTAGAGATTCATCAAGACCAGATTGACCGATATGGCGGCATTTCAGGCATCCGGGACATCAGGCTTTTACAATCCACGATAGCTATACCTGCCGCAAGCTATGGAGGGCAATTCCTGCATAGCGATGTATTTGAAATGGCTGCCGCGTATCTTTTCCACATTTCACGGAATCATCCGTTTGTGGATGGGAATAAGAGAACAGGCGCGGTAGCCGCGATGGTATCTCTGGCATTGAATGGCATAGAACTGGATGCTGAAGAAGACGAGTTTGAGAAGATAGTTCAGCAGGTTGCGGAAGCGAAAGCAGGAAAAGAAACGGTGGCGACGTTTTTAAGGGCTAATTCCACATCGTGAGAGTACCGCCGATCGTTCTTGCACCCCATAATTATGATGGTGCCATCTTCATTGGCACGAAATACCATCCCGAACCACTATCCCGTCAAAATCGGCATGCTGAACAACATACTCTCCGAAATCGCAGTCGCTGGTGGGGCTGACCAAATCCGAACTGAATCAGCAACAATTTGATGTGTAAAACGCGTGATTGTGCCGAGGGGCTCGCTCCGACTGCGCAGCGGGAGCGGCGCGGATCGTTGCCCGTCTTTTATGAAGTCGGCACCGGCGTTTCGTCGGACAACACAACCGCTTCCCCCCGAGCCTCACGCCCCGTCCGCCAACCCGGCCTCTATCAGTGTCGCCGCGGCCGGCACGCCGGACTCGCCCCAGCCCATCATCGCGTAGAATGTGTTGATACAGTCCTGAAACCGGGCGCGGTCGAGGACGTCGCCCTCCCGTTTTGATCCTCGCAGAGGCTCTTCGAAAAAACGGTTTGGAAGTGTGTCGTGCTCGGGGCCGATGCCCTCGCGAGCGTTGAAGAGGCGCATCAGGTGGAGGCGGCGCTCGCCGGCTTTGATGATCTCGTAGGAGCTTGTTTCCCAGCCGGTGATTGCGGCGACAAGGCGGCTCATCGCTTCCAGGGACAACAGGCGGGTTGGTGCGATGCCGAATATACACATGTCAAAGGCGTCGGCGGCGGACCACAGTGTAGCGAGGGCTTTGAAGTTTGCGACCTTTTTGGGGCCGAGGTAGTCCATCGGGATTCGCTCGAGAATGCCGAGCGTTCGCGAGTATCGCAACGTGTAGTCCCACCCTACTTCGGTGTCGAAGTCCCAGTCGTGCTCGCAGATGTCGTAGCGGGGCCCAATCGGGGCAACGGCATAGCCAAGGGCCAGATTGGTCTGGCTTCTCGGCTCAAACGGGACCAGTTCCAG
Organism: uncultured Spirochaetales bacterium; assembly: GCA_964519835.1. GTDB lineage: Bacteria > Spirochaetota > Spirochaetia > DSM-27196 > CAZFLD01 > CAZFLD01. Next base: position 43,453 of record CAZFLD010000029.1, read on the forward strand.
ACCCTTCACGTGCATGGCAAACCGCATCGCATCGCCGCCGATCTCTTTGGCAAAGCGCCGGCTACCCTCGGCCAACCTGTCGCCGATTCCTTCTCGAAGCGCGACAGCCGCAATAAGCCGCAGGACACCGCCGGCATCGCCGAAGGCGGGAATCTCGTCCGCCGGGGCGGTGACGGAGTCGAGCACACCGGCCGCCTTAATCTCTATTGCCGCGGAGAGTGTGTAACCAAGCGATGTCGGATCCAAGCCGTAGCGGTTGCAGAGGTGAGAAGCCTCGAGCACGGCGTCGAGGTCGGTGAGTCCAAGGTTTACGCCCAGGGCACCGGTTGCCTCCTGATGGATCGCGTAATCGGCGGCGCTTTCCGCGGAGGCGCCACCGTCGGTGGCCGATGTTGCCGGCCGGCCGACATCGTTTGGCCGAATGGATTTGATACATCCCACAGGGCAGTCGGGACAGCCGAGCTCGGAGATCTCGTGCTCGAGGAACCGCTCTTTTTTTTAGTTCTCAATGCCGGCAAGCTCTGCTTTGCTGTAGTTGTTCACCGACAGCGCGGCGTCAATCCCGTGAAGATATACCCAGCAACTGAACCCCGGGGGCTCGGCCTGCCACCGTGTTAGGTCGTTTTTTGGAATGTCGGCTTCGAAGGCTCGAGCAATCCGGTCCACACCGGCAGGGTCGGCGATTCTCGGCGGAACAGGATGTCCTACAAGAGCCAGGGCCTTGAGCTTTTTTGACCCCATGACGGCGCCGAGGCCCATGCGTGACGCTTGGTAACCGTGGTCGGTAACAATGGACGCAAACCGCACGAGCTTCTCACCGGCCGGCCCGACGGCCGCCACGTGAACCGCCGCCGCCACGCCACTGCCCCGTGTTCCGGTCTCGCCGGGGCCGTCAGGGGCACGCCGCTCGGGGGCGGCGTGGCCGCGCGTGCACAGCTCAACTACGGCTTCGGTGGTGGCTCCCACCTCTGCCCCGGCGAGATATCCGGCCTCGACAAAACGCACCTCGCCGTTCTCTATTACAACCGCGACCAGCTCGGCGGACGCCCCGTGAAAGACTATTGCATCAAACCCGGAGCCCTTGAGGGCGGTACCGAATGGGCCCTCGGTGCGGGTTTCGCCTACCCCGCCGGTAAGCGGCGACTTCGCTACGGTGGAAAATCGCGCCATTGCCGGGGCGGGAGTTCCGGCGACGACGCTCGAAGCAAAAACCAAAATGTTGTCCGGCCCCATGGGGTCCGCATTCACGGGCACATGATCGAGAAGAAGTCGCGTCCCGAGCAGCCCGCCGCCGACGTAGGTCCTCCAGAAAATCTCGTCGGGCGCTTCGACGCGCGTTGAGCGTTTGTATAGGTCGATGTGCAGGATCCGTCCATGATAACCAAATGGCATCTCATTGCTCCTTTTTGTTCCGACCGGCCGGACGCACACGCCCGATTTTGGATGCTTGACGTGTCGGCAAAAGCCGCGCTCTTCTTGTTAACGCTCTTGCACTCCGCCGCTCCGGACGAGTAGAGACGATAGTTGGTCGGCAAAAGATCGACAATCCCCCGGTTCCACCTCACCTTTTGGCTCGGAGTGTTGTACAATGATGATAGTTTTTGTCTGCTATTTGCCACGGAGGTACGTATGAAACGACTGATCATGGGCCTTGCAATCGCGGGGATCGTAGGGACGCTCGGCGCATGTTCGCTCTTCGAAGATCTGTTTGGTGCGGTGCAGCCCCCCGACACACCCACAAACTTCGGAATCATAAGGCTTACGGACTCGAGCATCACTCTAAGCTGGATAGACAACGCGGAGAATGAACAAGGCTTTCGGGTAGAGAGACGGGTCGGAACAAGCACGGTATGGCAACAGATTGCGACCGTCTCTCGCGACGTGACCACGTATGAAGATTCCGGGCTCTCCGGAACGGATCTCCACTTCTACCGAGTTCGCGCCTACAACAGGGAAGGGGCGTCCGACTACACCAGCGATGTTTCCGCCTACCTAACCGGCGGTGCGGATTTGGAGCCTAACATCTCCATAACGTCACCTTCGACCGGCGATACGGTTTCCAGTCCCGTTTCGATTGCCTTTGAGGTCACCGACTGGGACCTGGAATCCGGTGACGGGAAACCGACGCACTTTCACGTTTTTGTAAATGGAGTGGATAAGTCGGGAGCGGTGCACCAACTTACGCCGTGGAGCATTGAGCTCGAGGCGGGAAACTACACAATCACCTTTGAGTTGGCCAACGCCGATCACAAGTTTATCGGCATTAACGACACCATAGAGATTACCGTCCAGTAAACCGAAGTGTTATGCGGGCCCCATTGTCGTGAATTGTCAACGCGACACTCTGGGTATCTGAGTCTTCCTCGACGCGGGCCGATATCTCGAGTCGGTTAGGCCGGTCGTCTTTGAACGCGTATTTTATAGCGTTTGTAAGCAGTTCGTTGACGATGATTGTGATTGCCGGCGGGGTCGCCGTTCGAACCGGCAGATCGAGATAGGGAATGTCGACAATGACATCGACACTCAGCGCCGTAGTGCCCAACACTTCACTTGCGAGCGCCGACACATAGTCGGCCAAAACAATCGACTCGGCTCGTTCTTCGCGGTAGAGCTTGTCGTACCGAACCCTCGTCTTTGACTTCGTCCCTCTGAAGCGCAAGAAGGCTTCGCATCACAAACATGTTGTTCTTGATCCGGTGGTGTACCTCTTTTAGAATAGGCTCTCTTTTATCAAGCAATCTCTGGATTCGCTCTTGTTCAACAGCCCAACAAACAGGGCCTCGTCGGAGTCCCCGTTTACACAGGCAAACGAACGAACATTCCCGTCCAGGCATACAGACGGGGCGGACTCGATTGCAGCTGCGGCGGACACGGGATAATCGAAGTTCCCGATGTCGATGCCGATCTCTTTGTAGGTCGGTAATATGCGCCGCACATCCTCGGCTATGTGAAGCCACACGGCTTCCGCGCCACGGCGTTTGAGGTCCGAGCAGAGCGTTTTGAGTCTTGGAAGCTCGTGCTCACGAAAGAATTGCGGCGGAATAAACTCGGGTGTTGCCGACGGATTGAATATCAGCGGAACATGGACGCCGTGGTCCAAGAGTGCCGATCCTAATCGAACCGCGGTCTCCGTCGACAATTGCGCTGGTCAACTGGTCCACGCGGCGCAAGGGGAAGTTTTACTCGGCGGAAACGGTGCGGTTTCTTCCCTGTTGTTTGGCGGCGTAGAG
>CAZFLD010000030.1:0-46355 GCA_964519835.1 uncultured Spirochaetales bacterium
ATGCCGGCCGGCCCGGCAGTCGCGCCGATCTCCCGCCGCCGTTACAGATCGATCACCCGCGGCTCGGCCCAGGTCACGTTGAATCGGTTCGTGACGTCGCCTGCAACGTGTGTCTCGCGCAGCCGTGCGAATTGCTCGGGTGTCGTAAGAACCTCGTTTGGCCGCTTCTCGCTTCGCACGAGAAAATCGGCCTCGGGCGGATAGCACGCGGCCGGGACGTCCGCCGCCGGTGGCACGGCTCCGTTGTCCTTGACCATGCCGGCCGGCCCGGCAGTCGCGCCGGTTTCCGGCGCCGCCACGACCAGGCCGTCCCCGTACTCATCGGGAAGGCGCGTGATGTCCGCGTTTGTCGGAAGCTCGGCGCTCTGGTAGCGGAGATCCATGCTCCAGCGGACTCGGTCCGTGTTGTTCCGGAAGCTCGCATGTGCGGTGCGATTTGTCATGATAAGCACGCCGCCTTTTCTAACCGGACAGGCTACTCGTTTGCCGGTGTGGGGAAAGTCGTCTTGTGCAATTTGAAGATACCGCCCGCTTTTGTCGGCGTGGTGCTTCACGACCGGGCCGTCGTGGGACCGCGGAATGACCCAGAGGCAGCCGTTTTCTTCCGTTGCGTCCACCAGAGGAACCCAAAAGGTCAGGATCAGGTGGGCATCACAGAACGGCTCGAAGTAAGCCGAGTCTTGATGCCACGGCACCGCGCCATAACCGTAGCTGGGTATCTTGGGCCGAAGCCTGTACACGGAAGACGCGATGACCTCGGGGCCGACAATCTGGGCGGCGAGGTCGACGAGGTTTTGATCTGTGATGAGGTGAAAGATTTCCGGGCCGTGGAGCACGTGGTTCCAGATAGACAGGGCGAGCTTGTCGGTCTCCTGCGATATACAAGCCAGGCGCGTTTCGAAACTCTCTTCCTCGTATAGCCGCGAAATCTCACCGCGCTCGTAGAGCTTCCTGGCGCGCTTGTCGATTTCAGCTTCCAACTCGTCCGCGACCCGATCGATCACGATATGGGGAATTGCATCCTCCACAACCAAGTAGCCCAGTTCCTTGAATGTGACGATCTGCTCGTTTGTAAGTGTCATACCTTACTCCTTTGATAAGGTTTAGTTCCTGACAACGCATCTTACTCGGTCCGGCATTGGCTGTGAACATCGATTTCTGGGCAACCGACATCAAAAACTTGCACACCTGTGGTAGGGTCGGTGCGATGGGTGATGGTGGTTATTCGCAGATCTTTGTTACTCGCAGCGGTAAGACGATACCACCGGATCCCGGCAACCCGACGCAGTTTGATGTCCACGACGCTCGATACTGGTACCGCCACGAGTACGCTCCGTGGATTGTGCCCCGCCTCGCGTTTCCACCGCGGCCCAGGCGCAACACCGCGGCCGGGTCACCGGCGGTTCGGCCGTGGCGACTCACCTGCCTCCTTCCCGGCGAGCATCCCTACTTTGCCTCTTACCTCAAGCGGATGGAGTTCGACTCCGTTCAGGCGGGCGTCGAACTGCAAGTGCTTTCCGCCGGTTGGGATCCGGAACAACACCTCGAGGACGTCAAAGTCACCGTCGAGAACCGGCCGGACTTTGTCATCTACGTGGCGCACCATACCGATATCGCGGTTCACGCGTTGGAGACGCTGCACACGGCCGGAATCCCGGCGCTTGGCAGCAATATGCCCCTGGAGCCCGAAGCCATACGCTACGTTGTCGGTTGGACGGGACCGGACTCCTGGTCCCAGAGTCGATCGCTTGCCCGTCACTTTGCCCGGTGCTTGGGGGGCGAGGGCGGCTACGTTGTGATTGGCCATGTGTCCGGTACCTCGGAGAACCTGGCGCGAACCTACGGTGTTGTGTCCGAGGTGGCTTCCACGGCACCCCACATGCGGTGCTTGGCGGTAGAGGCCGGCGTGTTTGACGCGGCGGCCACACGAGAACAGGTGGCGGAGCTTATACGAAGCTTTGGCAAGGACCTCAGGGGCATTGTCTCATCCGACGACAACGTCATTCAAAGCGGCATCGACCGCGCCCGCAAAGACGCCGGCCGGACCGATATCAAGTGTGTCGCCCACGGAAGTACCACGGTGGGTGTCCGGAAGCTCGTTCGCGGAGACCTGGAGGCAATCACGTACCAGAGTGCCGGGACGGACGGTGCCCTGGCGATTCAGTCCGCCCTCGATTGGCTTTCCGGGCTCGATATCGAAGCGGCGCGTTTTTTGCCGGTGCACGTGATCGACCGGCAGAACTATCAGGATTTTGCCGATCGCGTAGAATCGATAGAGGATTTCTCGGCGGACCCCCTGGCCGACGCCGTCTTGGCGGCGTCGGAGAAAGAGGTGGATATCTACTTCGACACTCTTCTTGAGCGCTTCGAGTCCACCAAGGTCCTGCGCCTGGAGTCCGTAAAAGGCATGGCGCTGGAAATCCTGTCGAGAGTCGCCTCGCTTACGCGTGAGTCCCGCGTGCCGACCGAGGACGTGTTTGTGAGTTTCGAGGATGCGTACAAGCGCCTGGTTCGGCATGCCGAGGTGGACACGTTGCTCGAATGGCTTCGAGGCCTTTGCCACAGGCTGATCAGGGCACGTGCCGCCCGGAGTGAGTCGGCGCGGGTGCCGGGCGCCGGGGCGGAACTAGGCGACCGCCTTGTTGCTCAGGTAGAGCGGCGCTACGATAAGCCGATTTCTCTCAAGACCCTCAGCGCGGAATTCGGCGTCTCCGCACCGTATTTGGGGCGTGTATTTCGAAAAAAGACCGGCCAGGCGTTTTCCGTCGTATTAAACTCGCGCCGCATCGAGAAGGCTAAGGAGCTGTTGCGATTTCGTTCCGTCCCGGCCAAAGACATAGCGCTCGAGCTCGGCTTCAACGACCCAAACTACTTCTACCTCGTGTTCAAACGGATCACCGGTAAGACCGTAAGCGCCTTTCTTGACGAATCGGCGTCGGAGACGCCCGACTCATAGGCCGCCGTCGATTTTTTCACGTCGCTTTCCCGGTTTTCTAGGTTGTGGGTTCGTGCGGCCGATGGCAAACTCGAATCATGGCAACACACAAACACGATCAATCTGCTCTTTCACGTACGAGCATCTCACGTACAAACAGCGGTCCGGCACCGTCACAGCGTATCAAGCGGCTTACTCAAAAGAGCCACGACCTCGCGGTCAGCGGCAAGCGTGACCTTCTGGTCGACAACGCGGAGTTCCTTGTCTACCACTGGTCCGGGGAATCCTCCGCCTTTACCCCCGCAACGGGCGACAGCGCCCATGACCACGCGATCAACATTGGCGATCACAACTGCCGGGTCGACGTGGGGGGTGCGTTTCCGGGTCTCGAGGCTCTGCCTTCGCGCGTTGCAGGTTACGAAATGAATGAGACCAACTGGGCTCGCGACTACGCCTACTTCCTCGACAACTCTCCGGCGGAGATTCACCCTGACGAGCTTATCGTGGGCGAGTTTCACTGGCAGTTGGACGAGGCCCGCCGATTTAAGTACCCCGAGGATCAAGTTGCGTTGGGGCTGGAAGCGCGCAAGCTCGGCGCCGGTGGAATCAGCTTTACGCATACCTGTCCCGATCTCTCCATCGGACTCGACCGAGGGTGGTCCCGGCTGATTGAAGAAGCTCAGACACGGGCGGAAGTGTTCCGGGCGGCAGGTAACAATGCATCGGCTGACTACCTCGATGCGATGGTTGTAGTGGGCAAGGCGGTCTCGAGATTTATCGCCCGCCATGGCGAGCGTGCCGAGGAGCTTGCGGAGGAGGCAACGGAGGGCAAGGACCGTGAGCGCTACAAACAAGTTGCCGAGAACTGCCGGGTAATTGCCGATGAGAGGCCGAATACCCTGTACCAGGCAGTCCAGTGGATCCAGTTCTTCCTCGTGGCTGAGCGCCTCCACGGCCATGGAAACGGCTACGGTCGCCTCGACCAGCTTCTCCAACCGTTTTACGCGGCGGACATTGCCGCCGGCCGAACAACACGGGAGCAAGCTCGGGAGCTTGTTGCCGAGATCTACTTAAAGTACGGCGGCAACTACTGGTCCTTTGCGGGAAGAGACATAGACGGGCGAGATGCCACCAACGAGATGAGCTGGGTCTGCCTCGAGGCCTACGACATCACCGGGGGCTACAATCACCTTGGACTTATGTGGCACGAGGGCATCGATCCGGACTACTTTGAATACGGTTGCGAGGTGGTGGCAAGACACGGCTGCGGAACCCCAACACTTGTCAACTACGATGTTATGCGCGACAGCCAACTTCGAAGTGGAGTGCTGCCCGAGCATGCGTGGAACGTTGCGTACTCCGGCTGCCAGTGGTACTGCGTCGTCGGGAGGGAATACAATGACCAGGACCTAAACTCCCTGGTGCTTGTGGAGCCCCTCAAGCGAGCAATAGATCGCGCCGTTGAGGCGGATGTCCGTACCTTTGACGCGTTTTGGGAGATCTACGACAAAGAGGTCAACGCCACCGCGGACATTCTGCGGGACTTCAAAAACAAGACCTACGAGTACCAGCACAAGGTGTGGCCGGAGATGGTGACGTCGTTTTGTATGCACGGTCCCCTCAACGTCGGGCGCGACGTAACCGACATGCGGGCGGTAGACTACAACTACACGTCGGTAAACGTTTTGGGTGTTCCGAATGTTTCGGACTCGATGTTCACGCTCAAAAAGGCCGTGTTTGAAGAAAACCGATTCTCCTTGCGCGCGGTTCGCAACGCAACGGCGGCAAACTGGGAAGGCAACGAGGAGATGCGGCAATACCTCCTAAATCTGCCGAAGTTTGGCAACGACCTCGATGACGTTGACGCAATGGCGACGCAGGTGTCCGAGCACGTCCGCGAGGTGCTGGAGAAGCGCAGGAACATCAAGGGATTCTGCTTCCGGCCGTCTCTGTTTCAATTTATGGGCCACACCTACGCCGGCCCCATAGTCGGCGCAACGCCCGACGGACGGACCATGGACGAACCTCTTGCCCATGGAATGAATCCGATGCACGGCAGAAACCGTGAGGGCATAACCGCAACCGCGCAGTCGTTTTGCAAACTCGATTTTACCAAGTATCAAGGTGGATCCTTCCAAATCGAGCTCGATCCGTCGTTTTTTCCGGCGGAGTACCCACGAAGCACGTATGTGAATGCCTTTGCGCTGAGCTTTTTCCAGATGGGTGGTGTGCAGATCAATCTCAACGTCGTTGACTTGGAACAACTCCGCAGGGCGATGGAGCATCCCGAGGAGCCACAGTTTCGAGACCTGGTTGTGAAGGTGACCGGCTACTCCGCGCACTTTGTGAACATGGATCGAAAGCTCCAAGAGGAGTTCCTGCAGCGAGTCAACTACGCGACGCTGTAAGTGACTTCCGCCGACAACGCCGCAGGCATCGGTCTAACGCCGGGCCTGCGCATCTTCGATATCCACCGAATGAGCACCCACGACGGACCGGGCATGCGGACCACGGTCTTTGTCAAAGGCTGCTCGCTCCACTGTCCGTGGTGCCACAACCCGGAGAGCATAGACGTCCGGCCCGAGCCGTGGTGGCTCGCGCATACGTGTATCGCCTGCGGGAAGTGTGTCGAGGCGTGCCCCAACGACGCGGTGACGCTTGGCCCGAGAGGCGTGGAGATAGACCGCCTCCGGTGCGACCGCGTCGGTTCTTGCGCAAAAGAGTGCCCCACGGGTGCAATAAAGATGGTTGGTCGGACGGCGAGCGTCGACGAGCTCGTTTCCCTTGCCGCGCGGGATCGTATCTTCTATGCCAATTCCGGCGGTGGCGTTACGGTTTCCGGAGGCGAGCCTCTCTTGCAGGCGGCGGGCGTCGCGGCTCTCGCGGGGCGCCTGCGCGCCGCCGGCATCCACGTTGCGGTGGACACCGCGGGCGCGGTCTCCCAGGATGCCCTCACCGACGTCCTACCCACCGTGGATCTGGTTCTCCTCGACATCAAGACCCTTGATAAACAAAAGGCCTCTACTCTTCTCGGCCCCGCTTCGCGTCGGGTGCGGGCCTTCGCGCGTGCCTTGGCCGATGGCGCCCGGGCCGGCGGACGGCCGGACGTGTGGATCAGAACGCCAATTGTGCCCGGCGCCACGGACGATCCTTCGACCATCAAAACAATCGCTCGTTTTATCAATGCCGAGATGGAAGGCGTCGTCTCACGTTGGGAGCTGTGCGCCTTTAATCCCTTGGGTGCGGAGAAGTACAGCCGGCTGGGACAAACGTGGGTGTACAAAGATGCGGACCTCGTGTCGGCGGAGTTGCTCGAACGCCTCCGCCGCATCGGCCGGGAGTTGGTAGGCGACTCGGTCGCCGTTGTTGCCACAGGCCTCACGTCACAACAGGGCGCGACGCCGGACTAACTATGCGGCGCGGCCGGACCATGGTGCGGCCGCCGGGCCGGCCCGGGCGGCGACGCGCCGCCCAAGGGCCCCCGGGCCGGCCGCGGAACTACTCCTCGACGGCCACCGACTGCGAGTAGTCGGGCGGCACCGCGGTGTCGGGGAAGACCGGCTTGTAGGTGTAGCTCGGGTCCTCCCGTTGCTTCCTTTGTATGCTCACGACGTGGGCAAAGCCCTTAAAAAAGCCGCCGACGGGTTTCGGCGTGTCGTGGGCAATCGCCTTGTGAAGCTTACGAAGGTTAAAAAACGGCACCGCCGCATACATGTGGTGTTCGATGTGATAGTTCATGTTCCAGTACAAAAACGACACAATTGGGCGCATCTTTATGGTGTGGCACGACACCCGCCAGTCGGGAACGTTCGGCGTGAGCCCAATGTGCTGCTGCATGCCGCAGCCGCGACTAAAAAAGCCGGTAAACCAATACCCAAAACTCACCACCCACAGCAGTACCCAGAGCTGAAAGTAGACAAACACAACGATCAGCGCCACGTGTCCCAAAATCAAAAAGCGGTTCCACCAAAAGGATCGTTTGCGCTTGGGATCGTCCTTTTCGAAGAGGGGTTTCCATGCGAATACATCCGGAAGGTCACGGCCGAAGAACCGCGCGACGGCGGGGAAGAGGATCATCTTGACCTTTTTATAGTCAAAGGTGAGCCAGGAAAGATAGTCCTTCCAGTTAAAAGGCGCGGGAGTCAGGATCACCTCCTTGTCCAAACCCTTGATCGCAGTGGTTTGATGATGCTTCATGTGACTTACGCGAAAGTGAACGGGGTCGTTCCACGTAAGAAAGGCAAAGAGTCCGTAGAAAAACTCGTTGAGTCCCTTGCTCTTGAACGGAGTTCCGTGGCTGAGCTCGTGAACGGTCGCCTCCATGCCCAGAAAGCCGAACACCAGGGCGTGTGCGTAACAGGCAATGACCATTGGGATCCAGAGTTGCTCGAGGAAAAAGAACAGGCTGAGGCCGCCGGTAGCCAGCCACATGCCGAGTATTCCCAGCACCTGCAAGAGTCCACGCAAATCACTTTTTTGCGTTAAGTTTCTTAGCACTTGTCGATCTATTTTAGTCCTATACCATGTTATCTTTTGACTCATAGTCGCTCCTTATTGAAAAATACAGTTGCAAATTACTAATGTTGTGCTAAAATTAAAATCTAAATCATATTAAAGGAGATCCTTATGGCTGATCGGTCGGCAGACAAAGGCAAGCCTGAATTTGGCTATCGTGACGAAAAAGGGCATTGGCGACCGCCGTACCCTGTGACATACGCTCCGGTTTTTCAGTGGCCGTTTCGGCCGCTCAAATTTCTTAAATGGCTCTTTGGCTATCCCGGATTCATCTGGCCCATCCAGCTGTTCTTCTCCGGGCTGGCGGCGGCAACCTGGTTTTTTTTCCAACCCTCTCTTGAACAGGCGGCCGCGTTCTCCGCCGGCTGGGTGATCCTGATGCTTGTACGAAACCTGGCCTTGCTCTGGCTGATTTCCGGCGGGCTCCACTTGGTGTTGTACCAACTGAAGCTTCACGGAACCGAACGGAAGTACAACCCGAAGTGGCAAGAGACCAATAGCAAGAAGTTTCTCTTCAACAACCAGGTCTTTGATAACGTGTTTCGCAGCAATGTCTACGGCGCCACGATTTGGACGGCCTACGAAGCTTTTTACGTGCACGCAATTGCCCAAGGGTGGTTTCCCGTTATTGGCCCGCAAACACACCTGGCGTGGTTTGTCGGTTTCTTTTTCCTTATACCGCTGTGGCGGGAAGCCCACTTTTATGTTATTCACAAGCTGATTCACTGGCGCCCGCTCTTCCGTACAATCCACAAGGTTCACCACATGAACCCCAACCCGGGGCCGTGGGCGGGCCTTTCGATGCACCCTATCGAGCTGCTCTTGTACTTCAGCGTTGTGGCAATTCACTTTGTCGTGCCGTCGCATCCAATCCACTTCTTCTTTAATTCGCAGCTCACGGCGCTGACCCCGGCGCTGGGGCACCACGGGTTTGAGGGGCCGCTTTTCAACGGCAAGTTTGTGACCGGCTCCTATTTCCACTATCTCCACCACAAACACGTCTCGTGCAACTTCGGCGAGGCTACGGTGCCGCTGGACAAGTGGTTTGGTCGCTTTTACAACGGCGAGGGTGAATACAGAACAAAGACCAAAAAGAGCTAACAGCGTCATCGCGGCAGCGTGCCGGGCACGGTAATTCGGTCCGGCGTCAGGTGCTGCGCATCCGGCTCGCCCACACCGACCGGGGGGCCGATTGCGCGGCAAGAGCCGCGGTCCACAAGTTTCTGATTGACTTTCAAAACGTGGATATCTTCCTGCCGGTGCTTGAGTCGGTTCAAGAGGAGCTCCGCGGTGATACGTCCCATAAGTGTTGTGTTTATCCGCATGGTTGTGATTGGAGGAGTGTGGGGCAACCGATAGTCGAGGACGTCCCCGGGCGCGATCATGGAAATGTCTTGGGGGACGAAGACGCCGCGTTTTTGTAGTACGTCGTATAGGCGAACCCCGAGGTCATCGTCGAGCGCAAAAAGCGCGGTTGGCGGCTCCGGGAGGGACAGCAGTTTGCCCACGCCGTCGGCGATTGTTTTGGCGTCTGAGAAGTCCACTTTGACGTAGTACTCATCCGGGAAGGCAACGCCTCCCTCGGCCAACGCCTTTTGGAAGCCGAAGTATCTGTCTCGACTCAACAGAGGGAGGTCTTTCCGCTCTCCGTCTACAAACGCAATGCGCTTGTGACCAAGGCGCAGTAGATAGGAGCAGCCCTCGTAAGATCCCTGGAAGTCGTCGACACAAACACTATAGTACTTGGTCTGGAAGTCCGAGTTCATAACAACAACCACCGGAATGCCACGGTCTTCGAGACGGATAAACAGAATTTGATTCCCGTAGTGAATGGGAAGCACCGCCTCCACGCCGCTTTTGATAATACGATGGAAGACGGTGTCGAGGTCCTCGGTTGTGCACACGGGTATTAGCACCGGTGTGTAATCCTCGGCCTCGAGGCTTTTTATGATCTCAACAACAATCGGCTGAATAAGGACCCACGCAAATGCCCACCGGTAGTCGACCATGTAGAGAATGCCGACGGTCTTACCGGCTCTGTCACCGGTCCCCTGCGTCTCTTTGCGAGCGTAGCCGAGCACCCGCGCGGCGCTTGCGACGGCCCGGCGCGTCTTTTCTGCAACCCGTCCCTTACCGGAGAGAGCGAGCGAAGCGGTTGCGGGGGAGACACCCACGTATCCGGCGATGTCGTCGAGAGTAACCTTATCCGCCAACAGGTCTGCCCTTTTGAGCGCTTTGTAGATCGGTGGTAAAAGCATTGATCATCAGTCGACCTTTTTAAAGCCGCTCTTAAAGATTTCCACGTCAAATTTCCACGTCAGGTTTTCACGTTGCGTGGTGCATAGACTCCGCCTAACATGGCAGATACGCCCAACATGGTTAAATACTTTAGCATACCAAGCCGAAATCTGTCAAAGTTTTTGTTCGGAGCGCAAAAGTTTTAGTTGACAGCTGACTACGGCATGGTAGAATCAGAGTATCCTCACACCAAAGGGAGTCGCGAACATGCAACGGCACGGACAGGTCATCCGGCTAAAACCCGGTATGCTCGAAGAATACAAGCGATACCACGCAGCGGTTTGGCCGGAGGTAGCGGACCAGATCAGGGCCTGCAACATCAGGAACTACAACATCTATCACCACGACGGGATGCTCTTTGCCTACATGGAGTATGTGGGTGACGACTTTGAGGCCGACACAAAAAAGATGGCCGCCCACAAAAAAACACAAGAGTGGTGGGATGTCATGATGCCCATGCAGGAACCGCTTGCGACGCGTGCCGAGGGAGAGTGGTGGACCGAGATGGAAGAGGTCTTCCATCAGGACTAAGGCATCAACGGTACGCGGTCAGCGTAGGCCGTCGGAGTAGAGGCTAAGGATACATGAGCGACAATCCACTTATTAATGACGGCGTAAGTATGTTCCACACGGGGGGAGCCGAGGCTTCCGGCGGCGCAGACGCCGCATCCCTCAAGGCAAACAGAAAACAATCGACACTTGCCAAAGTCGAGCGGGTCAACAAAGCCCTTCGTCACGAAGAGCCGGACCAAATCCCGGTTGGCGAGTTTTTTTGGGGCAAGTTCCTCAAACGCTGGAAAGAGGACCTCGAGCTCGATGCCAATGTCGATCCCTACGCCTACTACGATCTCGATTGGATCACAACGGTCCCAAACATGGATCCGCACATCAAGCCCTTTGAGTTTGTGAAAAACACTCCCGAAGAGGTCATCGTGCGCACCGGGTTCGAGGCCGAGATTCTCAAAAATATGAGCATCGTCATGCCTGCCTTCCTCAGGTTTCACACCGATACGGTGGAAAAAATGGAGGCTTTTACCTTCGACGACCCGCGCGATCCGCGTCGGTTCTTCTCCGGCGGCGACAATCAAATTGCAGGTGTGGGTGACGGCTTTGCATTAAACTCACCACCGTGGATCGACTCGGTGAAGGCTCTCTATCAGGACTTTGCGGTCTACGGGAGCATCTGCGAGGCCCACGAGCACGGGTGGCGGATTATCGGGTCCGAAAACATGATGCTCTGGATTGGATTGTATCCGGATGAGCTCGGGAAGTTTCTGGCTCGTGTGACCGAGTTTTTGGTCAACATGACGGAAGCGCAAATCCGCGCGGCCGACGGCCTATTGGACGGCATGGTCATCTGGGGCGACGTAGCGTATGTCAACGGTATGCTGTTTTCGCCGGATTACTGGCGCAAGCACTTCAAACCCTGTGTCGCCGAGATAGTGTCTGTTTGCCACAAGTACAATCTGCCGGTGATCTATCATGGCTGCGGTGACGCGCGTGCTATCTACGACGACCTCGTCGACGTCGGAATCGACGGCTACAATCCTTTAGAGGCCAAGGCCGGCCTCGATGTTGTGGACCTAAAGCCGCAGTGGGGCGACAAGCTCACCTTTGTCGGAAACATGGATGTGATAAAGTGGGCGGAGCTTCCGATGGACGAACTAAAAGAGTACGTGCTTCGAAAGCTTTCCGCCGGGAAGGGTGGGGGATTTATCTTCCAGTCCGACCATTCAGTACCGAACTCCGTGAGTGGTGAACGCTACGACTATGTGGTCAAGCTTGTTCGTGAGTACGGCAAGTACCCGTTGACCGTGGGCGGTCCGGATTCCGGAGCCTCAGCCCCGGGGTCGCGCGCGTGACGTCCCGGGAACGCGTGCTCGCCGCCGTCGGCCGCAAGGATCCGGACCGCGTACCGGTGGATCTCGGGTCAACGCCGAGCTCGGGTATTTCGGCCATCGCATATGCGCGGCTCGCCGCTCACCTCGGACGTAGCGACGCGAAGGTTCGTGTGTACGACGTTGTCCAAGAACTCGCGCAGCCGGAATGGTGGGCCATCGAACAGTTCGGGGTGGACGTCCTCGACATCGGTCGCGCCTTTAATCAACACGACACCGCGTGGCATCCGACAACGCTTTTGGCATCCGACGGCTCGGAATACGCCGCGTACTATCCTTCCTGGTTTCACCCGCGGCAAGCGTCCGACGGACGGCTGATCGCCGGCGGGTCCTCCGGAGAGGACATCGCCGCCAAACCTCGTGGCGCCACCTTTTTCGATCAAACCTGCTTTCCATTTATAGACGGCTATCCCAACGACATCGCCGCGGAGCTTCCGGAGGCGATGGGGAAGGTGATGTGGGCGGCCCTGGTCCACAGCCCATGGGACCACGCGGGCGAGGCAGGCTTCTGGCAAGACTTGCGCGCGAGGACACTCGAGCTCCGGGAGAACACCGACAAGGCGCTTATGGTCGTCGTCGGCTGCAATCTCTTTGAGTGGGGTACCTTTCTCCGTCGTATGGACAACTTCCTCATGGACATCTATACCGATGAGTCGCACGTCGAGCGGCTCCTCGACGTCCTGATGGAGAGCCACCTGGCGATGCTCGAAAAGGTTTGCAGCGCAGTCGGTGACATAGTCGACATCCTCCGCTTCGGCGACGATTTGGGCATCGACAGTGGACCGTTTATGTCGCCTGAGATTTACCGCCGACTTTTCAAACCTCGACATGCCCAGCTGTGCGACTATGTCCACAAAAACAGCGGCATGCACACCTTTCTGCATTCCTGTGGCTCCATCTACAAGCTTATTCCCGACCTCATCGATGCCGGCTACGAGATTCTCAATCCGGTGCAAACCAACACCGTCGACATGGAGCCCGACAGGCTCAAGCGGGAGTTTGGCGCCGATGTGTGCTTTTGGGGTGGTGGGGCCGATACACGTCACGTCCTCAACTCGGCGACACCACAAGAGGTCGCAAGGCACGTGACCTCCCGCATCGATACGTTTGGTCCCGGCGGGGGCTTTGTGTTCAACACGGTTCACAACATCATGCCGGACGTTCCCCCGGCGAATATCGTTGCTATGTTCGAAGCAATAAGCAAGTATGCACGACAAGGAGAAGCCCGTGGCTAATACTCCCGGCGCCTTTGCCGATTACGAGGGCAAGGGGACGAGTCGGCCGCCTGCACTCGATATGCAGCAGGTGAGCAAGCGATATCCAGGAACCATCGCGGTTGACGAAGTGGACTTTCAGGTGGAGGCGGGCGAAATTCACGCGCTGGTTGGGGAGAACGGCGCGGGCAAGTCGACCCTGATGAAGATGCTCGCGGGTTCATTTGACGATTACAGCGGGCGCATCCTGATTGACGGGAAAGAGGTTCTCCTGCACTCGCCGGCAATCGCGAAGGCAAACGGCATCGGCATGATCTACCAGGAGCTCGCCCTTGCCAGGCCCATCAGCATTGCGGAGAACCTGTTGGCCGGGCGCATGCCGACGCGTGGCCCGTTTATCGATCGACCTGCCATGGCCAGGCGAGCGAAGGAGCTTTTGGAGTACGTCGGACTCGATCTAGACCCGTCGCTTCCGATCGAAGACATCAGTCCGCACCAGGCTCAGCTCGTGGAGATAGCAAAGGTGCTGGGGAGCCAGCCCCACGTGCTCGTAATGGACGAGCCAACAAGCGCCCTTTCGCGTGAAGAGGTCGAGCGCCTGTTTGAGATCATCAGGAATCTCAAGAACAAAGGCCTGGCCATCGTCTACATTTCCCACCACTTGCCCGAGATTTATGAAGTCGCCGACCGCGTGACGGTGCTGCGCGACGCGAAGAAGGTAGGTACCGAGAACGTCGCTACGGTCACCCGCGAGCAACTGGTCCAGATGATGGTCGGTCGGTCGGTGAAGGAGTTCTACGAGCACGTCGAGCGCGAACCCGGCGACACAATGCTCACGGTTGACAAACTCACGCGCTACGGATTCTTCCATGACATCAGCTTTAGCGCCCGGTCGCGCGAGGTTGTAGGGATTTGCGGCCTGGCGGGAGCCGGGCGATCCGAGCTCGCACGCGTGCTCTGCGGACTGGATAGGGCCGACGAAGGGAGTGTGCACTACAACGGCCGGCCAATCCTGGGCGACGACATGGAGACGCGAATGAAGGAAGGCGTTGCCTACCTCACCGAGGACCGAAAGAACGAAGGCCTCGCGATGCGGCTCCTCGTCAACGACAACATCCTATCCTGTATTATCCCGCGCCTCTCTTCCGGGCCCGTCTTTAACAAGCGATCAGGGGTTCGGATTGTAAAAAAACAGATGGATGATCTCTCCGTGTATCCGCCGGATCCGACGCGGACCATGATGAATCTCTCCGGCGGAAACCAACAGAAGGTCCTCCTTGCCAAGTGGCTGGCGACCGAACCAAAGGTGCTTATCCTCGATGAGCCGACGCGGGGCGTCGACATCGGTGCGAAGACCATCATACACGACTCGATCCAGCGGGTTGCCGACGAAGGCGCGGCGGTCGTGCTGATCTCCTCAGACTTGCCGGAGCTGGTCGGACTCAGTGACCGCGTTATGATCATGCGCAAGGGTCACTTTACCCGGGAGATGCCGCACGAAGTATGCACCGAGGAATCGCTCCTGCTTGCGGCCAACGGCGAAGAGAGCGAGGCGTAGTATGGCAACCGCAACAGCAACGAGCGACAATCGCACGATTCAGGCACGATTTTTCAGCCGATTTCTCAACCGCTTTGGCGTCTACTTTATCGCGATCATCCTCCTGATACTTGGCCTTTTGCTCCAGTCGATCGGCGTCATTCGCAACTTCGCCTCCCCCCAGAACCTGCTCAACATCATCAACGCCGTGGCCCTCCTTGGGATCGTCGCGGTGGGGATGGGATTTGTTACCTACTCGGGGCACTATGCCGACCTATCTATCCCCACGACGATGGCCCTCAGTGGAATTGTCGCAGTAGAGTTTCTGCGGTTTGGCTTTCTCCCCGCATTAGTAGCAGCCCTTGTCGTGGGTGTATTGGTCGGTGCGATCAACGCCGTGGCAATTGGCAAATTCAAGGCAAACCCCATTATCTGGACACTTGCTATGAGCTACGTGACGATGGGGATGATCCGCTTTATCTGGGTAAACCGGCAAATATACCCCGACGTGATCACGAGCGACCAAACGGCGATAACCCTCTTTGACAACATCTATCGGTTCCGCCTGTTTGAGGTTATAGGGATGCCGGTCATCCTGCTTATCATCGTGGTGGCGGTCGGGCAGTTCTTGTTGGTGCGAACGCGCTACGGTGCCCAGCTCAAGCTGACGGGTTCGGCCCGCCGTGTTGCCCGCTTCACGGGAATCAAGGTAGAGCGTGTCATCGGGGTCGCGTTTATCATCTCGGCACTCGCCGCCGTCGTAGGCGGGCTCGCAGTTACATCACTCTCGCGCGTCGGCGCCTGGTACAACGGAGCCGGCTACGACTTCCGTGCCGTTACAGCCGTAGTGCTGGGCGGAATGACACTTGCCGGCGGACGCGGGACGATCATCGGGGTGCTCGGCGGGACGCTTGTGATCGGGTTGATGAACAATATCATGACGCTGCTCGGCATCGGGACTTTTTCTCAGGATATGATACGCGGGCTCGTCTTTATCCTGGTCGTTGCCATTAACGCTCGATCGCTTCGCAGCATGGGGAGGGACGATGCATAGGATCGACAATCGACGCACTTCGGTGCTGAGTAGCCTGAACAACAATCGAATTTACATCCTCTTTGGGTTGGTCTTTGTGATCATGTCGCTGTTCGCGCCACGGTTTTTCAACCTCTTCAACCTGACCACCATCACAAAAACCGCCGCAATGAACGCGATGATAGCAATTGGGTTTTGTATCATCCTGATTACGAAGCAGCTTGACCTCTCGGTCGGTGCGATTGCTACCTTTTCCGCCGTTGTTGCCCTCGGGACCAAGGAAACACTGGGCTACCCGATAAGTGTCCCGTTGGGGATTCTCTCGGGCTCCGTCGTCGGCCTCATAAACGGTCTTTTTGTTACCAAGTTCAAAATTCACTCCTTTATCGTGACCATCGGAATGCTGACGATTCTCCGAGGCGTGATCTTTACGGTCACCGGCAGCAACGTTATCAGCCTGGCGACGCCCGATGCCTTCGCCGTCGCCGACTTTATGGCCGAACCGATCATTCCGCTTGTTTCTCCCCGCGTGCTTATCCTTATCCTTCTCGTGGTCGGAATCGAAGTCTTCCTAAGGCGAACGCAGGTCGGCCGCAACTTCTTTCTTGTGGGTGGGAACAAAGAAACGGCGTGGCTCGCCGGCATCAAGAGCGATCGCTATGTAGCCGGATCCTTTGTGTTCTCCGGCACGATGTCGGCAATCGGCGGTGTCTTGTTTGCAATGGAGGCGAGTGCGGCAACCCTAAACCTGGGCGACAACAGCCTGCTCTACGTCGTAGCCGCGGTAATCATCGGCGGTACCTCCATGGCAGGCGGCAAGGGAAGCGTCGTTAAAACCCTCGTGGCGGTTCTAACGCTGGAGGTCCTCTACACCGGGATTATCCTCTTTGGCCTCGGCAACGAAGTGAAGATTTTTGTCGCGGGGCTTATCCTCGCCCTTGTTATTCTGTACGAAGCCTACGCCAACTGGTCCCATGAGAAGAAGGTTGGCCAGAGACCGGAGCTCCTCAGAGAGCTCGAGACCCGTGGCTTTCACTCACCATCCTAGCTGCTCGAAATCCGGGGCGTTGCCCCGGTCGAGATATTCTATTGCTGTCCATAAGGAGGCAGATGTGAAGAAGTTACTATCGGTTTTAGTCATGTTGTTCGTCGGCGTGGCCCTTTTCGCGGCCGGAGGCCAAGAAGAAGAAATGAGCTCCGAGGAGGCGGCCGGCAATCTCGAAGCGTCGCGCGCCGTTGACACCGCGACCTTGCTCGCGGCAGACGGCCAGCCCCTACTGCGGCTTGACACCTCCACGCCGGATATCCCCGAGCGTCCTGCCGATCCCGATGCGCTCCCCGAGACCGAACCAATGCATTGGTACGACATGGAGTACGCCGGTTGGGAAGTCGAGAAGGAGAACATCCCGGAGTCGCCGGAAGACGGCGCAATTGGCAAACGCGTCACCATGATCGTCCACGGTGACCACCCCTGGACCACCGCGTGCACGACCGGTGCCCAGAAGGTGGCCGATGCCTATAACATCGACCTGACGATTCTCTCGCCGAACTGGGATAATGCAGTTCAGGACCAGATGATCGACCAAACCATCAACGAGCGTCCGGACATGTTGCTGCTGATCCCCTTGAATGCAGAGACCGCCGTCCAGCAGGCGCGCCGCGTGAACCGCGCCGGTATCCCCCTCATCCTGTTCAACACGCTCCCGACCGCCGAGGCGATGCGGTATGCTATCACCTGGACCGGACCGGACGACTTTGGCCAGATGCGCAAGCTCGCCGTAGAGTTCGCCGACGAGCTCCGAGCCCGAAACCCCAATGCCGAGGAGCTGGGTGTTGCCTATATCCAGCACAACCCCGGCACCAGCCCCTACTTCGCGCGCTACAACGGCCCCGAAAGTGAGCTGGCCGGCTACGCTCCCGAAGTTGTAACCCTGGACGCCCAGTCCCCCGGTTTCGACGCCGACCGCGCGAACCAGCTGGTCTCCGACTGGTTGACCCGATTCGGCGACGACCTCAAGGGTATCTTCGCGGCAGACGACTCCGCCCACGGTCTTGGTATTTCCGAGGCGTTAGATCGAGCGGGTCGAGACGACATCGTTGTTGTTGCCGCCGGTAACTCGAAGGTCGGTATGGACCTGCTCTCCGAAGGGGAGCTCCATGCCATTACCTACCAGACCGCGGAGGGTGACGGCGCCTTGGCAGTGCAAGCTGCTGCAGATTGGTTCAACGGCGAAGAACTTCCGCCGCGCATCAATCTTCCCCAGCACATCATTACCGCGGCAGACGTCGCGGACTTCTACCCGCCGCAATGGTAGGTTGCTGACTGGAGTCCCCTCGGGGACTCCGGCAGACGCACTTGTTTGCAAGGGGGGGGGCTGGTCGCACGCTGCGCGTGCTGCTCGCCCATGCATCCGGGGCTGGTCGCACGCTGCGCGTGCTGCTCGCCCATGCATCCGGGGCCGCCCAAGAGATTGGGCGAGATTGGGCGGCCCTTTTTTTTAGTGCGGCGGGCGTGTCTTCGACGGCCGCCTGAGGCTCAGTACACGCCGTATTCGTCGATCGCCTCGAGCATCGCGAGGACGTTTTCGACAGGTGTTTCTTCCAAGATCGTGTCGTGACTGGCGCCGGCGACGTATCCACCTCCCGGTTTCATGGCCAGTACAACCTTCTTGCATTGCTCCTTCACCCACTCCGGCGAGGCCCCGTCAATAAGAATGTGGTGCGAGTCGATCGCTCCGTTCAAGAGTACATCCCTTCCGAAGTCTCGCTTGAGTGACTCCGGATCCATGCCGGCGGCGTCGGGCTGGAGGGCATGGAGCCCGTCTATACCAAGGTCGATAAGCTCGGGGATTAGGGGCCTATAGCCGCCGCAGCAGTGGAGCATGACCCTGAGATCGTAGGCGTGGCCCAAGTCGATCAGGCGGCGAAAGCTCGGAGCCAGGAACCGCCTGAAGTGGTCAACACCCAGTAAGGGACCCGTTTGGGCTCCCAGATCGTTTCCTATAAAAAAGATGTCGATGAGGTCCGAGGCTTCCTCGAAGATGTTGGTGCTTACGCCCACATAATAGTCGGTGACGCGCTCGAAGATCGCTTCGAGTACCTCCGGTGCGTCGTACATCATGTAGTAGAGTTCCTCGTGGCCGACCAGATCGATGACGTCGTGCCAGAACGGGGACCAGTCCCCGCCGAGGATCGCGTACTCGTCGGCGAAGGGCGCCGCTTGCTCCCGGATGGTCGCAACACTCATGCGCTTGGGATCAGGCCACGGAAAGGCCTCAACCGCCTGCATATCCGCTCGGGCGAGGGGGTGGGCCGTCGGTTGCCCGTAGCCGAGGCCTCGCCGTTGTACGCCAAAGGGACTCTCCCACGTGTTGTCGCCGTCCAAATCGGTATCGGGACCGTCATAGACGGCAAAGACACGGCGGAAGTCATCCTTGAAGTGGAGCCGCAGTCCCTCATCGTCAATACTGAGGGCCGCCTTGGACTTTTCCCAGAACTCCGGTGATGCACCTATCCAACGGGGCAGCCGGTCGGGCTCATGATGGGCGAATGCGGTACGGACGCGCTCTTTGGCGCGCATCTGCGTGTCTGTCATGATCTTATTGCCTGGCTCGATAATAGGATAACGCCGCCCGAGTGTAGCACGGCCCATCCCAGGCGAACAGGCCGCCGACAAAGACAGTCGAATAATCGCGCCGGCCGGGGAGGCCGGCGCAGGACATGGCGCCGCCAATTCGGCGCCTTTTGTGCTTACGGCGGCTACATAGCCATGCGCTCGAGGTCGCCGATAAACTCTTCGGCCGCCTCGACGATTCCGCCGACCTTGTCGGGAACCTGTGTCAGGTTGTCCGCGGCTTCGGTCATGGATGCGGTTACCGCCGGCAGCTTGGTAGCGTTTAGTCCGGTAAAGTCGTCGGGTGCCCTGTCGACAAGACGGCGTCCTCTTTGAACTAGTTCTACGGAGTTATCCACGGCGGATGCCAGCCGTTCCGGCGCCTCCACAATCAGCCCGAGGACCGTATTGATGCCACGAATCGAGTCTTCGACGGCGGTTACGATGTCGGCTTCCGCCGAGTTCCCCGCCTGCACTGCGACGTAGATGCGACCGGAGGATCCCACAGACACGTAGACGCGGATGTCACGCCTCTCGAGCGTTTCGAGCATCTGCGCGTACATCGCCTGGAACTCCGACGGGAGATCCTGGGCTTCGTCTACCACCTCCATGATGGAACGAACGGTAGATTCGGCAATCGGAATCACGTTGGCGAGGGCAAACTCGACCCGGTCCAAATCGTACAGCAAATCGCGACTGGTTCGCAGGAACTCATCGTAGTCGTAGATCCCGGTTGCGGTGTACCGGAACGTTACGGGAACCGTTCGCCCCGCGATTACCTCTTCCTCCTGGTCTTCATCCGCCGTCTCCGGGGCGGTTTCACAGGCGATCATGACCACCGCAAACAATACGGCGCCAAAGACAAACAACACCTTTTTCATGACGTCCTCCTCCTGAATCGTGGCGACATTATGTGCGCCCGGATTCTGTCTACTTTCACGATATGCTAGGTGTTGCCGGCTAGGCAATTACTATTTTTTTTAAAAACGACGCTCCCGCGGCGCGATAGGCGGCTCGACGGAGCCGTAGAGATGCGCCGCGGGCGCCGACTAGAAAGCGTCACCCGGCGTTTTTTACCGTGATGGTCCACACTCCGCGCTTGGGTCGGTCGAGGCTAATGACCTCGTGGCCCTCGAGTGAGAGGCTCTTGGGAACGTTGCTCGCGCTCTCGGAATTGTCCACCGTTACGCGCAGCACTTGGCCTGCCTCGAGCTCTTCCAAGGCGAGCTTGCTTTTGACAAAGGTGTACGGGCAGACTTCGCCCGACAAATCTAGTTCCTCGTCGATCTGAGCGTGTTTATCCATTTCTCCTCCTCTTAGCCGAGATCTAGCGCCGGGGCGAATGCGCCGCCGGTCATGCGACTTCGCCCGTGCGCCGGTTGTCTGTGCGGTCTGTCTATGCGTCGTCATCCGACTCCGTTTCGTTGACGACCGGCAGGTCGGGATCGTTGCCCCACTCGACCCAGCTGCCGTCATACAGTGCGGCGTCGTAGCCGAGGAGCCGTAGCACAAAATAGGTGTGGGCTCCCCGGACGCCCGTCTGGCAGTGCGTCACGATTCTCTGCCCGTCGGCTTTGCCTATCTCCGCCTCATAGAACTCCTTGAGCTCTTGGGTGGGAAGGAACGTGTTGACCTCCTCGCCCGTGTTGTTGAGGACCCACTCGAGGTGGACGGCGTTGGGGATGTGGCCGCCACGGTCGGCCCGGGCGTCGGCACCGGTGTACTCATCGTAGGAACGGGTATCCACGACCTTAGTATCCTCGAGCTGAGCGTTGAGCTCCTCACCGGTGATAACAAGCTGCGGCTGGAGGTCGGGTTCGAACTCACCACGGGCGAGTTGAAGGGCCTCTTGGCTCACGCTGCGCCCCTCGGAAGTCCACTTGCCAAGGCCGCCGTTCAGAACGGCGACATTCTCGTGTCCGAGAAGCTCGAGGGTCCAGAATAGTCGTGTGGCCCATAGGCCGTGGCCCGGATCGTAGATCAGAACTTGTGACGAGTTCGAAACCCCGGCTTCCTCGAGCGCCTCCACCACGGGATCGACTCCAGGGAACATTCCGCTCAGGCCGTTCGCCTCGCCGTAGTAATTGGATTGGGGGAAAAACACGGCCCCGGGAAGATGTGCTCCGTCATAGTCTTCCCGGTTTCTGCCGGTGTCTAGGATCACCAGGTCATCGGCGCCGAGATTTTTGAAAACCCACTCAGAGTCCACCAGGATTTCCGGAAAGATCGATTCCGCGGCAGCTTCCTCGGTCCCTCCGGAGAACACGGTGCCGGCCGCGATAAAAAGCGCCAATGCCGCAAAAACGGCTGCGCCGAGCAATGGGCTCGCGCCCGAACGAGTTAGTGTATGGTGTTTGCGCATCTCTATCCTCCTTAAGGTCGATGCTTGTAGAGTTTGTTTCTGGACCGTTTTGCGGTTTCCCGCCGTTCTAAACACCACCCATGTCGCGGCCCAGACGCCGAGGATGGTTGTAGCCGTTGCCCAGATGCTCCCGAGCGAGAGCACGCTTAGTCCCGTGATGCCGTGGCCGATGTTGCAGCCTCCCGCCACGTTTGCGCCAAATCCCATGAGGATTCCTCCGCCCAGGTTCTGAAGGAGGCGTGAGGGCGAGGGCGCGCGGAGCTTGAGGTCGCCCGTTTGCAGGGCGGCCAAGAATGCGCCGACCGGAAGTGCGATCAGAAACCACACTGTCCAGTTGACCGCCGAGTCGTCGCCCGACACCAAAAGCGTTCCTATGGCATTGGTTGGCTGAACAATCGAAAGCCCGTAGTCCCGGTATTCCAGAGACGAGAAGAACCAGGCTGCCACCGCCACGACCGCCAGAACCCCACCGGTTAGCCACCACGGCCACCCGACCGCAAACCGTGTCTTTGGCGCGCGGAGTAGATAGATGCATAGCGGTACTACAACGACCGCAGCGATGATCCAACGGATCGGGTAGTCGGCGAAGAAGTTCGAGTCAATGATCGCCGGCAGATTAAACAACGATGCCTCTTCCCCGGCGACAGGCAGCTCGGTGCCGCGTGCCCAACCGAGCACCGGCCTAAGCGCACCATTCTGCGTAACAAGACCGGCGGCGGCAAAGCCCAAGAGGGCTACTACCGAACCCATCATGCCCTTGCTTGCGCGATAGTAGGTGCCCGACACACAGCCGCCGGCCAGCACCATTCCTACGCCGAAGACCAGACCGCCGATAAGTCCGGCGACGGGCGTAAGTGGGGCTCGTGCCGGAAATACGACACCCGTCTGCTCGAGAAGGAGCAGCACCGGAATGTTGATCGCCAGAATCAAGAGCCAGGCCCGCACGAGCGAGTGGTCCTTCTCGAAGGCGAGGCTGCGAAATGCCGAGTGCATACAAAAGCCGCCTCGCTGCAATGTATAGCCGCCTACAAGGCCGACGGCCAGGCCGCTTATCACACTAATCACCATATAAGTCCCCCAAAAAGACCGCCGTTACCGCTAGAAGCAGGCAAAGCCTTGGCCGGGCTTGAGTGTTACGAGCTGGGCGCGCACCTCGGCCCCCGACGCTTCTCCGTTCGACAGATAGCGGCCGACGTCCACACGAAGGTCCTGCCCGGCAACATCGAGTATCGCCGTCGTTCCGCTTACCGCCAGCAGCCGGCCGTCAACATCCGTCCGTAGGTAGTCCACGGCCTCGGGCAGCGTAATCCGGTCACGGATGCGGCCTCGACGTCCGTCGATCACAAGAGCCGTCCGCCGGTCGGCGGTCAACGCCGTGATTGTTTCCGAGTCCGCGGAGAAATACACCGAGTCCGGGTCTATCTCTTCGTCGATCTCCGCCGTCACCCGTCGTGCCTGCTCGGCAACCACAACAAGGCCGTCGCCGCCTTCTTCCACGCCGAGCAGGAAGCGAAAGTTTGGACTTGCCTGCCAGTTGTATTGCCCGGACGGCAGGTCGACTTCCGCTATTGCCTCGCCGGAGCTCTTGAGTACGTACACAAGCTCAGTTTCTCCACCAGACGCCGTGCTTGTGTAGATGCGAGTTGCGCGCCTGTTGAACGCCGGATTGCCCGAAGCGGGAACGCCAAGGCTCCGTGCTCGCCCGCTTATCTCGCCGCGCCTGTGGTCGAGGTAGACAAAACGATCGTCCGACACCGGCAGAAAGACCTCGTTGCCCATGCTCGAGAAGACGACGGTCCTGGCGTTTTGAGGCAGCTCGATCGTACGGACGAACCGATGGCTTTCCGCGTCCACGACGGTGACCGTGTCCGCCCACGGCCTGTGGAAAAAAACGAAGCGGCCGCCGGGGGTGGGGATAATCGCCGGGGTGCCGCCGGCACGGGCGTTCGGGCCCGGGGCGTTTTCGCCGTTGAGACTCAGGCGCCCATGATGCAGAACCGAGCCGGATGCCGGGTCGACCACCACGTAGCGGTTTCCGGCGGCAAAGTAGAGTCTGTCCGTATCCGCCGCGACGGACGCGGCCACAAGCAGGCCGAGTACCGCGGCAATGACCGGTATCGTTTGCTTTTTCATGTCCTTACTCCTTCGCGGACGCCGACTCTTGTTACGTCCTTTTCTTTTGTGACGGAAAAGGCCTTTGTGTCGCCTGTTGCGAGGCTGTGGATGACGTAGACCATGTCGACGTCGTTGGCCAGGCGAATGTCTTCGTTGCTCATCCGCGCAGGTGTGGCGGGATGACTGTGGTAGACTCCGACGAGCTCCTCGCCGCCGGAGCGGGCACTCGTTAGGGCTCCGAACTGCTCGCCGGGGTGAAACGTGAAGTGTTCCGGACTCGCGTCGGCGTTTGTCATCGGTATGTGGCGGGTCACAACCCGGAGCTCCTCGGCCGGGTCAATCGCTCCGCGGTCCACGCCATCACCGCCGGCCGCTTCGATTCTGCCGACGAGGTAGCCGCACGCCTCGTTGGGCGCTTCCGCCTCCGCCTGCTTTTTGATGGCCACGAAAACTTCGGCGGGAATCTCGATTTGCCGCGTACTCATGTTGCTACCGTCCCCACTTCGATCTTTGTCCCGTATTGCTGGTCGATGTCCAAGTCACAGGCCTGCTGCTCATATTCGATGAGTTCCGTGATCTTGGTGTTTGTGGCCGCCGGCTCCGCCCACTCCGTTGGTTTTACAGGAACGACCCGTGTATCCATCGTAAGGGCGTTGAACATCAAAATGCGGTTTGTGAGCAGATCACCCACGCCCAGGAGGTACTTAAGGGTCTCCGTCGCCTGGATGGTCCCAAGCATGCCGGCGACGGCCCCGAGCACTCCCGCCTCGCTACACGTAGGCACGGCGCCCGGCGGGGGCGGCTCGCGGTATACACACCGGTAGCTCGCGCTGCCGGGTACGTGGGTCATTGTTTGCCCCTGGAAGCGCAGGATGCCGCCCTGGCTAAAGGCCGTATCGCTCAGGATACACGCGTCATTTACCAAAAATTTGGTGGGAAAGTTGTCCGTACCTTCCACCACAAAGTCGTACTCGGAGATACGGTCAAGGATGTTGTCTTTGGTGAGTCGGTACTCGTAGGGCATGACGGTCACGTCCGGATTGATCCGGGCGATCTTTTCGGCGGCGCTTTGAACCTTGGTCTTTCCCACGTCCGGCGTGTGGTGAATCACCTGTCGCTGCAAATTGGAGAGCTCCACCGTGTCGGCGTCGATGATGCCCAGTGTGCCGACGCCGGCGGCGGCCAGGTACAGAGCGATTGGGCTCCCGAGGCCGCCCGCTCCCACCACCAAAACCTTGGCGTTCAAGAGTCGCCGCTGCCCGCGTCCGCCGACGCCCTTCAGAAGAATGTGTCTGCTATATCGTTGAACTTGATCATCACTAAACGGCATGATTCCTCCTCTTGTGTATCCTGTGAGTTGGTATGTGCTATGAGTCCGGCCGCGTCGGTGTGTGGCATGCCGGCACCCCGGAGGCGTCGGAGATCTGCCGAGGTATCGCCGCTTCCAGGGCTTGGTCAAAATCGTGTAACAGATCTTCCGTGTTCTCGATTCCCACGGACACACGGAGCAGCCCCTCGGTAACTCCGGAGAAGCGTTTCTCTTTGTCCGTGCAATCGTGGAAGATGGTGCTCTCCGGATGGATCACGAGGGTCTTTGCGTCGCCGAGGTTGCTGGCCCGCGTCGCGAGCTTTAGCGCGTCCGACACGGCGAATGCAACTTTGCGGCTGCTCACGTCGAAGCAGAGCACCGCGCCTACGCCACCGCGAAAGTACTCCCTCTCACGTTGGTGATACGGGTCTTTAGGGTGGCCGGGGTACCGCAGGCTGGTGACCGCCGGATGACCGGAAAGAAACGACGCGAGTGCCCTGGCGTTCTCGAGGTGGGCCGCCATCCGCAGGTCCAGCGTCTCGAGGCCGAGGCAGGCCAAGAAGGCCACAAACGGCGAGGCGGCAACACCGCCGTTTAGGGCTCCCTGTCGCCGCAGCGCCGCCAGGAAGGCGAAGCGTTTGTCCACGGAACCGACCGCCTGTCCGATCGCGCGGGACTCGTGGGTCGCCCAGTCAAAGGTACCCAGGTCGGTGACGGCGCCCCCGATTGTGGTGCCGTTCCCGGTGATGTACTTCGTGACCGAGTGCAACACAACCGAGGCGCCCGCAGCCTTTGCGTCGAAGAGGGCCGGCGACGAGAGGGTGGCGTCGATGACTGTCGGAACGCCCGCATCCGTTGCCTCGGCACAACGCTTGTCTATGGGCGGAATATCCAATCGCGGGTTTCCCAGGGTTTCGAAGAACAGGAAACGCGGCCGTGGCTCACGGAATAGAGCTTCGGCCACCGCCGTGTCGTCGTCGAGATCAACTAAGTCAATCTCAACGCCGGCCCGCGCCGCTATCTCCCGGAGGTAGAGCAGTGTTCCCCCGAACAAGCTACGGGCAAAGACTACTCGGGAACCCGCTTCGGTCAGTGTCGAGAACAGTGTGCCGACCGCCGCCATGCCGCTTGCCGTCGCGAAGCTTCCCACACCGCCTTCCAGCAAGGCGAGGCGCTGCTCAAATGCCCTAACCGTCGGATTGCTGATTCGCGAGTAGATGTCTCCGGGGTGCCGTCCGGCAAAGGCCTTTGCCAGATCGTCGGTTGTCTCGAAGGCGTACGAGGCCGTGGAGTAGAGTGGTACCGAAGTTGCACCGCGGTGCCGTCTGGGCACCTGGCCGCCGTGAATGGCTTTGGTGCGGAATCCCGTCGCCCCGAGCTCGTTTGTGCTCACGCCCTCGTTCCTCCGCCCATGAAGTACAAAAACTCGACGTGGTCGCCCGTGCCAACCGTTGTGGTCTCGAATGCGGCTCTTTCGAGTATCTCTCCATTGAGCTGAACCGAGACCATGTCGGGCGATTCAACATCCTGGAGCTCGAGCAGCTTGGTTACCGTTACTTCCTGGTCCAGGCTCACGCCCTTCCCGTTGATGATGATGTCCATTGCTCATGTCCTCCACGATTTCCTCGTTCTAAAGTAAGCAACGTGAGTTACTGTACATTATGATGATAAAGACAACTGAAAAAGTCAAGTATTTGGAGGAGTTCGGAACCGGGCCGCTGGAGCGGACCGGCGGAGTGGAGCGCCGTCGCCGGCTTGCCGACTCCCAAAAGTTGTGACAGGATCAGCAACACAAGGAGACACAACATGTCCAAGACTGTTCGAACCGGGCTCATCGGGTTGGGCGCGATGGGTCAGAGCCATGCCCGGCGTATCCTCGACGGTGAGGTCGAGGGGCTCGAGCTGACGGCTGTGTGTGACGCCGACAAGGACAGACTTGCGTCCTTTCCAGGCCTCGCACAGTACACCCAAGTAAACGAGCTTCTCGGCTCCGGGTTCCTCGATGCGGTGGTTATCGCCACTCCCCACTATAGCCATACGGATATCGGTATTGCGGCATTGGAAGCCGGCCTGCACGTCCTGGTCGAAAAACCCATATCCGTCCACAAGGCGGATTGCCTGCGCCTGATCGAGGCGCACAAGGTTCGTGACAGCGGGCAGGTGTTCGCCGCGATGTTTAATCAGCGCACCGATCCCCGCTATGTCAAGCTCAAAGAGCTTATTGATTCCGGGGAGCTCGGAGCGCTGCGTCGAATGATGTGGGTGATCACGGACTGGTTTCGCACCGCCGCTTACTATTCTTCCGGCACGTGGCGGGCCACCTGGTCCGGCGAAGGCGGCGGTGTGCTGTTAAACCAATCGCCCCACCAGCTCGACCTGTGGCAGTGGCTATTCGGAATGCCGAGCGCGTTGATCGCCGATTGCCAGTTTGGTCGTTTTCACGACATCGAAGTCGAGGACGCCGTTACCGCGCTACTCGAATACAAGGACGGTGCGCGCGGTGTGTTTGTGACCACAACCGGCGAGGCGCCGGGCGAAAACCGGCTAACGGTGGTCGGCGACCGGGGTATGGTCGTTGTGGACGAAGAGGGGCTGCGGTTCACTCGGACCGAGGTGTCGGTTCAAGAATACGGGAACAGCGCCGAGCACGGTATGGGCAAACCCCCGGTCTGGCACATAACAATTCCGACGGGATCTCGTGGGTCGCAGCACCTCGGCATTCTCGAAAACTTCTCGGCTGCCGTCCGAGAAGGAGCCACGCTTATCGCACCGGCCGCCGAGGGGCTCCACTCGGTGGAGTTGGCAAACGCCATGCTGCTCTCGGGTTTCGAAAGGCGGCGTGTGGAGCTACCCCTCGACGCGGCTTACTACGCCGAGGCTCTTGCCAAGCGCATTGCCGAGTCACCCCGAGGCAAGAAGTAATGGCCATGCGGGACGGAATGAACTATGTGCCGGAGATGAAGCCGGACTCGGTGGTGGAGAAGGGTGAGTTTCACTTTGCGGCGACTGGTTTTGATCACGGTCACATCTACGGACAGATCCGTGGTCTTGTAAGTGCCGGCGCTACGCTCAAGATGATCTATGAGCCACGACTCGAAAAACTCGATCCGATCAAAGACGTGATCGAAGCTCACGACACGGTTCTTGTGGAGAGCTTTGCCAACATCCTCGATGACAAAGACGTACGGCTCGTGGCGGCGGCCGCCGTACCGGACGAGCGATGCCCCCTTGGAATTCGGGTGTTGAGGGCCGGCAAGGACTACTTTACCGACAAGGCCCCCTTTGTCAGTCTCTCCCAGCTCGAGGAGGCTCGGGCGGTGGTGGCCGAGACCAGACAGAAGTACACCGTGTTTTATGGTGAGCGGCTTGCAAACGAAGCAGCCTGGCAAGCGGGTGAGCTTATCGCCGCCGGCGCTATCGGTCGTGTGATACAGGTGTTGAACCTCGCTCCGCACAACTTGGCCAAAGAGACTCGACCAGACTGGTTTTTCCAGAAATCGCGGTACGGCGGGATCATGACCGACATCGGGAGTCACCAGTTCGAGCAGTTTTTGGCCTACGCCGGCGCAGAAGGCGGCACGATCAACTTTGCTCGCGTGGCCAACCTCGGAAATCCGGAAACTCCGGAGCTGGAAGACTTCGGCGAGGCCTCACTTACCCTTGATACCGGCGCCTCGGCTTACTGTCGGATCGATTGGTTTAATCCCGCAGCATCGCGTACGTGGGGCGACGGCCGCACCTTTGTCCTGGGAGACAAAGGCTACATGGAGATCAGAAAATACATAGACGTGGCCCGGCAGGACTCATCGGGTGATCGGATTTTTCTGGTCAACGAAAGAGAGGAGGTAGAAATCGATTGCGCGGGGAAGGTCGGATTTCCGTACTTCGGCCGGCTGATCCTCGACGTGTTAAACCGAACCGAGGAAGCTATGACCGAGGCTCACGCGTTCAAGGCGGCCGAGCTTTCTCTCAAGGCGCAAGAGCTGGCAGACCAGGCGTAAGACGCCGGTCCGTCACGTACCGATGGTCCCGTGGGACCCGAGATGATGTATCCAAAGAGGCGCAAGCCTAAGGAATAAACGCCAAAGGAGCAAAAGAATGAAGAGAGATCAAATTGCCATCCAGTACTACACACTTCGCGATCACACCAAATCACCTGCTGAGTTTGCGGAGACCTGCAAGAAGGTCGCGGACATCGGCTACAAGGCGGTCCAGATAAGTGGCGTGTCCTACGACGCAGTGTCTCCCGAGGAGATCACGCGAATCTGCGGCGATCACGGCCTCGAAATCTGCGCTACCCACGAAAGCTCGAACCTGATTCTAGAATCACCAGAGCAGGTCGCGGACATCCTCGATACCTTTGGAACCAGGTACACGGCCTATCCGTATCCCGCAGGAATCGATTTCGCCGACCCGGACTCCGTGGGTGGGCTCATCGCCAAGCTTGATGCGGCGGGCAAGGTCCTCGCGGACCGCGGCAAGGTTCTCGCCTATCACAATCACCACGTTGAGTTTATCAAGCTCGACGGCCGTTTGGTGCTGGACTGGATCTATGCTGAAACGGACCCCGCCCACTTGGTCGGAGAGCCCGATACCTACTGGGTCCAGTACGGCGGTGGCGACCCGGTTGCGTGGTGTCGGAAACTCTCCGGCCGTATGCCGTTGATTCACCTCAAGGACTATCACGTCAACACCAACAAAGAGGTGGAGTTCTGCGAGGTAGGGAATGGAAACCTCAACTTCCTCGAGATCATACAAGCGGCGGATGCGGCCGAATGCCTCTGGTACATCGTCGAGCAGGACCGGTGTCCCGGCGACCCGTTTGATTCGATCAAGCAGAGCTATGACCACCTCGTCGGGCTTGCCGAGGAGTAGCCTCCTCATAACCGTCGCCGGCCCTCGCGGTGACGGTTGTTCTTGTGATTGTCGGGGTCTTTGTCGACCTCGATTCGTCGCGCGCCACCACAAGCCTGGTGCGTGTGGTAGCCGGCGCCCAGACAAGCCGACAGGCCGGCGCCCAGCCAGGCCGACAAGCCGATCGCCGGCATAGAAGCGGCACCCGCAGCCGAGCCCGGCCGGCGCGTGAGGCCGTGGAGGACCTTGCCGCCTCCATCCCTACGGATAGACTTGTGTGCCGTCGGCCAAACGTGTCCGTGTCCAAACGGGTGGGATAAGGGCCGGCGGGTAGCGAAGCGCCGCTTCCTCGTGAAACTCAACACCGAGGCCCGGCGCTTCCGTTGGACGAAGCGCGCCGTTTACCACCTTTGGAAAACCCGAGAACACCTCGTCGAGGATCGCGGGGGGTTCGTAGTACTCCTGGATGCCAAAGTTGGGTACCGCCATATCCAGGTGGAAATTCGCCGCGTGACCAAAGGGACTGCAGTCGCCGGGGCCGTGCCAAGCGGTGCGAACCCCGTAGGATTCACAGAGGGCAGCGAGCTTTCGCGCCGGGGTGATGCCGCCGATGTGGCTTACGTGCACCCGAATGTAGTCGAGGAGACGGGCTTCGATGAGCCTCATCCAGTGCTCGGGACCGGTAAAAAGCTCGCCGATCGCGATGGGCGTGCTCGATGCTCGTCGGATCTCAGCCAGCCACGCGGTGTGTTCCAGCGTAAGCGGATCTTCGAGAAAAAACAGGCCGACGTCGTCGAGGGCTCGTGCAAAACGTGGCATTTCGGCCGGTGGGACGCGTCCGTGAACATCGTGGAGCAACTCGACCGATTGCCCAAGCGCTTCGCGCACACCGTGAAGCATCTGCACGGTACGACTGATGTACCGCTTGGGGTCGATCACAACGGCATCGGCGAAGTGCGGCGCGGCCGGGGCACTCTCGGCGTTCGGGTGGTCGGCCGACTTGGCGCCGTTTGGCAGCCCCGAGCTTTCGGCGTCGGCCGATCGCTTTATCGTGCCCGCACCGCCGTAGCCACCGAGTTGGCAGCGGATAAACCGGTGCCCCCGGCTTTCGAGCCGGAGGGCGTCGCGAATGACCTCGTCGGTCGTGGCGCCGTCCGCGTGGCGGTACACATCGACGCGCTCGCGGCACGGCCCGCCGAAGAGCCGATACAACGGCATGCCGGCCTCTTTGCCTTTGATATCCCACAAGGCCATATCCACGCCGCCGAGGGCGTTGTTTGTGACCGGGCCGCCCCGCCAGTAGCTATTTGCGTGAATCAGTCGCCACAGGTCCTCGATTGCACCGGCGTCGCGATTGCACAAAAGCGGGTCGAGATATTGGCTTACCACCTCCGCCACGGCCGATGCGCGCTGTGTGAACGTCGCACAGCCGTAGCCAACAAGGCCCGGCTGATCGGTCTCCACGATCACAACAACAAGGTCGATACCGGCAGGCGCGGTTACCACGGCGCGAGTCTTTTTGATCTTTGTCATAGTCTGCTTCCTTACTATCCGACCGACGCTTACTATCCGACCGCCCGCGCCAACACGTCAAAGTCGTAGGCCAGATCCGAAAAGCTGTCTTTTGTGACCGGGTGTTCGAGGATAAACGTTTCCACGCCCGTGTCGAGTGCGGCCTTTATGGCCTCGAGGGCGTTGCAGTCGCCGTCGCCTAGGCGGGCCCATCCCCGCGAGCTGGAATCGTTGACATGAATTGAACAAACCCTGCCCTTGTATTTCTCGATCCACGCCGCGAGGTCTACACCCCGCTCCGGCAAAAACTGGCCGATGTGAAACTGCGCCTTGAGCGACGGCATCTCATCCAAGAGGTGCTCGAACACGCGCTTTCCCGCAAACTGCTCGAGCTCCATGTGGTGGTTGTGGTAGCCGAGGGAAAGGCCGTCCGCCGCGAGCCGGGCTTGCATCTCGCGAAACCTTGGAAGGAGCGCCAGCCACTCGTCGAGGGTGGTTGCCTTGGCAAAGGGTATAACCCAGGTGTCGGATCCGTAGTCGAGGAGGAGCCTCTTCCAGAGGTCGTATCGCTCATCGTAGTCCACAAGAGCGATATGGCCACAAGTCAGGCGCAGTCCGTTTTTGTCAATCGACGCCCGAAGGCCGTCTACCGACATGGAGGCGTTTGGATTGTTGGGCACCGCCCCCGACCAGGGCTCGATCGCTTGGATGCCGAGGCTTTTTGCCGCGGCAAAACCTGCCTCCCAGCCGTCTTCGTAGTCTTTGAGAGAGTACTGTTGTACTGCTATTGTAATCGCCATGTATGACTCCCGCGCGTTTGACCGCCGTCTGCGTCAGACTGTTGCTGCCGTGGTCGTGGACGATGCGACTACCTCGTCCGTTGTGATTTCTCGTCCCAATTCGCTTGACAGATAGACGCCTTGCTGGATGAGCATTGTGTTTAGTGCCAGCTCCGCGGTAGGAAGCAGCTCGACGCGGCCGTGAAGCGCGGCGGCCCAGTGGCCCTGCGACGACGACATATCCTTGTGGTACTCGGGAGTAAGAAGCGCTCTGCGGCGCGAAACCGCACCGAGGTTTGTGGTCATGTCGAAGTCAATGTCGGCGATGTTTTTATGGAAGCTAAACGGATCGACGCGTAGGCCGCCGGCGGACCCCACGATGTAGCTCGAAGAGAACGGATTGAGATTGATGGCCCACGCCGAGACAATCGCCATGGTTAGTCCCCCTTCGAAGTAGACCATACCGGTAGCGAACTCCTCCACGTCCATCTCTTTCTTCCGTTCAGGGATTCCGTCGATCTTGTTGTAGGTCTTGCCCGTGATCCGCTCGACCTTTGGGTTACCAAGGAGGTAGAGCATACGGGAAAGCTCGTAGATACCGGTGTCGTACAGAGCACCGCCTCCGGCGTGCGCTTTTTGGACAAACCGAGACGTGCCGTAGCCGTCCACGTAGGGCCGCCCCCGCCGACGATACTCGGTAGCGGCCGAGTGATAGATGTGACCGAGCTCCCCCGCCTCGATAAGCATCTTCGCCGCGAGGGTCGTCTCAGCGTAGATCTTGTTGAGCTGGATGTGGAGCATACGACCACTTTCTCGTGCCGCCTCGAGCATGGCCAATCCATCCACGTAGGACCCGGCGATGGGCTTTTCACAGTAGACGTGCTTGCCGGCTTTGAGCGCTTCGATCGTGACAGGTGCGTGGAAGTTGTTGTGGAGGCAGACGTCCACCGCGTCGACGTCGCCGCGCTCCAGAACCTTTCGGAAGTCCGTGGTGGCATTAGGAATCTCGTACTGCTTTACGGTTCGAGCAAGCGCCGCCTCATCCAAGTCGCAGGCAATCACCACCTCCGCCTCGTCGATCTCGGACCAACGTCGCAAATGGGCCTGAGCGATCTGGCCTGTGCCGATGATTCCGATTTTCTTCATGTCACCTCCACCTGTACCTTAACGGAGTTTGAGCGGGCCGACGCCAGCTCGAAAGCATCTACAACATCGTGGATCGGGAAGGTAGCCGAGATAAGCGGTCTCACGTCCACGCGCCGTGTTGCGAGAAGATTGAGAGAGATCGGGTAGATGTCCCCGTAACGGAAGGTTCCCAGGTAACGGAGCTCTTTTGTCATGACTGTGTTCAAGGGAACGCTCACCTCGTCGGGGATGCTCCCGATCTGCACTATCGTGCCCCCGCGTTTTACAACCTCGAGGGCCGACCGGATTGCCGCAGGTGCGCCGGAAGCTTCGAACACAACGTCGAATCCGCCAACACGCTCGGCCGCGTCTCTGAGGCTGTCGCCGGTGGCCGGATCCACCGCGTCGTCGGCCCCTTGACCGAGAGCGAACTCTCGCCGGAATCGCTGAAGGTCGCTTACCGTCACGCTTGCCGCGCCGAATGCCCGTGCCACCAGGGCCACAAACTGGCCTATCGTGCCGCCGCCGGAGACCAGCGTATTGGCTCCGGCGATCGAGCCCGGTCGCAGCGCCGCGTGTACGGCGACGCTCAACGGTTCGAGGCAGGCACCCTCGCCGAAGCTTAGATCTTCCGGAATCACAAAGCAGTTTGCCGCCGGTACCACTACTTCCTCGGCCAGGCCGCCGGGTATGTGGGGAACGGTAGCCGCGGTGCCGACAAACTTCAGGTTGGTGCACAGATTGTGGCGGCCCTTCCTGCAAAACTGACACACGCGGCAGGGGATCGACGGGTCGATGGCGACGCGGGCGCCTAGCAAGCCGTCCGGGGCCTCAGGCCCGGCCTCGGTCACGGTCCCGGCCAACTCGTGGCCGAGGACGAGCGGCCCTTGGGGAACAAAGGGACCGATCCGGTTATGCAAGTAGTATTCGACATCGGATCCACAAATACCCATAGTGCGGACCTTGATTCGAACATCCGCCGGACCGATCCCCGGCGAGGCAAGCTCGCCGCTTTCCAGGTTTTTTGCGCCGTTTAGTAGTATTGCTTTCACGGTGCCTTTATATCACGAATAGTGGTGTGAACGCCAAAGGCCCTTCGGTGGCTCACCCCGGTCAACCTCTGGCCGCGTACAACACACGGCTTTGATATGCCTTTGGAGACTCGCCGAACCGGTTCTTGAACCGACGGTAGAAGTAACTCAGGTTGGAGAATCCTACGTCGAGCGCGATGTTGGTTACGCTCTGATTGGTGGTGGAAAGCAGTCGCGTGGCGTGATCGAGGCGCAGGCGGCACACCGCGTCGGAGAGCGACTCCCCGGCACAACGACTCAGGACGCGATTCACGTGGTCACGCGACCGTCCACATCGACGTACCAGTGCTTCGGCGCCTCCTGCTACCTCGGTCAGGTCCGATTCGAGGTGCCATAGCGCTTGGGCAAGCCAGCCCGGGAGAGCATCGAGCCGACTTTCACGGTCTCGCTCACGTTCCATGAGGTCCAGGACTTCGTAGACAAACCGCAGTACCGCCGTTCGGCGTATGGCTCCGGACTCGACCCGGCCAAAGCTCGCACCCAACTCCGCAAGGGCGTGTCCCGAGACCCACATAGGACCGGGACCGCCCATCGACTCCACCTCGGTGACCGGCAAAAAGTGGGCAGCGAACGCCACGTTTGACAGCACAAGCGAGCAATTCCAACCAGCGGCGATAGAATGGGCGTCGTTTGGACCGAGCAGGAAGATCATGCCGGGCTCGAGGTCCTGGCGAGAGCCGTTGAGTACCTGTCGTCCGCCACCC
Source organism: uncultured Spirochaetales bacterium (assembly GCA_964519835.1). Taxonomy (GTDB): domain Bacteria; phylum Spirochaetota; class Spirochaetia; order DSM-27196; family CAZFLD01; genus CAZFLD01. The sequence goes on from CAZFLD010000030.1 coordinate 34,895, forward strand.
TCTTCTACCCACATAATCTCGGCAAAGTCGTGATTGTGGTAGCCGAGTTTCCACCCCGGGGCGTAGTAAGCGCGTACGGCATGAGCGTGCTTGGGTGGTCGAAGGAACGTGGCCATCGTCAGCCGGGTAACCACAGCCATGCCGAAATAGTACACGTTTTGCCGGTCCGGTTGAAGCACGTTCTCCCCGCACGTGGCATTGTTGTGGCAGGAGGAAAAATGGCAACCAACGTTATTTCACCACAAGCCGTGGAACAGTTTCACAACGACGGCTACTACCTCTATAAGCAACCGTTGTTCCCGGAGGGGAAGTTCCGGCGTCTGGTGGGTATGTTCGAGGAGCTTTTGGCGGCCAGAGGAGAAAAGCGCGGCGACCAGCTCGACACGCCGCACTTTTCGGACCACCGTCTATTGGAATTTCTTATGGACGACCACGTCCTCGATCTTGTTGAAGACGTTATTGGCCCCGACATCGGGCTGTGGTCGAGTCACTTTATCAGCAAAGAACCGAGGACTGGGCGTGCCACGCCGTGGCACTCGGATGCCGGCTACTGGAAAGGACGGTTCGATACGTTCACCGGCATCGTGACCATCTGGCTTGCTATCGATCGCTCCGACAAAGCGAACGGCTGTATGCGGGTTATACCCGGCACACAACAAACGCAGCACGGGGAGTACGTGCCCGTAGACTCGGCAACGCACACCTTTCAACACGAGCTTCAGAACGTGGACGAGTCAAAAGCGGTGTATTTCGAGCTCGATCCCAACGAGAGCTCGCTGCATGACTCACGCTTGATCCACGGAGCGGAGGCGAACAAAAGTGATCGTCGACGCACCGGCTACACGATGCGTTACTTTTCTCAAGACATGAAGCTCAACCTAGATCATCCCGGAAACAAGAGCCACAAACTCTGGCACTGCCGGGGAAAAAACCCACATAACAATCCGGTTCAGAACTGATCGGCGCTCTCGAGGTCCGGAGCTTGCAAGGCGGTAGCGCTTGGTGGTCGCGCCGCCGGTGCCGAGGCTTACCGGATGAGCGATCCACCATGGAGGAACGAAGTGACAAGCAAAGAACGATTCCTGACGGCCATTCAGAACAAGATCCCGGATCGAGTGCCCGTAACCCCGGACATCTCCAACTACATTCCCGTTGCGCGCCGTGGTGGGCCGTTCTGGGAGGTTTACTTTGAGGGCGCCGAGCCCTTGTGGAAGCTCTACATCGATGCGGCGGAGTACTTCGGCTTGGACATGTGGATTGGTTCCTGCTCCGGTGTTCCTGTGGTTGCCGACGGCCCCGAGCCGCGAATCGAATTGAAATCCGCGGCAGACCGCGACGCGATGATTCGTGTTACAACGTGGGAGACCCCGGACGGCACGCTTGTGGCGGAAGATATCTGTTTTCGGCGCGAGCCGCCGACTCACCGTACTCGTATCATAAAGAATCTCGAGACGGACTGGCCGAAGTATAGGCACCTGATCACTGAGCCGAAAAGTGTGGATCAAGCGAGGATCAAAGAGGTGCGGGCCGAGGCTCAAAAGCGTGACCAGGCATTTGGCCTCGGCATTGGGTATCCGGGCTTTCATGCCTGGGAGGGAAAAATCGAAGGAAGTGTGCAAGCGCTTACGTACGCATTTGTGGATATGCCTACGATCCTCGATGAGTGGGCGGACCTGGAGCTGGAGCGTGGCACAAAGGTCCTCGAGCTCTTCCTGGCGGAGAAGCCGGACTACGTCCAGCTTGGAGGCTCTGGGACGCTGACTCTCGCGAGTCCCGAGCTGGCCCGCCGCTACGCGCTGCCGGCAATCAAGCGGTACTCGGCGATGTGCAAGAGTGCCGGCGTGCCGACCGTTCTGCACAGTTGCGGCCGTTCTCGCGAATTGGTCGACATGCTGGCCGATGAGACCGATGTGAACTGCATCAACCCTCTCGAGATTGCACCGATGGGAGACGTGGATCTGGCCGAGGTCAAGCATGCACGCGGCAAGGATATCGCCCTTATGGGCAATCTACATACAACGGACACCATGCTACGCGGCACAAAGCAGGAGGTTTATGAGTCGGCCCGTGACGCCCTGTTGGCTGCGCGCGCGAGCGGCGGCTTTGTGCTTAGCACCGGCGACCAGTGTCCCCGTGACACACCGGAAGAGAACCTGTTTGTGTTGCATGAGGCGGTGAAGGACTTTGGGGTGTATTGAGGCGGGCAACCATCTTGCCTATCTGCCCAATGATAAGGGGAACCGACGCGGTAGTCAGAATCATCGTCCACCCGGAGATTCCCGGATCAACAACTCCCAATACCGACGCCACCGGCGGCACGTAGACCGCCCCGCTCAGTAGTCCGGTGCACAACGCAATCGCTCCCCAGACAAACGGATTCCGGACAACGTCGTTTTTCAGTAGGCCGGATTGGGCGTCCCGCATGTTAAAAACGTGGAGTAGTCGCGCAAACGCCACAGACAGAAATGAGATGGTGACCGCCTGTTGTTGCGAGAGGCCCAGTGGACCGAGAGCGAGAAGAAAGCAGGCAAACACCGAAGCGGCAATCACGAGTCCGTACAGGAGGAGTGAGATCCAGTGGCGCCGCGCCATAATCGGCTCGCGTGGGTTATGCGGAGGGCGCCTCATGACTTCTTGGGAACCGGCGCCGACCCCGAGTGCGAGGGCGGGAAATATGTCGTTGATGGCGTTGATGTAGAGAATCTGTAGCGGTAGTAGTGGGAGCGGGAGGCCGCCCAACGCTGCCGCCATGACAACCAAAATCTCGCCGATGTTCCCGGAGATCATGTACATCACAAATCGACGAATATTCCTGAAGATGACCCGCCCATAGCGGATTGCCACGGGGATCGTTGCAAACCGATCGTCCTGCAGGATGATGTCTGCAGCATCCTCGGCCACCGGCTCGCCCCTCTGCCCCATGGCCACGCCGATATCCGCCTGCTTTAGCGCCGGCGCGTCGTTGATGCCGTCGCCCGTCATCGCTACGGTGCCGCCTGCATCCTGATGAAGCCGGATCAGCGACAGTTTCTGCTCGGGACTTACCCTGGCGAAGATCGATGTCTCGATTAGCTCGCTCCGCCGGGTATCATCCCACGTGGTCTCCTCCAGTTCGCGGCCCATCCGAGGAGTCTCCCCGGCCGAGCTGATGCCGACAGCCTCTCCGACGGCGGCGGCGGTTTTGTCATGGTCGCCGGTGACCATGACGACTCGAACACCGGCACCACGACACTCCGCAACAGCGTCGGCAACATCCTCTCGTGGCGGATCCTCCAGCACGATGAGTCCTAGGAACTCGAGGTCTTGGTAAGGGTCATCCGTGTCCACAACGGATGCGTCGGTGCCCTCACGTTCGGCAACGGCCAGAACGCGATAGCCATCCGAGGCGAGGCGCCTTGCCTCTTTGAGGATCCTGCCGGAAGGCACTACGGAACCGCTTCGCTCTCCGCCATGGTCGGCCGCGGCTTGATTGGAGGTCGAGGCGGCCACACCGGAGCACGCCGGAACAACCGCTTCCGGTGCACCCTTTACGTTAAGGCGATACCCGGAATCGATGCGATGGTAGGTGGCCATCATCTTCAAAACCGGATCAAAGGCCACTTCGCGTACCTCCGGCTGTGATCTGAGTAGATCGTCCGGCTCGAAACCGGCATCCCGCGCCGCGTGAAGGAGCGCCACCTCCATGGGGTCACCCACGTCGCCTTCTTCGCCGAGCTCCGCGTTGTTGCACAAAGCGCCGACCGCAACGGCGCGGCGGGCCGCTTTGTTGGTGAAATCGACTTCAACGAGCTTCGGTGCTGCGGTGGCTGTGGTCGTCGACCCTGCCGATACGTACAATGCGGTCGCGGTCATGCGGTTTTCCGTAAGCGTTCCAGTCTTGTCCGTGAGAATGGCCGTAGTCGACCCGAGGGTTTCGACCGCAGATAGGCGGCGGACCAACGCATTTCTCCTGGCCATTTGCCGCATGCCCCGGGCAAGCGCCAGCGTGGCCACGATGGGCAGTCCTTCGGGTACCGCCGCCACAAAAAGCGCAATCGCCGTCTTGACCATAAACGGGATGTCTTTGGCGGCGACTACACCGACTATCCCGGTAACAATCGCCACGGCGATGATAAACCACACAAGGCGCGAGCCAAGCTTGTCGAGCCGCTGTTCGAGGGGATCTTGTCCGGACTCCGCCGCCTGCACCATCGAAGCGACTTCACCGATCTCCGTGTCCATCCCGGTCGCCACGACGATCCCGCAGCCCGAGCCTTCTACGACGGCGGTGCCCTTGTAGAGCATGTTGTAGCGCTCGGCGATTGGAGCGCCCTTTTCGACCGGTGCGGTGCCTTTCCTTACGGGCTCGGATTCGCCGGTCAAGGGCGACTCATCCGTTAAGAGCCCGTTCGCCTCGCCAATGCGAATGTCGGCAGGCACGATGTCGCCCGCCCCAACGTCTACGATGTCTCCCGGTACCACCTTGTCCGTCGCAAGATCTCGTAAGCCCCCGTCCCGCAGCACTCGGCAGTATTTGACGTCGAGCTCTTCCAGCGCTTCCATTGACCGAACAGCGCGGAGTTCCGTGAAAAACCCGATAGCGGCATTGATCAGCATGGCCACAACAACGGCGATCCCGTCCACGATTTCGCCCAAAGCAGACGAAGCGGCCGCTGCAGCAGCCAAAACAATCATTATCACGCTCTTGAATTGACGGACAAGAATCGAGAACGAGCTCTCGGTCTGCTTTCGCTTGAGCCTATTCGGGCGGAATCTTCGGAGCCGGGCGGTGGCCTTGTGCTCGGTTAGTCCGGCCTCAGGGGCGGCGGGCCCAAATCCAGGCTTCACGACGTGGGAGTATTCCTCCGACCAGGGCGCCGTTGGGAGAGTGGTTTTGTCGTCCATCTATACCCGGACTAGCAAGGACGGGACCAAGCCGGTAGCCAAGGTTCTTTGAGGCGGCCCCCCGAAGAAAGATCAACATTCGTACCAGTACCTACTTGTTGCGCCGCGCCTCTTTGACAACCTCATTCATACCCTCGCGCCAGCGCCACGCAGCCTGCCAGTCGGCATCGGTTGCCGCCGGTGGATCAAATCGGCTTGCGTCGAACGTGATGTACAGTTCATGGAAGCGGTCCTCGGAGTAGTTCGGATTGGGTCGGTTGTACTGAACGTTGTTGTCTTTGCGCCACGTGTCGAGGGCTGTGCGCATAGTGGCTACGCGGTCCGGATGTTCGGCGGCGACGTCGCTTTGCTCGCCTATGTCCGTCCGCAGATTGTAGAGCTCCACGAGCTCGTCGTCGTAGAACTCGACCAGGAGCCAATCGCCGTCCCGCATCGCCCCGTTTGGTCGGCTCCCCTGGTTGGTGTAGTGGGGGAAATGTTGGAAGATGGGTCTTTCCGGAAACGCGTCGGTCCCCAGGAGCCCTTTCGCGAAGCTTATGCCGTCGAGTGCCGGTTGGGCCTGGAGCGTGGCCGGCGAGCCGGCGCTGGTTTGTCCGTCCGGCAACGGTGCGCCAACAAGCTCGCGGAGCGTTGGAATCCAATCTACGTTGTTCACGGGGGTGTCCACCACGCGCCCGGCTTCGATGTGTCCAGGCCATCGAACAATCAGCGGAACGCGATTTCCTCCCTCGTACACAAATCCTTTTCCCGCCCGGAAGGGCGTGTTGTGCGTGACCCGCTTATGGTTTGATTCCGGTACGTGAAGGCCGCCGTTGTCGGAGGTAAAAACGAGGATTGTGTTTTCCGCAATACCGAGCTCGTCGAGACGACGCATAATAAGGCCGACGGTGTCGTCGAGGGTTTCGATGAGCGCTCCGTAGACCGGTTCGAAGGCGTTTTTGTTTTTGTCTATGAGGCGCTGCCGTGCCGTGTAGGGGATGTGCGGCGTGTTGTGACCGAGGTAAAGGACAAACGGTTTTTCCACGTCGGCCTTGATAAAATCCAGCGCCGCATGAGTGAGCTCATACTCACCTTTTCCGCCTTCGGTTTCCGAAGGCTTGGTGTTTGCCGGCGCCGAATAGAAGTGGTCAAACCCATGCTCCAGCGGCCCGAATCCCGCTCCTCCAACATGCCACTTGCCGATGAGCGCAGTTCGGTAGCCGATCTCACCGAAGTATTTTGGGAAGCTCTTGACCTCGAGGGGGATGTTTAGCGTGATCTCCGGGTGAAGGACCCTTTGGCTTACACAGTCCGGCCGGCCGGGCAAAAAGGTGGTCAGGTGCAACCGTGCGGGATTCAAGCCGGTGAGGATGCCGGCGCGCGACGGGGAGCAGATCGGCTGGCAGGCGTATGCCGAGGTAAACCGCATCCCCTGTGCCGCAAGCCGGTCTAGGTTAGGCGTGTTGTGATCTTCCCTGCCGTAGCAGTGAAGATCGTTGATTCCAAGGTCGTCACAGAGAATAAAAAGGATGTTTGGGCGCTTCATGGGCCAAGCGTACCCTAAGGTCCGGATGCCGACAATGCTGCTGACTGAGGGATAACCCGCAAGGGCTCCCGCCAACAGCCGGCCCCGCGCTAGAACACCCGTGTTGCCGGCGGTCCTGTGTCCACGGCCGCGGCCGCCATGTCGAGAGCCACGTTGGTCAGCTCGGCGCGGATCGCGGCATAGGCGGGCTCGTCGTAGCGGTTTTCGAATTCCTCGGGATCATCATAAAGGTCAAAAAGCTCGCCGACTCTCTCCGTGTGATAGCGAACCAGCTTGTATTGCTCACTCCTGATCATCGTGGCGCGGCTGCCGTGCCAGGCCTCGCGACCCGGAGCGGCGGCGCTCAGGGCGTCGAAGTAGACGCTTCGAACGGTCTGCCGATGCCGGTCGGTCCTTCCGGTCAACAACGGCCAAAGTGATCGACCGGCCATCCGTTCAAGTACCGGGACACCGGCAAGCTCGAGAAGCGTCGGTGCAATGTCGGTCAGCTCAACGAGAGCCTCGCGCGTTTCTCCAGCCGGCAAAACGCCCGGCCACGAAAACACAAGTGGCACGTGAACAAGGCCCTCATAGAAGCGACAGCCTTTTAGGAGCAATCCGTGGTCCCCGAGCATCTCCCCGTGATCGCTCATAACGATCACAAGTGTATTCTCGCGTTGTCCCGACCGGTCGAGGGACTCCAACACACGGCCGACGTTATCGTCGATCTGTTCGATCATCGCATAGTACGCGGCGATCTTTTGCTTGGCGGCGAAGCTCGTGGGATCGGCCGCCTCGGTCTGGAAATCCACACCGGCAAGCCGTCCCTGAGCCGCGACGTCCTCCGTGCGGAAGATCGGCCCCGGCAGATTCTCAGCCCGGTATCGATCACGAAACTCAGGCGGCGGGTCGAAGGGGGGGTGTGGATCAAAGATGTTAACGCTCATAAGCCATGGCTGGTCCCACTCGTGCTCGATAAACTCAATCGCCTTTTCTGCGCAGAACCGAGTCTGATGAAGCTCCGGCGGCATGTAAGCGTCGCGCGCATAGCGTGTCGATAGGTGCTCGCCCTTCTCGTGGAGCCAATCGGCATATTCGTGACCGGCGGGCCAAATGTCGCGGTGGTCGTGGCTCCAGTGAAAGACCGAATAGCCGTCTTCGGCCGGCCGTGGCTCGATGCGCCCATGTGCCCCTGCAAGATGAAGCTTCCCCGAAAGTCCGCAGCAGTAGTAATCGTCCGCAAGCAGCTTTGTCACCAGTGGAGCCGCCTCGGCCCAGTACTTGTTGCCGTTTGTGCAGGCGCGTATTGAGTCCGGGTACATGCCGGTCAAAAAGCTCGCTCGGCTCGGCGTACAAATCGGACTCTGGCAATACGCGTTTGTGCACGCGACGCCGGTCTCAACCAGCCGATCGATGTTAGGAGTGTTGATGTGATTATTACCCAGCGCGTGAATGGTGTCCCATCGTTGCTGGTCGGTGCAAATCCAGAGGATGTTTGGACGTGGTGAGGTGGTCATGAGCCGAGGCTACCGCAGCGGTGCGGTGCCTGCAAGCGCCGTGGCGCCGGAAGATTTAGCGCCGCCCCGGCCGTCACCGCCGACCCTGATCGGGCTGGGCGCCGTCGGCGTTCGCGGCCCGCCGGCCCGGTTTTGGTCGCGACCGTTTGACGCTACCTGGTGTACAATGTCCTCATGGTGGCGAGAACATCAAAAACAAAGTGCATCGGCATCCTTACAAGCGGCGGCGATTGCCCCGGCCTCAACGCGGCGATCCGTGGTGTGGCCAAGGCGGCTATCGGCACCTACGGCATCAAAGTCGTCGGCTTCCTCGACGGCTTTCGGGGTCTTGTAGAAAACAGAACGATGGTTCTCGACGATCGGAACGTCAGCGGCATTCTTACTGAAGGCGGTACGATCCTCGGGACCGCCCGCGAGAAACCACACAAGATGCCCATGGGCGGTAAGACTATGGATATGACCGCCGCCGCCGTGGAGAATCTGCGTAAGCATCACATCGACTGCTTGGTTTGCTTGGGTGGCGGCGGCACGCAGAAAAACGCCTATCACCTACACAAGGCCGGTGGGGTCGACGTGCTAACGTTGCCAAAAACCATCGACAACGACGTCTGGGGCACCGACATAACCTTCGGCTTTGATACCGCAATGATGATCGCCGCCGAAGCCATCGACCGCCTTCACACCACCGCCACGAGTCATCATCGGATTATCGTGTGCGAGATCATGGGGCATTCGGCCGGATGGCTTGCCCTTGGAGCGGGTATTGCCGGTGGAGCCGATGTCATTCTGATTCCCGAGTTACCGTATGACCTCGAGACGGTGGCGTCGCACCTTCAGTCGCGTCGGATCGGCGGCAAACGCTTTAGTATTGTCGCCATAGCGGAGGGCGCGGTTTCGAAGGCCGAAGAAAAAGGCAAGAACAGTAACGGCAAGAAAAAGCAGTCCGACCAGGTCGTCGTAGAAAAGACGCCGAGCGGGGACGAGTATCGACTGGTGCAAGAATCAAAGGCGAGCCAAGTGGCACGGGAGCTGCAGCATCTTACCGGAACCGAGGCGCGTGTTACGTCACTTGGACACGTACAGCGTGGCGGCGGGCCGTCGGCCCGGGACCGATTGCTATGCACGTTGCTCGGAACCACCGCCGCTCGCCTCCTCGCCGAAGGAACGTACAACGTAATGGTCGGCGTCTCCGGGGACTCCTGCAAACCGGTGCCGATCAAAGAGGTCGCCGGAAAAAAGAAGGTTGTGCCTCCCGACCATCCTTGGATCGACTCGGCGCGCTTAGTTGGAACGTGCCTCGGTGAGTAGTGTGGCCTGCGCCCCCAGAAGCCCAGAGGCGTGGCCCCTGTGTGCATCGCACCGGTAGCCGAGCCTGCGCTCATCCGTGGTCCTGGAACTCGTCCATGTTGCCGGCACCCATGACAAGAATCGGCGAGCGGTAGTCGGCCGCCGGTCGTTTTCCTGAGAGCAAGTACTCGGCGATGATGCGCACCGGTTCGGTACCCTGGTGGACCGGATCTTGGCAGATCGAAAAATCGATCCGGCCCGAAGCGAGTCCCTCTTTCACGATCGGCAGTGCGTCATTTGTGATCACACGGACCGGCTCGTCCGCGCCCGCGGATCCGGCCTGTCGACGTTCGCGAAGCATTGCCAGGGACGCCTCGATGCTGCCGGTTGCCATGTACACACCCACGATGCGCCGACCGTTGGCCGCCGCTTGATCGAAAGATGCGCGCAGCACCGCCCGTGTGTCGTCGTAGTTGTCGAAGCCCTCGCCCACGGTTACGTCACAATCCTCGGACCACCGGGTCATGCCGGCGGTAAAACCTTCGATTCGATCGCGGTGCGCCTGGAAGTCGAGGTTGCCCGTGACCGCGACGACCCGACCGGGAGACCGCACGGTTTTTGCCATGAGCTCCGCAGCCATAACGCCGCTCTTGTAGAGGTTCTGGCCGACGAAACAGAGGCGTCCTTCGACGGCAATGTCGGAGTTGATTGTGACCACCGGCGTGCCCGATTCAACTATGCCGAGCAACGCGGATCGAACGGCGGCCGTGTCCGGTCCGGTCACCACAAAAGCGTCTCCGTCGGCAGAGGCCGTCTGTAGCGTCGATACTAGTCCGCCTTCATCGCGCGGATCGAAATACACGGCACGCGTTCGAATGCCCATGCCGGCGAGCTCTGCCTCTGCCCGATGTACGCCGGAGAGTATTAAGTCAAAAAAGCCGCTGCTTGTTTTGGGAAGCACCACAACGATCGTTTTGGGACTGTGGTTGAACCGAAGGGCCTTTGCGGCTCTGTTCGGCACGTACCCGAGCGAGTCGGCGATGGTACGAATTTGATTGGCCACCTCGCTCCGCACGTCGCCACGGTTGTTGAGCACACGATCCACGGTGCCTCGCGAGACACCGGCTTGGTCGGCTATGGCCCTGATCGTGGGGCGTTTGGTACCACTCACGCGCCTATTCTACTCCGCCGTCGCAACGCGGCCAACGGCGGCCCGTGCAATAGCCGGCCGCGTGCCGCCGTATGTTGGTCAGGCCAGCTTGGGCGGTGCCGCCGTTTCCGGGAATTCCGGCATAAATCGGTAGTCCGGGTCTTTTGCCTGTTCGCGCCGCACGTGAAGGCAGTGAAACAAGCCGCGCCAGTAACCCGTTAAGGGCTTGGGCAGGTCGTGCTTCATAGCCTTGTTTAGCTTTCTCAGATTATAGAAGGGAACACTTGCGTACATGTGGTGCTCTGCGTGGTAGTTCATGTTCCAATAGAGGTAGGACATGATGGGCCCGAAGTCGGCGGTGTATGCGACCACCCGCCAATCCGGCACGTTTCGAGCGAGTCCGACGTGCTGCTGTACCTCGCATCCATGGACAAGGAAGGTGCCAAAAAAGTAGCCGAAGGTGACTGTGGGTATAAGAATCCACAACTGGAAGTAGATAAAAAGCGCAAGCAGGACTCCATGGCCGATAAACAGAAATCGCGCCCACGAAATCAGCTTTTTTGTCTTGATATTGTCTTTGCTCAACAGCGGACACCAGAAAAAAAAGTCCGCATCGGTATTGCCGAGAGCGTGCTGGAGGTTTGTCCCCATGATGTTCTTGAAGTGAGCCCAATCAAAAAGGAACCAACCAATGACCTGAGGAGTCGTAAAGGGCGCGGGCTCGGGGAGGATCTCTTTGTCTTGGTCCATAAATCCCGTGTAGAGGTGGTGTCTCCGGTGGCTTTCTTTGAAGTGGAAGTGACTGTTCCATGTCAAGAACGCAAAGAGCCTGTAGAAAAAGCTGTTTATCCACTTGGTCTTGAAGGCGGTTCCGTGGGACAGCTCGTGGACCGCCGCTCCCATGCCGACAAAACCGTGGAACATACAATGAACATAAGCGGCTGTCACCATCAGGACCAACTGCTGGGTCAGGAAAAAGTAGAGGGCAAGACCAATCGTGGCGAGATATATAAGGAGAAAGCTCCCGGCGTGGAGCAATCCCTTCAAATCGCTCTTCTTGGTGAGTTGCCTTAGTGTATCTTTGTCGATCGGTGTCCTGTAGAAGCCGATTGTATTGGC
>CAZFLD010000031.1:0-9881 GCA_964519835.1 uncultured Spirochaetales bacterium
CACGAGGTGCTCCCCCGCCCGGCGGCGTCGGAGCGCCCGGCGCCGCCTGCAAGTGTCCGAAGATAGTCCGACCGAGTCACTATCCCGACCAATGTGTCGTCCTGGACAACGGGAAGATGTCCGATGTCGTGCACAAAAAACAGCTCCTCGAGGTCGTGAACGGTGTGTGCAGGGCTACAGGTGACGACCTGCGGTGTCATAAAGCCTTTCACGGAGGTATGCATCTTCTCGAGTCGCCGCCCCTTCATGATGTCCCGCAGGGTCATAAAGCCCACTATCCTGTTCGTCGCGTCTACGACGGGCGCTCCGGTGTGGTTGATTTTCTCGAGAAAGCGGGAGGCGTCGAGGAGCGTGTGACTCGAGGAAATGGTTGATACCTCTTTTGTCATGATGTCTCGAGCAGAGATGGCCGGCGTTACCTGCAAATCGAGAGACCGGGCAAGTCGGTCCACAACGTCTTCCAGGCTCGTCTCTTTGGCGAGGGCGGAGGCGGCCGTAAAGTGGCCGCCTCCGCCAATGGCTCCAAGAATCTCGTTGACCTTCACCCTCGCCTTGCGACTGCGGCCGATCACAAGCGTGCTTCCCGAGTCTTCGAAGTGAAACACGCCGAACAAGGCGTCGAGATCCTCCACCTCGAAGACTTTCTCTACAACCGCCGCCAACCCGGACACCTGCTTATCCAAGGTGACAACAAAGCGCCCGAGTTGGTGTCCCTTTATCTCTTCCGTGGTGATAAGGCCAAGCGCCTTGTGAAAGAGATCGATCTGGTCCTCCTCGCGAAGGCTCTTGAGGAAGGAGGTCGCAAGACGAACCGTAGCTCCGTGGGCGAGCATAAACGCGGAAACAGCAAATTCATCGGCGCCGACATTCTCGTGAGTGAAGTTGCCTGTGTCGCCGTATATGCCGGCAAGGGCAATCGTAGCCTCTTCGGGTGTCGGGGCGATATTACGGCCCATCAGCTCTTTGCCGAGGATCGTTGCGGTAGAACCAAAATCGCCTCCCACCAGAAGGGCGTTGGGGAAGTCCTCGGGTTCACCCGGATGATGGTCGTAAATGGTCACGGCGCAGTCCGGCGGAGGCTCCGTCAGCCCGAGCGCGCGGAAGTACTCTGTTACCCGAGAGAAGCTTCTTGTGTCCACGATGATAAGCTCCTCGAGATTGGCTCCTTGTATCTCTTTTGTCGAGAGGAAATCGAGCTCCGTCTCATACAAGTTGTAGAGGTACCGCGCTACCGGATGGACCGTGCCGCTTTTGACGGCAACAAACTCAGGATGCAATCGCCGCGCCAGTGCGACTGACGCAATGCAGTCCAGATCCATGTTGGAGTGTCCGACAATCAGTTTCACACCCGTGCCCTCGTCAAACAGAGCCACGCCGGCAAGGACCCGACCGTGTCGCGACTCCGGCGAATCCATCCCTATCCATACGATGTTCCGTCGGCCGCAAGTCCAAGGCTGTACAAGAGCCCGGCAGTACTAAGCACGCGCGCTACTTCGCCGGCCGTCTTTTGGGCTTGGTTCGGGGAGTTGTGCTGGAGAAAAGCGCGCTCGGTGACCAACGTGAAGCTCCGGGCCTCGAACACGCCGTGCGAGGACGGATCGGAAAAAACCCTGGGATCGACGCCGCCCGGAACGGTGCGCTCACCGAGCTCCGCGGTGACGACTACCATGGGGGACCTTCGAAAACGGCACGATCGTAGCGAATTCCAAGGCGCTGGATACGCACGGTGAATGGGGTTGCCGCCGGCCGGAGGACGATGGCCGCGACTCTCCGCCTGTAGGCCGACGGCTCCCTCAGTGTGCTCAAACGAAGCTCTCGGTTGCGGATGTCGTCGATGTAGTGTGGGTTTTGCCACACGTAGGTTTGATAGCCGCCGGATGATTCTTCGAGCATGCCAAAATCATAGAGCACAGGCATTGCCGGTTCGTCGATGAGGGCAATCTCCATAACAGCGGCCCCGGTCTCGACCATGATCTTTGCGGACAGGTGATTCACAACGCCAACGTTTATGGCGTCATTAAAAAATCCGTGGGGCGGGAGGAGTACGATCGGCGAATCACCCACTTGCGGCGTCAGCTCGACGCTGATTGTGCCGTCTTGCGTAACGTAGCCGACTTCGACGCCGTCAATCGGCCGGCCGGTGCGCAGACCGACCACCCGCCAATTGTCCCCGGTGCCGCCCGGGTCACGATGGTCGTCGGGGGCGTTTTGGCCGTCGGGGGCGTTTTGGCTGTCAAAAAACGACGCGTCGGCGGGAAAAGCGCCGGCCGCGGCCACCAGGAGAATTCCGGCGAGCAGAGCAACGGGTTTCACTCAAAGACCTCCTCCAGCACGATCCCCATCACGATCTCTCCGAGGAGAATCCGCATGTCTTTGTTGTTGGGAGCCGCCGTAGTCGGGCTTGTAATTGTCAGCCCGAGGAATCGCGACGGCTCAGGGTCGTGTGGATAGCCCGGCGTGCCGACGGCATATGCCACCATTGTCCGACGGCCGACAAACGTGAGGTATCCTAAAAAAAGAGAGTCCAACAAGGTGCCGGTTATCGTCCCGCCGCCCCCTGCCCCCAACACGTCGGATCGGGCGAAAAGAACGGCCAATCCGTGGTCGTAACTCAGAGAAACAACCTGGGCCCGTACGTCCCGGATGCGAATATCCGGCGGCGTTTCGCCGCCATAGAGCAGCGTAACGCTATGTGACGATTTCACATACGGGAATGGGATGGACAACTCCAAATAGGTGCCCGATGCACCAGAGTCGTCGTACTCGACGGGCCGCAAGAAAACGCCGGCGTCGGCGGGATCGACGGGCCTCCCACCCACAAGCACCGACCAGTTTGACGGGTCCGCTGCCACGGGATCGAACACAAGACCTCTGTCCGTGGCTTCAAAAACCTGATCGGCATCTGGGGCATCTGGGGCGTCTTGTGTATCTTGGGCGACGACACCGGCGGCGACACCGCCGATCAGAAACAGAACCAAGAGGCGGGGGCGCATGTCACCTGGCTCCTTGTCGATGCTTGAGGATCAGACCGGCGGCGGTTGTAGAAACGATCCCGTTACGACTGTAGAGGTACGATTCGAGAGTCTCGGGATCGTGGTAGATCTCGTCGAGCAGCTCGAGGACAATCGCCTGGTTGTGCGGGTCTGTTTCCGAGTCCAGCAGGTGATACAGCTCGGTGAGCTCAAAAGCGGTTTGCAGCGCCGAAGAGTCACGCAAAGCCGTCAGGGATTCGCGTCGAGCCGACGCATTGTCATGCCGGGCAAACTCACCGAGGAGCGCTGTTCGTACGTCACTCGGCGGTGCGTCGGCGGTCACGTGCACGTACTCGAGCAGCACCGCGTCCTCCGCGGCTTTGGTAAATGCCACGATGCGATCCACATCGCCGGGCCGCGGCACTCCCGCGTATACGTGGGCCAAAGCGTCCGCTGCGCGGTGTGCGGGAAAGGCGGTATGTTCGGCAAAGTCCCGCCGAAGGGCTTCGGTGCTTGTCTCGATCCCATACTTGGCGGCTGCTTCATTGCTGTAAACTACGTTCGATGTGGGCCACACAAAGTCTCGTCTGTAGACCTCGTCGGTGAACTCATATCGATAGAGCAGAGCTTGGTAGAGAAGCTCATCAAGTGTAAAAGTTCGCTGTACCACGGGGCGCGAGGGGTCGATACCGGCGGCGTGGGCCAAGGGGTGATACAGCGGCTCGATCGGCAGACCGCGTTCTATGCGGTACTCTAGTAGCCGGGCGTATAAGCTCGGTTCTTGCCGGGCGCCAAAGAAGCTATGGGTGAGCACTGCGTCGTAGGGGTTCTCTCGGTGTTCCAGGTACACCTCCGCCATGGCGATCGGAAACATCAACGATGGTGTATCTGAGGGAACCTGTTGATCGAGATACCAGAATACGTTGTCGAAGAGCGGTATCTTGTCGAATCCGATAATCGAAAAAAGCACGTAGAGGTCCATGGATCCGAGGACCTGGTCGTTGTGCTCGATCAGGAACTCTACAGTCCCTTCCGGATCAAGAAAGTACAGTGTTTCGACTGCGTTGCTCTGCCAAAGAAACTGCCCGGGACTCCGCAGGTGCGAGCGAAAGTCGCGAAAGCGGGCCTGAACCGCCTCGTAGACGTCAGGAGTACCGGGAGCATCCGTCGTGCCGGGGCCACCGGCGTATCGAATCATAGCAAAGGCGGTTCTTCGAACTTCGGAGTCGAGGGAGTCGAGCCCGTCAAATAGGATCGCACGGGCCTCCTCGACAGGGACATCGACGGTAAAGGATCGTTCCTCCCGAAGTTCCTCCGCCGCTCCCTCGCCAAAACCAATGCCGTGTGCGGTGAAGGCTACGGCCGTAACCAAAAGCAGCGTTCGAGTGCCGCCGGTCAGCATCACTCCCAGTCCTCCGGTTGGTCTGAATCGCCATAGCCCTCAAATATGTCGGTGATTGCCCGAACCTCGGTGAGAGCAAACCAAAAGCCCTCCGGCGGCACGTCCGTATTCGGAATCGGGAGAAGCTCGATGCCCGCGAAAAAGATGCCGCCCTGCCGCACCCTCCGGGGTGGCCACTGAATAATTGCGGGAGAGACGACCACGGTCAGATTGATGTTGCCGTCGGGGACGCCCCAGGTGGTCGCGGGGACCTTGTATTCGATGCCGCGGTTGTCATGGATGATCACGCGGAAGTTCATGAGTCGACCGACCGATGTCCAGATATCCGCCGTGATAGTCTTGGTGATGCCCGGGACACGTATCGGTTCCGGCGCGTAGATTGCAACTCGAGGTAGAGTAAAGGCTTGTGGCGTCATTTCCACTGTCAGAGCCGAGACTTCGTCCTCGGCATGAAGGGAAGGAGCGGTTCCCGCCGTCACCCGGGCAGCCGCCACGTCGGTCGACCACCGCCGCGCTGAAGCCCGGTCCAGGCTGGTGACGACAATCTCCTCGAGCCGTTGTTGTGCCGTATCAACGCCCAAGGGTTCCGGGACTTGGCTGAATGCAGGGATTGCTGCGGCGAGAAGCGCAAAAGCAACAACGAACGCCGCCGGTGCGCGGCAAACCAATCTCATCGACCTGCTCCTCCGCGGCTTTCCGTCGTGTCGCCGGGCGTTGGGACCGGTTCAGCCGGAAAGGTCATAATCAGTGCATCGAAGTACAGGTATTCGACACCTTGCATGGCCAAAGGCTCCGTCTTTAGCACAAAGCCACCGAGCCGAAGAGGACGGGCGGCTTTGGGAACCTCCAAACGAAACTCCTGCGACACCAGCATCCACCCGGCGGAGTTGGTGCGCCCCAGATAGACGTGAGCGAATGGGTTTCCATCGTCGTCGAGTAGTAGTAGCTCGAGCTCGTGGTTGCTATTGTCGCCGGAGACCCAGAGGTCAATGCCGACGGGAACTGCCTCGAGGACGGGCGGGTTTACGGGAGCCACCAGGATACCATGGCGAGCCGCGCGAGAGCTCTCGATTCGAAGACCTAATACCGATTGCTGGGTGCCGAGCTCCACGGGGAGTAAGCCGCCGTCTTCGAAATTCCGGATGTCGGCCGGTGCTCCCGGGCGGATTTCGACGCGTAGGTCGAGCTCGGGGTCGTCTATGCGGGTGCCCCACTCCTCGAGAGCAAAGCGTGTTACCGTCCAGTCGGGCAAGCTCTCGAAGTCTTCAACAACGGTGCGTGAAAACGGCAGTCGCAGTAGCTCCGATTGGCCAAAGGCCGCCGAAGCAAAAACAAACAACAGGATACCTGTACCAACCGCGGCACGCGACAACACACCGAAAAGCTATCAAACCGCTCTATGGGGTGCAAGCCTTTGCGCACGCACTGCTTTGAAATCACTTTTGTTCCGCCCATGGCCGACGATTGTCGTGGCCGGCTCGAGGAGCCTCGACCCTGCCGGCGGTCTCCGCATGGGCTGGGAGGTGGGCGAGACTCACGGGCCTTTTGAGATGATCGCACCCCTCGATGAGACAAACGCCGCCGTCGTGAAGCTTGCCGCCACGACTTTGAAGCTGTACCGTTCGCAGATGGTCAACACAACCAAGGCCGACCGCGGGACCATGCTCGCCTGCCGGCCGATCGCTCCGCTTCTCGCGGCGATGGCCCTTCCGGCCACCGTCGCAATGGCGGTGAACGCCCTGTACAATCTTGTAGACACCGTTTTTATAGGACAAGGCGTGGGGGCGTTGGCCATCGCCGGCCTTGGCGTGGCCTTTCCGGTCCAGATCATCGTGCTGTCTATTGCGCTGATGATGGGTATCGGCACGGCCTCGGTTGTATCGCGCTCATTGGGAGCGGGGCGGCCGGATCGAGCAGCACAAGCCGTGGGCGGCTCGTTTACCGTTCTTCTGCTATTGGCGCTTGCCTTGACCGCGCTCGGACTCCTGTTCCTGGACGAGGTTCTTGTCCTCTTTGGTGCAACGCCTGACATTCTGCCCTACGCCCGAGAGTACCTCGGCACCGTTCTCCCGGGCGCTGCGTTTATCGGCACCGGCATAGCCGCCAATCACTCCGTGCGCTCGGAGGGGCGGGCCGCCATGTCGATGGCGATTGTAATCACCGGGGCGCTTGCGAACATCGGCCTCGACGCGCTTTTTATCTTTGTATTCGACATGGGAATTCGGGGCGCGGCACTCGCGACGGTCGCCGCGCAGTTTATCAGTTTCTGCCTGGCGATCATCTTCTACGCGTCGGGCAACTCCAGCCTGCCCATCAAGCTGCGATACCTCATCCCGAATCCTCCGATTGTGCGAGAGGTGATGACCGTCGGCCTTGCCGCGTTTGTTCGTCAATTCGGGCAGAGCCTTTTTGTCATAATTACAAACAACGCGCTGCGAACCTATGGCCAGGACCTTCACATCGCTGCTTTTGGCGTTATCAACCGGGTGCTTATCTTTACGCTGATGCCGCTTATCGGCATTGCCCATGGTTTGCAGCCCATCGTCGGCTACAACTACGGCGCCAAAAACTATCGCCGCGTCCGAACGGCCGTTGTTGTGGCATTTGGTATCTCCATGGTGGTCGCGCTTGTTTTCTTCACGGTGATCATGGCGGCACCGGGGGTGGTGTTTGGCATTTTTACCAACAGTTCCGAGCTGGTGGAGATCGGACAAGAGGCTCTGCGCATAGTGATGTTGGTGCTTCCGGCCATCGGCCTGCAACTCGCCGGTGTTGTGTTTTTCCAGGCCGTCGGCAAGGCCGTGCCGGCGCTGTTTCTATCGATGAGCCGGCAGATTATCTTTTTGATCCCGCTGGTTCTCCTGCTTCCGAGAAGCCTTGGTCTTGTTGGGATCTGGGCCGCCTTCCCCATCGCCGACGGCGCCGCGGCGGCGTTGACCCTGGCTTTTCTCGCCCGGGAAATGCGCCGGCTCGGTATTGCCGCCGGGGCAGCTCGGGCCACGGCGGTGCTGGGTGTGGAATCGGAAGCGGCCCAGGGCGAGCAAGCGGAGGTACGACCGGGCGACCAAGCGGACGATTTACAAAATACATCTTCCATCGAAGGCTGTCCCGATGTTTAATGGGTTAGCTGGTCCAAAGCCTGTTGATGTATCGCCACGCGTTTTGGCGCCACAAAAACTAAGCCCATGTCGAATTGCAAGTGAGGAGCGCCCATGAACGTCACGATCGTCCACGATTCACAGGCCGGGAATGGAGAGAAGCTATCCCTGGCTATGGCAAAAGCATTCGAGATCGACGGTAACGTCGTGACCGTCGGCCACGTGACCAGTATTGATGCCGCCACTGTTGCGTCTACGCCGCCGAATCTGCTGGTGGTCGGCGCCGCCATCAGAGCGTTTCGCACCAGTCCGGCAACTAAAACGTGGCTGGCAAAACTGGGCCGGCGGCTACACGATGAGGGCAAGTTGATACCCTGTGCGGCGGTGTTTGTCACACATGCGCTTCCCGTCAAGGGGGCCAATGGCTGGGGTCGGCGTTTTCTCAAACACGTCGGCAGGATCAAGGGCATCGGTCGCCTCTATCCTGAATGGCTCTCGGGCCGGGTGCTTGGTGCGAACGGGCCCCTCGAGGACGGCGCGGAGCAGGCCTTCGAGGCGCACGCTGCAACGCTCGCTTATTGGGCCTCCGGCGACGACACTCTTTCAACCAGCTAGGAAAAGATGCGTCCGATGATAACTCCAGCCGGCCGTGTCGCGCCTCGTTTTAGAAATCCTGCCCGGTGTGGCCAAACAAGACGTGGGTTTTTGTCCGGCCGCTTATGGGGCCGCCTATGGGGCCGCTCGGGGCCGCTCGGGGGGCCCGCCCGCCGCTATTCGGTACCGTCGCGAACTTGCTGCCGGTACTGCCGGGGCGAGACGCCGTGGATCGCCTTGAAAAGCTTGGAAAAGTGGTAGGCGTCGCAGCAGCCGAATCGCTCGGCAAGCTCCCCGTTCGATAGTTTGCTTCGCGTCAACAACTTGGCGGCCTGCTTCATCAGCACGGTGCGGCGGTAGGTGCCGGGCGACACTCCGTGTGCACGCCGGAAGGCCTGTCTCCATCCGCTGTAGCTGTACCCGGCCCGGTGCGCCACTGCTTTCCAGTCCGGGGTTTGGTTGGGCGGCCACGTGTCCAGGTGGTGGCGGCTTCCCTCAAGGCCCGAGCTTTTGTCCGAGCGGCTATCGGAGTCTTCAGATGCCCACAGATCGCTTATCAAAAGATGAATGCTACTGAGCAGCTCGATGTGTTCGTAGTCGTTTTTTGGATTGCTCTTCGCGATATCAAGCCATCGACCGGTCCAATACGAGAGCCGCCGACTATCCAGCCTCTTCCGGCCAGGTTCCAAGGCCCCTTTTTTGCGCCAGCCGTCGAATGCGTCGCCGCGGAAGGTCAGAAAGACCTCACTCCACCGTTCTCCCGGAAGAGAACCGTAATGATGCCCCAGATCGGGGACCAACACAATCACGTCCCCCGCAATGACTCGCAGATTCCGGCCGTCGCTGTCTCGATACCGGCCGCTCCCGTCAATCAGCAAGACCAGGCCATAAACATCGAGGACTCGAAGGTGCGCGAAACCGGTGCCTCGAGTCTGAATCCATGCCCCCGCATATCCCAAGGTGCCGATAGGGGTTTTGTTCTGGTTCCAGATCGTGTCGAACGCGTCGGGCAAGGATGGAAGGCGGTTCACGGTCACAGGGTACATGAAAACGCACCGATTTGCCAACTTGGCATGGGAAGACCGTCATAAGATACATGAATATCGTCGTGAGCGCCATTGGCCGCGTGGCTATGTGGGTCTAGAATCGAGCCATGGATTACAGAGTCGGCGCCGTATCTCACAGGAAGTCGAGCGGATCGATCCGGTTGGACAACGACCTCCTCGATGATCCCTGGCTGCTTGGTAAACGCTTTGCCGAATCCGGTTACCTGTACATCAAGAAGTTCTTTTCAGCCCGGGGGGTGCTTGATGCGCTAAGACCCGTTGCCGAGGATAAACCGACGATCGACGAAGTTTCGCAAGACGGCCGTGCGGGCATATCGGAAGACGCGTCGGCGGCAAGCCACAAGACGGCAACAAGCAAGTACGAGGTGTGTCGGTCAACGTTGAAGGACTACCTCGCTGCGTCGTACCTGCCCGGCTTTGTGCGTCGTCTCCACCGGGCTGCGTGTACGCGGTTTTGGTTGCCCCTTGTCGATCTGCCCGCCGGCGACGGAGCCCCGGCGCTTTTTACCTCACGTGGTGTGCTCGGGAACTCCCGTTGGGAGATCGGCGACCTGGTGGTGCTGTCCCAAGAGGCGTTGCTGATCTACACCGGTATCTCTCGTCCGGGGCCGGTGGCGGTGTACGGACGGGTAACTCAGGATGCGTTGAATAGAGAACGCATACGTGCCGTCGACTTCTCCCTATCCATTGATGGGTCGAAGAGGCTGGAGCTTCCGGCAACGAGCACATCGGCACCGGCCTCCACCAT
>CAZFLD010000031.1:9981-33527 GCA_964519835.1 uncultured Spirochaetales bacterium
CTATCCGGCTCATCGACCATAAGGTGCATATCGAGCGGCGTCTTGAACGCATTGGCCAGCGTTCGGCACTGGTCGGTTCCAAATGTGAGGTTTGGTACATAGTGTCCGTCCATGATATCCAGATGAAGAAAGTCCACGCCGAGACGCTCGAGTTGGGCCACTTCCTCCCCAAGACGAAGTTGATCGGCGCACATCAACGACGGCGCGATCTTTATGCGTGCTCCGATCTCCCGGGCGTCTGTGTCGGCGTCCGCGTTGTGGTTCCGGCCTGAGGCGCTCATCTGTTTGTGTCCCATGGATGAACGATGGCCTTTAGTCCCTCGTGGGCTTCGTGAAAGGTGTACGCGTCCCTAATTTGTGAGAGCGGGAAGGTCTTTGAGACATACCAGTCGCCATGCACCTCGTTCTTTGCCAATAATTCCACCGCCGTCTTGTGGTGGTGGGGATCCGATCCGTGCGTTCCCATCACAAAACACTCTTTATAGTGAATAATGTTGGAGTCGATAACGAGTTCAGGCTCGCCCCGAAGGCCTCCGAATAAGTTGACGTATCCGAGATGTCCGACCATGTGGATGGCGTCCTTGTGTGCTTGGACGCTGCCGGAGGTGGTGATTACCATGTCCACCCCGGCGCCGGAAGTCTCTGCCTCAACCACTGCGACCGGATCCTCGTCCTGTGTGCAGATAAATCGCGCATCCGGTGCGAACCGTCGTGCCGCCTCGAGCCGCGGCCGCGACCGCTGCACCGCGAAGATCTTGGAAGCTCCATAGGAGCGGGCCAACTCGAGGATCATACAGCCGATCGGTCCTAAGCCGATAACACATATACTCTTTCCCCGGCCGAAGCGGCCGAACTCGAGGCCTTTGACGGCGCAGGCAAGCGGCTCGGCCAGCGCGGCGGCGTCGTAGCCGAGCGAATGGGGAACGTGAGTCATCGGACCAAACTCTACCATACGTTCGTTGAGGAGCATGTAGTGGGCAAATCCACCGTCGAACTCGTGGCCGGTGGCGTAGTCGACGTAGCTGTCCTTGCCCGGCACGTTTTGGTTCCATACCGCCGGCACATCCGCGCCAACGGAGACGCGGTCGCCCACCGACACCGCTTCGACCTCGGATCCGACCTCCACGATCTCACCGGCAATCTCGTGGCCGACTATGACGGGGTATTGCATGCGCTTGTTTCCGTAACGAAATATCTTGATGTCCGAGCCGCAGACTGAGCAGGCGTGGACCTTCAAGAGCGCCTCACGGGGCCCCGGCACGGGGACGGCCACCTCCCGAATCTCCACCGATTCGATGCCGGTCATGACGGCTGCGCTCATTGTGCTCATTTGTGCTCTCCTGTCTTGATGTATACCCCGTGCGGGAATGGATGCCCCGTGAACGGGACAGTATCAACATACTTGTTGCCAAGTCAATCATAAACGATCAAATTAACGCAAAATGAATCGAATAACGTTGGATTTGCCCAAATTCCCGTTGACCGCCCAAAAACAGCCACGTAGACTGAGCACAATGAAAGCACTTGTATTGACCGCCGATGCTACATTGGAGGTGGCCGAGTATCCCGAGCCTTCGGCACCCGAATCCGGCTGGGTCACTCTGCGCGTTGCCTGCGCCGGGGTGTGTGGCTCCGATATTCCCCGTGGCTTTGAGGGCGGCGCCTATCACTATCCATTGGTGATGGGCCACGAATTCAGCGGCACCGTCGAAAGGACGGCCGCGGGCTCGCGCTTTTCCTTGGGCGACAGGGTGGCCGTGTTTCCGTTGATTCCGAATCCTGCCGAAGAGATAAACCAGGTTGGAGAGTATGCCGTTGGCCGAGCCTACGATTACTTCGGCTCCCGTCGGGACGGTGCCTTTCAAGAGCTCCTCAACGTACCGGAGTTCAACCTGTTGTCCATCCACAAAGGCTTGAGTCTCGAAGCGGCATCGCTTGTGGAGCCCTGCGCGGTCGCTTATCACGCCGCGGCCCGGCCTGCCGTCTCGCCGGGTGAATCTGCGCTGGTAATCGGCGGTGGACCAATCGGAAACATGGTGGCGCAATGGCTGAGACTCCGCGGGTGTAGACCGGTCTTTGTGTCGGAGCCGGACCAAAAAAAACGCCGGATTGCCGAAAGGATGGGCTTTATCTCCATAGACCCGGCGGCGTCGGACCCGGTCGAGAGCACGGCCTATCTCCCCGGCGGCGGTGCCGATGTTGTTGTCGAGGCTTGTGGGCTACCTGTCACCTTTCGCCAAGCCGTTTCCGCCGCGGGCCTGTTCGGGCAGGTCGTTTTCCTGGGAAACATCCATGGCGAGCTCCGTCTTGACGAAAAACTCGTGTCTTCCATCTTGCGCCGGGAGCTTACAATCTACGGGACCTGGAACAGCAGGTTTGTTCCGAAGGGCAGTGGAGAATGGAAGAAAGTGATCGACGCGTTGGATCGCGGTGAAGTCGAGGTTGGCCCCCTTATTAGCCATCGCGCTTCGTTGGATGACGCTCCGAGTATCCTTGATGCGATGCATAAAAAGAGCGCGTGGTTCAACAAGGTGGTCATCACGCCCGGCACCCGACCGGCCGACGGCGAGCAAGGCGGTGAGTCGTGAAGCTGCGCCTCGGAATCAAAAGCGACCCAATCGAGTATCGCTACACATTTCGCTGGCTGTTTGAGCTGATGCAGGAGCTCGAGCTCGAGGACCTGCAGCTTGGAAGCTATTTTGAGATGTACCTTCTGCCGGACAGCTACTTTCTCAGGCTGCGACGTATGGCGGATGACCACGGCGTCCGCGTCACCAGCTGTTTTACCGCCCACCGGGAGCTCGGCGGCTTTTTCCAGACCGATCCATCCTACCACAAAGTGGCCTACGATTGTTTTTCGCGGTATCTGGAGGTCGGCGTTCTGTTGGGAGCGGAGTCCGTCGGATCGAATCCCGGGGCGGTCATGCGGGACGAGATGGACACAAAAGACGCGGGCATCGAACGCTATTGCACTGCAATCGAGTCGCTTCGCGAGAAAGCGGCCGAAATCGGCTTGAGCGCGTTAACGGTGGAGCCGATGTCGTCTGCAGCCGAGCCACCGACAACCCCCGACGAGATTGCCTCGATGATGGCGCGCTTTGCCGATCACCGGGACAAGGCTCCGGCGACACGGGTGCCGGTCCTTTTGTGTGGCGACGTATCCCACGGGCTTGCGGACTCGTCCGGCCGGATCGTTTATTCCCACGTGGAGCTATTTCGAATGCAGCTACCGTGGATGTGGGAGTTCCATTTCAAGAACACAGATTCGAGATATTCTTCGACGTTTGGGTTTGGCGACGGTGCACCGGCAGGCATCGTGGAGCTGAGGCAGGTGAAGGATGTGTTGGGTGAGGGCGCCGACCAGCTGCCGCGCGAGCGGCTCACGGGCTACTTAGAGATCGGCGGACCGAAGCTTGGCCGAGACTATTCCGACCCGCTGCTCCGGGAGCAACTCGTGAGATCCGTTGCCGCAATAAGAGAAGCTTTTGACCAATGTATCTCCGATCAAAATTTCTGATTAAAACGGTTCGAAATCGGTCGTTATCGGGCTAATTCACTCATATTCGATCTCGGGCGATCATCTACGGTAGAATACGGTTGACAAATCTCAGATATGCGTCAGAATACAACTATCGGGCTTGAGCCCGGAAATTCACTCAAAAGGAGATTGCTATGAGAAGAGCAATGACACTTGCGGTGGCACTTCTGCTTCTGTTGGCAGTTGTACCGGTGTTTGCCGGCGGTGGTCAGGAAGAGGACGAAATGTACCGCGTCGGAGTAATCCCGAAGTTTATCGCGGAGGACTATTTCATCGCGTGTGAAAATGGTTTTCGCCAGGCGGAGGCCGAGCTTGGTAACGTACGGGTCGATTGGGTCGGCGATACCATGGCTCAGACCTCGGCGGCCAACCAGCAAAACTACATCCAGAGCTTTATCGACCGGGATTACGACGCGATTCTGGTCTCCGCACTGGATCCCGAGAGCTATGCCGCCACACTTCGCGAAGCCCAAGAGCAGGGCATCCTGGTGGTGACCTGGGATGCGGATGTTCGGGCTGACTCTCGCGACTGGTTTGTAAACCAGGGCGAGTTTGACTTGATTGGTATCGCAACCCTTCAGGGCATCTCCGGTGAGCTTGCTGCCGAATACAGTTCGAGCAACCCCGCCGACGTGGCGCTTGTCTCAACCACCACCGACTCGCCGAACCAGAACGCGTGGCTCGATGCCATTATTACCGAGTACAACGCAAAGGCCGACGGTGAATATGCCCACATCAACTTGCTGACGTCACAAGAGGACATCGTCTTTGCCGGTAACGACCAGGGCACCGCCGACGAAAAGATCAAGGCGATGCTGTCGGCCAATCCCGACATCAAGGGCATTGTCGCTCTCTCGTCCAACACCGTTCCCGCCGTCTCCTCGGCACGTGACCAATTGGGCATCGAGGACGAGATCAAGATCGTCGGAATCAGTGTTCCCGAGTCGTCCCGGGCGGACATGGAAGCCGGTCGTATGTCGGGTGTTGTCCTCTGGCAGCCTTTTGACCTCGGCTACCTCACTCTGCAGCTGACTGTGGATGTGCTCGAGGGCAATGCTCCCTCCGGCAACCGCTACGTGTCGCCTCTAAGCGGAACCCTGATGACGGTGGACTTTGTAGACGGCTCTACCGCGGTCGACTACCCCACCGCCGGCCACAAAATCCTCGACAACAACGAGGTCATTCTTGGACCACCCATCGTCTGGAACCTAAACAACATCAGCTACTTCCGCGGTTATCCCACCGACGACCACGGCATGGACTACTTTCTCGATTAGAGTTAGGTTAGGCGCTTATCATGTTAATGTGAGCTCCGGCTTCGGCCGGGGCTCCTTTCCTTACGAGAGTGCACATGGATTACGAGAACGTCCTTGAAATCGACGGAGTCGACAAGCGCTTCCCCGGCGTTCAAGCTCTGTCGAGCGTCAAGTTGGATCTGCGCCCCGGTGAGGTTCACGCCGTCTGTGGCGAGAACGGTGCCGGCAAGTCTACGCTGATGAAGATCATTTGCGGAGTTCACCAGCCGGACAGCGGATCGCTAACACTGCGTGGAGAAGCGTACAGGGCCACAGGCCCCAACGACGCCTACTCCCAGGGCATTGCCATCATCTATCAAGAGAGCAGCCTTTTTCCGGACCTCACGGTGCTGGAGAACATCTTTATGGGCCATGAGATCATGAAGCCTGTGCTTCCGTTTCTCAAGCCGATAAAGATGATCGACTACCGCTCCATGCGCGACCGCGCAAATGCGGTGTTTGACCGCCTGGGCATGAAAATCGATCTTGACGCGGTAGTTGCTACACTTGGCGTGGCTACCAAGCAGATGGTGGAGATCGCAAAGGCCCTGACGTTTGAATCACAGGTTCTGATCCTCGATGAGCCTACCGCGGCGCTTACGTCGAACGAGGTGGATACACTCTTTCAGACTGTCAAGCGTCTTAGGGGTGAAGGCCGGTCGATGCTGTATATCAGCCATCGATTAGACGAGGTCTTTGAGATCGCGGACCGCGTGACCGTTTACCGGGACGGCAAGTACGTTGCTACCGATGATGTGAAAAACGTGAATCGTGACAGACTCGTCTCCTGGATGGTTGGAAGGTCCCTGACGAACCTGTATCCAAAGATCGATGTCGAAGCGGGCGAAGAGGTGCTCCGGGTCGAGGGCCTGTCCCAGGAGGGCACGATCGAGGATATCAGCTTCGGGCTTAAGCGTGGCGAAATTCTCGGGGTCGCCGGCCTCGCCGGGGCCGGTCGCACCGAGCTTGCATTGGCTCTCTGTGGACTCACAAAACCCGATGGGGGTCGCCTATTCTTAAACGGCAAAGAGCAGAAGGCCTCAACCTACAAACAGATGCTCGAGCGGGGCGTTGCGTATATCTCAGAGGATCGTCAAGCCTACGGGTTGGTCTTGCCCATGACGCTTACGACCAACATCACCCACAAGGTACTAAACGCCATTACCAACGGCATCGGAATTATCGACAGGGATAAAGAAGAGAAGGTCACCGCCAAGTATATGCACGACTTGCAGATCAAGGCCCCCAACGGGGATTTTGTGGTAACCAATCTCTCCGGAGGGAATCAGCAGAAGGTCTCTGTTGCCAAGTCTTTGGCCGTTGAGCCACAGATCCTTATCCTCGACGAGCCCACGCGGGGCGTCGACGTCGGGGCAAAGGGCGAGCTCCACCGGATTATTTGCAATCTCGCGGCGGCGGGAAAATCCATCATGTTAATCTCCAGCGACCTTCCGGAAATCCTCGGCATGTGTGATCGCGTTTTGGTTATGCGCATGGGAAAAATCGCCGGCGAACTCTCCCGGGACGAGCTCTCGCAGGAGCGTGTTCTGGAAATGGCGCTCTAGGTAATGGGAATGAACAAACGGCCTACGATAACACGCGAGGCGATCCTCGCCGGCATCCTCTTTGCCTTTATTCTGTTTCTCGGGCTAACAACAAGCTTTGCAACACGAAGCGGCATTTACAGTTTTATGCTGGATGTGAGTCCGACGATGGTCGCCGCCATTGCACTCGGCATGGTCATCTTCACCGGCAACATCGACATCTCCGCAGGCACCATCAGCGGATTTGTCGCTTACACGGCGGGAGCGCTGGTAAAGGCCGGGGCGCCTATGATCGTGTTTGTGCCCGCGGCCCTCTTGGTAGGTACCTTTTTGGCCGGTATCAACGGCTTTATCACGGTGAAGTTCAAGGTGCCCTCGATTGTTGTGACCCTCGCAATGAATATGGTCCACATAGGGTTTTACGCCACGTTTCTGCCGCAGTCCGGGTGGATCGAGAACCTCGGCAGTACGTTTACGTGGTTTGGTCGGGGCCGCATCTTCGACATTATTCCGTACACCTTTGTAGTGGCGATAGTGGTGGCGATCATAGCGGTGTTTGTCATGAAGTACACCCGTTTTGGGAGGGCCCTGTACGCCGTCGGCGGCAACCGACAATCCGCCGTCTACAGCGGTATCAACCCGGACGCCACGGTGATGAAGGTCTTTTTGGCCGAGGGGTTTTTGATCGGCATTTCGGCCTTGCTCCGAGCGATGACAAGAAATGAAGTTATGCCGTCGGTCTTTATCGGCCGCGAGCTCTTTTTTATCGCCGCGGCGCTTGTCGGTGGCATCAGCATATTCGGCGGAAGCGGGAAGATCATCGGAGCCGTCCTGGGCGCCGCCCTGGTCTACCTTTTGAGCATCGCGATGATTTACTTTGGTCTTCAGGACTACTATCAGTTTGCACTGCAAGGGGCAATCATATTGATTGCCGTGTACATCACCGTGGCCGACTTTTCTAAGATCAGAAGACGCTTTAGTCGGCGCCGTTTTGGCACGACACCTGCCGGGGCAATCTCGAGCCATGGGTCGGCAGAGTCCGGCGAATCGAGGGGAGGGGGCCATGAGTAGGCAGACTTCTCACGGCCGGCGCGGTCTCGCGCGGTTTTTGACGCACCAAAGTGTATTGCTCCTTGGCCTTGTCCTGCTGGTCGTGGTGTTCGGCATTATCGAGCCGGCCTTCTTCCGTCCGCGCGTGCTTTTCGACGTGTTTGCAATTGTTGGCGAGATAGGGCTTATGGCCCTGGCCATGACCTTTGTTATCACCACCGGCGGTGTAGACCTCGGCGTTGGGTACAACCTGCAGATGAGCGCAATTGTCTTCGGCGTGGTCTTGGAAGGCACCGGTATTCTTCCGTTTGCGCTACTGGCTGCAGTCTTCACCGGTGCCGCGGCAGGAGCTTTTAACGGGGTCATCATCTCCCGGACAAAGATTCCACCTCTTGTCACCACATTGGCCACGATGTACCTCTACCGCGGAATCTCCATGATCGTGGCCGGGACCCGTACGTTTACCGGCTTTCCGGAGATCTTCACGACATTGTCCAAGACAGATCTTTTTGGGGTCTTGCCGATACAATCGATTTACCTTCTTGTGGCGTTTGTTGTCATGGACTATTTCTACGAGCGGGGCTCGTTGGGGAGAAATCTCAAGGGAATGGGCTTCAACGAGAATGCCGTAGTTTTTTCGGGAATCAATACCCCACGAATCAAGCTAGGCATCTATACGCTGCTCGGTCTGTTCTGCGGATTGGCGGCACTGATCTACCTTGGACGCCTCTCCGCTGCCAAGACCAGCATGGGCGACTACCTCAATTTCGAGGTCATAACCGCGGTCCTCTTGGGAGGCACCTCGATTATGGGTGGAGTCGGCAGCATGCGCGGCACGTTAATCGGTGTGCTTATCATTGGCGTGCTCAAGAAGGGATTTACGCTTCTGAACTTCAGCGGAAACATCTATAACTTCACGCTTGGCGTGATCCTCATCCTCTCGCTTATTGCGTTTTCTCTGGAGCAGAGGAGAGCCTCGAACGCCGCCAGGGAGCGTGCCGAGACCGATCCGGCGCCCGCGGCCTGAGACCACAGGCCGGCCGGCGGCCGCCGCTATGTCTGAATGACCTCGACTCCCTTGCTGCGAATACTCGCCACCGTCTCCGCAGCGGCGTCCTTGGTCGTGATTATCCTCGAGGCTCTTGCCACGGGGCAGAGAGTAAGGTGGCCGCCGTGCCCAAATTTGCTGTCGTCGGCGAGGATAATAAGCTCGCGGGCGTGAGCAATCATGGCGCGCTCGGACTGGATGACCAGATTGGCGCTGTTGGTCAATTCGTTTTCAGTTATTCCCTCTACGCCCATAAAAGCCTTGGAGGCGGCGTAGTTTTCAAAGGGGTCCGCCGAAAGATAGCTCAGGATAAGCTGGGTATCACGATCCACGGTGCCTTCGGGTAGGATCACTGTTGCTTGGGAGTGCTTGATAAGGTGATTGGCGACGGCAAATGAGTTGGTAACCACGGTGATTGAAAACGAGGCCAAGAACTCCACCATGTGAAAGGTCGTGGACCCCCCGTCAACAAAGATCGTTTCGCCTTCTGAGATGAGCGTACATGCGGCGCGAGCAATCCGGCGTTTTTTTTCCTGGTTCTTCGCACGGCGCAGGTCGAACTCGCTCTTTGGCCCGTTTGCATCCGTGCCGGTGTCCGAGTGTGGCGGCTCGCCGACCAGCTCAACCCCGCCCCGAACACGAGCAAGCAAACCTCCGTCCTCCAGCTCGCTGAAATCCCGCCGGATGGTTGATTCCGACGCTCCGGTGGCCTCTACAACCTCGTGGATGCTGGTTACACCATGAAGCTCCAGGAGGCGGATGATCGTGTCCCTACGTTTTCGTTCCAACATAATTGCTTTGCGGTCGTCGACAGAATACGAAGCCGAGCATACACCGGCAAGCCTGACATAATCTCGACGAAATCGGTCAATATACGGTCAATATCGCGTAAGCAAATTGTATCATGGTTTTATATGATTGAAAATTAGTGATTTCCATGGTAGCGTGATTTATTATGACAGCAAAAGATCGCATCTACAGAGCATTTAGGCGGGGCGAAGGTCCGCCCGACCGAGTCCCGTTGCAGTTTGACCTGTGCAAATCCCTTATCGACCACTTTTCGGCTAAGCTCGGCATCGATCCGGGCTACGCCTGGTCTTACTACGAGGATCTGACCTTTCGCATCTCCGCAAACGAGGTCAGGACCCGGCTCGGAAGCGACGCCGTGGTGGTAGGCGGACAAATGGCTCCCGGCTTCACCCCGCAGCCGGTCGGCGGCAACACGACAACAAACGAGTTCGGCATGTATATGAAGCCCACCGACCTCTACGTAGAGGTAGTAAAGGCGCCGTTGGAAGACGTTCAATCCGTGGCCGACATTGCGGCCTACAACTTCCCCGATCCATACGCCAAGGGCCGCTTTGAAGTCGCCAAACGCGATATTGACCAGTTTGGCGCGATGTACTTTGTGATCGGCGAGGTGGAGATCACGATCTTCGAGCTGGCGTGGCACCTAACGGGCATGGAGAAGTACCTCATCGGCATGGCCGGTGAGGAAGACTGGATCGAAGCGCTTAACGATAAGGTCGAGGCGTGGTCACTCGGATTGGCCGAGCAACTTGTCGACATAGGTGTCGACGCAATCTGGTTCGGCGAGGATCTGGGAACACAGCTATCCATGCTGATCTCGCCGGATATGTGGCGACGGATGTTTCGGCCGCGCTACGAGCGTCTAATTAAGCGCCTTCGCGAGAAACGCAGCGATCTGATAATGATCATGCACTCCGACGGCGCTGTTGCACCACTCTTGGACGACTTTATCGAGATGGGAATCGACGTCTATAATCCTGTACAGCCGAACGTGCCGGGCTCGGACCCGCAGGAGCTGAAGGATACGTATGGGGACCGTATTGCGTTTTTTGGCGGGATTGATCAGCAGGAGCTCTTGCCGGCGGGCA
This sequence comes from uncultured Spirochaetales bacterium, assembly GCA_964519835.1. GTDB lineage: Bacteria > Spirochaetota > Spirochaetia > DSM-27196 > CAZFLD01 > CAZFLD01. The sequence goes on from CAZFLD010000031.1 coordinate 20,355, forward strand.
ATCATCAAGCTATCGAGGCGGAAATGCGTCGCCGCGCCGACATCCTCGGAGAGGGGGGCGGTTACGTGATGGCGCCGGCCCACGTGGTTCAGGCGGACGTGAGCCCGGAGACCGTGGAGCTTATGTGCCGGTTGGCAAAGGAAGGACTATGAGGCGAGTTGGATTTACGATGAAGCTCAAGCCCGGCATGAAAGACGAGTACGCCAAACGCCACCGAGAGATCTGGCCGGAGCTGGTGTCGCTTCTGCACGATGCCGGGATAAGCGGTTACTCGATCTTTCTCGACAAAGAGACCAACACACTGTTTGCCTATCAACAAGTGGCGGGTGACTCAGGATCCCAAGATCTAGGTAGCACGGACGTGGTACAACGGTGGTGGGCGCACATGGCGGACATCATGGAAACCAACGCCGATAAATCGCCGGTGACAAAGCACCTCGAAGAACTCTTTTACATGGAGTGAGTATGGATCAAAAGCAAATCTACGCGGCCGCAAAAGACAAATACGCGGAACTGGGAGTCGATACGGAAGCGGCCTTGACAAAGCTCGAGACTATCCCGGTTTCTATCCATTGCTGGCAGGGTGACGACGTGTCGGGCTTTGAAGGCGAGGCCGGCGAGCTTACCGGAGGCATCGCGGTGACCGGTAACTACCCAGGCCGCGCTCGGACACCCGACGAGCTGCGGGCGGACTTCGAGAAGGCCTACAGCCTTATTCCGGGCAAGCACCGGTTTAATCTTCATGCCTCCTACTTGGAGCACGGTGGTACACCCGTGGACCGTGACGCGATCGAGCCAAAACACTTCTCGGGCTGGGTCGACTGGGCGAAAAAGCTGGGGGTCGCCCTCGACTTCAATCCCACGTACTTTTCCCACCCAAAGTCCGCCGACGGATTTACTCTGGCGCACCCGGACACGGCAATCCGTGATTTCTGGATTGAGCACGGCCGTCGGTGTCGCGAGATCAGCGCCGAGTTTGGTCGACAACTCGGCTCGGTGAGTTTGGACAACTTCTGGATTCCCGACGGCTGGAAAGACGAGCCGGCCGACCGACTCAAGTACCGTGAGTTTCTCGTAGATTCTTTAGATAAGACCTTTGAGAAACGCCTCGATTCCTCACTCACCCTCGATGCGGTGGAGAGTAAGCTGTTCGGAATAGGGTCGGAGACCTACGTTGTGGGGTCGCACGAGTTTTACCAGGCGTACGCTCAGAGCCGTAACATCGTTTTGACCATGGACGCCGGACATTACCATCCGACGGAATCGATTGCAGAAAAACTGACGGCGCTGCTCCCGTTTTTCCCCAAGCTTCTCCTCCACGTATCACGGCCGGTGCGCTGGGACTCCGACCATGTTGTGCTCTTTGACGACCAAACCCGGGCTATTGCCCGCGAGATAGCCCGCTCAAACGCGTGGGATCGTGTCTACGTGGCGCTCGACTTTTTTGATGCCAGCATCAATCGGGTGGCTGCCTGGACCATCGGGTCACGGAACACTATCAAGGCCATCCTCTACGCGCTTGTTGAGCCCATCGAACGCATCCGCGCGGCCGAAGAGCAGGGCTGCCTCGGCGATCGGCTGGCCCTTATCGAAGAGGCAAAAACGCTGCCCTTTGGTACGGTTTGGGACGAATACTGTCGGCGGCAGAGTGTGCCTGTTGGAACGGCCTGGCTCGACGAAGTTGCCGCCTATGAGCGAGAGGTGCTCTCTCACCGCGGATAGATAACGCCGCGTCGGAGTATGTCACACTTTTCGCGCGGTCTTGTTGTTCTACGGTATACTGTGGCGTGGAGGGTGTCTTTGCCGAAGCTCAAGAGCTTTACACAAACATATGGCCGTCATCAGACCACCGGCAGCATTGCCGCGGCGCTTGACTACATGGGGGCGAAGAACCCACTCACCGGCATGCCATACTCAGAGGCCTTCCTCCTTGGCATCTCAGGGGGAATCGCCTTTGGGTACTTCACGTTTGAATACAAGGGCTACGACCCACAGGTCAACATCCTTACTCGGAATACCTTCAACAACTACGGCTGGGATACGATTACCGCCCGTCTCGGCCTCGCCCAAGATGTGGTCCATTCGACCTCGACGGACAAGGCACAAAAAAAGCTCGTTGAGGTGTTGGAAGAGGGAAGGGTCCCGATCGTGTGGGCGGACACCTACACGTTGGGTTACGAGCGTTCCGATTTTGGTGACGGCATGTGGATGATGGTTCCCCTCATCGTTACGGCTTACGAGCCCGGCGGCGCCGCTACGGTAATCGACAGAGCCAAGGTCCCGATTGACGTCGATGCGGACCTGCTTGACCGCTCGCGAGGCAAGGTTAAAAAAGATAGGTTTTGTATGATACTGCTCGAGTCCCCCGCGTTTGACCTCCGTCGTTCGGCCGGCGTTAGCGCGCAACCGAGCGTCGGGGTCGGCTTGAGTGAAGCACCGGAGCGGCTTGCCCACGCCGTTAAGGAGGGCCTCGCCGACTGCGTCTTGCTGTACACGGAAAAGCCGCCCGTGGGATCGGCGCAGAACTTTGGTTTCAAGGCTTATCGGCGCTGGGCCACGCTCCTTACAAAGGCCACGGGAGCCGGATCGTGGGCGGCAAGCTTCACCGACGGCCGCCGACTCCACGCGGCCCTTTCCACCGCCTACTCCTATGGACTCTTGTACTGCAAAGGGGAGGAGAAGGACGGCGAGCGTGGCGTTTTTGCCGATTTCCTCGACGAAGTCTCCGGACACCTAACGGGAGATTTTGGAAACGGCGACAGCGCACACGCGGCTGCGGAGCTCTTCCGCAAGGCAGGAGGACTCTGGTCCGATCTCGGTGAACGGCTATTGCCCGGCGATAGCCCTATCCTCGCAGAAACCCGCGAGCTCTTGGATCGGCGCCACGCCCATTTCCTGGGCGTCGGCCCCTCGGCTGAACTCGATCAGATCGACAGCGACCTTGACCGGGTACGGGAGCGGGCCGAACGCGAGCTCCTAAGTGCCGCCGACAACGTCGACCTGCTGGCGCAGGTGGCGGCGGTGGTTCAAGCGATCTGCGCCGCCGAAGAGGCCGCGGTTGAATCGCTCAAGGCGTTGCTGCTCGAAATCTAACTCTATGTGGCGTATAATTCGTGCGGTCGAGTCCGATGAGACGCGCAATCGCCACACCCGGACAACTCAAGATCAGCCCCGGATCCCACAGGGCGCTGCCGCTGTCGGTACGGGTAACTCTCACGGCTGCCGCCTTGCTCGCGTTTGCCGCCGCCTTTTTCTATCTCTACCCCTTGTTGGCGCGGCCGGCCGGCTACCTGTATGTCGTGCCCGTCACGATAGCGGCGCTCTTTTTTGGTCCGCTTACGGGCGGGGTGGTGGGACTTGCCTATTTCCCCGTGCAATTGATGCTCGAGTCATTCCTTGGCGTAGAAATCCGGTCGGTGACTTCCACCGTCTGGGTAACGGTAATGTCGACGCTCGTGGGCTATGGGATTGGGGCCATCAGAAACCTTGTCACGGCAAATCGGCGTGACAAGGAGCTACTGGCAATCGCTTTCGAGGCCGCGCAGGACGGCCTTTGGGACTACCGCGTGGACACACAAGACACGTACTTTAGCCCTCGGTGGTTTACCATGTTGGGCTACGAGCCCGACGAGCTTCCTCATGGGTTTGACACCTTGGTCGAGCTATTGCATCCGGAGGACCGCGACGCGACCCTCCGTGGGATTGATTTGGTAATCGGCGACGGTCGTCCTCAGTTCAACGTGAGTTTCCGCCTTCGAGAGAAGTCGGGGAGGTATCGCTGGATACTCTCCCGCGGTAAAATTGTCGACAGGGAGCCGGGAGGGAAAGCTCGGCGCATGGTGGGCGTTCACTCGGACATTAGCAATCTGAAGCTCGCGGAGTCCGAGTTGGTCCACCTGGCCTACCACGACCAACTCACCGGCTTGGGCAATCGCAAGGCGTTCTACGAGCAACTCGACCAGCTTTTGGCTCAGATGGAACGGTCGCCCTCGGATGAGATCGGCGCGGTCTTGTTGCTGGACCTAGACAATTTCAAAGATGTCAACGACGGCCTCGGCCACGACTCCGGTGACGAACTGCTTCGACAGGTGACCGACCGGCTCCGTCGGACCATAAGAAAATCGGACGTTTTGTTCCGCTGGGGAGGGGACGAGTTTATCATCGTTTTGGGCCGCCTCAAGCAGGAGACCGATGCCGCATTGGTCTCCGGCAATCTTATTAAGATCTTTGCAGAACCCTTTATGATGGACGGCAACACCATCTACACCGGTGCGAGCATCGGTATTGCCGTTTTTCCGCGCGACGGTACAGAACCGTCCGAACTGGTCCGGAAGGCGGATTCCGCCTTGTACGCCTCAAAGCGAGACCGAAACACCTACCACTTCTACACCAAACGGATGCAAAACGCGGCGCTTGCCAAGATGAACCTGGTGAACCAACTCCGGCGCGCCGTGGAGGAGGAGGAGTTCTTGCTCCACTATCAGCCCATCGTGACGGCGGCAGGCAACATCATCGGCGCCGAGGCTCTTCTGCGATGGATGGATCCTCAAAATGGGCTTCGGATGCCGCTCGAGTTTGTGGGCACGCTGGAAGAGACGGGCCTGATGCTCCAGGTGGGGCGCTGGGTCATGGCCCGAGCCGCTGTGGACATCAGTCGGTGTCTCGAATACTGCCGCGATGACTTCTATGTCAGCGTTAATCTTTCGCCACGACAGCTTCGGCTCCGGTCCATCATGGAGGATGTGGACTTTGCGCTAACCGCTGGAGAACTCGATGCTCGGCGATTGATTCTCGAGTTGACCGAGGGTTCCCTGGTAGACACCGACGAGCAAACCGCCGCGCGACTGGCAGCGTTTAAGGAAGCGGGTATCCGGCTTGCCATTGACGACTTCGGCACCGGCTACTCGTCTATGAGTTACCTAAAACGGTTGCCCGTCGACAAGATTAAAATTGATCGGTCCTTTGTCGTGGAGCTGCCGCAGGACAAAAAGGACGTCTCGATTGTCCAGGCCATATCGACCGTGGCCCGCGGGCTCGACCTAGAGATCGTGGCCGAGGGAGTAGACTCGCCGGCGCAGGTAGATTTTTTGTCATACCTCGGCTGCGGGGCCTTCCAAGGTTACTACTACTCAAAACCGGTTTTACTGGACCAGCTAATGCGTATGCTGCGTAACAATATTGCCCTTCCGGCTGATAGGAACGAGGTGTCCTATATGCCTCGCCCCACCCCGGCCGATTCGCAAAACGAGGTTGATGGATGAGTAGCGACAAGTCTCATATCAAAAAGAAGGCCTATCTCAAGGAGCTCAAGCGCCTGACCACGGAGCTTGTAAAAATGCAACTGTGGATCAAACAAGAGGGCTTGAAGGTGGCGATAGTGTTCGAGGGTCGCGACGCCGCCGGCAAGGGCGGCGTGATCAAAGCCATCACCTCCGGATTAAACCCCCGCGGCGCGCGCATAGTGGCCTTGCCGGCGCCTACGGAACGTGAGGCCGGACAGTGGTACTTTCAGCGCTACGTTGCCCACTTGCCGGCCGCCGGCGAGATGGTGCTCTTCGACCGCTCCTGGTACAACCGCGCCGGAGTGGAACGAGTCATGGGCTTCTGCAGCGACGCCCAGTACGAAGAGTTCAAACGTTCGCTGCCGGAGTTTGAGAACATGCTGATACGGAGCGGGCTTGACTTGACTAAGTACTGGTTTTCCGTGAGCGACGACGTTCAGGAAAAGCGGTTCCTCGACCGAATACAGAATCCCGCGAAGCGCTGGAAACTAAGCCCGATGGACCTTGCCGCACGGAGTAAGTGGGTGGAGTACTCGAAGGCCAAAGACGACATGTTTGCATTCTCCGACACCAACGAGTCACCGTGGAACGTTGTGGATGCCGACGACAAATACTGCGCCCGCCTTAACACAATCGCTCATCTGCTGGATCGGATTCCCTATAGGGCGGTCAAGCAGGCCGAAATAGAGCTTCCCGAGCGGCAATCCGCGGGCGCCTATAGGCGCCCCCCCTTCGACTCCCAACGTTGGATACCCACCCCGTACCCGGCGCGGCTCGGCTGAGCGGCTTCACAAAGCGTGTAGACCGGAACGTGTGCAATACGTTTGGTGATGCGCCGCGCGTGCTGTGCTTCGTCACGGCCGGCGGTGCAGGCACCATCGCGTCGCAGCACCAAGGCCAGATTGCAAGGCCGCCTATGGTCAATCGCCCAATATAAAAAAGTTGATGTCGGTAGCACCTCGTGCAACTAAAATGGCTCTAGGCACGGAGGTTGCTTCTGATGGACGTGTCATGGCAGGCGCTTTTCGAACTTGTTTATGATCTGCTAACTCGTTCCGGCCGTGCGTGGGCGCCCGTAGAGTTGGCGTCTCGGCTTGCAGGGGTCTTTGGGCCGGTTTCCGGCGTCGCGTTGTTTGATATGCGGGAGGGGCCACCGTATTGCTTGGCGGCGCCCGACTACTCCCACGATGCCGTCATAGACTTCAATTCGCATTACAACCGCTGTATCCCGTTTGTACCTCCAGCGGAAAACTCGATTATCGGTCCCGTCGACTGGAGCCTCTACCAAGGTAGCGAATACAACGAAGATTTCAACCGGCCCAACAAGGTCGGTCACAGCCTGGGGATCCGTGTCGCCGTGAACGAGGCCGATTCGGACATCGCCATCGTCTTTAGCAGGCCGCCCGAACGGAACGTCGCATTCACTGCGGTCGAAATCAAAGCCCTGTCTATGTTTCTCGACTGTCTGGTTGCCACGGGCCTCTCGAGGGCCGCAACGTTTCCCGGAATTGATGGGGAGATCGGGTGCCTGGAGGTGTCCGACGGACACCGACCCTTGAGTCCTCGTGAAGCCCAAATCGCGAATCTCTTGAGCAGGCGAATGCCGATGCGTAGCATTGCGGCCTTGCTAGGCATTAGTCCCCGAACGGTAGAGCGGCACGTGTTGCACATCTACGACAAGCTTGGGGTTCATAACAGAACTGAGCTTCTTTCTATGTTGATTGGCGGCCGGCTGGGGCAAGCCGGCTAGAGCTCGGCTACGCACGTTTTCCCCGATGTGCGGCAGCATCGCCCGGGATAGCATTTAGTCAGAATCACATTCTTCGGTGCATCCGATGTATCGCGATTTTTGAACCGATGTGCCGATTAGGGGGCGACTATGACTCGTAAGCTACTCTTGGGTTTTGTGATTGTCGTGGCTGCGTCTGGAGTATTCGTTTTGGCCGGCTGTGATTGGTTGCTCGGTGGCGGACCAGGGTCAGGCGATACTACAATACCTCCGGGCGCTCCCGGCAATCTAAGGGTTGTAGAGGTCGACGCAACGCAGGTGCGTCTGGCATGGGACGCTCCAACCGGAACAGTCACCATCTACGAGATAGAGCGGAGTGACGGCGACGACACGAATTTCGTGCAACTCGGCACTACATCCGGCACCACGCGTACGCACAGCGACCGCGAGGTGGATGCCGAGGCGATCTACTACTACCGGGTACGCGCCGGCAACGGCGCCGGCTTTTCGGGCTGGTCCGGCGTGTTAGAGGCTAACACCCCGCCGGCATCTTCCCTCGGCGCTTTTGATTTCTTCCAGGACACCTCGCACGAAAACATCGGCGCGTTCGCGGACGACGAGGTTGCCTTTGGTTTCTTTGAGCAACCGTACGACTTGGAAGCGCGAGTCCTCAACGCCGATGAGGAAGACCGCGACTGGCAGCTCTTCGAGCGAGATGCGGACGGTTACGTAGACATCTATTTCCCAACTACCGACTTTATCGAAGGCGAGAACACAATTGAGGTTCGCTACATATACTTGCCGACGGACACATCGGGCGACATCGGTCGAGCCGATGTCTGGAAGGGCTACTACGGCTATGGCGACGACCCGGCGCATGTCCGTGTAGACATACCGGAAGTTGCAATCCACATGGGCGATACCACCAACGACGTCGTCTTTAACGTCCACTTTCAAGACCCCGATGAGCCTTTCGAGATTGCCGATTTCGCCTACGTAATGCCTAATGACTTCGGCGAGCTTGTCATCGAGACCACGGAAGAGGGCGAGCTTCTCGAAATGGTCCTGTATTCTAGTGAGTACGAGTACGCGGCGTTGTTTATGCCCGGTCGACCCGACTACAATTGGGAGTTTGAGATTTTCGAAAACACGGGGGCCGCCATCACCGGTAAAGTCCTCGTCTACGAGGGCACGGACAACCGGCCGATCGCGGCCGACGACGGCGCCGAGGTCATAACCCTAAAGCGAGGCCTAGAAGGGACGGGTATCGACGCGGATATATTCGTGGGGCCTGCCATCCCACTTAGTGAGGACAGTGAAGACTACGACCCCGACACAGGCGAGTTTTACTTTGGTGATCTTGCCGGAGACGGCAACTACGAGGTGCATGCCGTCTGGCGCTGGGAGGGTCAACAGAGTTGGCACACGGAGTATGTTGATGCGGACGATGAGACGGCCCTGCCCTTCGATATCGTATTTGACATCGTAAGCCCGGTTATGCTCGTTGAGCACAAAGACTACCCGGTGAACTACTACGACCGTATCGAAAATGAAATGAGCTTGGATCCAAGCCTGTATAACGGAAATGGGTACCTGGCCGAGGTCCGGCTAAGCCGCGACGAAATCGTGGATGTGTTAAACGATGCCGATCACGAGCTTTATGACCGGGTCTGGATGGTGCTTTCCGAGGATAAGCTGATTGATCGAGTAGACGGTGTAACGTTTAGGAACTTCGCCGACCTCGGATTCACCGAGAGTGACTACCAGGCTATTTGGAAGGACCCAACTGCTCCGATATTCCACTGTGTGCCGTTGGTTACGGGCGACGCGTTGATGCTGTACTACAACAAGGCGCTTATCGACCAGGCAGACGTTCCCGTGGACATTGATGAGCTTCTGGCCCTTGACCCCGAAAATCCCCCGGCGGGAGCAGAGGCATGGCTCGCCTATCCCGAGACGTCTCCGTACTGGTTTGTGCCGATTCTCAACGGCCTCGGCGGCTCTCTGGTAAACGCTACCGGTGATCCAAACCTCAATACGACCGAGATGGTCGAGACGTTGGAATTTGTCAGCAACGCAGATCTTAGAAACCTGTTAATCGACGATCCGGGCGAGGACGGGCTTATTGACTACGGCGAGGCCGATGATGCGTTTGCGGCCGGTGACGTTGCCATGATCTTCAACGGCGACTGGGCGCGGGGCCACTATGAAGAGGAGCTTGGCGACGACCTTGGGGTCATGATCCTGCCACAGCTCACCACAACTCACACGTCGTCGTCGAACCGGCAGTCTCCATATTCCCGGACCTTTGGTTTTATGATGCTCGACCGCGGTGATGAAACACTCGAGGGCAATTTGGCAACGATGTTGTCCAACGCCATCGGGGAGTCGGCCATCGAGTCCGACTATGCCGACTACTACGACGATGGCAACGCCATCATAAACATCGCGTTTCCGGGCTTGCTTGCTGCACAGGATCTTCCCACCGTTTCCGATCCCCTGATAGCCGAATACGAGACCATCTACCAGCACGTCACGCCGCAAGATCCCATCGACGACGAGGTTTGGGGCCTCATGCGAGGATATTTGCATGATGTGCTACGTGGTGAACTGACACCCACGGAGGCGGCGGCAGGCATGCAAAACGATTTGCCGTAGTCAAGATCGCGGCGGCGCGTAACCGCGCCGCCGCTCCCCCTAATCTCCTATCGCGCCGGCACGTTTTTTGCAAATGTCTATGCAAAAGTGTCTAAACGAGCGCAACCGGCGCCAAAAGGAGTTAGGCATCGCGGACAAAGACGACAAGGATGGATCAAAAGGCAATCCGAAAAATCAGGGTGGCCTACCGCAACAACCCAATCCGGGATTTCTTCGCCGGCTACCAATCGTTGTAGTACTGCTTCTGATAGCGGCACCGTGGATTATCAGCCTTGTTGGCGGTGCAACCGGACCCGAGGAGGTTTCCTACAATCGGTTTATGGAGGAGGTCCGATCGGGAAACGTCTCGCGGGTAACTATTGTGGGCACACGTGTCGAGGGCGTCTTCCGCGGGGACACTGCCGATAGCGCAGGCCAATCAGGACAGTTTGTAACCTATATCCCCGCTCAAGCTCCGCAGGACGTTAGGGATTCTCTCAGCGGAAACGACGTCACCATATATTCCAGGCCTCCCCAAGACGGGAGCTTGTTTGGCCAACTCATCTGGCTTCTTCCGCTTGTGATATTTGGGTGGATTATCTACCAGAACTACCGCCGCATGAAGGGTGGCGGTGGTGGCGCCGGCGGACCCGGCGGGATTTTCAACGTTGGACAAAGCAAGGCGAAGCAGATCAAGAGCCAGGAAGTCAGCACTAGATTTGATGACGTTGCCGGACTTCACTCGGCAAAAACGGAGCTGAAGGAGATCGTCGACTATCTATCGGACCCCGATCGTTTTGTGTCGATCGGTGCCAAGGCCCCTCGGGGCGTACTCTTAATGGGACCACCGGGAACGGGGAAGACGCTCCTCGCCCGCGCCGTTGCCGGGGAAGCAGGTGTTCCTTTTTTTAGCATGAGCGGCTCTGACTTTATGGAGATGTTTGTGGGTGTTGGTGCCTCTCGTGTCCGGGATCTGTTCACAAAGGCAAAAAAGAAGTCACCGAGTATCATCTTTATCGACGAGTTCGACTCGATTGGCCGGCGACGTGGTGCGGGGCTCGGGGGCGGACACGATGAACGTGAACAGACACTAAACCAGATGCTCGCGGAGCTCGACGGGTTCGAGAAATACGAAAATGTGGTCGTTTTGGCCGCCACCAACCGCCCCGACATATTGGACAAGGCGCTGCTTCGCCCCGGACGCTTTGATCGGCGTATCACCACGTACTTGCCAAGCATGGAGGATCGGCTGCAAATCCTAAAACTCCACGCGCGGCAAAAACCGGTGGCCGACGAGGCCGATATAGAGGCTGTGGCGCGGGGAACTCCGGGTTTCAGCGGTGCGGACCTTGAAAACCTTCTTAACGAAGCGGCACTAATCGCTGCACGGAGCGGCAAGGAGAACGTTGAGCAGGAAGACCTCGATCTGGCCCGCGACAAGATTCTCTTGGGCCTCGAGCGGAAGGGAATCGCCCTTAGCGAGCACGACAAGCAGCTCCTCGCCTATCACGAGGCCGGACACGCCGTCGTTTCAGCGTTGCTCGAGCACACCGAGCCGCTGCACAAGGTCACGATTATACCTCGCGAAAACTCGATGGGTGTTACTCAGCAACTGCCGGACCGGGACAGGTACCTGTATGAGCAAAGCTACCTTTTGGACCGGTTGACGGTAATGATGGGCGGCCGTGCTTCAGAGCGCCTCAAGATGAATACAACCACAAGCGGCGCGGAGAACGACCTAAAGGAAGCGCAAAAGCTGGCACGGAAGATGGTGCTCGATTGGGGGATGAGCGGCCGATTTCAGAACATCGCCTTTGGTGGTGAGCGCCAATCCGTGTTCCTTGGCCAAGATATTGGGCAGCGTCGTGACTACAGTGAGGACACGGCTCACGAAGTTGACCAGCAGGTCGAGGAGATACTCACGCAGGCCTACGAGCGCGCACGCAACGCCTTGGAGGAGAACGACGATAGTCTCGAGGCGGTAACTGAAGCCCTTGTCAACAAAGAGGAGATCTCCGGCTCGGAGGTCTACGAGAAGCTTGGTATCAAACATCCTCGGAAATAGCTCCCGCCACGCCATAGCGCACGGCGCGAATTTCACGCGCAAGACGAGGTAGCCACGGAAGCGTTAAGCGTGCCGTGCTGCCGGTCCTCCGTTTCGAAGAGTGTGGTAGGTCAGTACTTTCCGCCGACACCCGCTGTACGATCGCTGGACCAGGCCGTGCTACGATACGCGTATGAGTACAGTAAGCAGAGAGAGCGCAGCGACACAGCCTGCGACGGTACGCGACAAAGAAAAGTCGTTACTGAGCGAACTCGCAAAGCGGATCGCGGAGATTGCCGCCCTGCCTATTCAAGAGGAGCGGAGGCGGCTCTGGAAGCTCCACAACAGCCTTCGGCCCGACCGTCCGATGATACTGATTTTCCCCGAGGGAGGCTGGACGGAGCTTATGCCGGAGAGCCGGCTGCAGTGTGAATCGGATCTTGGTAGGAGAGTCGAAGCCGCGCTACGACGGCGAATCTACCACCACGAGCACTTTGCAGACGACACGGTCATCGAGGGTGATTGGGTTGTCCCGACGGTTATCGAATCAACCGGCTGGGGCCTCGAGCCTCGGCACCGCCATTCAACAACGGAGCGTGGCGCCTGGGCCTTTGAACCTGTTCTCAAATCAGTAGACGATCTGGAGAAAATGCGGGTGCCAAAGATTTCGGTGAACCATACGGTCACCGAGGAGAGCCTCGCTTTAGCCAACGAGCTGTTTGACGGCATTCTCAACGTCCGGCAGGTCGGTGTGGCGCACATCTCTTATCACCTCATGAAGCAATACACCGACATTCGCGGCCTCGAAGAGATGATGGTCGACATGTTTCAAGAACCGGAGCTCTTGCACCGGACGATGCGATTCTTCGTGGATGCCCATAAGTCTGTCTTGAAGCAGTACCAAGATCTTAATCTTCTCTCGCTAAACAACGATGGCACGTACCATAGCACCGGCGGCGTGGGCTACACCGACGAGCTTCCAAGCGAAGGCTTTGATCCAAAAAGAGTACGTCCCCAGGACATGTGGTCCAGCGCGGAGAGCCAAGAGCTTGCCCAGGTTGGTCCGGCGCAGCATGAGGAGTTCGCGTTGCGGTACGAGAGGGAGCTCTTGGAGCCGTTTGCGTTAAACGGCTACGGGTGTTGTGAGCCGCTCACTGACCGGCTCGAGTATGTGTTTTCCATACCGGGCCTTAGACGTCCGTCCATTTCACCCTGGGCCGACGTAGACGTGGCCGCGGAGGGTCTGGGCCCACACTACATCTTTAGCTGGAAACCCAAGCCGATGCACCTCGTGGGCGGCTTTGACGCCGACGAGGTTCGGGGCTACCTGCGGGCCACCTTGGAGGTGGCCAAACGGCACAACTGTGTGTTGGAGATGATTCTCAAGGACACCCACACCTGCGAAAATCGCCCGGAGCGGTTCGACATGTGGTCACGGATTGCACGGGAGGAAGTCCAACGGATCGGCTCATAATCCCGGC